>SVEO01000006.1 GCA_015057275.1 Lachnospiraceae bacterium | reverse complement strand
TTATTTTTTATAAGCTTTTTTTAGAAATCTTCAGGGATGGTTTACTGTTCAGTTTTCAAGGTTCTATGAGTTCCCACTTGACGAACTCTTGCTGTCCGTTTTGCGACAGCTTGTTCATTCTACTAAAACCCGTGTACTTTGTCAAGCACTTTTTTCGGGTTTTTTCAAAGATTTTTTCACTTCATTTTTTAAACAACTTTGTTGTTGCTACGGCATATTTTTAACCGCAACGTCGTGTATACTATCAAACAATTTTCATTCTGTCAACAACTTTTAATAATTTTTTTATTTACAATTTCATGTAATCCGACATAATGCAAACTCCTGCTACACCAACCTGCCTACAAGCTTCCATTTTTTCACATTCTCTAAGCTGTATACCGCCGATTGCGTATACCGGAATGGGTACCTCACGGCAAATTTTTTCTAAAAAGGAGAGACCTCGCGGCGGGAGACCTTTTTTACAATCTGTTGCAAAAATATGCCCCGCCGTAAGATAATCGCCGCCATGTCTCATAACATAGATTGCTTCTTCTATTGAATGTACCGATACCCCCACTTCGCAGAGGGTCTGTTCTGCTTTCATCTTTGCAATCTGTGGAACATATTCCCGAAAAGCCGGAAATGAAAGATGCAGATGTTTACAGGCGATTTTTTTTGTGATATCCAAATGGGTATGTGCTGTTAATATCAGTTGATTTTTCTCACAGAATTGTAGCACCTCTTTTGCAAGCATCTCATATTGTGTTTTTGATAAATCCTTTTCTCGCAAAATGATGCGTTCCGGTTTCATTGCATTTTCCTTATCCCATAACTGGGCCAGGTGATTTAACTGCGATATTAAATCAATTTTACAAATTTTTCGATTTGTTACAAGTATCTTTTTATACATATACATAATCATTCATCACCGGCTGCAATCCATGTTCTCTTAATGCACAGCACACTTCCTCTACATTTCTTCTGTCTGCTATTTCAAACTGGACGTCTCCCTTCTCCACATCATTTTCACCATGATTCCCGATTCCGGTGCTGACTCCCGCCGATATTTTGGTTGCTGTCATACCGACCACGTTATCACGAAAACCCGCACGTTCTCTTGTGGAAATCGTCATTCCTGCAAATGGCATAAAAATGCGGTAAGCCATCATAATTTGCAAAAGCTGCGTTTCATGCACATCCTTAGGATTAATTTTGTCATTATTTACAATTGGCCGCAGACGCGGACAGGAGAAAGAAATCTCCGCCCATGGATACTTATTCTGAATAAAATACGCGTGAATGCCGGTTGCAAAAGCATCTTTTCTAAAATCAGCAAGGCCTAAAAGTGCAGCAAAGGCCACACCGCGCATACCGCCCATCAGTGCACGTTCCTGCGCATGGAAACGGTATGGAAACACTCTCTTGTGTCCGGCCAGATGCAGTGTCTCGTATTGGTCAGAATCATAAGTTTCCTGAAACACGGTCACGAAATCAGCGCCGCACGCATGGAGATATGCGTACTCGTCAGAATTCATCGGATAGACTTCGAGCCCTACCATTTTAAAATATTTCCGTGCGATTTTGCAGGCTTCTCCGATGTAAGTGATATCTGCCATTTTTCTGCTTTCACCGGTCAATAATAGAATTTCTTCCAGCCCACTA
The DNA here is from genome assembly GCA_015057275.1 of Lachnospiraceae bacterium. Taxonomy (GTDB): domain Bacteria; phylum Bacillota; class Clostridia; order Lachnospirales; family Lachnospiraceae; genus SIG308. The sequence goes on along the minus strand of SVEO01000006.1, from coordinate 100,463 downwards.
GCTGCAATCGCCCGCATTTCTTTCTCTATCTCTTCTATGCTCAATTTTGCACGCTTAATATGGTTATAACAGTTAAAGCCACAGTAAACACAATGATTCTCACAATAATTCGAAAGATAAAGCGGTGTGAATAAATAAACGGAATTTCCGAAATGTTTTCGCGTTTCCAGTTTGGCTCTTTGCGCCATCTGCTCTAAATACGGTTCTGCGGCCGGCGAAAGGAGTGCTGCAAAGTCTTCCACCGTGCAATATTCACGTTGTAATGCTTGCCTAACATCTTCCGCAGTATATTTCCCCGGCTGGTAGTGATGCATCTTATTGATTACTTTTTGCATTATGTCACTTTTAATAATCTCCATCCCATCCATATATTCCATATGATTTGTGCGTTCCATTTTACTGCCTCCTGTTAATCTTGCAAAAATCCGGTCAGCGGTGAGGAGGCGGAACCACCTTTTTCTAACACCCTGCCAAGTCCGGATAAATATGCACTTCTGCCCGCTTCAATGGCGAGATGAAAAGCTTTTGCCATCCTCGGAATGTCACCTGCGGTCGCAATCGCCGTATTTGCCATCACAGCCGCGCACCCCATCTCCATCGCCTCGCATGCTTGCGACGGCCGACCGATACCTGCATCCACGATAATCGGAAGGTCAATTTCTTCAATTAATATGCGGATAAAATCTTTGGTAGCAAGCCCCTTATTGGAGCCAATCGGAGCAGCTAACGGCATAATGGCTGCCGCCCCGGCACTCATTAGGTCTCTCGCTACATTTAAATCCGGATACATATAAGGAAGCACAACAAATCCTTCCGCAGCCAACTGTTCGGTCGCTTTAATTGTCTCGTAATTGTCCGGCAGTAAATATTTTGAATCATGAATGACCTCTACTTTTACAAAATTTCCGCACCCAAGTTCTCTGGCGAGACGTGCAATACGCACTGCCTCTTTGGCATTTCTAGCACCGGAAGTGTTCGGCAATAATGTGATTCCCTCCGGAATATGATCTAAAATATTCTCTGCATCCTTTGTGTTTGCACGACGAAGGGCCAGTGTAATCATCTGTGCTCCGGCATTTTCCACAGCTGCTTTAATAAGCTGCACATTGTATTTTCCTGACCCCAAAATAAAGCGGGATGAAAATTCTTTTCCTCCTAATATAAATGTATCTTTTTTCTCCATAGTTCCCTCGTTTCTGTTTTACGGAGTTTTCTCTCCTAATAATAATCGTAAAATCATATTGGCCTGATGAGCCGCACATATTGTTACTCTGGCTGATGTTAATCCAATGTCATCCGCAATATCCGACACTCCATCACCACATTGATATACATTTTTTAGCACTTGTCTGGTAATTATAGTATTAGCAGACGCAAATCCTGCCATCCCGGAAGCGGTTACTAGTTTCTTTTCTTCTATCCAAACGGTTCGATTGGTAAGAAATTGCTCTAATAGCATTGTTTTCGCTTCCGCATGATCAAAGGCTTCACATATGATATCTTCATCGGCAAACAGTGTTGCCACCTGCTCTTTTTCGACGCGAATGTCATCGAGATGTAACTTAATATAAGGATTTATCTCGCAAATTAATTCCGCAATCGCCTCCGTTTTCTTTTTTCCAATCTGCGACAAGTGATACGCCTGTCGATGAATATTACTCAAATCGACCTCATCAAAATCAATTAGATGCAGTTTCCCAACGCCACATCTTGCTAACATAATCGCAATATGGGATCCGAGACCGCCAAGTCCTGCAATGGCCACACGCCCGGCAGCCAGCTTTTCATATGCTTCCATGGTAATGCGCTCTGCCAGACAATTCTCATATTGTTCTTTCGAAATCTGCATTTCTCATCCACCTCCAACAAAATGAACAATCTCAATTTCGTCCCTATCGTCTAAAAACACCGTCTCAAAAGATGCCTTGGGCACAATATCACCGTTTTTCTCAACAACCACTCTGCTTTTTAAATACCCCTTTTCTTCTAAAAATGCAGCCACGGTTACCGGCGCTTCCAAAGAAATTTTGTTACCGTTTACAATCATAACTACCTCCATTCAAAAAGATATACAGAAACACCCTATGCTTCGCGAATTGTGTTCTGATTTGCAGTCATCTAAAGCTCATTCGCTCAAGTGTGATGTCCTTTTCCCTTGTCATCACAAAAAAGAAAGCCACACGAAAAAATACACCCGCGGTGGTGTACCCCTTCGTGTGACTTTCTTCACACTCTGCAATTATTATAGCAAATTATCGCATTTTGTCAATTAGGAATTTAGACCAAGAATCGGAACTTCATCCCACAGCTGTTGCTTCTCTTCGTATTTTTGATTCAGCCAGGCAATAGCATTCGCAATACCTGTTTCATCGAAAGATGAATAAAACTCTTCTTTCTGCTCATCAGCAATTTTTTCATACGCATATGGGCCGGCCCATATGGTTGTTTTTAGTTGCTCCTCCGCTTTTTCCATACGGTAACGCATCCCGCTGTGATTTCCTGTATATACTGCCTTTTTCAAATATTGCGGCGGCATAAAATCAATTCTGGTTAACATCTGTTGTATTCTCCATTCTTTAGCAAAGCCACGTAAAACATTCATCCTACGTGGCCATTATATCACATTATTCTAAGTCTAACAACTCATGCTGAAAATTTGTATAATCCGTGCGTTTCTCCTTGATAAATTTAATTGCGGAGGACGGATGGCTGTTTAAAATGCCAGTCAACAAATACGGGATATCATACCCCCAAACTGCACCTGACTGCTTTAACGGCAGCATTTCTTTTTCTACAAAGTCCATCATCGGTACTAAGTTGTATTTTGGATTCTTCAGGAAGCCAAGCAATGATTCCATATAGCAATTACCGGCGCCTCGCCCCATGCCACTTACTGTGGCATCTAAGTAGCTGACACCATCGATTAGTGCCTCAATCGTGTTCGCAAAAGCAAGCTGCTGATTGTTGTGCGCGTGAATACCAATTTTTTTACCGGTTTTTGCAGCTACATTCAAGTATTTATCCGCGAGGCGTCTAATCTGCTCTGGGTAGAACGAACCGAAGCTGTCTACAAGGTAAATGACATCTACGCTGCTCTTGGCTAAAAGGTTCAAACCATTTGTCAAGTCTTCATCGTTTACTTTTGAAACTGCCATAATGTTAACGGTCGTCTCATAACCCTTTGCTTTCGCATCCTCAATCATGTCAATCGCCGCCGGAATCTGGTGGATATATGTCGCAGTACGAATCAAATCAATCACACTGTCCTTCTTCGGCAAAATATCATTTCTGTAATCCGTACGCCCAACATCGGTCATTACCGAAATTTTTAAATCCGAATTATTGTCACCAACAATCGCGCGGATATCGTCCTCATCGCAGAATTTCCACTTGCCAAAATCTTCCTTTTTAAAAATTTTCTTGGATGCTTTATAGCCAAATTCCATATAGTCAACACCAGCTGCGATATTTGTACGGTATAATTCTTTTACGAATTCGTCGGCAAATGCGAAATTATTCACTAAACCTCCGTCTCTCATTGTACAATCGACCACCTTGATGTCTGGACGGTATGAAATTAATGTTGCTTTGTTTTCCATTTTTATTCCCTCTTTTCTTTTGCTTTAGTCCGTTGAACTTTAAAGCATTGAAGTGATATTGGTATATTATATAATTTCACCTCTTTTGTCAAGCGCTTTTTTATGAAATTATTGTCTGCCAATGGCGCCATACACACCTCCGCTAATAAAGAACATTATCATTATATAGCTCACATGATAACACAGTATTCATTGTTTTTTCGGGTGCACTGTGTAAAATGTGCTTAAGAATATTTGATGGAGGTTTTACATGAATTACTTCAAAGAAATAGACGGCAGCCTGCTTTTCAAGCGACGCAAAGAAATTGTTGAAATTACTCCTTGGGGAACTGGTCTGCGTGTGCGTGCAACACAGAATCACGCATTTTCCGGTAAAAATTGGGCACTGGATACGCCGCTGAAAACTCAGGGCACGATACAGATTGAGGATAAAAGAGCTACGATTACGAACGGAAAAATCACTGCTGTTATTACTGTGTTTGGAAAAATTTCATTTTATAATCAAGACGGCAAACTCCTATTAAAGGAATATTACCGCTCGTGGGATTACGGCACGGAAAACTGGGAAGATTTAGACCAGATTGTGATGGTAAAGATGGCAGCACGCACATACAAATCGGTCGGTGGCGACAATTACCACACGACTGTGCGTTTTGAAGCACATCCGGACGAGAAAATTTTCGGCATGGGTCAGTATCAGCATTCATACCTGAATCTGAAAGGATGTTCCTTAGAGATGGCGCAGAAGAACACGCAGGCAAGCGTTCCTTTTGCAATTTCTAATCTCGGTTATGGATTTTTCTGGAACAATCCGGCGGTTGGCCGCGCGACATTCGGTCATAACATTACTGAGTGGGATGTGGAATCCTGCCGCGAAATTCAGTATTGGGCAACAGCCGGCGACACTCCTGCAGAAATTTTAGAAAACTATACAGCGGTAACCGGACGTCCTCCAATGATGCCGGATTATGCGCTTGGTTTTTGGCAGTGCAAGCTACGCTATCAGACGCAGGAAGAGCTTTTAGCAGTCGCACGCGAATATTATAAACGAAAGATTCCGGTCAAGGTAATGGTGGTGGATTTCTTCCATTGGCCACAGCAGGGAGATTGGTGCTACGATAAAAATTATTGGCCGAACCCTAAAAAAATGGCCGAAGAGCTGAATGAAATGGGTATGAAATTGATGGTTTCCGTTTGGCCAACGGTTGACCGTGCATCCATACATTATCAGGAAATGATGGAACGCGATTTGCTTGTCCGTTGCGATCGCGGCATTCCAGTGACAATGGATTGCTTCGGCATGGAGCAGTTTATTGATGTGACAAACCCGGAAGCCCGTGAATATATTTGGAACATTTGTAAGGAAAATTACCGCGAAAACGGCGTGGAACTGTTTTGGTTCGATGAGGCAGAACCGGAATTTACCCATGCTGATTTTGATATCTACCGTTACTATGATGGCCCGGCATTGGAATGTGCGAACGAATACCCGGTACAATACGCGCGTGCATTTTATGAGGGCATGCAGACCGAGGGTGTAAAAAAAACGATTAATTTGATTCGCTGTGCATGGGCGGGTGCTGCCAAGTACGGCGCTCTCGTTTGGTCTGGCGATGTGCCGTCGACATTCACGCAATTGCGCAATCAGTTTACCGCGGGTATTAATATGGGGCTTGCCGGCATTCCTTGGTGGACTGCTGATATCGGCGGTTTTCATGGTGGCAATATTCATGACCCGAATTTCCACGAATTGCTGATGCGCTGGTTCCAGCTCGGCGCGTTTTTGCCGGTCATGCGACTGCATGGTGACCGCGACCCGCATGATAAGAAACCGCTCGGTTTTACCGGCGGCGGGATGTGTGGTTCCAGCGCGGACAATGAGGTTTGGAGCTGTCCGCCGCATGTCGAGGAGATGATGGTAAAATATATTCATATCCGCGATTCATTAAAAGATTATATTCGCGAGGCGATGGCGGAAGCTCACGAAAAAGGTACGCCGGTCATCAAAGCGCTGTTCTACGATTTCCCGCATGACACAAATTGCTGGGAAAATCAGGATGAATATCTTTTTGGACATGACCTGCTTGTAGCTCCGGTTATGGAGGCGAATGTGCGAGAACGCAAGGTTTATCTGCCGGCAGGATGCGATTGGGCAGATGCTTACACAGGCGAATTATATTCGGGGGGTGCATTTTATGAGGTAGATGCTCCACTCGATAAGATTCCTGTATTCGCAAAGGCAGGATGTGGGATTCGACTAAAATAAAGATTTACAAAAACACCCCAAAATGTTACAGATAATTAAGGCAGTAATCTAAAATTACTACATCTATTGGCATTGCAATGGGCAGAAATCAGGCTTTGGCTATAATAGTCAAGGCCTTTTCTTATACTACGCTAACAGCGCACCATAAAAAAAGCGCCGCCTTGCTGCGACGCCTTCTTTCCTAATATTCATTTGTTGGTTCAACTTACCCAAGCGCTACCATGCTGAAAACAAGTGCAAACAATGCAACGGTTTCGCACAAACCGACAACTGTGATATACTGCGAGAAGCCTTTTCCTGTTTCTGCCAAAGCATCTGCACCTGCAGCACCTGCCTTACCCTGGAACACAGCCGAAAATGCCATAGCAACACCGGATGCAATTCCGAGACCGAACAAAAATGCTGGGTCAGCAGCGGATGCCTTCATCTGCTGCATCAAAAGGAAACCGTAAATCGTCTGCGTCAGTGGTGCGCCGGCGAAAACGGTAAGAATAAATGGTGCCGCTTTATTACTCATGTAACATTTCTTCCACGCACCAATGGATGCCTGTCCGGCAATACCGATACCGATGGCAGAGCCGATTGCGGCGATGCCCATAGCTAATGCTGTTCCTAATAATCCCAAATTCATAATGTTTCTCCTTTTTAATCAATTTGTTCTTCAAATGGTTTAAATTTATGTCCGCTCCAGGACATATCCAGATGCGATGAAAATTCCAGCGTGTTCAGTCTGATTCCATGAACAATAACAGACAGAATATTTAATATCATATTAAGTCCATGACCGAACACTAAAAGGATAATCGCAAGAAGCATGAACATAAAGTTTCCAAGTAACGGTCCTGCCAATTCGTTCACGGTTGCAGATATCGCCGCGCCTGCAAGGCCAACGGCCCAAAGGCGTATATACGAAACTATGTCTGAAAATACATTCACTACCCCAAGCAGAACCGAAACAATATTCGTAAGACTTGTAAGAATTGATTTTATAATATTTCCTTCATAGTTCGCAAACACAAAATTCAAACAGAAGCCTACTCCTATAAGAGCAATGGCAACCGTACCGACCGGAATACCGGCTATTACTAACCCAAAGCTGAATACCTGTGCATTTACTACAAGACTAAGCACCAAATAATAGATGCCGAGAAGCTGTAATATTGAGCCGATATCACCAAGAACCTTGAGTGATTTTTTATTTCGCATCGCACCTTTTATATGTGCTACTGTCAGCTGGATTAGAGCCAACGAAAAACAGAATATCTGCAAATTCTGTGCTGTGGTAAGTCCTACTTCCCCTTGTGTCCAAAACGGATACCAAATCTTATCGGCATAAACATTTGAAATTACAGGTACCGATAAACATTTAAGCCATTGAGGTAACTGTTCGGGGGAAAGTCCAAACCATGTACAAGTAAGCGTTCCCCAGAGCACCGTCGATAATCCGAAAAGTCCCACAAGTAAAAACATAGGTGAAACTGATTTTTTTGATACAAGCGATTTTATAATCGGTATCGCAGCTACAAAACAAATCAGCAATCCGTACCCGCCATCTCCGAAAATAATTCCAAAGAATATGAGTATAAACGCTAAAAACCATCCGGAAATGTCATATTCAAAATATCCGGGAACAGTACCTAAAAAATCAGTTAGCGGATAGATTAAACTCACGAACTTATTGTTTTTCAGTTTGGTTGGAACATTGTCCTCCTCGCACGGCTCCTCCACAAGAAGTCCCCAAGAATTATTCTTCGCCTTCTGCTTTAGTCTGTCAAGATTTTCCTCTTCAATATATCCTTTAAAATACGCAATAGAAACATCTCTTTTGTCATCCGCCGATACGCTTTCATCCGCCATACCTGTGGCATAAACTTCAAACTCAATTTCTTTTTCGCAAATTTTGATTGCATTTTTCATACTCTCAATATAGTCTGCATAGGAAACTGTTTTTTCGTCTATAGTTTTGATACGACTGCTTAATTCCGCGATTTTTTGTTTCATTTCCGTGCTGGATATTTGTGGCAGTTCTAACCGGTAGCTATTTATAGACTGTAGAACCTCAACCTCGCCTTCCATCCCTGATTCAATCATCAGGAATTTTACGGAAGCTTTCGTTCTGTCTAAAATCAAGGTTTTTACATTCTCACCTAATCCTTCATATTCCGCTTTCGGCATCTCATAAAGGGAAACGTGAACACCTTTTTGTGCTAAATCCGTAATGCTGCAAGGATCCAGCTCGCCCCAATTTTTCAAACGGTCAAGTTCTGCATTTAGGGCATTTTTTTCCGCCTGGCATACCTTTTTTTCTTCTGCAAGCGAAGCAATCTCTCTTGCTATTGCCAGCGCTTCGTAGTAATCTACACTTTTTTCTTCCGTATTTTTCTTTTTTCCGATGTTAAAAATCGCACTTTCAAGCAAAGCTTTCTGCTCGTTCAGTTCGTTTATCTTCTCACCGGAACCTTCGGTTATCTCGATGTGGAGAATGCCCAGTTTACGGAGCTTTTTTAATGTTTCTGATTTTTTGTCTCCCATAATTATGAGAGAAACTTTTTTCATAGGCACGATCATAATGAATATACCTGCCTTTCGGAAGCCTCTGCATTGCGAAGGGCTATTTTTCGTTTTGATATTTTGGAACGAACTACGGCACTCACCTGTTGGTCTGCCATATAAATTGATATTTTTTTGATATTCTCCTCTGTTTCGGGAATTTTTACCTTTTCGAATAGGTTGACTCTTTGAGAGGTTGCAAGAAGCTCCGCCTCTAAAAGTCGAACCTGTTCATCTAACACTTCCGCCTCTAAATCGAGAGACATTGCCTTTTCCATATGGTTCGCGGCGATGTCCACCCAAAGGGGCGTCTCGTATAAATCATAATCTCCTCTGGAAAAATCTGCTCCATGGAAGGTAGGAATCGCGACACCTGCAATATTTCCTTCGCCTTTGCGAATATTTCTTACCGTGATGATTCCCTCCGGAAAAGCATCTTTTTCACTGAAAACAGCAATCCATGTACCAAATCCTTTTTCAAGGTTTTCTTTTTCTTTTCTTACTGCTTTCGCCTTGGATTCAATTGTGCGGATTTCCGCTTGAAGCTGTTGTTTTTTTAGCGTTAGCGTAGGCAAATATCTCCGGTACATTTTGAGAGCATCTTTTTGTACCTTTAACTCGTTTTTTGTTAATTTGATTTTTGCCAATATTGTCCCCCCTTACAAAACAGGCCAAAATTCATCGGTAAGGTCTGACTTTATTCCGGTTTCATCTTTTTCAAAACAGTCGGCCAAGATTTCCCATCCTAAATCGAGAGCTTCTTCCAGCGATAAATTCACCGACAAATCCATCAGCTTGTTTTCAAAAAGCTTACCGTATTTCAGCAGCTTATCGTCCCAGCGGCTCATGGAAAAGCCCATATTCTTCTTTTCCAACGTCTCTTTGTAAGAAGAATACATACGAATCATAGCATCCATAAGTGCTCGATGGTCTTTACGGGTTTTACCGTTTACATTTTGCTTCAGTCGGGAAAGCGAGCCAAATGGCTCAATACGACCGCCTTTCAGATAATACTGTCCCTCTGTAATATAACCTGTATTATCCGGGACAGGATGTGTTACGTCATCGCCCGGCATCGTGGTAACTGCCAAAACAGTAACCGATCCGGAATTTGCAAAGTCAACCGCCTTTTCATAACGTGCGGCAAGCTGGGAATAAAGGTCGCCAGGATATCCTCGGTTCGAAGGCACCTGCTCTTGCGTAATCGCAATTTCCTTCATAGCATCGGCAAAGTTGGTCATATCGGTCAGCAGCACCAATACATCCTTATCCTGCAAAGCAAACTGCTCTGCCACCGCCAAAGCCATATCAGGAATCATCATACATTCAACGATAGGATCCGATGCAGTGTGAATAAACATAACTGTTTTGCTTAATGCCCCACCTTTTGAAAGTTCATCCTTAAAATAGAGAAAATCGTCATATTTCAGACCCATACCGCCAAGCACGATGACATCGGCTTCTGCCTGCATCGCAATACGGGCAAGAAGCTGATTATACGGCTCACCTGAAATTGAGAAAATCGGCAGCTTCTGTGAAACTACTAATGTGTTGAACATATCAATCATAGGGATGTTTGTTCTCATCATTCGGTTGGCAAGAATACGTTTCGTAGGATTTACAGAAGGTCCGCCGATGGCTTTCATATTTTCTGTAAGTGCCGGTCCTTTATCTCTCGGCTCCCCGGAACCGTTAAAGATACGACCTAATAAATCCTCGCTAAAGGATACTCGCATTTCATGTCCTAAAAAACGTACTTCATCACCGGTAGAAACACCCTGACCGCCGGCAAAAACCTGCAGTGAAACAATGTCCCCTTCGATTTTATTTACCTCTGCGAGTGATTTGCCGAAGCGTGTATTGATTTGAGCCAATTCGTTATAACGAACACCGTTTGCTCTTACGGTAATCACATTTCCGGTGATAGATTCAATTCGGTTATATACTTTATTCATTCTTATTCACCGTCCTTCAATAATTCTTCTGCCTCGTGGCTGATTTTTCCGTTGCCTTCTTCGTACAACGTATCGATTTCGGCTTCAACCTTTTTGAAAGCATCACTTTCAAATTCGGTATAATTCCAGTCAATAAACTTCTGACGCATACGGTTAATGAAGCTGCGGGCATCATCCTTGTTGTTTATCGCGTATTCACTGCCTAAAACATAAATCAGCTTATCGGTAACATAACGTTGCCGCGCTGTATCGCAGTTTGCATCAATCAAATCAAATGAATTTTGCTGCAAATAAACTGCATCCAGCATTTCTTCTTTTAAATAAATGATATAATCGGAAAGACTGGTACCTTCCTCGCCAACCACCTTCATCATAGAGCCAATTTCATCGCCATGCTGAAGAATATTCTTGCAAAACGCTGATTTCTTATGATTGATAACACTCTTATATTTTGACCAGGAAATGAGCGGGTCAATCGCCGGATATTTTCTTGCATCTGAACGTTCACGGGATAATCCGTGGAAAGCACCTACAACTTTTAAGGTTGCCTGTGTTACCGGCTCTTCAAAGTTTCCGCCTGCAGGAGAAACGGTGCCGCCAATCGTAACCGAACCTGTGCTTCCGTCCGGTAAACGAACATAGCCTGCTCTTTCATAAAATGCCGCAATATAAGATTCCAAATATGCCGGGAAAGCTTCCTCGCCCGGAATTTCTTCCAGTCTTCCTGACATTTCTCTCAAAGCCTGTGCCCAACGAGATGTTGAATCTGCCAAAAGCAGAACATTCAGTCCCATTTGGCGGTAATATTCCGCAAGTGTTACTGAGGTGTAAACCGATGCTTCTCGGGAAGCTACCGGCATAGAAGACGTATTACAAATAATAATGGTACGCTCCATGAGGGAACGTCCTGTCTTAGGGTCTGTAAGTTCAGGGAATTCTGTTAATGTCTCCACAACCTCACCTGCACGCTCACCGCAGGCAGCAATGATTACAATATCAACATCTGCATACTTTGAAGTCGTATGCTGTAATACGGTTTTGCCGGCGCCGAACGGTCCCGGAGTACAATAAGTTCCGCCCTTTGCTACAGGGAAAAAGGAGTCAATAAGACGCACCTTTGTTTCCATTGTTTCCACCGGCGCTAATCTTTCACTATAACATCTTACTGCACGTTTCACCGGCCACTCAAAGGACATCGTGACCGGGATATCCCGCCCTCTCTCATCTGTTATAACCGCAATCGTTTCTTTTACGGTATATTCTCCTTTTTCTGCAATGGATTTTAAAGTGTAGTTTCCGAGCAGATAAAATGGAATAAAAATTTTGTGTGTGAACGGCCCTTCAGGAACGGTTCCGATATATTCACCGGCACGTAACGTAACACCAATCTGAGCCGTCGGTGTAAACTCCCATTTTTTCTCAGCATTTAATCCATCTGCATAATTTCCACGTTCTAAAAACCAGCCAGCCTGTTCCGCCAGTATCGGCAGGGGATTTTGAAGTCCATCGTATATCTGTCCAAGCAAGCCCGGACCGAGCTGTGCCGACAGCATGTTGCCGGTAAATTCTACTTCGTCTCCGCATTTGATACCGCCGGTCATTTCGTAAACCTGAATTTGCGCGATATTTCCGCGGATACGGATAACTTCGCTTTTCAGCGCCGTGTCATCGACTTTAACAAAACATATTTCATTCATAGAAACATTGCCTTCAAATTCTACTGACACCAAGTTTCCGTTAATGCTTATAACCTTTCCTTTATTTTCCGTCATTGTAACCCTCCAGCTTATCTCCATTTAAAATGGAATTGTAAATATTTCTATATGCGGTCTCTCCAATGTCCGCATCAAACTGTCTTGCACGCACGAGCAGTTTTAATTTAAGCCCATAATAGAAGACAAAATCCTCTGAAAAGGTATCCATTGGTCTGAGTGTTTCTAAAAAATCCAGACGATAACGATTCAGAAATTTTTCCGCTTCCAGAGGGCTTTCTATCTCCACCGCTGTACTTGCCGCTTTTATAAGTCCGATAGGCAGAGATTTATTTTCTATATCAAATGATTTTTTCATTTTGTCTGCCCGAACTTTACCAAGAGCAAGCCGCAAATTTCGCTCGCCTTCATTCCATGCTTCGACCAAAGCTGAGCTTGATTTTTCATAGTTTTTTGGCGGTGCAAGTGTTAATTTAGCCAATTCGTTCTGTGACTTTTTTCCTAAAAAACGATTGCATAACTCTAAAAATCGTTCCTCTGTAATCGGTAACATCATATTTTCGCTGACTCCATCCAAAGATGGTAGCTGTGAGATTAAGTAATATTCAGCCATAACTACTCCGCCTCTTTCAAAAGTTCCGTAACTTTAGGGCTGAGATAGTTTGATAACATATCTACTACCGCTTCTGTAGAGTAATCGTAATATGCTCCGCCGTTATTTACGGCAATGCGGAATCCTCCGTCAAAATTATCGTTTGCTTTCAGCACAACACCCTTTAACATTCTATCTTTAAGAGCCGCAAGCAAAGTTTCTTCCAACAATTTTAAGTCGCTGCTATTCAAAATCACTGATATATCCTCAGCATCCGGTTTGTCTGCCCAACGCTCAACAACATTGATAATAAGCTGTGCTAACGCATCCGACGAATAGAGCGTAGCAACATTTTCACCAACGATGGCTTTCAATTCTCGCGTAACGCTTTCTCTAAAAGAAATAAGCAGGTTGCGTCCTGCTTGTCGAATCGCATCCTCGCTTGACTTTACCATTCGTTCGTTCTCATTTTTCGCATTAACCAAAATTTTATCTGCCTGTGCCTGTGCATCTGAAATGATTTTCTCAGCCTGTGCTTTTGCATCGTCGAGCATGGACTTTGCTTCCGCATCCGCCGCCTCTACACCATCTCTTTTAATCTGGTCAATAAGCTCCTGTAATTGTATTTCCATACGGCCTTCTCCTTTTCTTAATTCGTTTTGCTTATAGCGAAGATGAAAATTACTAACTTGTATTATACCACGTCGGCTATCGCCTCCGTGCAGGCATTCGCCTTATAGCGCTCTCTGTGCAAGCACGGAGCTCTGCAAGGCTCATTATACCACGTCGACTGACGTCTCCGTGCGGGCATTCGCCTTATAGCGCTCCCTGTGCAAGCACGAAGCTCTGCAAGGCTCATTATACCACGTCGACTGACGTCTCCGTGCAGGCATTCGCCTTATAGCGCTCCCTGTGCAAGCACGAAGCTCTGCAAGGCTCATTATACCATATATTTTTTTCACTTTCAATGTCTTTCCTTTACCGATTTTTAGCACATAACCATTCCTACGACTGAGACCTATTTCTATAAATTTTCACTTTCCAAAACATTTAACTTAACAGAAATTTTGTTCCGAAAATATTTTAAGGAGCAAATCCGAAGATTTGCTCCTTAACGAAACAAGGCTTTGAACGAAATAACATTGCCGAAAATCCCGGTCATTTTTACACTCGCTTCATCGCTCTCAACATTACCTTATCCTCTGCTGAAATACGATATGATTCTATCATTTTTTGAATCGCTTTATTATAAGTAAAATCATCAAGATGATTCTTTAATAAAAACTGATATGTTTTCTGCGGGAACTTTGCATATGCGGTCGCAATGCCCCAAGCGACACCCATCTGTCGATAATATCCTTCGTGCTGCAAATTGTCCCAGATCTCCAAAACTTTATCAATATACTCTTCTGTGAGGAAATAATTCATCAACATGACAGCAAGAAACCTCTGTTCAAATTCCTGCGTAGAATCTTTGTAGCGCATCAGAAAATCCCAGACGTTTTCGCGGTGCTTGTCCGTAATTTTCAATGTTGCGCAAAAGCCGTCGTTCACCGACCAATCACGGATTTTCGGCACAAATCGTTCCACATATTGTAGGATTTCATCAATATCCGCCTTGGCGTAACCGATGACAAATCCTTGCAGCATGATCTCCTCGTAGGAATCGTCCGTAGCGAATTGTAAATATGTACGAAAATCCCCTTTCGCAATCTGCTTTGCTAACGCGCGCAGCTTCGGGATGCGCACGCCTAATATGTTAGTTGTGCCCGGAATTAACGCTGAGGTAAATTTACGAAATTCCAATTCTGCGTTTGCAAATAAAAAATCTTTAATTTCCTGATTGTTCATTCGAATCCTCCATTCCGAAGTTTATGCCGGGCAAGTCTCAAAGAAATTCACGCAGATAATTTCTTTGCAATATCGAAGCTTCTTTTTATTTATTCTTTAATATGTTAACAATACTAATCATACCATACTTTTAATCTATCGCGTGGTCACACATTATATTTTGTCCGGACCAGATTTTCTTTGCCGTCCAGTCCTGATTTTCTTCTGTCCAAAATCGATGCGTCGGTGTCAACCCAAGTGGCAGAAACACCGCTTCGCAGAGATACAGGCTGCCTACGCAGATATAGCCTTCCGCCAAGTACGGTTGTTCGCCGTACACGCCCGGTGTAAGCCAACCGTCCGAATCAAACATATTGTTATTTTTCATCACTTTGTGAATTACTGCATTTAAGGCGCAACGCACCTGCCCGTAAGGTAATTCTGCCGGGAGATATTCCTCCAATGCTGCCTGCGACAACGCCTGAAAGGCACCGAAACGATACACAACCGAGCGCCCGATCACCGGATAAGTTCCATCCGCATTGATGAGCTGCTCGAGTACTTGCGCGTATCTGGCAGCGCGCTTTTCCACCGTCGGATAGAATCGCTCATATTCCGGTCGAATGGCGCGGAACGTGCGCAGGATATCCACCAACATCGGATGAATGACGAAACTGTTGTAATAATCCCAGTGGAAATAGTCGCCGTCACCGTAGGTGCCGTCGCCGACATACCACTTTTGGAAGGAATTTACCGCATACTCCACGCGCACCAAATCATAATCATCTTCGCCCATCACATAAAGCGCCGCTTCCACCATTGCCGAAAATAATAGCCAATTGCTGACAAACGGCACGAATTTGCGCGTCTCTTTTAATGCCTGCACGAAATTCTTCTTTACATTTTCATCCAGCAATGCAAACATTTGCTTCGGCGCCCGTACGACCGCGTGTGCTAAAAAAGCCGCGTCCACCAAGGCTTGTCCGTACCCCTGCGAGAAATTCATGTAATCCGCTGACTGCGGGTCGGTTGCCGCATCAATTGCTTCTCGCATCCGCTTGCGGTACTTTTCCTGCAGCATCGCTTCTTCTCCAACCGCACCTTCCATCTCCAGCCATGGCGCCATGCCGCAGGCGGTTCTTCCCAAGGCTTCTAACATCGCGTACGGCTTGCGGTCCGGATGAAAATTCATCGGAATCGCATGATGTAACGTGCGGGTCGCCAAATAATTCAACACCGGGTCTGCGATTTTTAACATCGTCTGAATCCAATAGTCTCTCATTGCAGTTTCCTCCGTTCTTACCATAAAAAGATGTCCTTCTCACATAATTTCAAAATTGCTTCTGTGAAATAATAATCACCGTAGATAATCGCAAATTCATGCTCTTTGTCATGATATGCCGCGGTGCATTTCTCGACGATATTGTCGGTGTCAGTCGTCCAGTTGCAACGGCTGCTTTCCAGCGCTCGGAGCATTTTTAAAGCTGCTTCATGACACATGTTCTGCTCGTCCGCATCTACATATTTTTTCAATTCCAAAAGACCGCAGGCTGCGATTGCCGCTGCTGTGGAATCTTCCCATGTGCACTCTTCCGGCTGACGGAAATCAACCGGAATTAATCCGCTCTCCGGAATTTGCGATGTGAAATATTTCGCGCATCTTTTTGCAGTTTCCAAATAGCGTTCTTCTTTTGTATGAATGTAACTTAGTGTAAATCCGTACAATGCCCAAGCTTGACCGCGCGTCCAGGAAGAACCTTCGCCATAACCCTGTCCGCCCAGTGACTTTAAGTTTTCGCCGGTTGCCGGGTCAAATACGACAATATGATTCGCCGAGCCATCCTCGCGAATGAACACCTTCATCGCCGTGTCTGCGTGAAGCTTCGCAATCTGCGCAAAACGCGGGTCGTTCGTCTGCTCGCTAGCCCAATAAAGAAGTGGCAGATTCATCATACAATCAATGATTGCCCAGCCAGCATTGTGTCCATTCCCCGGATCGTTCCACGCGCGGATGAACTGCCCTGCCGGATTGTATCTTCCTGACAGATTACCAGCCGCGAGCAATGCGCGATTCTTCGATTTCTCACTCCCAGTCAGTTTATAATTTGCCACTGACGTCAGCAGCCACTTAAATCCGTTGTCATGATCCATCGCCGAATATTCCATCAAGCAACCATCCAACTTATTCTCAATTTCCTCGGCCGATTTGCGGAACAGTTCATCACCGTATGCGTTGTACAACAGCCAAAGCTGCCCACCGAAAAAACCATTCGTCCACCACCAGATGCGGTCGCTCCAATCATCAAATCTGCCATCCACCGTCGTGTACGGCACCTTACCCTGGTTGCGCTGTGCGGTCACACGCACCTTGCGCACAATCTTCTCGGCAACCTCGCTTGCCCAAATCTGTTCTTTTTTCATATGCTTCTCCATTCCGAAGCGTTTCCGCTGAGGAATCGCTCAAAAAAATCGCGAATGCGATTTCTTTTGTAGCATCAAATCAACTTTGTGACGCTTCGGCACAAATGTTGTCGAATGAAAAAGCAGCACATCAGTGTGATTTTTCATTCTTATCCCCCACTTATTCTTTTTCTTTTTATTATAATTTATCAGAGAATTTTATTCAACTGTAAACTCCATCTAGTTCTCTGCTCCTACTCTTATGTATAAAACCGCTTGCTCTCTCTCCACTATTTTTATATAATAAAACAAAAACAGGAACGGAGAAATAAGAGTGAACATTGTTATTCTTGATAAATCAACACTCGGCGCAGATATTGACCTTTCACCGATTCGCGCACTCGGACAGACAGTCGAGTACGAGGCTACCGAGGCTGATGATGTGGCGGAGCGCATTGCGGACGCCGACGTTGTTGTGTTAAATAAAATTAAATTGCATGCAGGAAATTTGAACGTTGCAAGAAATTTGCAGCTGATTTGTGTGGCAGCGACCGGCTATGACAATATTGATATCACATATTGTAGGGCGCACGACATTGCGCTTTGTAATGTACCTGGTTATTCGACGGACAGTGTGGCGCAGGTAAGTGTAGCGATGGCGCTTTCGCTGGCAAGTCATCTGACAGAATACCGCAATTTTGTGCACTCAGGCGAGTACACCGACTCCGGGATTGCCAATCGGATGACGCCGGTATTCCACGAGTTGTCTTCGATGACTTGGGGCGTGGTCGGCGGTGGCGGCATCGGTACGCGCGTGGCACAGATTGCACAGGCGCTGGGTGCTAAAGTGCTCGTTTGCCGGCGCAAAGCCGAAGGTGAGTTCCCGCTTACCGATATTGATACCATCTGTCGCACCTGTGACATTATTTCGTTGCATATTCCGCTGAATGATTCTACTCGCGGACTGATTAGCCGCGAGCGCATTGCTACAATGAAGTCAAATGCAATCGTAATAAATACTGCACGCGGTGCCGTTACGAACGAGCAGGCTCTTGCCGACGCAGTACGCAAAGGCCGTATCGGCGGTTTGGGCGTCGATGTTTTTTCCATCGAGCCATTCGGAACAGACCATCCGTTTTACGCAATACGTGACTTTGAAAATGTCTGTCTCACGCCTCATATGGCATGGGGCTCCTCTGAAGCACGCGCCCGCTGTATCGGCAAAATTGCAGAAAATATTCAGTGCTTCTTTGCCGGAAATCCACAAAACCAAATCGTGTAACTTATTATATTCCCACAATTGCAAGCAAGGGCAAAACCGCCATATGGTTTTGCCCTTTTCATAACTTATGATGTTTTTGCGTTTTCCATTTTGATTTCTTTCGCCCACTTCAGATACATAATTACGCCATTTGCCAGATAGACACTCCACATAATAAGTGTCGCTATGTTTGAATTTCCTTTTGCAAATGCCATAGCCCACATGATAACCGTGACAGTATCGACAATTATCCATAAAATCCATTGTTCGAGATACATTTTAATCGAAATGATAATTGCCACAACTGAGATACCTGTGCTCAGTGCGTCCATGTATGGTAGTTCACCACCCATTCTCTTAAGCACTAAGCCGTACAACCATGTAATCAGTACCATGACAACCGTCAACAGAAAACGTCCCTTCCACGTCATTTTTCGTTTTCTGACTTCGTGGGTTTCCGGATTCATGTTCTTTTTCCACACATAAAATCCGTAAAACTGCATCGGAACATAATAGAGCCAGTTGAGCATTACTTCGCCGTAGTATTTCGCATGAAAAGCTATCCATCCATAGAGTGACGCGTTAATTAGGCCGAAAAGATACGCACTCAATTTTCCCTTCCCGGTACAAACAACGCAGGCAACTCCCGTTATTGCGGAAATCGTACCCATGACCGTGTCTCCCCAGTAAATCGATAATGCAAGAATAACCACACACTCTGCTACCAGCCAAACAACCTCCCAGCGCTTCCAGCCGGAAAGTTCTTCTATAATCAAGTGCTTCATAACTTATACCTCTCTGGTACTCTCATCATACTCTAAAATGTCGCCCGGCTGGCAATGTAGCGCATCACATATTGCTTCCAAAGTCGAGAAACGGATGGCACTTACCTTGCCAGTCTTTAATTTTGAAAGATTAACATTTGTGACTCCAACCATCTCCGACAGCTCATTTAAGCTGATTTTTCGGTCAGCCATCACACGGTCTAACCGCAAAACAATTTTTCCCATTTTTCTCTCCCCCTAAAGTGTCTCGTCAGATTCCTGCTGTAACATTGCACCGTACTTGAAAATGTATGTCAGAGCTAAGACTAATAACACCACAATAATCATGCCAATGTCTACCGTGAATTGCACTTCATTCGAGAACATAAGACCTGCTGCATTTTTTAAAGTCGGGTGCAACACGGCCCACGGAATAAGTGCGTAGGCAAGCTGCGTCATTTTCTTAATCACATCCATGCCAAATGGTGTCTCACAATAACGGAATGCCTTGCAAAGCCTGCCGGCAAATATCACAGTAACAAGAGCCAACATCAATTCCAACATTGCTACGATACATGTAGCGAGCAATTTGAAACGTTCCATCATCTGAATGGTTTCACTCGTCGAAGTCATTTGAATTTTACTATCCTCAACCGAAGTTTCCACGGAATCAGCCTCCACCTTCAAACCATCGAAAGACATTGCCAATTCTCCCTTGCTTGCATCCAATTCGTCTGCAATTTCGTTCTGCTCCTCCTCACTGAGTTCCACGCCCAATGCACCTAAATCAACCCCGATCTCCATCGCGCCACGCACACCGATGCTCAAAAATCCTTCCGGAATTACTGCTACAATAACTGTTAATCCAATCATCGCTACTAGCCCGATAATCATCACAATACGGCAAATCAATTCTATGATTTGGCCGATTTTACCAATCCTATTAATACATGTTACTGCTTCCTGTTTCATAACATCCTCCATAAGTAAAAATATTGAATCGTTTGTTGCGAACGACAAATGTTAAATTTTTAACGTTTGTCGATAATTGCATTATAGGGCTATTTTTTGTGTTTGTCAACATTTTTAATGAATATCGTTAATTTTTTATCATTATTAATATATCACTAAATGCAGCCGTTGTCGCGCAAACAGAAAAAAGGTCCGAGGATTTTTCCTCCAAACCTTTCTATCCGTAGTTAATTTACATAAATTTTTACATGCAGCGCACCCTTTTCCATCACCAATTTGCCATGAAGTGGTGCGTTTTGCAGCCAAGCCAATTCTTTACTATCCGTCACAATTTTCGGTATAGTTTCGATTTCACCATTTTCTGCCATTACTCCATTGTTTTCGACAAAAACACAGCAGGATGCCTTGGACGAATCTATCCCTCGCATCATATAGCGTGCAGACAAAGTTCCTTTGCCATTCGCCTGTATCACTTGAGTGTCTATACCTCCTGGCAAAATTTCACCTTGAAAATACTGGCTATTGCAATTCCCGCTAAATGATATCATCTTTACCATTTTATCCTCAGCTTTTACTTCGGTCACATCTTGGATGAAAATTGTTATATCAAATATTTCATTCATATATCCTACTTATTTAAAGAAATGCGGCAAGGCATTATATATGTATTTGTAGCAATACTCGTAGGAATGTGTCCCGCCATGTGCTACGCAATATACGATATTTCCCTCTGCGAAATCCTTATGAAAGTAAAAATACTTGCCTCGTAATTTCATTTCACTTATCATCGAATCCATTGGCTTAAATGCTACACCATTATCACCAACACAAGCAAATATTCTATAATCTGTCGGATTACATTTTGCAGCTTTTACCGATTCGATTAAAAAATCTACGGTCTGCTGTGGGCATAACATACCGCCAGTCACTTGAATGGCCCAGCAATCGCCACTCATCGGCAAAAAGTATTTAAAATGCACAAGACATTTTGCAAATACATTCCATGTAGCCTCTGAACCCATCGAATAACCGCCGAAAGCGCGATGTTCTCTTCCACGCTTGACACGAAATGTGTTTTCGATTTCCGGAATCAAGTCATTTATCAGCTCATGATGAAAATTCTGCGTTAATAACCTCGCATCCTTTTTCGAGGTCAATGCCTCTGTCGTGCCTTCATAATAAAACGAAGGTGCCACCACAATCAATGGCTCAATATCTCCCTTCTCTATCATATGATCCAAAATATTTTTCAAGTCCGTTCTCGCATCAACACCGCCAAAAACCTCGTCCGAGTTGCCTCCGCCACCATGCATTAAGTAAAAGACAGGGTAACTTCTCTGAGGTTCACTCTCATAGCCGTAAGGCAAATAGATCAAGGCATCTTTCGCAATATCCATAGCAAGCTCATCATATGTCTTTGACCTATATTGTATTTTTAACAGCTTACCTGCTTGTTCGCATTTTGTATAATATGTGGAATTAACATCAACAAATTCTCTGCTCATATTTTACCTCATTCCATATATTTATTCATTCGCTTAATGCTTTTGCATAAATTCCAGTGCAAGCTCACGTGCTGTTTTAGCACCGGCAGGTGAATAACCGTGTCCCTCGCCCGGCAATACGACAAGTTCAGCATTCTCATATAAATCTACAGCCCTTTCAGAAATGCTCAGCGGCACAATCGCATCTTTGTCACCGTGAATAATCAAAATATCTCCCGTAAATGTTCCAATATTGTCAAATGTGTAAAAATCACGCATATCCACAAAGAACTTCTTCCCTAGCTTCAATCCCCAGAAGTCAACGGTTTCCGGTATTTCTTCTTCCGTCGCATAGTTTCCGCGCCAGTCATCCGGAATATTGAGCGCCGGATAGTACAAAATCATGCCGCGAACACTTTCTTTACTTTCTTCTGTCGCCAAGGTCGTTACCAGTCCACCCTGACTGCCGCCAAACAAATAAATTCGCTCCTTATCTACTTTCTCCATGTTTTTGAAATAATTTAATACTGTCAGTAAATCTTCTTTTTCAGTAAAGATTGACATGTCTGTCGTCTCTCCGCTACTTTTTGAACGAGTAGAGCCGCCACTGAAATCATACGCATAGGCGATAAATCCATGGGAAGCAAAATATTGACATTCGGTTGTAAAGTCCGTGTGCGAACCATTGTATCCATGGCTCAAAATAACGGCCGGGTAAGTCCCTTCCTCTTCCGGCATATACAGCTTCCCGTAAATTTCTTTTCCGTTTTCCTTAATGATAAGTTCCTCATTCACTACTTTTTTTGTTTCTGTTTTTTTCTCATTTTCATTCATTGTTGTTACCTCCTCTATTTTTTTATTCTCTTTGCATCCACTTACTGCCAGCATAGCAAGTATAGCTACTAAAATAATTTTGCTCTTTCTCATACTGTTCTCCCTTATCTACGTATATTTTCCTCAGCTCTGCTTAGCAGTGTTAGTAAGTTTTCTTTTTCTTCCTGCGAAAATCCAAAAAAGCTCTTTTCTTCCAATGCTTCTACGATAAGTTCAATCTCATCTGCTTGTACCCTTCCTTTGTCCGTTAAGAAAATTCGGTAAGCACGCTTTCCACCGGAAATATAGTCGACTTCTCTGCGAATGAAATTCTGCTCTTCCATTTTCATCAGCAATACAGCTAAAGTGGATTGCCGAACACCGCAAATTTCTGCAAGTTCCTTTTGTACATACCCGTCCTGTCTTCTTAATATATAGAGAATTTTAGGTTGTCCCTCAGTTACCCCTAAGGTTGCAAAGGCATTTCTGCTCGCTTCCGCATGGGCTGAAGAAGCACCTAACAATGCTAAAAACAATTTTTCATGCGCCATGTTTTCATCTCCTGATTTCAATTTAATTGCTAATTAGTTTCCTAATTTATATTTTTATCTTATTCCTTCTTGCTAATTTTGTCAATCTTTTATCCTTATAAAACACAGAAAAGTCCCGGAGAACCAACTCTCCGGAACTCTCAGACAATTCTTATTTTTTCGCTACCAGTAAGTAGCGGTGGATGCGTCCTCTCACGCAGCCATTTCCCTCGACTTCCTTCTGTACCTGCAACAATTGTTCAAAACATTTTTCTACCGAAAATCCAACGAATTCCCACGCGATGATTCTCGCAAACCAGACAAGTGCGCCGACATCAGAAAATTCAATCGGCCGAAATGCCTCCTCCGCCTGCAATATGTGGAATCCGACGTTGAAAAATACCTTTCGTTGCTCCCGCAAATTCATTCCCGGAAAGGATTTTGGCATTCCCGGCAGCAACATCTCTACCAGTTCTCTGTCATTATCTTCGCCCACCTGCTGCGTAATAAACAGACCTCCCGGCTTCAATATGCGACGTATTTCCTCGGCATCATAAGCACCATGCCGGTTGATAATCACATCAAATTCACCATCCGCAAAGGGCATGCGCGAATAATCCGTTACCTCACAAACGCGTATTCCCAAGGCACCGAGCTTTTCCTGACACAACTTTACGTTCGGCGCGTACCCCTCCGTAACACTTGTCAACCCGTACGGATGATTCAATGACAGTAAGAATTCTCCACCACCGGTGTCTATATCCAGTATTTTATCCTGCGGACGTAAATATTTTTGCACAATCTCTTTGTAATCCCACGGCAAATCATCTTCATAGGACTTAAATCGGCCACTAATGTAGGAAAAATCCCAGCCTTTCATCTGTGCAATTGCTTCTTCTGCTTTCCAATAATTTTTTAAATCTAATTCATTCATCATTTACCCTCGAATTTTCTCGATATATCTCCGCTTTCTTTCATTTATATCTCGAATAGGTTCTCCCTCTTCGAATCCGAAATCTTCTCGTAGGACAGCAAGCTCTCTATCGCAGCATCTGACGGCTTCTTCGTAATTCTCCTCGATTGCATAACAGATTTCGATGCCAATTAGTGCGTCGATATATCGCGGCTTTTGCGCTAATTTGAACGACTTTTCATAGTAAGTAATTGCCTTATCATATTGACAGGTCTTTGCATGAAAATTCGCTAATTCAAACATCGCCTGCTCGCAATTACCGTATGTCCGCTCCAATTCC
The DNA here is from genome assembly GCA_015057275.1 of Lachnospiraceae bacterium. Lineage (GTDB taxonomy): Bacteria > Bacillota > Clostridia > Lachnospirales > Lachnospiraceae > SIG308. The sequence continues at coordinate 76,482 of SVEO01000006.1, read as the reverse complement.
GCATATTTTTGCTTTGCAAGCTCATCTCTATGCTCCGCCCATGCAATGCGCGCTTCATAGATGAGTCCACGAATCTCACAGCTTTTTTCCGTCGCTTTGTACTTTTTCAAAACGGCAGTTGCTTCTTCTGTCCGATTATCCGCAATCAAATTGTCCAATAAATGAAGATAATTTTCCGACACATCAGGATTTTTTTGCACAACCGCTTTATAAAATTCAATTACCTCATTACGATTATATACGTTGAAGTCTCTCTTGGCTGCGCCGCAGGCCATTTGCAGCAACCACTGACAGTCGCAAATCTCCGGACTTATCGTCAATGCTTTCTTCACATATTGCTCAACATACATACTATCGCTTGTCATTCTGTGATGATACAGATGTGCAAGAAAGGAATACGTTCTTCCTTTGTCTTCATTGCTTTCCAGCTGCTCTTTCAGAAATTCCAGCGTCTCTGAAAATGTATCATGGGAAAGTTCTTTTTCCATATCCAACATATTTTCGATTCGTCTGAGCTTCTGTCCAACGGACAAAGCAAACAATTCATCAATCGTAACACCAAAAAATACCGCGATTTTCGGCAACAGCATCACATCCGGAGCACAAACATTATTTTCCCATTTTGATATCGTTTGAAAACTAACATTTAATTCTTCGGCTAACTTTTTCTGCGTCAAACCGGCTTTTAAGCGGAGCGCTTTCATTTTATTTCCTAATTCCATTGCTATACCTCATTTCAATTTATTATTCTGTAAGCTTACACAGAAAGTATAACAATCACTGTTTGTTGCTACAATAACGTGGTTTGCGAAGGAGTTCTACTTGGGGTTGAAAACAACAATTTATAACAACGCCTCATCATATACCGCTCTCTCACCGCCGATGAATTTGGCTCTCGTTCGTGCGCACACCACATGCGCGTCACCGATGGCATTAAGGGAAAGTCTTACCGGCACTGCTACACTTTTCAAATGCATTCCAATCAGGGTGTCGCCGATGTCAATGCCCGCGTCCGCACAAATGTACTCGACTGCTACCGGATTTTTGAAGTTTTTGTAAGCAGTTGTCGCAAAGGAGCCGCCCGCCTTCGGCTGTGGAATCACATTCACTTCCGCAAGGCGCTCTCTTTTGGCAACCTTTTTCTCAACGATAATCGCTCTGTTTAGGTGTTCACAGCACTGTGCGGCAAGATAAATGTGCTCGGCTTCGGTAATTTCATAAATTCCCGCGAAAACAGCTTGTGCTACCTCCACACTTGAAAAAGTGCCAATCGTCTTGCCTGCGACCTCGCTGGAAGAACAGCCAATCACTAAAATATCGCCCTCCGAAAGCTTCGCAATCGACAAAAGCTCTTTTGTTACTGCTTTTGCATCCACTTTGATTTTTAATAATGTATCGTTCATAATGTTATTTGCCTCTTATTATAGATTTTTCTAAATCATATCATAATATATGGGAAATTACAATTCTCTAAACGTTTTGTGCAAGTTATAATGTTCTCCGTAATGAATTCTTTCACAAAAATACGGAGCACCATGGCACTCCGTACGCAGTTATTTCAAATATTTTTCAAAAAACGTCAGAAATCCGTCTTCTACCGCTACCTGGTCGAGCTCGTCTCCTGCTAAATCGTAGTAATATTCACCGGTTTTTATGTCAATCGAAATACTATCCAGGGGAAAACCTTTCTTGCGCATCGGATGAGGCTTTTGCGTAATGATGAATTTTTCGCTCGCCATACTTTCTTCCATCGCTTCATATACGTGCGCTTCGTCAAGCACCAAACAGATTGCGTTGCGGTACTGCGCGGTCAAATCGCCATATTCTTTCGCCAACCCTGCATAGTGTGCAAGCATTTCATCGTCGTTCAGATACTTTCCGCCGATGGTGCGCACATGGATGCCCGGCTGCTTGTCCTGCGGAATATTGTCGATGTACAGGCCGGAATCGCAGGAGAATACTGGCATCTGAAACGCTTCATAATATGCCAGCGCCTTCTTTCGCGCATTCTCCAGCGACGTCCTACCATCCTCCACAACATCCGGGATGACGGTATTTAAGTCTTTTAGGCCGATGATTTCAAGGCCCAAAGGGGCTAGGCGGCGGCGCATTGCCTCAAGCTTGGCCGGGTTGCCGGTGCCGTATAAGATGCGGGTGTGAATCACTTGTTTATCCTCTTTTCGTGCAATGATTTCCTATAATGATATTGTTTAAATCATATCATAGGGATAGAGAAAAGACAATAATTACTCTATAAGTTACCGTGGTATATATTTTGTTTTTCTGCTTTATTAAGATTTTTTCTAATAGTATATTGACTCTCATTGGTTTATGTCATAAAATAAAAATGTCAACCCAATTTATTTTATACAAATATCATTTTTAGTATATTTTTAAGTCCAGTTTCATTGCAAAAATCTTTCAAAGCAATACTATTTCCCGAACTTTAATATTAGGGAAAATTCTATGTCAGTAGGAGTAGCATACATCCGTGCGCTTGGTAGAAGCAATAAAATACCTATTTTTCATTTGGAAAAATTCTGTGATTTAGCAAATGGATATTTAAATCCGAAAAAACAAGAAAATCCCCTATGAAAGAGTTTTACAAATTTCAAACTATATGAACACACTATGAATACATGAGGAAGAACCATAGATTTAAACTATATTCTTGGCTTCACTATGGAAGAATCCCAAAACCGAGAACCATATTTTTTAATTCCGAAACTGTTTCTATCTTACAAGAAATTCTTGAAACAAGAAACTAAGAATGCTATTTGAAGTATCAAGGAATGCCTCACTTGAAGATTTGAGAACAGCGAGTTCCATGATGCTCGCATTGAAAAAAAAGGACGAAGCCCCAAAAATTGAGATAGTTACACACGTAAAAGATTCTAATGTCGATGTGACATAAGATAAAATTATTTTACAGGAGGAAATTTTATGAGTACAAAATTTTGTCAACATTGCGGCGAAACAATTGACCAAGAATGTGTCGTTTGCCCAAAATGCGGGAAGCAAGTTAAGGAATTAGGAATGAATCAAAATCCAAATGTTGTGATTAACAATTCGTCCTATGCAAATGCGGCCGCAGTCGGTGGAGCGACAAATGGCGGCATCAGTCCTAAAAATAAACTTGTGGCACTTTTGCTAGCAATATTCTTAGGTGGTTTCGGCATACATAGATTTTATGTAGGCAAGATAGGAACTGGTATTATCTGGTTATGTACAGGCGCTTTTTGTGGCATTGGTTGGATTTATGATATCATTAAAATTGCAACTGGAACTTTTAAGGACGGTGCTGGAAGAGTAATCAGCAAATAACAAAATGGTGTTAGGGATATTATTTCCTAGCACCATTTTTGAATTAACTTACCACGTTGATAAGATGCATGACGTTTGAAAATTTACTTCGAAGTTACATAACATTTAATGATCTGCAGGTTTATATCTGCTGCTTTTTAATCCAGTGTGTCTGCACAAGACACATTGGATTGAAAAACTCATTTGTTACTATTCCAGAAATTTTAGACGTTTTCAGACTATTTTTAAACAAAACAAGAACATCCGATTCTTGAGGACTCAATTCTACTGCGCACACAAAAATCTGTTCGAAGTAGAATATCTATGATGGTTGAGCATTCTCGATTACAGTCGCTTCGCCCCTTCCATCTCGACCAGCCTGTAAAAGTTATCTGCGACCGCAAGAATAACCTCGAAAATCCTGCGGATTTCCTCGGCCATTCTTGCATTCCTATGAACAATCCGCATATAAAAAAGCCCCTGGAATGCAAGCATTCCAGGGCTTTGTATATACGTCTTGTTCGCAGATAACTGACTATCTCTTGGGCAACTGAAAAACCTTGATTTTGTGCGGTTTTTACTGATTTTAAGAAGTGGAATGTTGCAAACGTGTTACAAACCCACAACTTCTCATTACTCTTCAACACACCTCAATCTGCGAATAAAGCACGATTTTTCGTACTATTCATAGTTACTTAATATTATTTTCAAGCGGACTGCTTGGTTTCCAACTAATAATTTTAGTTCCTACTACATCTGACAAATCTTGTTCGTAATATGTAGTTCCAGTATCTTCGTCAATAAAATAAATATATGGATCCGCTACATCTTCATTACATTCTGGGTCACCCATATAATAATCTGCTTCTAGCGGCACCTGAATATATAGAGATTCGTATCTATCACGCTCTAAATAATAACGCCCATATTCTTCATTATTTGTAATATAACAATTCCAATCTCTTGAATTCCCACCATCTAATGCAAAAGATATTCCTTCATAATCACAAACAATTGTTTCTGTAACTGTATATTGCTGACCATTATATTCATATACTAATTCAAATGGAAACTCTCCATATTCAACGCGAGGCCTTGATGGTCTATCAAATAACGCTTCTTTTAAAATAGAGCCATAAGAAAACAGGAATGGAACCATAAACAAAAAAACGCCAATAATAACAAAAGTCAATATGATTTTTAACGCTTTTTTATTTTTACTCATAGTATATCTCCTCCCACTTAGCAATTTCAGGCCAGTTTTCTGTATCAAAACACTCTCTCATGCACTTGCCATAATATTTAAGCTTCTCTTTTAATTTCGGCTTTTTCACAAATTCCTCTTTATAACCCATCATGGCCATTTCCATCATTGTTGCTCGATCCTCTGTCGGATAAGTACAGGAATATTCTGACACAAAATAACTTTCATCATAATATTCTTTCATTTCCGCTTCTAGACTATACGAATATGTATAATCAAATCCATCCGGTTGAAGTTTTAACCATGCTTCTTCGCTAAACATAGTACCCTTTTTCACGATATTCTCCCACTCCAAACGCTTATCAATCAAATGGGCCGTTTCATGATGAAATGTAGATTCTGACAGTTGATTTACGTCAAAAACCATTAAAAAGTAATCATGTTTTTCCTCCGCAAATGCTGCAGCATCTATCCCATCTTTCATATGATCTTTCAATTGTAATGAAGCTACTAATTCAATCCGAATCGATGTAATCGCTCCAAATTGTAACTGCTTCATAAAATTTTCCGGATATTTACTAAGACTTTGTTCAAGAATATCCAGAGATTCAGAAATCAATCTTGTATTATCCAAAACAACAGCTGTGTAGGCAGAATAATCCAGCAGACATTCATTTTCAAGGTAAATGTCAACAATATATTTGTTCGAAATTGTCTTTGCACGTTCCTTTAGTTCAGAGAGACTTGTTTCTTCCATTGCCAAATCTTCATTCTCTGATAATACGTTTGAATCCACAGAGGTTTCTACTGTCTCATCAGAAAAACGTTCTGATTCTAAAGTACAACCAGTCAGAAAGAAACAAATCAATAAAAACATCAAAATCTTTTTATACATACTTACTGTTTCACAAATACTAACGTAGATGAAACATCTCCCTCTTTATAAGTCATATGGAGTTTTCCGTTTTCTGTAAAGCTGTATTCAATCTCTTGTTCTTCGTTCATGGATTGCCATGTTGGAGGTGGATCAAAATCATCCTCTGTATTGCATTTTAGCACCACGTCTTTATCAGATAAAAATTCTAACTCCCCGGAAATCACTGGATTTCCAGCTTCTACATCGGACATTCTAAATGAGTCGTCTTCTTGGATATACATCATGATAAATCCAGTGTAATACTCTTTACTTTCCAATGGATTATCTTCACATTTCCATTCACCCACAAACAAATCCCTGTCTACGTTCTCATTATTTTTTTGTCCACAAGCTGTTACCATAACAAAACACAACACTAAAATGAGCATTGCTTTTATGCTTCTACTTTTCATCATAGGACCTCCCTTATAATTAATATTGTATAAAATATAGGACGAATTTTCCATAGAAAAGGTGACAAATTCGTTGCAACTTTTTTCCCAACATTTCCGTCTTAATAGGTGATATAATTCTAGAGTAGTCTCGGAAACTATTGAATAAATGATGTATAACTTATTCAGCAAATAACCATGCCTTATTCTGCTACGAAAACGATAGAAAACGGCATGACTTTAAAACCTCCCATTGGCAGGTTTTGAAAACGTATTCAGGAAAAGCTTTTAGGCAGCGTCCTGCTTTGCTTTTTTCAGCCGGGCATCCAGATGGGTGTTCATGCTCGCAATCATGGCAAAGAAAGAATAACGTTTTTTACCATGAATCTTCATATCATGTAAGTGATAATCATTGAGGATTCGATTGTTTACCCGCTCTGAACTTGTGCGGTTATTATAAGTCTTTTTATATTCTTCTGTACCTCGTGGTATTGGGGTATAAAGGCGGATATCCCAGGCAGGTTTAGTATAAAGGCAGCGCCCATAGGAAGAAGAGGAACAGGGGACTTCGCACGTACACTTTTCCTCTTTTCCACAGGCGACTGGACAACGCCATTTACAGTCATGGCGCTTTGGACTGTAGCCCCAGTAGACCATACGGAATCCGGCAGCGCACAAAGGAGTACCATCCGTGTCAATGTCTAGGCGTTTCGGGATACTTTCTGGTCTGCCGCGGTTAGAATTCAGGTCAATGAAGGGTGCAATGTTCCATTTTTTGCATAGTTCATAGGTAGGATAATTATCATGGGCAGAATCCAGACAGAGATTTTTTATCTGTAAATAGTGGTTGATTTTTCTGAATTCAGCAAGAGCAACAATGCCGGAAACACTATCGTGCCGCCTGGCATCAAAGAAACGGATGTGCAACGGCAGGTCGGTCTGGTACTGTTCGTTGTGACAGGAAAGCATGTAAAGAGTGTGTCCATAAAAATAGGCATTCAGGTCACTGTCCCAGCCCCAGGAAGCATCAGGGTCAGAATAATGTCGGGGACAGGAACAGTTGTATATGCCATTATCGGCACATTTGCAGATCCTGTGCCCACATGGATTAGCATGGGAATGGATACAGGTACCGTCTCCAGAAGCAGTAAGATTGTGCATAATCCGCTATCTTGTCAGTGATGCCGGAATGTCGGTTGGGAAGCTTTTTATTCTTCCCGGGTTTGGAAGAAGGTTTTTTGTTCTTGCCGGCAGGGAACAGATCACCACGTCCGGACTTTTCGAAGTCAGGATTGCGCAGCCACAGGCGGTTCATAAAGTCAAAATAAGAACCAAGTGGAGGAAGGGAATCAGGAGAACAGCCGATAAGCATAGCAAGAAGGTCATCCCCGCTAAGTTCGACAGTCCACTTGGTAAGACTGGTAAATTTACGGTCAAGCATAAGGACAAAGGAGCGTAGGATTTGTGGCTGGTTAATAGCAGGCCGTCCTGTGTTGGAATAAAAAGGGGCAAGAAAATCCCCGACAGGGTCAAGGTTCATGGAAGTAAGCTTGTGCCATGAATCGGACATAGAATGAAGTTTTTTAAGCTGTGATGTGTTAAGTGAAGCCACAGCTTCAGAAATAAACTGCTGATATTCAGCATGTGTTTGCCAGTGTTTTAACATGCGAGGCACCTCCGAAAAAAGAATTTCTTTTAACGAAGGGCGAAGCCCCAAATTTTGGATGATTTGTCAAGAGTTTTTTTGAAAATTTATTCAGAAAATGCATAAGAACATGAGGTGAACAAGAAAAAAGAATAATAAAAAAAGAGCGGAAATATGGGACTTGTAGAGTTTCCGAGACCGCTCTTCTATAGAAAAGAGGTGATTTAAATGGAAGACGAACAGCTTATCGAGTTATTTTTATCTCGCTCAGACGAAGCAATACCTAGTTTATCTGATAAATATCGTCGTTTTTGTTATAGCATCATTATGAAGATTGTCCCTGACCAGCGAGATATTGAAGAATGTCTCAACGATCTGTTTTTGCGGATATGGAATTCCATTCCACCTGACCATCCGAATTGTCTTTCTGCATACCTTGCCAAAATCACTAGAAATATTGCACTAGATCGATATTCATATAATACAGCCAAGATGAGAAACTGTGACCTAACCACTGCTTTCGCCGAACTAGAACCCTTCCTTTGCACGAAGGAGTCTTCTATGGAACAGTATATTGACGAGTACAGTTTCAAGGAATTCATTAATCGGTTCTTACGCAAACAACCAAAAGAAGTCCGCGTGTTTTTCATTCGAAGATACTGGTATGGTGATTCCATCAAGCAGATTGCAAAAGAAAATAATGTCAGTGAAGAAAAAGTCAAAACTTCACTATTTCGTACTCGTAACAAATTAAAATTCGCTATGCAAAAGGAGGGTATCTTATTGTGAACACAGAAAAATTTAACACTTTCATGAATGCGTTAGACGACGATTTGCTTGAAGAAGCAAAACAACCACTTCATGCAAAAAAACATAAATTTCACTGGTATTCTGTTGCCGCTGCATGTTTGTTCCTTGTCCTGTTATTCCAATTTCCATTCCAGCAATCAAAGGTGACAGCATCTGATCTCCATGCAAAGGGATACGATCTTCATTTGCCTGATGCTGCAGACAATATAACTTACTCTTTGAATGAGGATTCTCAGACTCAAACAGCTCAGGCAATTTTTTCTCTATGCGGAGATGAATATACTTATCAGGTTGCCAAATGTACACAATCTGAAAATCCTACTCAGGAAACTTCTGATATAGGAATTTCATGGAATACAAAAGGGCTCGATTTATCCATGACTAAGACAGACTCTGCAGTATCCGTAAACTGGTACTCATCTTCTGCTAATACAAAGCATACGCTTTCCACTTCTGCAGGGAATAGCAAACTTCTTAGTACTGCACGTCAAGTACTGCTTCTCACAGGTCTCGATGTGGCACATGCCCCATCTGGAGCCGAAGACATTCAATATTATGTATTTCCTCAGGAAGATCTTGTGGTTGCTGAAACAATCTTTTCATACGAAAACAATGTTTATTCCTATCGTATGGCAGCCACATCAGATATTGGCGAAAATTTTACTGATATTTCCGAAATGAACGATGACTTTTCTATTATCGTTCCAGGTGACGTAGAATATTGTCGAGCAAAAATTTCTTACACTCCAGAAGAACAAGGCAAAATCATCTGGTTTGATGTTGTTCCTGGTGTTGTTTATAGTCTCTCAACCGAGGACAATGCTTCTGAAGACGTACTGCTTCGTTTAGCAAATGAACTTTTTGAATCTATGCAAGGAAATGCTGAATAACCAAAAGGTGTGCATCATTGTTTTGATGCACACCTTGGTTTCACATCTTCTTCATAAATTTTGCCGACTTCAAACTGAAATCCCCTGCATGTCCAATCAGGATTGAATACCTTAAAACCTTTCATCTTTTCACCCTTCCTTCACTTTTATTCCTGTGTGTTCTTCAAACTTCTGCTTTGTGATGACATATGTCCACTGACCTGACATCTTGATTGCAAATCCAAAAGGAAGTTCCTTTTGCTGCAATCCCACCCTGATGAACTGTTCAGATGCACCCATCAATCTTGCAGCAGTTGCAACTGACAATCTGTTGCTGTCCTGCATGTCCATCCACCTTCCTTTCTTGTATCTTCCCAAGATACATCATTCGCAAAAAAATATTTCATCCACTTCTTCTGCTGTCAAATTGTATCTGATTTTGATTGCTCTAATTTCAGACATTGTAAATTCAGCACCACCAGTTCCATTCAACTTTGCAGAAAATCTTTGTGGGGAAATTCCAATTGCTTCTGCCAAATCTTCATTTCTATCACCAAACCACTTCATTTTGCTGACTAATTTATTTTTATTCATGTTTTCACCTACTTTCTTTTTATCCATCAATAGAACAATCATTTTTAATTCTTCTGTTATTATTGTATGACTTGATTATTCTAATTGTATAACCATCAGGAAATTCATCTGTGGAAGTATTATCATAATCAATCAGTTCAAAATTTGGGTCACTATCCTTCATTTTTTCACAAAATTTATTTGCGTTTTCTTCTGTATCAAAGAACAAAATCTGTTCCACTTGTGCTGCAATAACCTTCTTCAAGATACACCTTTCCTTTCTTGTATCTTTTGCAGATACATTCTAAACAAAAAAATTTCCATCTTCATCAAATAACATACAAAGCAGTTCTTCTGCGACATCAACCACAATTGAATTTCCTGCCATCTTGTATATATCAGCTTTCTTGAAATGCTTTTCAATTGAATCAAATTCTGAATCATTAAAACCCATTACACGAAAGCTCTCTCTCTCTGTCAGAACTCTACAATGTAGATTCTGAATGGATATTTCATCATCACAATTTTGTGTGTCCATAAAATCTTCTGACAGAAGAATCATTCCACTGTGATATTCACCTGCACCCCTTGCAGTAAGTGTTGGACAAGTGCTGTTCATTCCAAGGATTCTTTTCAATGGTCTTTGTTGTGCTTTCCAATGATAAATGTTATTCAACTGAACTGATGTCAAATAATATCTTTCATCCACATTTGTTTCAAGATAATCTTTCAACACTTTTTTCAATTCCAATTTCTTTGGAAATTCAAACACACCTGTGTCACAATCTTTTCTAATACTAACAATGAACACTCTTTCTCTATCCTGTGCAACATTATAATCTGATGCTTTAAGAACAGACCAATAATTGTTATATCCTGCATCTTCAAGTGTTTCAAGAACTGCTTGGAATTCTTTCTTGAACTTTTGTCCAACCAAAGGTTTCACATTTTCTGCAATTGCAACAATTGGTTGTGTTGCTTTGATAATTCTTGCAGCATCAAAGAAAAGACCTGACCTGGTTTTTTCACCATCTTCATTTTCAAATCCTTGTTGCTTTCCTGCCCATGATATATCCTGACAAGGAAATCCATATGTAATGAAATCAACTTTGGGAAGTTTTGTTTCATCAATCTTTGTAATATCACCATAATTCAAAGACATTGGAACTTTTTGAATCATGGAATAAGCTGTTGCAGGTGCATCTGCTATTTCACAATAACCTACAAGATTGAATGGAATTTGTAAATTTCTCATTGCAGATTCAAAAGCACCTATTCCACTAAATAAACTCAAATAGTTTATCATTTTTCTTGAACCTTCCTTTCTTTTTCGGTTGTATCTTCCGAAGATACATTTATTTTAATCTGTATCTTTTTATTTGTCAATAGGTTTTTGAAAATTTTTAAGATATTTTTTCAAGAAAAATTGAAAAAGGTTCAAAAATATGCTATTATTAAGATACAACTACATAAAGAAAGGATGTGACCATCATGACAATGGGCATGTATATCAAACATTTAAGGGAAGAAATGAAACTTTCCCAAGAAGAACTTGGAAAAAGATTGAATCCACCTGTGAACAGGGCAGCAGTCAACAAATGGGAAACAGGTCAGGTTGAAAACATCAAAAGAAATCACATTCAGCAGCTTGCAAAGATTTTTGGTGTTTCCCCTTGTGAATTGATGTGCTTTGATGACAGATTTGATTCACCAAAGATTGCAGAAGAAACCAAAGCACTTGAATTGGTTCAGAAGCATTTTGGAAAAGAAGCTGTTCAAATGCTGCACATGTTCCAGGAACTGAACAAAGCAGGCAAAACAAAAGCATTGGAAGATTTGGATGACTTGACCCAACTTCCAAAATATACTGAAATGGAAGACTGGAAAAAAGAATCAAAGAACGCATAGGAAACATCATTGTTGTGGATTTTTCATCTGAAATTCAAGATTGAATCAAGATGAAATTCAAGATGTCAAGTTTTCAAAACCCTTGAAAATAAAGGGAAATTCAAGATGTCAAGATTGTTTTCACTTATTTATTATTTGATAGTCAGAAATCATCAAAAATCAATGATTTCCTAAAAATTATCTATAATAAATAAAAACCAACACATCTTGAATTCAGGAACACCAACAAATCCTGAAAACCCTTGAAGATAAAAGGCTTTTCACAAATTCAAGATTGAAAGGAAGATTCAACATGTTTGGAAAAAAGAAAGAATCAGGACTTGCTGTTCAGCATTATGAAGGGATTGCACAATTTGCAACAGATTATCCTTGTAGACTGGAACTGGATGAACAAATGCTGACTGTCAAAAGAATCAAACCTGAAACAACTGTCACATTGGAAAGAAGTAGAATCACATCCATCAGTGCAATGGAAGAAGAAAGATTCATGCTGAAATATCATGGAAATGCAGTGTCCACATCCAAAGCAAAAGGAATCAAGAAATATTATTTGGTCATCCAGTATGACAAAGGATTCCTTGCATTTTGGGGAACTGCAAAAGAATATGGTGAATTCTTGAAGATGCAGTTTTCTTCTGATTCACCTGACCACATTTCACTATAAAACAGAAAAAGACCCCTGGATGCTGCAACACCCAAGGGTCAAAGGATGGAAACCAAATCAACTGGATGAAATGGTCACCAAATACCAATCTATATTATACCATTTCATCCTGAAAAATGAAAGGATGAAGAAAATGAAATTGCCAAATAAATATGGTTCAGTTTACAAGCTGTCAGGGAAAAGAAGAAAACCCTGGGCAGTCAGAAAAACTGTTGGATGGAAACAAGTGCCTGAAAAAATGAAGTCATATCCTATCTATGAATTCATTGGATTTTATGCAACCAGAACAGAAGCACTTCAAGCACTTGCAGCATATAATGAAGACCCTTATGACCTGCACCTGGACACAATCACCTTTGCAGAAGTCTATGAAAAATGGTCTGACATTCACTTTGAAAAAATCAAGGACACAAATGGATATAAAGCAGCATTCAAAACCTGCAAAGATATTTGGGAAATGAAATTTGTTGAAATCAAACTTGACCACCTGCAAAAGGTTTGTGATGAATCAGGGAAGAACACCCCAACATTGAAGACCCTGAAAAACATGTTTGGTCTGATGTATGATTATGCTGTGATTCATGAAATTGTGACACCTGATAAAAGGGAAATGGTCAAATTTGTGGACATCAGCAAACCAGGGAATCCAAATGCATACAATAGACAACCATTCACCAAGAAGGAAACCAAACAACTGTGGGATGCACAACCTTCAAATCAATATATTTCTGTTGTCCTGATTCTAATATACACTGGATTGCGAATTGGTGAACTGTTGGAACTGAAAAAGGAAGATGTTCACCTGGATGAAAGATGGTTCTTTGTCCAGGAATCAAAAACCAGTGCAGGCATCAGGGAAGTTCCCATTGCAGAAAAGGTTGTTCCTTTCTTTGAATACTGGATGAAGAAGGACTGTGACCATCTAATTTGCACACCTGATGAAAAACCTTTCACATATAGAAATTATTATGATTCATACTGGATTCCATTGATGCTTCAAATGAACATGGGAAAATATGTGATTGAAGAAGGGAAAAAAGAACCTGTCTATGATGGACACCGACCACATGACACAAGACACACCTGTGTCAGCTTGCTGACAGAAGCAAAGGTGGATGAAAGAATTGTTCAGAAGATTGTTGGTCACAAAGGACAGAATGTCACACAAATTGTTTATACACATCTTGAACTTCCAATCAAACTGGAAGCAATCAACAAGATTTGAAAGAAGGTGTGCTGATGAACCGAACAACATACAAGAATCAGTTCAATGCAGAACACTATGAAAGAATCAATTTTTCAGTTCCAAAGGGAATGAAGCAGGTCATCAAAGACCTTGCAGCAGACAAGGGAATGTCTATGAACAAATACTTTCTGCACCTGGTGATGAAAGACCAGGAAGGATTGTTTGACAATATGCAGCTTGCAGAAAAGTCCAGGGAAAAGATTCTGACCATCAAAGGGAACACACATGATGGATATGATGTCTATTTCAAAGATGGAAGAATCATTCATTGCAGAACCAAACTGGAAATCAGAAAGTGTCTTGCACAAGACAACAAAAGTCTTGCACAAGACACCTGAAACAGTGTTACTATTTTGTTACTATCTTGTTACTAACAGATAAAAATGCACCCAAACGCACAAAAAGAAAAATCCCACAAATCCAAGGATTTCCTTGAATCTGTGGGATTGATTTTTGCTCTCGAACTATCTCTTGCTGAACTGAGGTGCTCTTCTCGCAGCCTTTAAGCCGTACTTCTTTCTTTCCTTCATACGAGGGTCTCTTGTTAAGAAGCCAGCCTTCTTCAATGCCGGACGCATTTCTGCATCAGCCTGAAGTAATGCTCTGGAGATACCGTGTCTGATTGCACCGGCCTGACCTGTTGTACCGCCGCCGTGTACGTTTACGAGTACGTCGTACTTGTCAGCTGTACCTGTTAATTCTAATGGCTGACGAACTACTACTTTTAATGTCTCTAAACCGAAGTAGTTGTCGATGTCTCTTTTATTGATTGTGATATTACCTGTACCCGGTACTAAATATACTCTAGCAATGCTGCTCTTTCTTCTACCGGTTCCGTAAAACTTTGCTGTTGCCATGTTCTATTTCCTCCTTCCGGTTCCCTTAAAATGTTAAAACTTCTGGCTTCTGTGCTGCGTGTGGATGTTCAGCACCTGCGTATACATGAAGCTTTGTGATCATTTCTCTTCCTAAAGGTCCCTTTGGAAGCATACCCTTAACAGCGAGCTCCATCACCTTCTCAGGCTTCTTAGCCATCATTTCGCTTAACTTTGTTTCTCTCATACCGCCAACATAATCGGAGTGATTGTAGTAAATCTTCTGCTCCATCTTCTTACCGGTTACTTTTACCTTGTCAGCGTTTACAACAATAACATAGTCACCTGTGTCAATGTGTGGTGTAAACTGAGGCTTGTTCTTACCTCTTAATACTTTGGCAATTTCGGATGCCAAACGTCCTAATGTATATCCTGTAGCGTCTACTACATACCATTTTCTTTCAATCGTTGCTGGACTAGCCATGTAGGTCTTCATTGGTCTACCTCCTGTAAAATCTCTTCCATAACAGCGCTTAGCTGTATTCTTATAATTCGTGGAAAGATACACTATAAATCGCAAATGTTATTACCGGGGCTTTGGCTTGAACACCGCTTATTATATGTATTTTTCGCATAAACAGCCAAAACACAGGCTGTCACGGTTTATTATTATATTATAAGGTCGAAAGACTGTCAACACATTTTTTTATAAATTTTACCACAATTTTTACTTTTTTTCGCTTTCTTCGTGGTAATCGATGCCGATGAGCGTCAAGCCTCGGGCAGGTGATTTTGGCCCGGCAAGTCCGCGCGTTTTTGCCTCTAAAATTTCCTTTACATGCTCTGCCGGATACACGTGCAGTCCAACCTTGATGAGCGTGCCCGCAATCAGGCGCACCATGTTATATAGGAAGCCGTTGCCGGAGACGCGAATCGTAATCATGTTGCCTTCTCTTTCAACCGCAATGTCGTAAATCGTGCGAATTGTGGATAACACCTGTGTGTGCGAGGAACTGAAGCTGATGAAATCACGCTCGCCAAGCAGGTATGTCGCTGCCTGCTTCATCGCTTCGATGTCAAGCGGTAAAAATACGAAATAGGAATACAGACGCTCGGTCGGGCGCATAAATTGGCTGTTCCAGATTTTGTATTCGTATGTTTTCGTACTGTTGCAGAAACGAGGATGGAAATCCGCTGCCACTTCTTCCGACTTTTGAATGCGGATGTCGTCCGGCAGGCGCTGGTTGAGCGCGAAGGAAATTTTCTCCGCCGGAATTTTTGTCTCTGTGTCGAATACGGCCACGTTTCCCAGCGCATGCACGCCGGAGTCGGTTCGACTGGCACCAATGACCGCGATTTCTTCACCGAGCAACGCCGTAAGATGCTTGTTGATCGTCTCTTCGACCGTTATTCCGTTATTTTGAATCTGCCAACCGCAGTAATTTGTTCCGTCATATGCGATGATTAATCTGATTCGTTTCATCTTCATTCCTCATTGGGGAGCACATGCTAGGCTCCGATTTTTACTATAATACCGAATATAAAATAGCACAAAATGATTGCATACGCAACATAATCTCGATATTGATACTGCAACGGCTTCATCTTGGTGCGTTTTTCGCCGCCCTGGTAACAACGTGCCTCCATGGCGGTTGCAAGCTCGTTCGCCCGGCGAATGGACGAGACAAAGAGCGGCACAAGGATTGGCACAAGTTTTTGCGCCTTTTCGATAAGATTACCCTCGCCAAAATCAACGCCGCGCGCCATCTGTGCCTTGCGGATTTTATCTAGCTCCTCCATAAAAATGGGGATAAAACGAAATACAATTGAAAGAATCAGCGATAATTCCGCAACAGGGACACCGATTTTATTTAGCGGTCGCAACGCCTTCGCGATGCCGTCCGCTAAGTCATTAGGAGTTGTTGTCAGCACAAGGCTGGTGCTAGAAATGACCGTCAGCACCAGCCGCACAAAAAGTTGCATACTTCCGACGAGTCCGTCTTCTGTTAATAATACAAAAAGTGAAGTGAAAATAAGCAGCGGAATGACTTTGCGTAAGGTTTTGCTCATCAAACTTGCCGGGATATCCGACAGTCCCCATACAAGAATAACACTGCAAGTCATCAGACCGTAAAATGCCACATCCATTTGCAAAAAAAGTAACACCAAATACAGAATTAGTGCCAATAATTTCACACGCGGGTCGAGTTTGTGAATCAGTGACTCTGCCGGATAATATTGTCCAATCCTAATTTGTTTCATGACCGGCCTCCCTTCTGCAAAATGCCGTCACAACCTCTTCTTTTACGCTCATAATGTCGCACTTTAAGCCATTTTCTGCCACCGTTGATAAAATATCCATCTCACATAAATGATGCCGCAAACGGGCAGAAAACGGCACAGAAAGGCCAATTTTCTCTAATGAGTAATGATTTGCAAACACTACTTCCGGTACATCATCCTGCAAAATGCGCCCCTCATGCAAAACAATCACTCTCTTTGCATAAGTTGCCACCTCATCCATATCGTGTGAGACAAAGATTACTGTCTGACCGGCTTCGTTCCGCTCTTTTAGTAACTCCATCAAGCCCTGTTTTGCTGCAGGATCAAGCCCGGCTGCCGGCTCGTCCAGCACAAGTATTTCCGGCTCCATTGCTAAAATGCCTGCCAAAGCAACTTTTCGCTGTTCTCCGCCGGATAATCGAAACGGTGAGCTGTAAAAACAACGTTCTGTAATTCTCATCTGCTTTAGAACCAAGCGTGCTCGTTCTTCCGCTTCGGCATCATTATAACCGAGATTTTTAGGACCGAACATTACATCTCTTATTACCGTTTCCTCAAAAAGCTGACGTTCCGGATATTGAAATGCAAGCCCTATTTTATGACAAAGCCATTTTCTAGATACATTTTTCTCATTAATATTTTTACTATCAAGCAATATCTTGCCCTGGTCGGGTGCTAATATTCCGGCGAACATCTGCAACAGAGTTGATTTCCCGGACCCGGTCGGTCCTACGATTGCCACAAATTCACCCTTCTGCACCGACAAGCTAATGTTACTTAATACATTTTTTCGAGTTGCAGCACTGCCATACGCAAAGCTCACATTTTGAACCTCTATCTGTATCATACGTTACCTCCGAATATCTCTGTCAGCGCAGCCAGAAGCTGCTCCTCCGTCAGAATATCATACGGAAGCGATATTCCTTCTTTGCGCAGATGCTTGGCAAACTCGACTACTTTAGGAAGTTGTGGCAAATATTTTTTTCTTGTCTCATCTTCAGATGCAAAAAGTTCCTGTGGTGTGCCGCTAAGTACCACCATCCCCTGCTCCATGACAAAAATCTTATCCGCGTAAACAGTTTCTTCAATATCATGTGTGATGAGGATCACTGTAATATTTTTTTCTCTTTTTAGTTGCAAAACCTCTTTTATGAGTTCTTCTCTGCTGCGCGGGTCCAACATTGCTGTTGCCTCATCTAGAATGATGCAATTCGGCTGCATCGCTAAGATGCCTGCAATCGCTGTACGCTGTTTTTCGCCCCCGGACAAGTGATTTGGGTCTGCTAGTCGTTTTTCTTCCATGCCAACCGCTTGCAATGCAGCATCTACACGCCACCGGATTTCCTCTGTCGGCAAACCGAGGTTTTCCGGACCAAAGCCAATTTCTTCCTCAACTGTTGTAGCAATCATCTGATTGTCCGGATTTTGAAAGACCATGCCAACTGTCTTTCTAATCTCATACAAAAACGATTCATCGCGTGTGTTTCTTCCGTTTACCGTCACTTCGCCCTGCGTTGGGGTAAGAAGTGCATTTATATGTCGGGCAAACGTTGTCTTTCCGCTTCCATTTTTGCCCAAAATGGCAATAAACTGCCCATGTTCCACGAGAAAATCCACCCCATCAATGGCGCGGTGTTTTTCCACAATCTTACCTTCTTCATTTTTCACAAAATATTCATGTACCAAATTTTCTGTTTGAATGAAACTCACGGCGACTCCTTCCAAAACAAAATGAGCCGGCTCACTTGCAAGCCAGCTCATTTGTATGTGTAGTTTTAATTATACTAACTCAAGCAATACTTCCATTGCAGCATCGCCCTTACGCTGACCGATCTTAACGATTCTTGTGTAACCGCCCTGACGACCAACATACTTTGGTGCTACTTCGTCAAATAACTTGTCTGCAATGCTGACAACCTTAGTATTTTTCTTCTTGCCCTTGTTTTCAGCAGGAACTTCCTTTACTGAATACAGAACTTTAAGCATCTGTCTTCTAGCATGAAGACGGGAAGGCTGATCCTTCTTGATTGTCTTCTCAACTTCATCGTAAACTGTAATTTTCTTACCGTCTACAACTTCCTTTACGTTCTTGCCGTCTTTATCTTTACGAGCAACCTTAGCTGTCACTGTCACTTCGTCAAAGTTATCTTTTTCTTTGATTGCTAATGCGATTAATCCTTCTGCAACCTTGCGAATTTCCTTCGCTCTTGCTTCTGTAGTAACGATTTTACCATTGTATAATAAGCTAGTTACCTGAGAACGGATTAATGCTTTTCTCTGACTGGAAGTTCTTCCCAGTTTTCTATAACCTGCCATTTCCTTACCTCCTTATATGGAACATTGGAATTAATCTTCGTTCGGATTTAACTGAAGTCCCAGTTCCTTCAACTTAGCAAGTACTTCTTCTAATGACTTACGTCCTAAGTTACGAACCTTCATCATGTCTTCCGGTGTTTTATTGATTAACTCTTCTACTGTGTTAATACCTGCTCTCTTCAAGCAATTGTAAGAACGAACTGATAATTCTAACTCATCAATGTTCATTTCCAACACTTTTTCTTTTTCATCAGTTACTGCTTCTGCCATAACGTCAATAGACTTTGCATTTTCAGATAAGTCGATGAATAAGCTCAAATGTTCACTAAGCACTTTCGCTGCTAAACTAACAGCTTCATCCGGAACTAAAGTTCCGTTTGTGTATACATCTAATGTAAGCTTGTCAAAATCTGTCGTCTGACCAACACGGGTATTTTCAACCGCTAAATTTACACGCTCAACCGGTGTGTAAATGGAGTCGATGGAAATAACGCCGATTGGCAATTCCGGATTCTTATTCTTATCAGCACTAACGTAACCTCTACCCTTTGTGATAGTAAGTTCCATATATAATTTGCTGTCTGCACCACCGTTAAGTGTTGCAATTACCAAGTCAGGATTTAAGATCTCAATATCAGGGTCTGCTTGAATGTCCGCAGCAGTTACCACACCTTCCCCCTGGAATTCAATATAAGCAGGGATTGGCTCATTGGTCTCTCTCTTATTCTTGATTGCCAGGCTCTTGATGTTCATGATGATCTCGGTTACGTCTTCCTTTACTCCAGGAATGGAACTGAACTCATGCAAAACACCTTCAATCTTAACCTGACTTACTGCTGAACCCGGCAGAGAGGAAAGCATAATTCTTCTTAAAGAATTACCTAATGTTGTACCATAGCCTCTTTCCAACGGTTCAACAACAAACTTACCATATCTTTTATCCTCAGAGATTTCTGCAATCTCAATGTTTGGCTTATTAAATTCGAACACTATATAGCCCCTCCTTTATTGGGAATTGCTGATGCTTACTTAGAATACAATTCGACGATAAGCATTTCATTCACAGGTACATCAATGATATCTCTTGTAGGAATTTCCTTAACAGTACCACTTAAGTTCTCATGATCTGCTTCTAACCATTCCGGAACAAGTCTGCCTTCAGTCTTTTCTAAAATATCTTTGTATCTCTGAGAAGACTTGCACTTTTCCTTGATTTCGATTACATCGCCTGCCTTAACTAAGTAGGAAGGAATATTAACGCACTTGCCGTTTACTAATACGTGCTTGTGGTCAACAATCTGTCTAGCTTCTCTTCTTGTTCTAGCGTAACCCATGCGGAAAATGATGTTATCAAGACGAAGCTCGAGTAAAATCATAAGGTTGTCACCAACCATACCGCTCATCTTCTTAGCCTTTGCATAGTAATTTCTGAAAGGCTTTTCTAATACGCCGTAGATGAACTTTGCCTTCTGCTTTTCTCTTAACTGAAGACCATACTCGCTCATCTTCTTGTTTGCTCTCTTTAACTGTCTGTTGGATTTTTTATCTATTCCTAAATAAACTGGATCAAGTCCAAGTGATCTGCATCTTTTAAGAACAGGAACTCTATTCACTGCCATCTTAAATTACACCTCCTAATTACACTCTTCTACGCTTTGGTGGACGACAACCGTTATGTGGAACCGGAGTAACATCCTTGATGCTTACTACTTCCAAACCACATGCCTGAAGCGCACGAATTGCTGCTTCACGACCTGAGCCCGGACCTTTAACCATAACGTCAACTGTCTTTAAACCATGTACTAAAGCTGCCTTTGTAGCAGTTTCAGCTGCCATCTGTGCTGCATAAGGAGTAGATTTCCTTGAACCTCTAAATCCCAGACCGCCGGCACTTGCCCATGATAATGCGTTACCCTGTGTATCAGTAATAGTAACGATTGTATTATTAAATGAGGCCTGGATATGTGCCTGTCCGCGTTCAACGTTTTTCTTAACGCGCTTTTTTGTTACTTTCTTTGCAACTTTCTTAGCCATTTAAACTAACCTCCCTTATGGGTTCCTTATTACTTATTTCTTCTTATTTGCTACAGTCTTCTTAGGACCTTTTCTGGTTCTGGCGTTTGTCTTTGTCTTCTGACCGCGAACCGGTAAGCCCTTTCTGTGACGGATACCTCTGTAGCATCCGATTTCCTGTAATCTCTTGATGTTTAACGCAACTTCTCTTCTCAAGTCACCTTCTACAAGGTACTTTTCATCAATCACTGCGCTGATGTTCTTAACTTCATCGTCTGTTAAATCCTTCACACGTGTGTCCGGATTAACACCTGCTTCAGCAAGAATCTTGGTAGCACTAACTCTGCCAATGCCGTAGATATAGGTCAAACCGATTTCTACGCGCTTCTCTCTTGGTAAATCAACACCTGAAATACGAGCCATGTTGTATTACACCTCCAAATTTTTTCTTCCGTTCCTGCCCCAGCCGTAGCCCGTCAAATGACGTCTGAAATGTTGTACGGTAAAACAGCAACTTTTCCTAAGTTTCATATCTTTGTCGCGACACTTGTCGACCGGAATTAACGACTTCCGCCCGCTTCGTCATCGCGCTATTAAAAGCAATGACCCACCTTATCCTTGTGTTTCATTGCTGCAGCCGCAAAATCTTACATTCTTTTCGAATGTGCTGAACCGTGACTTGACTATAACGGTTCCATTATTCGTTTCCTGTTGGGAATACGTTCCACGAATAATCATACTCAGACAACTTAGCCCTGTCTCTGCTTATGCTTTGGATTCTCGCAGATGACTCTGATGCTGCCCTTTCTCTTAATAATCTTGCATTTTTCGCAAATTGGCTTAACTGATGATCTAACCTTCACAGTAAATCCTCCTTTCAAAAAAAGTCCATTGGAGAGTATAACATGAGAAATCTCAAATAGCAAGCGGTTTTTTTGAAAAATTTGAAAAATTTTCAAATTATTTTCTTATTTTACCAATACTTGCCTTACTCGACCAATGAACTTTCATATTCGCTTAAATATCGCGTTTTTCTTTATCTGCTTATTTATCTCTCCATATAATTCTGCCCTTGGATAAGTCGTACGGAGATAACTCCAATGTTACCTTATCGCCCGGCAAAATACGGATGAAATTCATACGAAGCTTGCCACTGATGTGCGCTAAAACTTTGTGTCCATTGTCTAACTCAACCTGGAACATCGCATTTGGCAACTTTTCAATGACTGTGCCTTCAATTTCAATAACATCTGCTTTGGACATCTTAATCCCTCCTGTTTTTGTTTCTTCTTATTATATAAGTGAAAGAATTTCCGGTTCTCCGTCGGTAATCAGAACCGTATTCTCATAATGAGCGGAAAGTGAACCGTCATCGGTTACGACCGTCCAGTCATCGTCGAGCCAAGCAACTTCCCATGTCCCGATGTTAATCATCGGTTCGATGGCGAGCGTCATGCCGGCACGAAGCTTCGGTCCTCTCATACGCTGTTTAAAGTTTGGAATCTGTGGATCTTCATGCAGGTGCGTGCCAATCCCATGTCCAACCAGATCTCTTACAACTCCATATCCGAACTTCTCAGCATAGGCGCCGACAGCTGCTGAGATTTCGTGAAGATGGCAACCGGCTTTCGCATATTTGATTCCTTCAAAGAAGCATTCTCTTGTGACCTGAATCAGTTTTGCCGCTTCCGGCGAAACTTCGCCGATGGCATGTGTACGTGCTGCATCGGAATGGTAGCCTTTATAAATCACGCCGGCATCCAGGCTGACAATGTCGCCTTCTTGAATGCGTCTCTTTTTACTCGGTATACCGTGAACAACTTCATCATTAACCGATACGCAAATTGACGCCGGGTATCCATTGTAGTTTAAAAAGGAAGGAATGCATCCGTAACTGCGAATCAGCTCTTCACCAATCCGATTAATCTCCCATGTTGTCATGCCGGGCTTTAATTCTTTGCCAAGCTGTTCATGCACCTTTGCAAGAATTTTGCCAGCCTCTCTCATAAGCGCGATTTCTGATTGAGATTTTATCGATATGGACATAAATTTACCTCTTATTATTCACCCAAAATATCAATGATGGCTGCGAAAACATCCTTCATGTCTACGGTGCCGTCTACTTCTTTTAAGATACCACTATTTGTGTAGTAATCAATGAGCGGCTGTGTTTGGTCATGATAAACATCCAAACGCTTCTTTACGGTTTCCGGCTTGTCGTCATCTCGTAAGATGAGTTCTGCGCCGCAACGGTCACAGATGCCTTCTACCTTTGTCGGAATGTGTACAATATGATACGTTGCACCACATGCAACACAAGCACGTCTGCCGGACATTCTCTTAATGATGTTTTCATCCGGTACTTCAACATTGATTGCATAGTCAACCTTATCATTTAACTTCGCCAATGCAGCATCCAAAGCTTCTGCCTGTGGAATGGTTCTTGGGAAACCGTCAAGTACATAACCCTTTGCACAGTCATCCTTCTGTACGCGGTCTACTACTAAGTCTACTACGAGCTCGTCCGGTACTAAAAGACCTTTATCCATGTATGTCTTTGCCTTCTGACCTAACTCAGTTCCCTCTTTGATATTTGCACGGAAAATATCACCGGTGGAAATGTGAGGAATGGAATATTTGTCAGCAATCATCTTTGCCTGTGTTCCTTTTCCTGCGCCCGGTGCGCCTAACATAATAATCTTCATATCGTTCTCCTCTCTTTTTATAAAAGAATTCGTAACTCTTATTATAATAAATCTATCAATTCATTGCAAGAGAATTTTGCATGATTTACGCATAAAAATACCCCTAAGGAATTCTCCTCAGAGGTATTTAATGATTATTCAGCTAAGAATCCTTTGTAATTTCTTACTAACATCATAGATTCAATCTTCTTCATTGTCTCAAGAACAACACCAACGATAATGATCAGGGATGTACCGCCGAATGTTACCGATGCGCCAAACACGCCTGAGAAAAAGAATGGAATAGCGGATACAATAACCAAACCTACCGCACCGATGAATACGATGTAGTGTAAAATTCTCTGCAAATACTCAGTTGTCGGAGCACCCGGACGAATGCCAGGGATGAAACCACCCTGCTTCTTCATGTTATTAGA
Organism: Lachnospiraceae bacterium; assembly: GCA_015057275.1. Taxonomy (GTDB): domain Bacteria; phylum Bacillota; class Clostridia; order Lachnospirales; family Lachnospiraceae; genus SIG308. The sequence continues at coordinate 52,404 of SVEO01000006.1, read as the reverse complement.
TACTTCCATTGGATTAAATGTAATGGCTGTGTAGAAATATGCAAAAAGCACAATTAATATCACATAAACTACAAAACCTATGGAATATCTGATATCAGCGATTGGCTTAAAATTAAACCAATAAGTGGATGTGAAGTACTTTGTCCACTCCGGTGTTCCGGATACGAATAAGTTCGCAATGATAACCGGGAACTGTAACAGGGAAGAAGCAAAAATTACAGGAATAACACCTGATGTATTAACCTTTAAAGGAATATGGGAGCTATTACCGCCAAGTAATTTTCTTCCTACTACCTTTTGAGAGTACTGAACCGGAATTCTTCTCTCGCCGCCGTTAAGTATAATGATAAATGCAACAACTGCAACAATTACCGCAATAATCACAACTGCGCCTAAAATGGAATAACCGATACCCTTGGAATACTGACCGCTTACAAACTTTGTGTAAAGACCGGCAATATCTTCTGGTACTCTGGACACGATGTTAATTAAAAGTACCATGGAAATACCGTTTCCAATGCCCTTTTCATTGATTGTTTCACCAATCCACATAACAACTGCAGAACCAGCGGTCATTGTGAATACGGAAACTACAACTTCCCAAACACCGTATGTTTCGCCGTATAAACCTAAATTGCCAAAACCGATTGACATTGCAATACTTTCGATAACTGCAAGAATTACCGTACCATAACGTGTAAATGCTGCAAGTTTCTTTCTGCCCTCTTCACCCTCGCGCTGCATTTCTTCCAACTTTGGAATTGCAATTGTTAACAACTGCACGATAATGGAAGCAGTAATGTATGGCGAAATGTTCAATGCAAAAATCGAGTATTCGCTAAAAGAACCACCGGTCATCGCATCGAAAAAGCCAAATGCGCCCGAGCCAAACTGGCCAAGCACGGAACTTACAAGAGTCGAATCCGTGCCAGGAATCGGCAACTGTGAGCCGATTCTAAGCACGATGAGCATCAAGAAAGTAAAAAACAATCTGTCTCTAATTTCTTTAACTTTAAATGCATTCTGAAGTGTTTTGAACATTATAACACCTCACAAACTCCGCCAAGAGCTTCGATCTTAGCTTTTGCTCCTTCACTAAATGCATTCGCTTTTACCGTGAGCTTCTTTGTTAATTCGCCGCCGCCAAGGATCTTTACGCCATCCTTAGGGTTTCTTACGATACCAGCTTCGATTAATGTTTCAATCGTTACTACAGTATCATTTTCGAAGCACTCTAATGCACCTAAATTAATACCAATGATTTCCTTAGAGTTGATGTTGTGGAAACCTCTCTTCGGAATTCTTCTATACAATGGCATCTGACCACCTTCGAAGCCCGGTCTTGGAGCACCGCTACGAGCCTTCTGACCCTTGTGTCCCTTACCTGCAGTCTTGCCATTGCCTGATCCATGTCCACGACCTCTTCTGAAATTATCACTCTGTTTAGAGCCAGCAGCTGGCTGCAATGTAGATAAATCCATCGTCGCACCTCCTTATCGAATCTAAATTACTAAATTTCTTCTACTTTGAGTAAATGTCTTACCTGCCAGATCATACCTCTAACAGCATCGTTATCCGGTAACTCAACTGTCTTGTGTAACTTCTTTAATCCTAAAGCTTCTACAGTCTTTACATGCTTAGGAACGGCACCAATGGTAGACTTTACTAATGTAATTTTTAACTTATCAGCCATGATAAACCTCCTTCTTGAGAAACAGTAAATTCTGTCTCTTAGCCTAAAATTTCTTCTACGGACTTACCGCGAAGTCTAGCAACTTCTTCAGGAGTCTTTAACTGAGAAAGGCCAGCGATGGTAGCATATACTACGTTCTGCTTATTGTTAGATCCTAAAGATTTTGTACGGATGTTCTTGATACCAGCTAACTCTAATACGCTACGAGCCGGACCACCTGCGATAACACCGGTACCGTCAGCAGCCTTCTTTAATAATACGTTAGCGCTACCAAATGCACCAATAATATCATGAGGAATACTAAGGTTCTCGTCAACCGGAACGCTGATTAAGTTCTTCATAGCATCTTCCTTACCCTTGCGGATTGCTTCAGGAACTTCTGCTGCCTTACCAAGACCTGCACCAACGTGTCCTTTTCCGTCACCAACTACTACTAAAGCTGCGAATCTCATGTTTCGACCGCCCTTTACTACCTTGGTTACGCGCTTAATGGAAACTACCTTTTCTTCCAGTTCAAACTGACTTGCGTCAAGAATTGTACGCTTCATTATGTTCTCCTCCTAACTAGAATTCCAGACCAGCTTCTCTAGCAGCTTCTGCTAAAGCCTGAATCTTACCCTGGTAAATGAATCCGCCTCTGTCAAATACAACAGTCTTGATTCCCTTTTCCAAAGCTCTTTCTGCGATAACCTTGCCTAAGTATGCAGCAGCATCAACGTTGTTTGTCTTCTCTAATTCTGCTTTTACTTCCTTCTGTAATGTACAAGCAGATACTAAAGTCTTTCCAACTGTGTCGTCAATAATCTGAGCATACATATGATTGTTACTTCTGAACACAGCAAGACGTGGCTTAGCAGCCGTGCCGCTTAATGTATGGCGTAATCTTCTGTGCTTCTTAACACGAATTTCTGTTCTATTCTTCTTACTAACCATCTTTGTCACTCCTTTAATTATTTCTTACCAGTCTTACCAACTTTACGTCTGATAACTTCATCAGCATACTTGATACCCTTGCCCTTATACGGTTCAGGTCCTCTCTTAGCTCTGATTTCAGCAGCATATTGGCCAACTTTTTCTTTATCAATACCCTTAACGATAATCTTGTTCTGTCCTTCAACAACAGCCTCAAGACCTTCCGGATCCATCATCTCAACCGGATGGGAGTAACCTAAGGAAAGAATTAACTTCTTACCCTGCTTCTGGCATCTGTAACCAACACCGTTGATTTCCAAAGCCTTTTCATAGCCGTTTGTTACACCGATTACCATGTTGTTAATCAAAGTTCTTGTCAAACCGTGTAAAGACTTCATCTTCTTTAAATCGTTCGGTCTTGTTACAACGACTTCAGAACCTTCTAACTTAATTGTCATTTCCGCAGGTAATACTCTCTCTAAAGTACCCTTCGGACCTTTTACAGTCACCTTATTATTTTCTGCAATATCAACAGTTACACCTGCTGGTATAGCGATAGGCATTCTTCCTATACGTGACATGCCGGCACCTCCTTATAATATGTGGATAGTATAATAATTTATTATGGGACATAAAGTCCCTTAGCCCTGTGTGCGCAATGCACACAGAACAAGTTTCTTATAAAATCTTACCAAACAAAAGCTAATACTTCGCCACCAACGTGTAACTTTCTTGCTTCCTTATCGGTAATAACGCCCTTGTTTGTAGAAATGATAGCGATTCCAAGGCCGCCAAGAACTTTAGGTAATTCATCCTTACCTGCGTAAACACGAAGACCTGGTTTGGAAATTCTCTTTAAACCTGTGATGATCTTTTCATTCTTATCAGCGCCATACTTTAATGTTACGCGGATTGTCTTGAAAATACCTTCCTCGATTACTTCGTATTTCTTAATATAACCTTCGTTGAAAAGGATTTCAGCGATTGCTAACTTCATCTTAGATGAAGGAATATCTACTGTATCATGCTTTGCAGTATTCGCATTACGAATTCTGGTGAGCATATCTGCGATTGGATCATTCGTTGTCATTTTTAGTTGCCTCCTTCCTTGCTTATCTTACCAGCTTGCCTTCTTAACACCTGGAATCTGTCCTTTATATGCTAATTCACGGAAGCAGATTCTGCAGATTCCGTATTTTCTTAAGTAAGCATGTGGACGGCCACAGATTCTGCAGCGATTGTATTCCTGTGTGGAAAACTTCTTTGGACGCTGCTGTTTAATTTTCATTGCAGTCTTAGCCATGGATTTTCCTCCTTACTATTTTGAAAACGGCATGTTAAATAATGTCAATAATTCACGAGCTTCTTCATCCGTCTTAGCGGTTGTAACGATAATAACGTCCATACCTCTAACCTTGTCAACCTTATCGTACTCGATTTCCGGGAAGATTAACTGTTCCTTGATACCAAGTGCGTAGTTACCTCTACCGTCGAATGCGTTAGGATTTACACCTCTAAAGTCACGTACACGAGGCAATGCAAGGTTTACAAGACGATCTAAGAATTCATACATCTTTTCGCCTCTTAAAGTAACCTTACATCCAATTGCAAGACCTTCTCTGATTTTGAAGTTTGCGATGGACTTCTTTGCTCTTGTAATAACAACCTTCTGGCCTGTGATAATCTCTAAGTCTTTGACTGCAGAATCCAAAACCTTAGCGTTTTCTTTTGCTTCGCCAACGCCCATGTTGATAACAATCTTATCAAGCTTTGGGACTTCCATAATGTTCTTATATCCGAACTTTTTAATCATAGCATCTACGATTTCGTTCTTGTAAGTCTCTTTAAGTCTACTCAACTTCTTGGACCTCCTCTCATAAATTAGTCAATTACTTTACCGTTCTTCTTTGCGACACGAACCTTTGTCTTCTTGCCGTTAACTTCTTCAACCTTGAAGCCAACTCTTGTAGGCTCGCCGTCTACAAGTAACATAACGTTGGAAATGTCCATTGCTGCTTCCTGGTTCACAATGCCACCCTGCTGATTTGCTGCGCTAGGCTTTGTGTGCTTTGTTACCATGTTGATACCTTCAACGATAACCTTACCCTTTGATACAGAAAGAACTTTTCCTTCTTTGTCTTTGTCCTTACCGGCGATAACTACTACCATATCACCTTTTTTAATCTTACTCATTGCCATGCGGAAACACCTCCTATAATACTTCAGGTGCTAAAGAAGCAATCTTCATGAACTGCTTATCTCTTAATTCTCTAGCTACCGGTCCAAAAATACGTGTTCCTCTTGGTGTCTTATCTTCTCTAATGATAACTGCTGCGTTTTCATCAAACTTGATGTAAGAGCCATCTTTACGGCGAACGCCCATAACGGAACGAACGACAACTGCCTTAACAACATCGCCCTTCTTTACAACACCGCCTGGTGTTGCATCTTTAACGGAAGCAACAATGATGTCACCGATATTGGCATATCTTCTTGTAGATCCGCCCATAACTCTGATGCAGAGTAATTCCTTAGCTCCTGTGTTATCAGCAACTTTTAATCTGCTTTCCTGCTGAATCATCAGTTTTACCTCCTTATTATCTTGCCTTTTCGATAATTTCTACAAGTCTCCATCTCTTATCCTTAGATAATGGTCTTGTTTCCATAACTTTTACTGTATCACCGATACCGCATTCATTGTTTTCATCATGTGCCTTTAACTTGTAAGTCTTCTTCACAATCTTCTTGTACACTGGATGCTTAACATGGTCTTCTACAGCAACAACGATTGTCTTATCCATCTTGTCGCTAACAACCTTACCGGTACGTGTTTTTCTTAAATTTCTTTCTTCCACGATTATTTCTCCTTCCTAAAGAAATATGCTTTCAGCTACACAAGCCTCACTCGATTAAGCATTTGCCTTCTTAGCGATGACTGTCTGAATACGAGCAATGTTCTTTCTAACTTCCTTGATTCTGCTTGTGTTATCTAACTGATTTGTTGCGTTCTGGAATCTCAGATTGAAGAGTTCCTTCTTGGCAGCTACTAATTCTTCGTTTAATTCTGCAGCTGTCTTAGCTTCTAAATCTTTAACATACTTATTAGTTTTCACTGTCATCACCGCCTTCTAATTCTGCCTTAGAAGCAATCTTACACTTAATCGGCAGCTTGTGCATAGCAAGACGAAGAGCTTCTCTTGCTGTTTCTTCAGGTACACCTGCGATTTCGAACATTACACGACCTGGCTTAACTACTGCTACCCAGTACTCTAATGTTCCCTTACCAGAACCCATACGAGTTTCAGCAGGCTTTGTTGTAACAGGCTTGTCTGGGAAAATCTTAATCCAAACCTTACCGCCACGCTTGATATAACGTGTCATAGCGATACGGGCTGCTTCGATCTGATTAGAGCGGATCCAAGCAGGTTCCATAGCGACAAGACCATATTCTCCGTTGGAAATCTTATTACCACGTAAAGCTTTACCTGTCATAGAGCCACGGAACTGCTTACGACGCTTTACTCTCTTAGGCATTAACATTATTTACCGCTCCCTTCCTTTACTGTCTTTGTTGGAAGTACTTCACCCTTGTAAATCCAAACTTTAACACCAATCTTACCGTATGTTGTGTCAGCTTCTGCAAAACCATAATCGATGTCTGCACGCAATGTCTGCAATGGAATTGTACCTTCGCTGTAGAATTCTGTACGAGCAATATCAGCGCCGCCGAGACGACCTGAGCATGCTGCCTTGATACCCTTAGCGCCTGCTTTCATTGTTCTGGACATGCTGGACTTCATAGCTCTACGGAATGTTACACGGTTCTCTAACTGCTGCGCAATGTTTTCTGCAACAAGCTGAGCTTCTCTATCCGGTCTCTTGATTTCCTTGATGTCAATTAATAACTTCTTTGTTGTAAGCTTAGCAACTTCTTTCTTAAGCTTCTCAATTTCAGCGCCACCCTTACCGATAACCACGCCAGGCTTTGCTGTATAGATAATAACCTTAACTCTGTCAGATGCTCTTTCGATTTCAATCTTGGAAACACCTGCGCTGTATAATTTTTTCTTAAGGAATTTTCTGATATTGTAGTCTTCAACTAAGCAATCTGCAAAATCATCTTCTGCATACCACTTAGAATCCCAATCCTTAATAACACCGACTCTTAAGCCGTGAGGATTAACTTTCTGTCCCATTTTTTCTCCTTTCCAGCTTGGGAAATGTTTTCACATCTCCCAAATTCCCGTGCATATGCCCGGGGACTTATGCTATCTTTCATTCAGAACGATTGTGATGTTGCTCATTCTCTTTTCGATTCTGTAAGCGCTACCACGTGCTCTTGGTTTAATTCTCTTCATGATTGGGCCGTTGCTTGCATAGCACTCTTCAATGTATAAACCGTCAACGCTCATACCATTGTTGTTTTCTGCGTTTGCAACTGCAGATTTTAATAATTTTTCTATTACCTTAGATGCATATCTTGGGCTGTAAGCTAAGATACCAAGTGCAGCATTAACATCCTTACCTCTGATAGCATCCAATACATAACAAGCCTTCTGAACCGGAATGCGAGCATAAGTCAACTTAGCCGATGGTCTTGTATCCTTCTGCGCATTACGTTCTCTCTTAATCTGGGATCTATGTCCTTTAGCCATGAATAAATCCTCCTTTCCGTTCTCTCACACTAACGTCTTGATTTTTTATCGTCTTTTCCGTGTCCTCTATATGTTCTGGTAGCAACAAACTCACCAAGCTTGTGGCCAACCATATCTTCTGTAACATATACAGGAACGTGTCTTCTGCCATCATGAACTGCAATTGTAAATCCTACCATCTGTGGGAAGATTGTAGAACGACGAGACCAGGTCTTGATTACCTGCTTTTCGCCGGAAGCGTTCATCGCATTAACTTTCTTTAACAAACTTTCGTCTGCGAAAGGTCCTTTTTTCAGTGAACGAGCCATTAGTTCCTACCTCCTTATTTCATATTCTTTCCGTCGCGTCTTCTGATGATCATCTTATTGGACTGCTTATTCTTCTTTCTTGTCTTAAGACCAAGAGCAGGCTTGCCCCAAGGTGTAGATGGACCCGGACGACCGATACCGGTCTTACCTTCACCACCACCGTGCGGATGGTCATTAGGGTTCATAACGGAACCACGAACGGTAGGTCTGATACCCATGTTGCGCTTACGGCCGGCTTTACCGATGTTTACCAAATCATGCTCGATGTTACCAACGGTACCGATGGTAGCGCGGCAGATGATTGGAACCATTCTCATTTCGCCGGAAGGAAGTCTTAATGTTGCATACTTGCCTTCTTTTGCCATTAACTGAGCCTTATTACCAGCAGAACGTACTAACTGACCGCCTCTGCCCGGATATAACTCGATGTTGTGAATTTCTGTACCAACCGGAATATTTTCTAAAGGTAAGCAGTTACCAACTCTGATTTCAGCGCTAGCGCCACTCATAACTGTCATGCCATCCTTTAAACCGTTCGGTGCAAGAATGTAAGCCTTTTCGCCGTCTGCATAGCAGATTAATGCGATATTAGCTGTTCTGTTCGGATCGTACTCAATACCGATAACCTTTGCAGGAATACCGTCTTTTCTTCTCTTGAAGTCGATCATTCTATACTGTCTCTTAGAACCACCACCGTGGTGTCTTACTGTGATTTTACCCTGATTGTTACGACCAGCCGTCTTCTTTAAGTTGTAAGTTAAGGACTTTTCCGGTGTACTCTTTGTCACTTCCGCAAAATCCAAACCAGTCATAGCTCTTCTGGAAGGTGTATATGGGTTATATGTCTTAATTCCCATTACTGTATCTCCTTTCAATTTGATTTGTCATCACGCTTATTCTGCGTATAATCAATTATAATTTAATCTTATAATCCTTCGAAAAATTCAATTTCCTTGCTGTCTTCTGTAAGCTGAACAATCGCTTTCTTCTTCTTGGATGTCTTGCCGTAAGTAGCACCACGTCTCTTTGTCTTACCGTCAAGATTCATTGTGTTTACGGAAGCAACCTTTGTGCCAGGAAACATTTTTTCAACAGCTTCCTTAATCATTGTCTTGTTCGCATCTGTGTGAACGTAGAAGCTGTACTTCTTTTCTGTCATCTGGTCCATACTCTTTTCAGTAATGACCGGCTTGAGGATTACATCATAGTATTTAATATCAGCCATTATGCATATACCTCCTGAACTGCTTCTACTGCTGCCTTAGCGATAACAACAGTGTCATACTTTAAGATATCATATACGTTAATTGCATTGTATGTTGTTGCCTTAACGGTTGGAAGGTTTCTAGCGGATAAAGATACGTTTTCATTCTTCTCAGCTAATACAACTAAGCTCTTCGGAGCCTTTAAGCTGTCTAATGCTGCCTTGAATGTCTTTGTCTTTACTTCATCCATCTTAATTTCGTCAACTACGATGAACTTGTTTTCCTGAACCTTAGCTGTTAATACAGACTTTAATGCAAGTGCCTTTTCCTTCTTGTTTAACTTAAAGGAATAATCTCTTGGCTTCGGAGCAAACACAACACCACCGTGTGTCCACTGCGGAGCTCTTGTCGAACCCTGTCTAGCATGACCGGTTCCCTTCTGTCTCCATGGCTTCTTACCACCACCGCTTACTTCTGCACGTGTCTTCGCACTCTGTGTGCCCTGACGCTTGTTAGCAAGCTGGCTTACGACTGCCATATGAACTACGTGTTCATTTATTTCAACACCGAATACAGCATCGTTAAGCTCCATTTCGCCTACCTGGCTGCCTTCCATATTGTAAACAGATACTTTTGCCATCTGTAAGTTCCTCCTTTCTCAACAAAAACTACTTACCAGACTTTACTGTTTCTTTGATTGTTACTAAACATTTCTTAGGTCCCGGAACAGCACCCTTAACTAACAGTAAGTTGTTTTCAACATCAACCTGTACGATTTCAAGATTCTGAACGGTAACTTTCTTTGCACCCATGTGACCCGGCATGTTCTTACCCTTGAACACTCTACCCGGAGTTGTTGCAGAGCCGTTAGAACCTGCATGACGATGATACTTAGAACCGTGAGCCATAGGTCCTCTGGACTGGCCATGTCTCTTAATTGCACCCTGGAAACCTTTTCCCTTTGCAATTGCAGTAGCATCAATCTTTTCGCCAGCAGCGAAGATGTCTGCCTTGATTTCGTCTTTTACTGAGTATTCTTCTGCGTTCTCAAATCTAAGTTCTCTCACATATCTCTTGCAAGATACCCCAGCTTTTGCGAACATTCCCTTCATTGGCTTGTTTACTAAGAATTCTCTCTTGTCAACAAAACCAACCTGTACTGCACTGTAGCCGTCGTTTTCTACTGTCTTAACCTGTGTTACAACACAAGGACCAGCCTGAAGTACAGTAACCGGTGTTAATACACCGTCTTCATTGAAGATTTGAGTCATTCCGACTTTTGTTGCTAAAATAGCTTTCTTCATTTCCTTTTCTACCTCCTGTTAATCTACAGCGGATCACGTCTCGTATGTATGGCCATACGCCGTGATCATCCTAGAACAGTCAAATATACGTGGAACACTAAATTCATATAGAAAATGTTGATTCCGAAAGAAGTGTTGCTTTTATATCTTAACCCTTCAGGATAATTTCTTAATTTGTTTTTAAGATGTCTTACTTCATCTTAATGTTGATGTGCACACCTGCCGGCATTTCCAATCTGGACAGAGCATCAACAACTTTCTGTGTTGGCTCAATGATGTCGATAAGTCTCTTGTGAGTTCTCTGCTCGAACTGTTCTCTGGAGTCTTTGTACTTGTGTACAGCTCTTAAGATTGTAACAACCTCTTTCTTTGTTGGCAACGGTACAGGACCGCTTACCTTAGAGCCTGTCTTCTTAACAGTTTCAATGATCTTTGCAGCAGACTGATCGATTAACTTGTGATCGTACGCCTTCAATGTGATTCTCATTACTTGACTTGCCATAAAAAAAGTCGCCTCCTTTTCGCACTATTTCTCAGCACGACAAGTGGTGACTGTACACATCTCCGTGTGTGTCCTCAACTTTCTTTCAGAAAATCTCGCTTCACACGTGTTTCCGATTTCCTCGGACATTTTATAGGTACAGTGACTTGTCGCCAGTTTTTATAACTTGACATTCGCTCCACGTAAAAACCTGCCATCGCAGCAACCTACGTTTCACCGCTATCATGTCACAGCATGAAGCATTATATAATAACATATTTCAAATTGCAAGCACTTTTTTCATATTTTTACAAAAATTTTTCAGAATTCGATGGCGTGAAACGCGAAGAAATCTGTTGACGCCAAATTGTATGTATTGATGCTTTCACAGAAACAGCCGGGATCAAAATCCCGGCTGAAATCACGTTATATTATTTTGATAAATACTTCATCGGGTCTACCTGTACACCGCCGATTAAAATTTCGAAATGAAGATGCGGTCCGGTTGAACGTCCGGTGTTTCCGCTGTAAGCAATTACTTCTCCCTGTTTTACTTCATCCCCGTAAGAAACCTCAAAGCCATTCAGATGTGCATATCTGGTAACACTACCATCCGAATGCTGAATCTCGACGCATTTACCAAAGCTGCTGTACCAGTCTGCACGGATAACCTTTCCCGCTCTGGCAGCTTTAATTTCCGTACCGATACTGACACCGAAATCGATACCCTTGTGTGTGGAACCCCATCTTGATCCAAAATAAGATGTAATTACGGCATTTACCGGGTATGTATAGCTCTTAACTTCCTGCGTACCTATTTCAACAAGCGCATTTACCGGCTCTTTGGTAATTTCTTCCTGTAACAGATGTTTTTCAGAAGACTTGCCATCAAGAAGAATTTCTTCATATTTACATAGTTTTGTACCTGTTTCACCGACACGAAGTGTTTGAGACTTTGTCTCTAACCATTCATTATTTTCCTGATACTCGGTTTTGTAAGCAATCATCTCTTCTGCCGTGTATATCTTTACCGTCTTTAAACGAAGAATGTTCTGTTCGGTCTTTACATTTAATTTCTGACCGATGGAGATGATACTCTTCGACGTGATATCCGGATTTCTTTCCAGCAACTCTCCAAGTGTCATATCAAACTTGTCCGCAATATTGCTTAAGCAGTCACCCTTCGCCACAGTATACACATCCGATTGTGAGTCCTCTGTCATAAGAATTTCTACAGCAGCTTCTGTCGTAATTGGTGTTGTATTGCTTTCCGGCACTTTTGTCACAGTAACCGCCGGCACAAAAGAAAGCATACTCTCGCTATCTTCTGCCGTAATCGTCATATCAGCCTTTGTAACAACACCTGCCGCCTTTACCTGATTATATTTAGATGCTGCCACTATATATATAGAAGAAACTCCGTCATTTACATCCAAACATACCGTCTTTGCATCGTAATTCGACTTCTCTGCTAACACAGCATCGAATACTTCCTCTATCTCTGCCAGGCAAGACACGTCAAACGAAACTTCACCTACCACAATCGAGTAGTTATATCCTTCACAGTCAGATGTAGAAAGAATCGCCTGCTCCATTTTCTCTGTGAGTATATCCTGTCCGATTTCTAAATCTGTCGATGCCACAGACTTCTCAACAATCTCCAGTTCCGGTTCTGCAAACGAGAGTGTAAGGCTCATCGTCTCCTTTGCCTGAATAAATGCAGCCTCCAAAGATTCGGACTCCGCAGCAACGGCAACTTCCTCACCATTCACAATCGCCACATAACCATTCTCCACACTTACTGTTTCTACCTCTGTTTGTTCTTGATTCATGTCCTTTATTGCTGCTTGTCCGTCGGCAATAGCAATAGAAAACGCTGCAATCGTAATCATACCAATGCAGCGTATCTTCTTGTTTTCTAAGCTTCGCTTCAGATAACTGAATGCTTTACTCATAACAACCTCCAATACGTAACACTTTTGTAACAATTTCTTAACCATTGTAACATTGGCTACGCATTTTGTAAAGAGTTATTTTAAAATTGTCATGATTTCTCGCACAACATCTTCCGCGGATTTATTTTTTTCATCTACGACAATGTGTGCATACTTTTCATAAAGTGGCTCACGCTCGTTATAGAGGTCACGAAACGTCTGCCCATTTTTTAATACAACGCCTCGTTTTTCCAAATCGCCGAGACGCTTTTCTAATTCTTCGCACTCCAGTTTTAAATAAACCACTGTGCCGATGGATGAAAGGTGCTCCATCGCCTTCGCCCCGTATACCACGCTACCACCAGTGGCAACAATCGTGTTTTCCGCCTCAATCTGCGAATTTACTTCTTCTTCGACTTTGATAAATCCTTCGACTCCCTGTTCTGCAATAATCTCTCGCAAAAGCTTACCTGTAGTTTCCTGAATCAATAAATCCGAGTCCAAGAAATGATAGCCGGCAAATTTTGCTAAAATAACGCCGATTGTACTCTTGCCCACTCCAGGCATACCAACTAATACAATATTTCCCATATCCATCACCCTACTGCTGAATCGCCTTCATCAATGCCGGTAATAACTGTTTTTTACGGGATACAACACCTTCTAAGATAAACGAATCGTTTTCACTCTTAATACCGAATCCCTCGGACACAAGCTCCTCTGCTTTCGTTCCTAGATAAATCAACTCGGTGGATTCCGTTATTATGTTGGTAAGCATAAAGAAAATACAATCTACTTTGTGTTCCTTGTATGCTTTTCCCAAATACGGAATAAGTTTATTCTTAATCTCGTTCAACTCACCTGCATCGAGCGAGTTAATCTGTCCGATACCAAAGCTGACACCGTCTATAATGAACTTCTTGAAATCCTGATAAAATACTTCTTCGGAGGATTTGTCTTTCAAGTTACTTCCTGCCTTAAACATTTCCTGCGCTAAAATCTCCGGATTCACACCGCTAATTTGTGCAAGCTGCTCAGCTGCCTGCTTATCCCAGAATGTACAAGTCGGGGAGCGGAATAACAAGGTATCAGAAATAATCGCTGCCAAAAGTAATCCGGCAATTGTCTGCGGAATAACTATATTCTTCTCACTGAATAACTCGTAAACAATCGTCGCGGTACAACCAAGTGGTTCATTACGGAAATATACCGGAGCAATTGTTTCCACGGTGCCAAGTCTATGGTGGTCAATAATTTCTAAAATCTCGGCTTCCTCGATGCCGTCAACTGCCTGATTCTTTTCGTTATGGTCAACTAAAATCATCTGCTTCTTCGTTGCATCTAACAAGTTTCTTCGTGAAACAATACCTTTGTACTTGCCGTGTCGGTCAATTACCGGGAAGTTATGGTAGCGCTTTTTTGTCATGATGGTTCTTACGTTCTCAACAAAATCATCCTTTTGGAACACAACCAAATTGTCTCTTCTCATAAAGTAATCAATCGGAATACTTTGGTTAATCAGACGAGCTACCGTATATGTATCATGCAGTGTGCTGATAATGCAGCAACCGCGTGTCTGTGCTAAGTTCTGAATTGTTTTGGAAACTTTTGCCCCCTCGCAAACAATGATACAGCCGGCTTTCATTTCAATTGCACATAACTGCGACTCGTAACGATTACCCAAGATTACCAAATCCGCCGGTTCGATATATTCTTCCATCAATTCCGGTGTCGTTGCCGCAATCACTACTTTCCCGGCACTTACCGTCTGCTCTACATCGCCAACCAACATCGTACCATCCAAAGTTTCTACAATATTTTTATATTTTGTTCCCGCTGTCGCTAAAACTTTACTATCGTACACATCCATGTAGGATTTTGCGATATCTTCGGTTGTAATTAATCCCACAATTCGATTGTCGTCCTTCAGAATCGGGATTGTGGTTTCATTTAACTTTTTCATCAGCTCCCATGCATTTTTTAGGGATACACCGCGTTCCATACCCGGAACCTCGCGAACCGCAAGGTCGGAAATCTGTGTTGCTACATTCGGTATATATTCCGGTGCCTTTACTCGGAATCGCTCTAAGACGAATGTGGTTTCCGCATTTAACTGCCCGGCTCTCTTGGCAACATATTTGCCCGGTTGCAACTGATTTTTCAAATATGCATAGGCAATCGCCGAACATATGGAGTCTGTGTCTGGATTCTTATGTCCAATGACATATACTTTTTTCTGCTTCACGTTTCTACCTCCTTATTCTGTCGGCTCTGTTTCTTCTGCTTCTGGGTCCGGAGTCACGGCAGATGCATAACTACATCTCGTCAATGACCACTCCTCATCATCTACAAAATATGCTCCAACCGCTTTGATTATCAATGTGCCGGTATGAACCGTAGTATCCAGCTCCCCGGAAGATGAAATATCAATCTGCTTATAAGCCTCATAGCGGCATACAAAAGTTAATTTCGCTTTACAGGAGTCCGGATATACATAATCCGTTAGTTCAACCGTAGCATCATTGATATCAATGTTTGTAATCCGATAGGTTTCTTCCTCTGCCTCAATGACTAAGCCGGATTTGATTTTATCCGTGACCGCTTTCCAGCTTGTAATCTCGTTATGACCATATAGCTTGTTGATATTTTTCACATATTGCTGATTATCTGTCGTTGCATCAATCACTTCTGTAATCAGTTCAACGATTACATTATTCAAATGTTCGCAAATATCCTGTTCTAATTCTTCAGAGATGGAAAAATCTGAATAAACAAAACTTTTCCCTTCGTTTCCAACACTCATCGTTTGCGTGGTCTCTTGCACCGTGTCACCGTAAAGAGTCAATTCATAATCCCCCGCAATCATCGGCGGTAACTGATATACATCACAGTCATCTGCTTCGCTCTTTTCGCAGCTTGTCGATTCAAATTCGCCGAGAGCAAATTGAATACCGGTCGGAACTGTAATCGTTACGTTTTCAATTCTCTGCGGCTCTGCCACAACTTTGTATAATGGAAAAAGATAATATTTTTTCTCCCCAGTCGGCTGCAACGTGATATCAAATGTCTTTTTATCTTTGGAATTCAGCTCACGATAGGTAATTTGATAATAATATGTGTTGGCTTCTTTTTTTACCAACCGGCTTTTGTACTCTTCAATACTCGCCGTGCGGCCGTTGCTTATGCCAATCTTCCATATTTCAAAAGGGATGCCTGCCGCTTCTGCATCAGCGGTTTCGTACATTGCTTTCCAATCGCCATTCGAAAAGCTCTGCATATAATCCTCAATCACGCTTTCCGCAGATACCTGGTCTTTTACATACGAATAAGCAAATATTCCGCTGCCCAGCGCCAGGACAAAGAGCAACGTGATAACTCGCTGATACCAAACATTCTTCCAAACCTGCTCCGGTAAATTGTCTGAACGTTTCTCTTTTTTGTGCTGTTCTGTTTCTATTTGAAGCAAATTTTCGATTTCCTGCTCGATGCGAGCTTCTTCTGTTTGCTTTTCTGCTTCTATCATGTTATTCCTCCATGTATTGCCATGATGTATTCCATAACATTTCTATTTTAGCATACCGTTTTGCATAGTTCAAATACTTTGTCCGAAAAGTTTATAAAATTTATTTGCTTTCCAAAATTGCATCCGTCATCGCCAGTGCGCGTTTGTTTTCAAGGACATCATGCACGCGAAATACCAAACTGCCTTTCACTCTGCCGAGTACAGTTGTGGCAAGCGTCCCTTCCATGCGCATATCAGCCGGCAGATTAAGCGTCATACCGACAACCGATTTTCTCGATGTACCAAGCAACAACGGATAACCAAGCTCATTCAACCGCTCTAATTGTCGTAACACCATTAGGTTATGCTCATATGTTTTCCCAAAGCCTACGCCCGGGTCCAAAATAATTCGTTCCTTTTTGATGCCGGCTGCCAATGCCAAATCAATGCTTTCCTGCAAATCCGAGATAACATCCACGATAAAGTTCTTATATTGTGTTTCACTACGATTATGCATCAGACAGATTCCCGCATCATACTCCGCAACGACATGTGCCATTTGCCGGTCATATTTCAGTCCCCAAATATCGTTAATCAGATCCGCACCGGCTTCCAACCCTGCACGCGCCACCTTGCTTTTATATGTGTCAAGCGATACCGGAACGGCAAAGTTTTTCTTGATTTCACGGATAACCGGCACGATTCTGGCGATTTCTTCTTCCTCCGAGATCATTGTATAGCCCGGGCGTGTTGATTCGCCGCCAACATCGATAATATCTGCGCCTTCTTTTATCATTTGTTCGGCTCTTTTTACCGCAGCTTCAACCAGTTGATACTGTCCACCGTCGGAAAAGGAATCCGGTGTGACATTCAAAATTCCCATAATATAGCCGCGTTCTCCGCTCCATGCCCTGCCGGCAAATTCAAAATCTCTCATTATTTTCTCCACTTCTCAATCTCTGCTCTTGCCTTCCCCAAAAATGACAGTGAGCCAAAACAAAGGACCATGCCGCCGTTTGCTTCCGCTTGTCGGCAGGCCAATTGTACCGCTTTTTCTATCTCATATACTGCGTACACATTGGCATTGTACGCTTTCGTATATTCAGCCAGTGTTTCCGCATCAAGTCCGCGCGGTCCTGACGGTGTCACTGTGAAAATCTGTTCTGCAAGTGATGCCGTCAGACGTACAATTTCTTCATATTCCTTATCTTTAAAAATGCCAAGCACAAAATATCGCAGACTCGGCAATTCACCCTTCTGCGTCAATTCAAGCAAAGTTTCTCGCAGACGCAACGCTGCATCCGGATTATGCGCACCATCTAAAACACAAATCGGATTGTCACAAATCTTTTCAAAACGCCCCGGATGGCATGTGTGTTGAAAGCCGCTTACAACTGCACTTTCCGGTATATCATATCCCGAATTTCTTAAAATATCAATTGCCGCGTATGCTGCGCCGGCATTTCCCGGCTGATGACTGCCAAGTAGCCCGATTGCATAGGGAACAGTTGGTGCCCCCCATGTCAGCGGACTATCCGCCCTTATCGCTGCATCCTCAAATACCTGCGCCAGCATTTGATTATGTGCACTGATTACTGTCGGGCAGCCGTTTTTCATGATGCCTGCTTTTTCCAACGCAATTGCTTCCGGTGTATCGCCCAAAAATGCCGTGTGCTCCTTACTAATTGAGGTAATGATACTACACAAAACCTGTGGCACGACATTGGTCGCATCCAACCTGCCACCCATTCCGGTCTCTAAAAGCATAAAATCACATTTCGTTTCTTTTGCAAACAAAAATGCCATCGCTGTTTCCAGTTCAAAGACCGTCGGCTGTCCTATCCCTTCCTTTACAAGCGCATCGGCTGCTGCTTTTACCTCGCCGGTCAGCGCCGCAAACTTTTCCTCAGAAATCATCTCCCCATTCTCTGTCAATCGCTCCAAGTAATGAAACACCGATGGTGAGCTGTAACGTACCGTGTGATAATTGCATTCCCGCAAAATGCTCTCTAAAAACGCCAACACCGATCCTTTACCATTCGTTCCTGCCACATGAATTACCGGCAATCCAATTTCCGGATGCCCCAGTTTTTTCACTAACGCATTCATCATCTCAAGACCTGGTTTACTTCCATGCATCTGTTCAATTGCAAACAAATATTCTCTCGCTTCTTGATAGGTCATTATAATCTCCGTTTCGCAAAAAGTCAGCAAACATACGAGAAACCGAATGCTTCGGATGCGAGGCATTCGGTTTCATAGTGTACTTTATACTAGGATAATTTCTTGTAGATGCAACAGTTCGGAGTCTCCGTCTTTAACGGTTTTCCGTGCATTACCAACAATCCTTTTTCATAATCAACATCAAAAAATGTGATTGAACCTGTTACATGATTCAGTGATGCAATGCGCTTGCCGTCCGGGAATACCATCATTTCCTTTGGATAATCACCGCTGATTGGCAGTACATTGCACACTTCCAAACGTCCACTCTCTATATCACGATTGTAAAATGCGATACTGTTGTCACCGGCATTTGTGCAGAACATATGCTTACCATCCAAAGAAAGCTTAATCGCAGCCACCGCACTATTCTTACTAAATGTCTTACCAACCGTGCTTACGCGTTCAATCAAAGTAAACTCCGGCACGCCTGCCTCTCCGCTGTATGCATATACTTCCACATACTTTTTTAACTGGCAGATTAAATATGCAAATTTGCCGTCCGGGCTGAATACCATACTTCTCGGTGCAGATTCGAGCTCACATCTTAAAATGTCAATTAATTTAATCGTGCCATTACCATAGTTAAATTGGTAAATTTTAACCTGGTCAATGCCTACGTCACAGGCTACTAAAAACTTTTGGTCTGGTGTAAGGGTTGCACATGTAATATGAGGACGGAAAGTTCTCTCCGCAATACTTCCCATGCCTTTGTGAAAAACTTCGGATTTTACCTTACCCACGCTGCCGTCCGGATTCAGTTCCAGTACGGTAAGCTTTCCGTCGTGATAGCCGGCAGTAAATATATAACGGTCATTCTTATCTACCGATACATGACAGGCACGCATACCATTAATTGTGGCATCGTTAATAAAACGCAAACTTCCATCTTCCATAATCTCGAATGCGCGAATACCGAAATCTGCTACCGAATACAAATATTTTCCGCTTGTGGAAATGCACATATAAGACGGATTTCCGATTTCTACTTCTTCTCTGGCAGTCAACACTCCCTTCTCTACATCCATATCACAAATGGTAATTCCCTTTGCTTTTCCGTGTGTATAGGAACCCACATATGCAACATACTTTTCTCCCATATTTTTCTCCCATCCGCCGCACCAAACTATCACCGGCGCCGACCATTTTTTTCATTTTTGCAGGCAATCCGACTTAAAAGTAAGTCGGATTGCCTATCATTTCTTCTTAAATTAGTATACACAACTTTACCGCTAACGTCAAGCGATAAACCGGGTTTCCCTGCATGCATTCGCTCGCGAATACGTCAAGCTTAATAAATGATTTTCTTGCCGGCATTTACATAACTACTCAGCCAGGAGCCCTTATACGCTCTTACCGTGTAGTAATAGGTTGTACCGCTCGCTGCAGTCGTATCAGTAAAGGTTACGATGCTACCGTTTGTTACCTTGCCAATGCACTTCCATCCGCCACCTGCTACTTTGCGATATACATAATATCCGCTTGCTCCACTTGTCTTTGTCCAGTTGAACTTCACACCACTGCTTGTCTTAGTCACGCTGCTTAATGACGGTGTGTCAAGATAGGTAACTGCCTTTCCTGCATAACTGCTTAAATAGCTGCCGTTATATGCTCTCACCGTGTAATAATAGGTTGTGCCGCTTACAGCAGTCGTATCGGTATAAGTTACCGTGCTGCCGCTTGTTACCTTGCCAATGCACTTGTAGCTGCCGGTCGTGGTTCTGCGGTATACATAATAACCGTTTGCGCCGGTTACCTTCGTCCATGCTACTTTTGCGCCGGTCGTGGTATTTGTTACGGAAGATACCGTCGGTTTTGCTAAGAACAATGTGCTCTTGCCCGTTGCTACATAACTGCTAAGCGTGCTGTCGTTATATGCTCGTACTGTATAAGTATATGTTGTACCACTTGCGGCTGTTTTGTCGACATAGGTTACTGTACTGTTTCCGGTTACCTTACCAATGCATTTCCAACTGGAGCTACTTGTCTTACGATATACATAATATCCGCTTGCACCGGTTATTTTTTCCCATGTTACTTTCGGACCGCTAATCGTATTTGTTACCGCAGATAATGCCGGTGTCTTCAAATACAGTACACTCTTACCTGCTGCTACATAACCGCCGAGCACACTGCCGTTGTATGCTCTCACCGTGTATATATATGTTGTGCCACTTACTGCAGTCTTGTCGGTATAGTTCACTGTATTTCCGCTTGTTACCTTGCCGATGCACTTATAGCTACCGCCACTTACCTTGCGGTATACATAGTAGCCTTCTGCTTCATTTACCGATTCCCATGTTACTCTTACGCCACTCGGCATATTGGTTGCGCTCACAAGCGCAGTCTTGTCCATCGTCGGTTCCAATTCAAATGCTACATAATCGGAGCGTACGATGTTGTAAATACCGGTCTTTGATGCTGTGGTATTGTAAATATAATTGCCGCTCGCATTCATTACATTGGCAACAACCATGTTCAGGCTGTCTTCATTTAATATTGCATTGTCAACCATTACAACTGCCTTGCCGTTTACCACGTCAGCCTTAATTCTTGTCGTTCCGTTTATCTGGAACATAATCTGCTTCGCTGCAGTATCAGAAACCGTTGCGGTCAATGTCGTCTTAGAAATACCAACCTTGGCACTCACATCAATCTTGGAATAATCCTGGTAATATCCAAGGGAATCTACCAGTGTGTCAAGAGAAGCAAACTGTTGGTCTAACCATGCCACACGTGTGCCGAGGAATTTCTTAATACTTGCGATAGAATCCTCGAAATTCTCAGATGTAGCGCCTGCATATTCGGTTGAATAAGTATAACCCCAACGTGCATCATTTGCTGCACCGGCATTCTTTAAGTACTCATAATAAGTATCAATCGTTCCGCCGTCTTTTACGATATCTTCGATAATATCGCGAACATTCTGATATTTTTCAAATACAAGCATCAGGAAGTATGGGTCGCGAATTAACATACGATTCCACTGTACCGTCTGATAATACTGCTCCACGGTAAACTCTTCAATCGTGGTCTGCCATGCAGTCGGGTAATTGGTGTAAATATTGTACATATTGATATTACCCCAGCACCAGTCATAGTCCCACTGCGGACCAATCTTTGCTAATTCGTCGACATCTTTATAATAGAAGAAACTGTTCTTCATACTATCCCAGTTCATCGCAAATTCGCAGAAGATGAAGTTGTTTACCAAACTATCCATATCAAACAGCTCACTATAGTGCTTGCCGTCATGCTCATCATCGGTGTATGTGGTCGTCACATAATTGCGATTGCCCCACCAATCGGTAGATGTTGTATATTTTGTATCTTCATTTTCAAAGTAAAAGTCATCGCTGTGGATGGCATATTCAAATGCCTGTGTGTATCTCTTCGCATAGTCATAAAGAGAGGTCTGTTTAAAGCTGTTGACAATTGCTTCTTTCTCTGCCGTTGTCTCAGCATCTTCCCCCGGTTCCGGTGTGTTAAAGTAAATCGGCTGTTCGTAAGCAGTCTGCATCGTCGCGAGTGTCGTATCACCAATACTGTAGAAGTCCATCTCAGCCACATAACCGCCGGTAA
The DNA here is from genome assembly GCA_015057275.1 of Lachnospiraceae bacterium. Classification (GTDB taxonomy): domain Bacteria; phylum Bacillota; class Clostridia; order Lachnospirales; family Lachnospiraceae; genus SIG308. Next base: position 30,605 of record SVEO01000006.1, on the reverse strand, counting down.
CATCCGGTAATTCGATGTCGTAATCATCGAAATCAAACACAAGTGCAGTTGTCTTTAAACGAATATCGGTAATTGTACAATCTTCACCGGTCAGGTGTAAATTTACCAAGTTGCCAAAACCGCTGGTGTTCACTGCGGTCGAAATCCAGGTTGCTGTCTCGCCATTTGCACCGACAGCCGTGCCATCGATAGTCACAACATCACCTTCACGCGTCACGGTCACGGTCACATCTGCATCACGCATAATGGACAAATCATCATCCGTACATGTATTTGTGATGTCACCGCGCCAACTGTTGCCGTACCACCAAGCACTGCCGTTGCAGACTACGGTAAGGTATTCGTTTCCGGAATTTAATTCGATAATCGCATTCTCATACTCTGCATTTTCATACTGATATGCCTCAATATGATACTCATATGTCACACTAAAATCACCGGTCAGACTATACCAGTCAGTCTTAGCACCGGCAAATCCGCTAATTGCCATATCCGGATAAGTGATAACGCTCTCATTCGCAAGCACATCATAGTAATCTGCCAGCACCTTGCCGGAATATGTAATCTCTTCTTCATTCATCCAGTTATAGTCGGTAATAAAGATTTCTTCTAATTCTTTAATTAAATCTTTCTTATCTGCCTTTGCAAGACCAAGCTGATCTGCCACTTCCGAACCGATGGTATCCGCAGCATCTTCCCCGATACCGGTCCAGTCGGTAATATCAATACGGCCCGGGTCAACACGACGATGTTCACACAACTGATACACACCTTCGTACTGACCATTATAAATCAATGTGATATTTGTGGAATCAAAATAAACTTCCGTACCGATATCTCCCGAAAAATCGTATAAAACTTTATTTCTAATTAAAGAATGGTCGATATCGTTTGCAAGAAGTACCCAGTGCTTACTCTTATAAGATTTCCCATCTTCTGTGCCAAGTCCGAGCAGATCTGCCTTTTCACTCAGCTTAATCTTGAACGGACGCTTCGGGCGATATGCAGTTGAATTACCGCGCAGCTTTACCTCACCGGTGCCACTGTACCAATAGGAGTCGTCAGAGTATGTGTCATTGCCGACCAAATTGATTGTTGTTGTATCTTCATCCGTATATTCCTTGGTAATGTCATAATATGCGGTTTCGCTATTGATATACATAACCGGAAGTTCGCTACAGTAAATTGTCAGCTTTACCCCGTTTACTTCCGCATAAATCAAACACTCCAAGTAGCTATCTAGGATGTTTAAGGATGCTCCTGTCTTCTTGGCAACCGTTTGGTACGTAACGCTGTTATTCGCTGCGCCACCAGTTACCTTCTTAACAGTCCATGTAATCGGATCCGTTACTTCGCCGCCAGCATCTATCCCCACTGCGCTGTCGTTGCCACTGTAAAGCACCTTAAGCACATCACCCGGCTTTACATATGCGTGATCCAATGTGTAACCATCGACATCCATAGATGTCGTGTTATCATTGATTGTCTGCGCTGTACCACTTGCCGCCGAAGCTTTGTTTGTACTATTCGGCCATGCAATCGAGGTAAATAATACCGCCGCTATGCACATCAGCGCTAACAGTCTCTTTTCCCATGCTTTCTTCATAATACCTTCTCCTTAAAATAAAATTTTTCATCGCTCAAAAAATTTTGCATTGTACTAAATATTATACAATACGCAAGCAAAAAAAACAAGTGTTAACACATAGAGAGATGCGCTAACACTCATTCCATTTCATTTTATTATATGTATTTTTCATTATCAAACATCCCAAACACTTCCTGTCCTTCTAACACTTCCCATTGCAGCAATCTTGCCTTCACTTCTTCGCCACTGTGATTGCAATATGTAACTTCACGAACGCGGAAATCTATGCCATAATTTGTCCGAATTCTGCACGTTTGTCGTTCCGTAGTAATCACGAATCCATCTGCCACTGCCCTCGCCGGCCAATGCGTAAGCAAATTTTCTGTAACCTTACGCCCCGGTTGCAAAGCAAAACAATCGCTCACTTCCCAGCACCCGCTTTCCATATCCATCTGAATGTTGCGGATAATTTTCTCATTATCTGCCAAACCATAGGCGTTTTCTATCCCGATGGTAATCTGCCCCGGCGCATCGCTATGAAAGGCAGAAGCCGCATACACCCGCCCGGCTTTTTGCTCCACACCGTCAATCAGCGGTAGATTGTGTCCAAGCGCCCGACAGCAAAGATATTCGTAACGCTGCGTGCCGAAATATCCGGCCGTATATTCGCCGGCACCTAAGTCCGCCAAAATCATTTCGCCAGCCCTTACATATAGGAAACTTCCAACATCATTATGATTGTGCGGCTCCGCATTATGTCCCCCTTTGGCCGCCAACGCGCAGCCATTTTCGCTTTTGCAAATCGACCACTGGGCTTGCAGGAATAGGTAGTGACACGCTATTTTCTGCGCTTTCTGTGGATAACCTTTCTGTCGCATCTGCGCCATCGCCGTTGCTTGCATTCGTTCCTGCGCAAGAAAATCTTTCGTAAAGAAAATATCCCTCGATAAAATCAGATACCGATAACACGCATCCGATTCCAATCCCGCCGCATTTGCAAAATCCGGCAACCTTATCTCCGGGTATTGCATTTTCAGCCGCGACATCAGACCAACGCGGAAGGTATCTTTCCAGTCTCCGTCCGAAAAACTCAAGGTAATACCACCCGGAAAGAAACATACCTCCGGGAAATGCGCAATTTTCTCTAAACGCTCATTCGCAAATAAATTTCTTCGACCCCCGGAATATTTTAGCAACATATCCGCAAAGGCCGTAAAAAAACTCATTCCGTATGTAAAATATCCAAAGCCTTCCAAACATGCGCCATCCTCAGAAAATCCCGTCACATAATGTTGCAGATTCGCACAAATCCGGTCAAGCAGTGGCTCCAACAATGCCGCGTCCTTCATCAGCCAGATAGCTGCGCCGCCAATGGAACCGTTACACACCGCGTTCCAGTTCATATCGCTGTTTTCCCACCACGCATACGGCTGCTTTTCCATATATGGCCGCAACACGCGTTGAAACACCTCATCCGTAGCCCGCTTGCACACATTCGCAGGCAATTGTTTGCCAAGCTTTCCTACTATCTCCGCCAGAGTAAATGCAGTCTCCGCCGCAAATAAATCGACCGTAATCTCCCAATGTGGGTCATTTCCCCGATTTATATGCGCCGGCAGTGCCCAACATCTTTCATCGCAAACACTCGACACTACCTTTGCCAGCAATTGCAAATCACGCTCGCGTCTGTACTGCATCGCTAAAATTGCGAAGACCGACAAATACTTACGGCGTAAAAAATAGATATTCTCATATTGCAAGCGGTTACCAGTCGTTTCAAAAAGCACAAAAAGCTCCTCGGTTAATTCCGGCATTGCTTTCGAAGCGAGCACATCGCCCGCCTCAAAAAGTTCGTTCTTATATTGTGCTAAAAATTGCTGCAACTGTTTCATCATTTTCTACCATACTATGTATCTTGCCACAGGATCCGCATCCATACGTATTTCTGCTATTTCGTCAATGTAACCGTCACTACCGACATTGCCGGAATCTGAATGTTGTTATCACTTACCACTTCGCCCATATTTTCCAGTTCATGGCTGGCGTCGGTCAGATGCACACCACCTCTTGTCCAGTCGCCGAAATCCTCCGGTAAAATCTGATAAGCGTTTTCCGAAGAGTTAATCAGTACCACAACCAGATTTTCCTCACCGTCTTCATTCACACCGACATAGGCAGACGAAGCAATATTGCGGTTGTTTACCGTACAGTCAACACGCGTATAACCTTCCTTAATAAAGCGGCTGAAATTTCCCATCGCCCACAGGCGCTTTGTATCCCACACTGTCTTAGAATTCAATGTCACATAAATCAAACCGTCGCGGTAATCGTAGCAGCTTACCGCAATCCAGTACTGCCAAGATGTAACATTTAGCTTTGTTAAGTCGGTATTGATTTCCATTGCCAGATGGATCGCCGAGTCCATGCCATAATCCTTGCCGTTTACCATCTCACACCATTCGCTCGTCTTCAATTCCAACTGTTGCAAATTATTCTTTTCCAGCCAGCTAACGAATTGTGTTTTTGCGGATGTACTTGACCAATAAGAATGCACATCAAGTGTGGTAAGCGCATTTTTCAATCGCTCATCGGCAAAAATCGCCTCAAAATATGCATAGCTTGTATTTCCCCACTCGCCAAGTTCCGGCGCCGACAATTCCACGCCTTCCATCTGGCGTTCTTCCATCACATCGAGGAATACGTTTAAGAAAGCCACCAGTTCCTCCGGCTCATAATGGCACCCCTCCTGCCCGCCTGTCCACTCCCACTGCGGCTCATTGACCGGGGATACATATTTAATTGGATATCCTTCATTCACGAAATGTTCCACTACGTCCATCACATATTCCGCAAACGCACGATAATTTTCCTCCGGCAAATTTGAGGTCATGCCGCCATCCGTTGCTGCGTCACCGAATCCTTTGCCGTTCTTCGTCAGACGCTCCAGCGGACTGTTGCAAAAAAACACAAGTTCCTTCACGCCTAACTCGACAGCTCTATCCATAAACCATACCGCGTTTTTGTCCTTCGTCCAATCGTAAATGCCTGGCTTTACCTCAAAACATTCCGCTCTGCGCCACACATCAGTAATGCCGTCATAACTGGCACCACTGTCCGCTGTGCCTGCACCGACGTTATAGCGGTAAGTAGTTAGTCCAATTCCGTTTTCATCATCAAATAATAAGGTAGCAATCTGTTCGCGCGCTTCCACGCCTTTTGCATCCGTGTTTGTCCACCCTCCGACATCCTGACTCCACCAAGCACCGCTGGCACCGAAACTCTCGATTGTTTGATGAGTTACTTTCTCATCAATCGTTATTGTAACGAATTCTGCTTCTTTTGCCATATTCTTGCCTCCTGTCATCGTTTCCTGCTTGTGTCCTATGCTGTTAGCGCAACCAGCCACAGGCAATATGCTCAGCATCACGCACATTGTAAGAGACATGATTCTTGTGCATATCTGCTTTTTCATAAATCCACCCCAATCATAAAAATGATATTCTCATTATACAATGATACCGCTTGGCTCATTGTGTACACATATATTATATCATAACACCCTTAATTTTCAATAATTTCCCTATTTTTTCAGTAAACCTTCCTATTTCCATACTTCCATATTTCAACACTATATCTTGTGATTTTATTTCAAAAAAATACAACATTTTGTGCTATAACCACTAGACAGACACTAAATATAGTGTTATAATACGGACGATTCTTAGTAATTGATACATAAATACTAAGGGCAGTTGCCCTTACAAAAGAGAATGTGCCGCAAAACAGTATGTTTCCGGCACGGAATGGAGAGAAGGTTATGTTACGAGTTATTAAAAGAGACGGTCGACGGGTGGCATACGACCGAAACAAGATTGTCGTTGCAATTCAAAAAGCAAATGACGAAGTTGAAGCGCACGAGCGGATTAGTGAAGAGAAAATTTATAATATCGTAGCTTCCATTGAAAATCGCGGAAATGACGAGATGGCCGTGGAAGATATCCAGGATATTATTGAGCAGAAGCTGATGGCGGAAAGAAAGTTTGTCCTTGCCAAGACATACATCATCTACCGCTACTCCCGTGAAATGGTTCGTAAGGCGAATACGACCGACGAATCTATCATGAGCCTGATTAAAAACAGTAATAAAGATGTCATGGAGGAAAACTCCAACAAGAACGCAATCATCGCTTCTACCCAGCGTGACCTGATTGCCGGCGAGGTTTCCAAGGATTTAACGAGAAGAATTTTGCTTCCGGAGAAGATTTCCAAAGCGCACGAGGAAGGTATTTTACACTTCCACGATGCTGACTACTTCTTACAGTCCATTTTTAACTGCTGTCTGATTGATATTAAGGATATGCTTGATAACGGCACTGTAATGAACGGCAAGCTGATTGAAAGCCCGAAGAGCTTCCAGGTTGCCTGCACGATTATGACGCAGATTATTTCCGCAGTTGCCAGCTCCCAGTACGGCGGTCAGTCGGTTGATATCCGTCACCTCGGCAAGTACTTGAGAAAGAGCCGTGAAAAATACAGAACACATTATACTGAGAAGTATGGCGACCGTATTTCCGAAGATTTACTGAATCAGTTTGTGGAAGACCGTCTGTATGATGAATTAAAGAGCGGTGTGCAGACGATCCAATACCAGATTAACACTCTGATGACGACAAATGGTCAGTCACCATTCGTTACTTTATTCTTAAATATTACTGAAGATGATAAGTATGCCGATGAGGTAGCGATGATCGTAGAAGAGATTCTCCGTCAGCGTCTTGAAGGCATCAAGAATGAAAAGGGTGTTTATGTGACCCCTGCATTTCCGAAGCTGATTTATGTGCTCGATGAACACAACTGCTTACAGGGCGGTAAATACGACTATATTACCAAGCTTGCAGTACAATGTTCCGCAAAGCGTATGTATCCGGACTACATTTCCGCAAAGAAGATGCGTGAAAATTATGAAGGCGAAGTATTCTCCTGTATGGGTTGCCGCAGCTTCTTATCTCCTTGGAAGGACGAAAACGGTAAATACAAATGGGAAGGCCGCTTTAATCAGGGTGTTGTCAGCTTAAATCTGCCGCAGATCGGTATTATCGCCAAAGGCAATATGGAACGTTTCTGGCAGTTACTCGAAGAACGTATTGCACTTTGCTTCGAAGCATTAATGTGCAGACACACCGCGCTTGAAGGTACATTATCCAATGTAAGCCCGATTCACTGGCAGTACGGCGCGATTGCACGTTTAAAGAAGGGCGAATCCATTGACAAATTATTGCACGACGGTTACTCTACCCTGTCCCTCGGTTACATCGGCTTGTACGAAGTGACAAAACTGATGACCGGTGTCAGCCACACCGACCCGAAAGGTACCGAATTTGCATTGAAGGTCATGAAGCGCCTGCGCAATGCCACCGATACATGGAAAGAAAATACCGGCCTTGGCTTCGGTCTTTACGGCACACCGGCAGAATCGCTCTGCTACCGTTTCGCACGCATTGATATGAAGCGCTTCGGTTGCATCAAGGATGTTACCGATAAGGGTTACTATACAAACTCCTACCATGTAGATGTACGTGAGGAAATCGATGCGTTCTCCAAGTTTACTTTCGAGAGCCAGTTCCAGAATATTTCCTCCGGTGGTGCGATTTCTTATGTAGAAATCCCGAATATGCGCCATAACCTTCCGGCTTTAGAGGAGCTTGTGAAGTTTATCTACAACAATATTCAGTACGCTGAATTTAACACAAAATCCGACTACTGCCATGAATGCGGCTATGACGGCGAGATTATTATTAACGACGAAGGTGATTGGGAGTGTCCGCAGTGTCACAATAAAGATCACGCAAAGATGAATGTTACAAGAAGAACCTGTGGTTATCTGGGAGAGAACTTCTGGAACGAAGGTAAGACAAAGGAAATCAATGCCCGCGTACTCCACATCTAGTTCTTCGGTATGGAGAAAATTATGTATTACGCAGCATTAAAAAAATATGACGTTGCAAATGGTCCGGGTGTGCGTGTTTCGCTGTTTGTCAGCGGATGTACGCACCATTGTCCGGGTTGCTTTAACGAGGTTGCATGGGATTTTCATTATGGTACCCCTTTTACTGAGGATACCATTGACGAGGTCATTACAGCACTTGCGCCGGATTACATTTCCGGCCTTTCACTGCTCGGCGGCGAACCAATGGAGCATGCAAATCAGCAGGGACTGCTTCCGCTCCTAAAAAAGGTGCGTGAGGTGTATCCTGAGAAATCGATTTGGTGCTACAGCGGCTATGATTTTGAGAAAGATATTCTCGGTCGGATGGTGAGCAGTTACGCAGAGACAAAAGAGCTGATTTCCTATTTGGATGTGCTTGTCGACGGACGCTTCGAAGAAGATTTAAAAGATTTAAATCTTTGGTACCGCGGCTCCGCAAACCAACGCGTAATCCTTGTACCCGAGTCATTGCGCGCAGGTAAGGTGGTACATTGGCAGCCACCGACAGAAATTCCCGACGCAAACAAACAGCTTGCAGAGGCCAAATAGAAATGGAGAAACAAATGAACGCAGATATTAAAATCAAAAAATTATCCGAAAAAGCGATTCTGCCAACCTATGGCAGTGCTTATGCCGCCGGTGCGGATTTGTATGCCTGCCTTGATACGGCAGTTACGATTGCACCCGCAGAAACTTTGCTTGTAAAAACAGGATTGGCGATGGAGATTCCTGAAGGTTATGCCGGTCTCATTTATGCAAGAAGCGGTCTTGCTTCCAAGAAGGGCTTAGCTCCGGCCAATAAAGTTGGTGTGGTTGATGCAGACTATCGCGGTGAGCTGATGGTTGCTCTTCACAATCACAGTGCGAAAGAGGCGATTGTGGAACCGGGCGAACGCATTGCACAGCTTGTCATCACACCATTCCTTACTGCAAACTGGGTAGAAGCTGACGCGTTAAGTGACACCGTTCGCGGTGCCGGTGGTTTTGGCTCCACCGGTACAAAATAGCTACTTATTTTCCAGTCCTGCAAACTGAATATGAAGCAAAATTGCTAAAGGTTCCATTGCATTTTTTACCTCTTGAAATGTATTGGTCTGTGCACCCGCTTCGATTAATATTGATTTCTCTCTTAGTTGCAGGTTATATCGATAAGGTTTAATATAATTTTTTCTTGTAAAGCCGGGGTAATATGCCTCGGCTTTTAATTTTAATTGCAGGCCAAATGCCAGATTCCCTTGTAAATTTTTATTCGGCAAATAAGAAATATTCCCCTCATTTGTGCGGCTCATACCGTTAAAAAACATAATCTGCGCTGTCTGTTTGCCGTCTATTTCTGTGACAAGATGCAAGTCTTCATTTACACCGTCACGATGTAAATCGATGATTACTTCGATGGACGGATATTCTTCCAAAATTTCTTCTAGACGCTCTCCCGCCAGCGTGTAGGCATTATCACGGTCTAATTTACCGTCTACATAATCAAACGTATCCGTTACATGCAGCACCGAATAGCCGTACCCCTCCAAAAGTTCTGTCAAATAAGTGCCTGCCCCGACAATTCCCGTTTCAGGATTCGATTCATCTGAATCTTTGAAAAATTCCTGCGAGTGTGTATGATAAATTAAAATTTGCGGCTCATTTTTAATTTCTGACAAATACATTTTCTTCGTCAAAAGCTGTCCGTTTAATTCACTCTCATAAACAACAGTGCCAGAGGAAATATTATAATAATTTTTGACAAGAAATTGATATGTTAACTGATTGGCGGCATATGTTTTCCCTACAATTTTCGGCATTACAAAAGATGTGGTGGTTGTATGCTTAACATCCTCGTCTTCATCCTGCACGACATTCTCAGTCTCTTTTTGTGAGTTTTGCGCAGATTTATTTTCATCTGTTTTTGTTCCATCTGTTTGGAGTATATCTGTTTTCTGATTGCCCGGTAGCGCTGCCACAAACTCGCCATCCACGGCCTCTAGATTAGCATTTTTCATCACATATTGCGCAACCGGCGAAGCGAACAACTTTATTCCCCCACTTCCCTCTTCACTCATATATTGAAATACCGGCACAGTATCCAAAGTTAAGTCTCGAAGTGGATTGCAAAGCAGATTTTCTTTGCCCCACCTCTTTGCCTGTCCGAGCAACTCCTTCGCCCATGTAATTTCAAAAACGTTCAGCGCTGTGGTCACGGCAAATAAAGCAAGTGCTGCGGTAAACACCTGCCAAAGCCAATGGATTCCCTGTTTTAGCTGCCCTCGTCGCAAATGAAAACTCTGTACTGCCTTTTCCACGAAAAACACCTCACGTTAGGATGATTTTTTATCTATTATATGCTGCCACCGCCATTTCAATGCCGGCAGATATAATATGTGCAAACGCCCGCACCGTCTCATCCACATCCTTAGGGGTAACATACATTCTGCCCATGGCTGGTCTTAAAAGTTCCGATACCAGCTCAAATTTTTCCTGCGGTGAAAATTCAAAAAATGTCTCTGATACTTTTTTTAATTCCTTACAAGCTGCCAGTTCTTCTAACAGACGGTCCATTGCATCGCTAACAATGGTTACTGCATCGACTACCGTCGGTACACCGATGGCAAATACGGGTACACCGATGCTCTCCTCGTTTAGGCTCATGCGATGATTGCCTACACCTGAACCCGGCGAAATACCGGTGTCTGCCAACTGAATTGTGGTATTAAAACGCGAAGTATCTCGCGCTGCCAACGCATCAACGACCAAAATCAAATCCGGCTTTGTCTGCCCTGCAACCCCCTTTATGATATCAAACACTTCCATGCCGGTCTGTGCCATCACGCCGGGTGCCAGACAGCTAATGCCGATTTCATTCTCTTCTGCCAGATGATTTGTGGCATATAAATAATTAGATACCTTCGGTCCCAGGGCATCCGCCGTAATCTCGCGGTTCCCAAGACCTACAACGAGCATTGATTTTAACTGTTTGTTCTTCACCTGACGAAAAAGTCCCAATAGCTGCGTCGCCAGCTCCTGCGCTACTTTTTCCATTATATCCCCCTCCGGTTCTCGCAGACCTTCTGCCTCAATTGTAATGTAATTTCCCACCGGCTTGCCGATCCGCGTAGCCCCTTCTTCTGTCTCTATCACTACGGTTGTAATTGTAATCCGGCTCTCCTCTCTCTCTTCACGTTCAATTCTCACACCGGAAATTTCCTGTGCCTCCCGTTCCAATTGTTCCGTACTCTCCACTGCCAAGTCCGTGCGAATTTCAATCTCATTTCTCATTTTTTCTTGTTTCATAGGTTTCTCCGTTTCCATACAAAAATTTACAAAAAAATTAAATTATCTATTGACAGTTTGCCCAACGTTGATTAAAATATTTCCGTATGTGTAACAAATGTTACTCTGGTTTTTGTGCCATGGCGTCCGCATTTCTCCCTGACACAAAATCAAACAATCGTGATGACTTACTCTCTCAAAGCATCACTGACCAGATTAATTATAATATGCCGAAAAAGGCAAGGAAGAGGTTACAACATGGCAAATATTAAGTCCGCAAAGAAGAGAATTGAAGTTTCAAGAATCAGATACGAGAAGAACAAGTCTATCCGTTCCAAGGTTAAGACAGCTATAAAGAAGGTAGAAGCTGCTGTTGCTGAAAGCAACAAGGAAGCTGCTGCTGCTGCTTTAGTTGCTGCTACAACTGAGATCGAAAAAGCTTGCTCTAAGGGCGTTTACCACAAGAACAACGCTGCAAGAAAGGTATCTCGTCTTGCTAAGCTTGTAAACAGCATTGCTTAATTAATTTAATTTTATTGCGTACAAAACCCCTCACATTATTGTGAGGGGCTTTTGCTTTTTATAATTACAAGTCAAAAAGTCTGACTTCACACCATGCTTGCATAGCTGCAAACGGAAGCCTTTACTATTTACCCGAAGAAAATTCGGAAAATATCGTTAAATAAAATAAATACCATCAACGCCATCAACAGAATCATGCCGATTAAATGAACGATAGCTTCTTTATCCTTTGGCACCGGCTTACGAGTAACTGCTTCGATGAACAGGAACACCAGACGTCCGCCATCCAACGCCGGAATCGGCAGTAAATTCATCACGCCGAGGTTCGCACTTAAAAGCACTGTCAAGTTCGCCATCGTCATAAAGACATAAAACCAACCGTCGCTCTTTGTTTCCTCATATGTGTCGCCAATCATATCTACAATACCGACCGGCCCGGCGATATCATCCTTCGTTACTTTGCCGGTAAATAACATGCCTAAACTTTTAAATACACTCTTTACCTCATATTTGAAGTCAAGAAAACTATACTTAATAGTCTCGAACGCACCTACTTTTTCTCGATACAGATTATAGTTCCATCCAAGAGAGTAGCTTTCCGTCATCGTCGGAGTAACCGTCACTTTTGTCTCCTTGCCATCACGCTCATAAGCAATCACTATCGGCTCATCCGTTACCGGATTTTCCTCAAAATAGGCGGCCAGCTCACTTCCGCTTGCAATAGCATTGCCGTCCATACTTTTAATAATGTCGCCAGCTTCTAATCCTGCCTTCTTAAGTGCACTGCCTTCCGTAACTGCACTTAAAACGGCTTCGCCCTGCGAGCTGTACGACATACCAATCAGATGCCGAGAAACTTTCGCCGGTGTAACATCCACCGTATAACGCTTACCGTCGCGCTCATAAACAACTTCAATCTCCTCGTTCGTTACCGGGTCGACAATCTCCTCAAGATAAATCTCACGACCGACCGAAATACCGGAGCCATCGTATTTCACGATGATGTCACCCTCACGCAAGCCAGCCTCATACATTGGCATACCTTTCTCCACAGAAAGGACAGTCGGCTTATCAATACCCACGAAACCGATGACCACAATTGCCAGTATAATCGCCAAAATAAAGTTAAAAATCGGACCGGCTGCTACAATTGCAATCCTTGACCATACGGATTTTGCATGGAATGCACGCGGGTCATTTTCCACTTCCTCATCCTCGCCGAGCATCATGCACGAACCACCGAACGGCAACAATTTCAATGCGTAACGCGTTTCACCTTTGACAAACGAAAACAGACGCGGTCCCATACCGAGGGAAAATTCGGTAACATAGACACCGTTCTTCTTTGCAATCAGGAAATGCCCGAATTCGTGAATCAAAATTAAAAGTCCAAAAATAATAACTGCAAATAATATATTCAAAATCAATCTCCAATCTATTGACCGCAGTTGGGTCAAAACACTATTTCAGATTTTTGCCGCGAATCAACGCATATGCTTCCTGCTCTGCAGCCAAAATTTCATCCACCTGCGGATTTTTAATTACCTGATGCGCCTGCATCGCTTCCTCAATCAAATCGGTAATTGCTAAGAAGCCAATCCTGCGGTTAAGAAAAAGGCTGACTGCCATCTCATTTGCCGCATTGTAAATCGTTGGCATAGACCCACCAATGCGCGCCGCCTCATAGGCTAACGCAAGACCACGGAAGTTTTCTAAATCCGGCTCTTCAAACGTAATCTGGCGGATTTTCTTGAAATCAACGCGCTCTCCGTCTAATGGCATACGTGTCGGATAAAATAATGCGTACTGAATCGGCAGACGCATATCCGGCGTACCGAGTTGTGCCATAATCGCACCGTCCTGAAATTCTACCATTGAATGAATCAGGCTCTGTGGTTGCACTACTACTTCCACCTGGTCTAGGTCAACATCAAACAGCCACTTCGCCTCCATCACTTCAAGACCTTTATTGACCATCGTGGCAGAGTCAATCGTAATCTTTCTGCCCATCGCCCAGTTCGGATGTTTTAACGCGTCCTCCACCTGCACATTTGCCATTTCAGTGCGCGTTTTCCCGCGGAACGGGCCGCCGGAAGCGGTTAAAATAATCTTGCTTACTTCGCCGCGCTTCTCGCCGTTTAAACACTGGAAAATAGCGCTGTGCTCACTGTCAATCGGCAAAATCGAGACACCCATTTTCTTCGCCAACGGAATAATCAAATGACCAGCAGTTACGAGTGTTTCCTTATTCGCAAGCGCAACATCTTTTCCTGCTTCAATTGCCGCCATCGTTGGGCGGATGCCCATCATGCCGACCACTGCCGTCACGAGGGTATCATAATCCGCATGCCTTGCAATAGCAAGCAAACCTTCCATGCCAAAAAGTACTTCTACCTTCAAATCAGTTACACGCTCTTGTAAAAGTTTCGCATGTTTTTCGTCATTCAAACAGGCAACCTGTGGCTGAAATTCGCGAATTTGCTGTTCAAGCAAATCAATATTCGAGCCTGCTGCCAACGCTGTCACTTGTAATTTATCCGAATTTCTACGCACAATATCCAGTGTCTGTGTGCCAATCGAACCGGTCGAGCCGAGTATCGCAATTCTTTTCTTATTGTTCATATCTACACCCTAACCTCTCTGTATCTTTAATTTGCAAACAGCTGCAATAAAATCCAAATGATTGGTGCGGTAAAAATCACACTATCAAAACGATCCAAAACACCGCCATGTCCCGGAATCAGGTGCCCGTAATCTTTGATATTGTGGTTGCGCTTTACTGCCGAAGCAGCTAAGTCACCTACCATCGAAATTAGTGCACCCGCACCACAAACAATCGGGTATAAAATGCACGGATGAATCGCTGTATCCAAAGCATCTCGGAAAACAAATGCGTAAATCAGTCCTAACAACATCGAGCCGGCCACGCCACCAATCGCACCTTCCACCGATTTTTTGGGACTTAATACCGGCGACATCTGATGTTTGCCGCAAGTGACGCCAACCAGATATGCAAAGGTATCACTGATCCACGAACAAAGGAAAATCATCCACACATGGTAAATACCTCCATCCATTTCTCGCACCTGATATACGAACGAGAGCATTACGCCGACATACATCATGCCGAAAAGCACACTCATAATCTGTTCTGTCTTGTACTTCGGGAATGTGAACACATATACCGCCATCAATGCTATCAGCACAATAATTATCATCGGTGTTAACATCTCAATCATTTCCATGCGCAACATCATATAATAAAGCACAATGCCCACATAGCCGATGATGCCCGGCAGATTTGTTTTTACATCAAATACGCGATAAAACTCAAACATACCGACAAGCGACACCACAAGCAAAGTGAAATAAAGCACATCCCCGCCCAGCAAAATGGTAACCAGCGCAATCACAACCAAAGCCACCGCGCTGAGTGTTCTTTCGAAAAAGGATTTCGTCAATAGTTTCTTTAAGTCCATGTCTCACCCTCCTACTCTTTTGTACGTCCGCCAAATCTTCTTTCTCTTCCATTATATTTCACAATGGCCTTGACTAATTCGTCACGGTTGAAATCCGGCCATAAAACATCGGTAAAATAAAATTCGGAATACGCTAACTGCCAAAGCAGATAGTTTGACAAGCGCTCTTCTCCGCTTGTACGGATGAGCAAATCCGGATCCGGAATGCCGGCGGTGTCAAGGTAAGCAGAAATCTTTTCCTCGGTAATTTCTTCCGGTGCAAGCTTGCCATCCCGGACTTCCTGCATCATCTTTGTTACCGCACGTCGAATTTCATCGCGGCTGCCGTAATTTAAGGCTATCGTGAAATTCAATCCATCATTATCCTTCGATGCTTCTTCCAATTCTGCGATTTTCTCGCGAATATCTGCCGACAAACGAGAACGCTCACCAATGACGCGCACTTTCAAGCGGTTCTTCTCGGCGGTCTGTAAACAGTTCTCCAAATATCTACGCAGCAATCCCATCAAGGCATTTACCTCGTCCTCGCTTCGCTTCCAGTTTTCTGTGGAAAATGCGTACACTGTCAAATATTTAATGCCCATGTGCGCCGCATCTTCACAAATCTGCTCCACAGTCTTCGCGCCCTGCGCGTGTCCTGCGTTACGCGGCAGCAAACGCTTTTTCGCCCAGCGTCCGTTGCCATCGAGAATAATCGCTACATGCTGTGGAATCTTTAAACCTTCCAAATCATTTTTCTTATCCATATCTTCTCCCAATAGCACAAACTGCCGCAATCACAGTCTCTGAAAGAAACCGTGTTCTTGCGGCAGCAGATTTTCTTTATACTGTCATGATTTCTTTTGACTTCTTTTCCATCTCTTTGTCAATCTTCGCGCAGTAATCGTCTGTGAGCTTTTGAATTTCTTCTTCTAAAATCTTCTGCTCATCTTCGGAAATTTCATTTCCCTTCTTTGCCTTCTTGAATGCATCGTTCGCATCACGGCGGATATTACGTACTGCCACCTTAGCAGCCTCTGCCTTCTTCTTAACATCTTTCGCCAAATCCTTACGGCGTTCCTCCGTTAATTCAGGGAAAATAAGGCGGATTACCTTACCGTCGTTGTTCGGTGTTAACCCTAAATCGGAGTTTAAAATTGCCTTCTCAATGTCACGAATCAGGCTGGTATCCCATGGCTGAATCATAATCATACGCGGTTCTGGCACAGAAACATTACCAACCTGCTGTAACGGGGTTGGTGCTCCGTAATAATCAACTTTAATCTTGTCAAGTAAGTGCGGGTTTGCTCTGCCGGCGCGAATCGTACCGTAGTCATTCATCAGAGTAATCAAGGATTTCTCCATTTTCTCTTCATATTCCATCATCTGTTCTTCCATCATAATACTAATCCTCCAAATCCTTTAGTCTACTGTAATCTCCGTGCCGGTAAAATTACCAAGTACGGTTTCAATAATGCTGTTTTCTTCGTTCAGGCCGAAAATCTTCATCGGAATCTTATTCTCCATGCAAAGCACGCTGGCTGCCATGTCGATAACGCCGAGCTGCTTGTCGACCACTTCCTTAATCGAAAGCTTGTCATACTTTTTCGCGTTCGGGTTCTTCGCCGGGTCACTGTCGTAAACACCGTCAATTGCCTTCGCCGCTAAAATGCAGTCTGCTTCGATTTCAATCGCGCGCAATACCATGCCCACGTCGGTCGAGAAATACGGATGACCGATACCTCCTGCAAAGAAGCAAATCACACCCTTCTCAAAGTACTTCATCGCTCTGTCTTTTGAAAATGTCTTTGTAAATGTGCCGCATTCAAATGGTGTGAGCACCTGTGTCTTCATACCTTCTGTGCGGAAGATTTCCGAAACATAGATGCAGTTCATAACCGTCGCCAACATGCCGATGGCATCTGCCTTGGTACGGTCGATCTTCTCGCTCGTTCTACCGCGCCAAAAGTTACCGCCGCCAATAACGATACCAATCTGCACACCTGCATCTGCTAACACCTTTACCTGCTTTGCTACTGCCACGCAGGTAGCTTCATCGAATCCGAATTTCTTATCTCCGGCCAAAGCCTCGCCGCTTAACTTCAGGAGAACTCTATTCAATGGTTCCATAAAAACGTTCCTTTCCATTCACTTTTTCGTTCGTTTTCTTCAAACATTACTATCTAATAGAATATCATAAATTTGCTTTTGTGGCAAGATAAATGCTAAATCATCTTGTGTAATTTTTCGAGTGCCTGCTGCATGCCTCCGACTTCGTCAATGAGCCCGGCCTTTACCGCCTCTTCCCCGACCAAAATCGTCCCCAAATCTTTTGTCAGCATGCCGGTATTCATCATCATCTCTTCTAATTGTTCTTTCTCTGCCCGGCTGTGCGCGGTAATAAACCTTAAGATACGATCCTGCAAAATTTTGAAATAATCAAAGGTCTGCTGCGCACCAATGACCATGCCGCTCATGCGCACCGGATGAATAATCATTGTCGCTGACGGGGCGATAAACGAATAATCGGTTGAAACCGCAATCGGTACTCCGATGGAATGACTGTCACCGATAATCAAGGACACGGTCGGTTTTCCGACCGAAGCAATCATCTCCGCCAAAGCAAGCCCGCAGGAAACATCGCCGCCGACCGTGTTACAAATGATTAAAACACCGTCGATACGCGCGTCGTCACAGATACGCGCCAGTTCCGGCAACACGTGGTCATACTTTGTTGTCTTCATGTTGCTCGGCGACATTTCATGTCCTTCGATTTCACCGATGATATTTAGCAGAAAAATGCGCTGTTTTTCCGGTCCGTACTCCAAAATTGCCTGACCGTATTCCGAAATCTTCTCCATTGATTCTTTCTCTTCTTCTTTTCTTTCTTCCATAAAATATATACCTCACTTTCGCAACAAATTGCATAATCTTTCCTAATTAGTTTGCCAAAAAAAGAAGGTCTAATTCAGACCTTCCTTTAAATTCGCAATATTTTGTTGCATCAGTGATAAATAAGTAACGCCATTTGCCAAATCTTCTTTTGTGACATTGTGGCAGGTGTGGAATAAAAGCTTTTTCGCACCGGTCGCCTCGCAAATCGTATCGGCAATTTTTTGCTGACTAAGCTCAATATGGTACACTGCCGGTACATCATTCTCTGCCACATAATCAATCAAAGAGGCAAGCGTTGCCGCGCTTGGCTCGGAATCCGCCGAGCATCCGGAGAACGCCGCCTGATAATTCAAACCAAACTCTTCCGAGAAATATAATAACGGATACTGGTCGCCGAAAATAAGTGTCTTTCGCTTGGCATTGTTCACTACTTCCTTTATTTCATTCTGCAAAGCGGTTAATTTTTCAATATATGCCGCGCCGTTTGCCTCGTAAGCATCCTTGTGGTCCGGATCCGTCTCTGACAACACCGTCACAATATGAGTGACAATCTTTTTCGCGTTCGCCGGCGACGTCCAGATGTGTTCATCATATTCGGAAGCATCGTGCTCATGCTCGTGGTCATGTTCTTCATGGCTGTGTCCGGCAATCAACAGCTCCATATCCACCGTATCCATCATCGACACCGCATTCACATCATCAAGCGACTTAAGCATCTGCGGCACCCAGCTTTCCAACGCACCGCCGTTATAAAGAAACACGTCAGCCTCCTCAATCTTAATTAAGTCGGCAGCCGTTGGCTCAAAGGAATGCGCCTCTTTTCCCGCCGGCACAAGCATCGAAACATTAACATGTTCGCCACCGACCTCGCGCACAAAATCATAGTAACTGAAAATCGTGGCAATTACCTTTAATTTTCCATCATCTTTTTCAGTATTCTTCTTCTCACATCCTGCCAAACATAAAATGCTGCAGAACACGATAAGTAAAAAAGACATAGCAAATACTTTTTTTCTTTTTAAATTCAATTTTTATCCTCCATCACATACCATATGTACACTTTTACTTGTTTCCCCTTTTCCTTATGCTTCTCCCCAATGGTTCAGCGCTGCATTATCATCCAGTGAGCGACATCCGGAAATGTCTCAAAGCCAGACAAAACGTTCCTCAAAAAAACGTGCATATCAAATAAACATGTTCTATCCTATATCACCTTTTAAAGATGGTTCCGTCACATCATAACATATTTTGCCTCGTTTGGAAACATTGGACGGTTGCAAATTTCTAAAATTTTTTTTATAATATGAGAAGTATGATGCTTACGGAGGAAAAAATGATACACTTTATTATAAATCCGACAGCCGGTTCTGACAAGGGAATCAGCGTTTGGAGAGACTTAGAACCTGAATTAATCAAATATTCCCTGTCTTACGACGTTTTCTTTACACAGTATCCGACACAGGCTACCGAGGAGGCTACGCGTCTTTTGGCTTGTGAGGAAGCCCCTGTTTTTGCAATTTTAGGTGGAGACGGTACATTGCACGAAGTGTTAGAGGCGCTGAAGGATGAATCCTCCGCCAAAGCAACACTCATGTATCTGCCGTGTGGCTCCGGCAATGACTTTGCCAGAGGACTGGCGCTTACCAAAGATCCTATGAAATTTGCGGCAGATTTGGCTGCCTACTCTTCTTCGACAAAAAAAGGGGAAACGCCGGCACATATGCTTGCGCTCAGCCACGGTTTTATTACTATACAGGATGAAAAAGAGAATTTCTTTGTCAGCGGCGGCATAGGTTTTGATGCGTCGGTAACAGAAGCAATTGCCACTTCTCCACTGAAACCTTTGGCAAATCGACTCAAGCTCGGCACACTTGCTTATCTACTCTTAGGTATTCGTCAGGTTTTTACGGAAAAATCTGCCCCGGCGCGCATTATTGTGGACGGCAAGAAGCAACTGAACACGGACCGTCTATTTTTCCTATCTGCACACAATTTAAAATACGAAGGGGGCGGTTTCCCGTTCGCTCCACACGCAAATCCGGAAGCTGATGAAATTGCTCTCTGCATTTTCTACGATATGGGCATCCTTGGCTGCATTGTCGGCCTGCTTGCTTCGCTGTTCGGATTGCATAAATATAAGAAGGGGGTTGCCCTTCTTACTTGTAAACACGTTGAAATTTTCAGCGAAAAGTGCCGCACGGTACACACCGATGGCGAATCGCTCGGTTATCTCGACCATATCAGCTTTTCTGCTGGCAAAGGTCGCATTCGCTTGCTTTATACCAAGAAGGCAGATAAGTAATATGTAACGCTTTCGATTGCCACACATTGTCCTGGAATCATCGAGGCGATTTCAATCCATTCGCCGCGCGTGTGCAGTCCTGCACCCGATACGGTGCCGATGGTGTTGGCTGTGATGCCAAGCGAGAGCGGAATGTTCGCATCCGTTGAACTTGGTGCCGGTTCTACTGCCTGCCCGGTATAACTTTCGAGAATTCTTTTATGCCGCATTGTCATTTCGTACAATGCGGCTTTTTCGACGCCTTTATTGCACGGCCGAATACCAAGAATCTTTTTCCCGATGCCGATTTTCGGTGCGGATTCGGAGCGGTGTCGGTGTAAGATGCAATCAAATTCTCGATTCATATATTCCAGACATTCGCCGTCCTCAGAGCGGAATTCTACGAGCATCGATGCCTCCTCAGCTATTGTATTGACTGACACGCCGCCTTCAATTTTGCCGATGTTGTAGGTCGTTTTCGCTTGTGTCGGAATCGGGATTGCACCAATTTCGGTAATCAAGTCGCAGAGTACGCTGATCGCACTTTTATTCCTGATTGTCTCATCAAAATCAATGTAGGAATGTCCACCGACTGTCTGCACTTTAACCTGATAGCGGCAGGACCCCACCGCCTTCTCCACCAATGTATCCAAATATACATCGAAAGAAATAAATTCTTTGATTTTTCCCTCATATTGTTTAAAAAGCAACTTTGTTCCGTAGAGATTTCCCAGTCCTTCTTCGCAGGAATTTGCCACAAACAAGATACCGTACGGCAACTGATTTGTCTGCCATTCGTCTGCATGTTCGGTCACATATTTTGCACTCAGCAAAAGATTCACCAGGTTTGCCGTATCATCTCCAACACCAGGCGCATATAAACGTCCGTCCTTTTCCGTCACGGCAAAAGGCTCCTCGTCCGGGAAAATCACGTCCATGTGCGCTGCGAACACGATAAATTTGTCCATGCCGGCCGGATTCCACTCATAAATGACATTTTTCGCCGTATCAACCCGCAACATATGTGCCGGTATCCCTTGTTCGCGATACCATTCATAAATGAATGCCGCACGTTTATCTTCCTTACCCGAAGGTGCCGGAATCGCTGCCAGTTTCTTTAACAATTCTATGGTCGCCGCATGATTCTGTTTAACATAAGCTAAAATTTTCTCGTTCATATCTCACTCAACACACATAAAATCTGTTTTGCCACACCGTCTTTATCGTTCGTTTCCGTTATCAAATCGGCGACCTCTTTGACTGGCTCATCGGCATTTCCCATCGCCACGCCGGTCCCTGCCGCGAGCAACATTGAAATGTCGTTACCGCTGTCACCGAAGGCCATGATTTCTTCTTTCTTATAGCCAATCTTTTCTGCAAATGCTAGCAATGAATTGCCTTTTGTTGCTTCCGGCGCCGTTAACTCAACATTAGCAAAACCACCACTTACCGCTGTCAAACCGTATGACTGCGCGATATCTTTCGTCTTGTCACGATCAATCCATTCTCCATTTTCATCCCGGCGGAAATTAATCGTCAACTTCTGCACGTGGATACCATGCTCCTGTAAATATGCCGGCATATCCTCTACATGAATACGCGAATTCCACATATATTCCTGCATAATCGGCGGCATTTCAAGTACCTCGATAAACGCTTCATTTTTCGTATCCATATAGGCAAGCCCGTCACAAAAGGCATCCACCATAATCGCAAGCTGATTAAGGTCAGCAAGCAGAGAAAACACTACTTCGTCCGGAAAAGGGATTTCTAAAATCAACTTCTCGCTTTCCATCTCATACACAGCCGCCCCGTTGCATGTAATCATATAGCGAATCAGTCCTGTCGGCACACCCTTTAATGCTTCCTTGCCTCCCTTTAAATGTCGCCCGGTCACCGCCATAATTTCGATTCCGGCATCGACCGCTTTTTGCAAAGCTTTCAACGATGCCGCAGAAATATTCTTTTCACTATTTAAAAGTGTGCCGTCCAAATCAAGCGCAATCAAACGGATTTGCTGTTTCTTCGTCTTTTTCATACGATTCTTTTTCTTTAATATGCGTACAAAAGTAAAGAGAAGGATACCGACCAACACACCGAGCGAATCAATCAACACATCGCGCAGGGAGCCGTCTCTGCCCGGCACGAAAGTCTGATGCCACTCATCCGAGCAAGCATAGAGAACGCCGGAAAGAAATACAATAATGCTTGCCAACCTCTGCTTTTTTGCCGATGGCAGCGCTGTTAAATACTCCCGCACCGCCAGCAATCCGGTAATTGAAAAGCACGTATAAATCGACATGTGCGCTGCTTTTCGAATCAAAAATTCCAGATTTGCACGGATTCCTTCCGGCAGAAGGTTGCCGGTTAATTTTAATAATAATTCTTCGATAAAGCTGCTTTCCGCGCTCGATTGAACCGCCGTCTGTGCAGAAAACAAGAAAATCACCACCATGACGAAAAGCCACAACAATGTATAACCTATTTTTTTCGCTCTTTTCATATATTAATTTACTGCCTTTTTCACTTTTTCTTTCAACTCAGCCGCAGCTTTCGCAATATCATCTTGCGCAAACAAAGCACTAACCACCGCCACACCGCAAATACCGCTGCCAGAAAGCTGCATAATATTTTCTTTTGTGATGCCGCCGATAGCCACCACCGGAATCGACACCGCATCGCAAATTGCTTTCAATGTCTCGTAACTCACATTCTGTGCGTCCGTCTTTGTTCCGGTTGGGAATACTGCGCCCACACCGAGGTAATCAGCACCTCGCTGCTCTGCCAGAATCGCCTGCTCAACCGTGCTTGCCGAAACACCGATGATTTTATCCGCTCCAAGCTTCGCCCGCACGTCGCCGGCCTCCATATCGCTCTGCCCTACATGCACACCATCCGCATCCATTGCAACCGCAATCTCGACATTATCATTAATAACAAAAGGTACATTATATTTTGCACAAAGCTTCTTTAACGCTACTGCTTCCTCATAAAAGCTCTGTTCATCCAAATTTTTCTCGCGCAGCTGCACGAACGTAACACCGCCTGCTAATGTCTCTTCCACCTGACTGTACAAAGTGTCTCCGCGTAGCCAAGTGCGGTCTGTTACCGCATATAAAAGTAAAGCTTCTTTATCGCACTTCATATTTTGCACCTCTTTCCAATATTGCGCCGTCCATGTTGTAAATGGCATCTATAATTCGTTTGCAATATGTGGCATTGCCTTCGCCAGGCTGCAAAAGCTCATACGCAAGCTCGCCGGCCAGTCCCATCGCACATACAGCTGCAGCCGCGGCTTCTAACGCATTCCCCGGATTCGCTGCTAAAAAAGCCGTTATCATACCGGAAAGCTGACATCCGGTGCCGGTAATGCGTCCCATTTGCGGGCGACCATTGCGAATTACATAACACTTATTATCATCGCAGACAAGGTCAATGGCACCGGTAATCGCAATCACGCTGCCGGTTCGTGCTGCAAATTCTTTCCCATAAGCAATCGTCCAAGAAAGATTTTCCTCCGTCACCGCATCCGCCAGATTGGCATCCACGCCCTGTGTCGTACTGCTACCCAAAGCCAACGTCTTAATCTCCGAAATATTCCCACGAATGACAGCAAAATTTATGTTCTCCAATAATTCCTTTGCTGTATTGGTGCGTAATGTGCTCGCACCGGCACCAACCGGGTCAAGCACGACCGGATGTTCCATCTCATTCGCCTTCTTGCCCGCCAAAAACATTGCCGGAATCGTGCGCTGATTTAACGTTCCTATATTAATATTCAAGCCACTGCAAATGCTCGTAATCTCTTCCACCTCGGCTGCATCATCCGCCATAATCGGGCTTGCACCGCATGCAAGAATCATGTTTGCCACATCATTTACCGTCACATAATTTGTGATATTATGCACAAGTGGTGCATTTTCTCTTACATTATCAAAACATTCTCTTATCGACATACTTTCCCTCACTTACATCTGCTTGCGTACGATCCGATACTCATCCCCATTAACATAATATGGGCAGGTCGTGTGATTTCCCTGCAAAAACCGCACCATATCGTCCTCGTCGAGATTTGCCTCGCAAACATAATATTCAAATTCTTCATCGTAGCAATAATTGCCGCAATTCTCACAAATGGAACTCATACTTCCTCCCATTCCTACAATCAATATTTTGTATCGCCGCTATTTTAACACACTTCTTTCTCATCTTCCATCCCTATTTTTACAAATTCCGCAATTAGCCATCCACAAGCTAAGATTCGACAAAGAAACTCATATCCGCATTGACGTGAGCGAGACAAATTCATAAGTTACATAAAAACAGCTTTGAGGATATCCTCAAAGCTGTTTTTATACTGAAATTTTTATTTTACTGTAATTTTCATAGTAACGTTCTTATACTTTGGATTTAAATCCCGCTCTTTTGTCATTTCCAAATACGGATAGCCACTCGCGGCCCAATGTACGCGGCGAATTCCCGGCTTACGTCCTAAAACTTTGCCATCGGCGTCATGAGGAACCGCATGATAAACCATCAGGTCATCGCCGGTCTGCGGATCTTTGATAAAATTGTTGTGTCCCGGGCCGTACTGATTCTCTACACTCTCCTTCGTCAGGAAAGGATACGGAATCCAATCCCATCCGGCCGCGGTTAGCAGGTTATTGCCAACTTTCGCGTGGAGGAAGCCCAAATTATACAAGTCCGCGATGCCGGTACTGGAACCGGAGATCGTGATAAACAAATCATCACCGCGGCGCAAAAGGTATGGTCCTTCGTCAACGTTCGTGCCGTAACGATCCCATCCATAGACTGGGCGTAAGATACACTGCGGTTCACTCGTACATTGCCACGGCGCATCCGGGTCAACCGTAGCAATGTAAATATCCGCCGGTTCTGCCGTTCTAAAGTCCAAATTGCCCGTAGGAACCTTTCTGTCGGACCACATCACATAATGTATACCCTCGACGCAAAAATACGTCATATCAAGCGAAATGCCGCCTTCTGTAAGCACATTACCGTTCGGTTTGATGCACAGACGCGGTTGTTCCCAATCGTGAGGATTTTGCGGGTTTCCGTTACAGCGAAGCACATGCGCCCGCACACTCTGCCCGGTCTGCGAACAAAGTGCAACAAATAGATACGGAACATCCTTAATTATGTGAAGTTCTGCTGCCCAGGTGCCAAGATGATCCTCCGGATCACATTGGATTGGAATTTCAATCACCTTGCCGGCAAACGCTTCCTCGATGGTGTTTCCCACGCGCATGACAATCGGATTCCCGCCGGAGCTGGTCAGATAATATTTTCCCGCATAGTAGGTAACGCACGGGTCGGACATACCGCCCTGCTCCCCTACAGAGGTTCCGGATTTGCAGCTCAAAGGCATCGGGAACGGCCAAACTTTTTGCTGCACTTCTCCTGGTACTTTGTACTCTCCCGGTTTCATAAAATCGATCGCCGCAAACGCTGCTTTATCCCACTCAACCATTTTTTTATGGGTAGACCCGTCACTGTAACACATGGTCGCCTTTGGCAGGCTGTCAAAGCATAGTATTTCACCAACGTTTGCTTCTACTTCCATTGGCATCACCCCAATATTGTAAATCACATCGAAATGCTTACGAATATAATCCGCTTCTGCATCGCTCACTTCGATGACATTCCCCGGTACTGCGTTCTCAATGCCGTAATCACAAGCATTCTCAAACAACGGATTCTCGCATTCTTTTTCCTCGCAAATCTTTTTAAAATCTTTCGTGCAGCCGCAGAAAACACCTTCTTTCGTTTCCCACTCTACATAATAAACATTCCGCTCTGCCTCCCAGCGGCACCGCGGATTTTTAATCTCACCGTCGCTGAGTTTCAAAAATCCATTTTCCTCATAGCGAACCAAATTTTTTGAGGTAAAAAGCATCATGCATCCTACGGAAAACGGGTCCGGCGCATTCTGATTGCGGCGCACCGCAGCCACGCCAAATGTCCCATCTGCCATGCGGAAAATCCACGGATCCTGCAAAGTCTTCGTCACCCCCATTGGATTCCCTTCCGCAAATGAACACTTCGGAAATAAAATACCGGTGTTGTTGCGAAGCGCCGTATAATTTATGCCGTCATCGCTGATTGCCAGATGCATGGAATGCTCCCAATCGCAATTGTAAGCCGTCTCCGGCACCTCGTAAGGAACGTTATAAGCATATGTACCAATACCGGTTTTTGTGTAAGAAAGAATGTATGCCATAGACAAACCTCCCTTAGGTTGATATAATTAGTATATCTTATCTTCACAGGTTTGAAAAGAAAAATCATGCATTAACGGAGTCCTTCTTATGAAAAAATATAAAATTACCGGTTCCTGCATTGGCTGTCGCAATTGTCTACGCTCATGCCCGGTCGGTGCTATCTCTCGCGGTCCTTTGCGTATTGAGCCAGAGAAGTGTACGTCCTGCGGCATCTGCTACCAAAAATGCCCAAGCAAGAAAATTATTGAATATGAAGCGGATTAAATTATAAAAGTCTTGGACTCGCGCTGAATCCAAGACTTTTTCAATTCAAATTAATTTATATAGCATGCATCACATCGTTCTGCAATTTTATACTCCGCAAAATATCTCTCCTCCAACGGAATCCATTGCCTGCGAAATAACTCCGCTTTTTCGACGCCGTCTCTGATGATAATTCTGCGGAGCTGTTCCTGTGAATCCACTGTCAGAAACAGTCGTAAATCATAATAATCCCACAATTTCTGGTGACACGAATAAGAACCCTCAATGATATTAATTGCACATGGGTTTATCGATATCGGCTCCGCCAGCTTCTGCCGCTTACAATCAAATGGACGATACGAAAAAGATTTACCGGCGCTTATCGGCTTTAGTACTTCTTCTAAAAATCGCTCATGGTCAACATTCCCTCCTGCCATCTGCAGTCGCTCCTGTGTGCGCTGCTGCGGACGCAGAAAGAAATGGTCCATATGAATCACATTGCAATCGTATTTTTCCTGTAACTGCGCGGCCAAACTTGTCTTGCCCGCAGCACATCGACCGTCGATTGCTATCAAAAGGTGCGTTTTTACCTGCCGCAAGCAGTCAATTCTCTCGGATATCGATGTCACAATATTTTGCATAAATCTTCCCTAATATTCTCAAAATTCCGCTTACAGCTATGCAAGCTCTGCTGATTTTAGACGTGTCACAATGACCGGAACGATAATAAGTTGCAGAATAATTCCCGGAATCGCATTTAAAAATGCACCAGCGATAAACATCTGCCACGTGAATGCACCATCCGTCAGCCCAAGCAGAATCACCTGTGCAATTCCCCAGGCCACGCGTCCGCTAATCATTGCAGTCAACATGGATATGTAAAGAGCCACCGTATTCTTTTTTGTCAGGCCGTAGACAAGCCCCGTTACCAAGCCATAGACAGCCAGTTCCACCGACATCGCAATCGCAGTCGGATACAGCATCGGCATGCCGAAAATGAACGAGCGCAACAATGGTAACAGACCGCCGACAAACAAGCTGTATTTCCATCCGCAGATAAAGCTACAGATGAATACCGGAAGATGCATCGGCAATAACATATTCCCAATACGTGGCACCTGTCCCGTAAAAAATGGTAATACAATCCCAATTGCGATAAACATTGCTGCAAGCACACTATTTTTTACATAGTTTTTCTTCATCTGTCTCCTCCAAATACATAGTTATCTATTATCATATCCCACTGCTACATAAATGACAAGCAGTTTTCCCGTAAATAATCCAAACTCCGGTTCAGTTTCACAAAATCCGGCGTACCATCCGCTTGTACGGAGGATGATTCAAGCGTAACTGTGTTTGCGTATCCAACGCGCGCAAGGTTCTGTGAAAGCTTAGCAAAATCGATTCGGCCTTCGCCGATGTGCAGGCTCTCCAGCTTCGGCCACTCCATGTATTCACCGCCGTAATCGCTGATATGTAAATGCTGCACAGCACTATCCCACAACCATGCATACGCCTCGGAAAATGCCGTTGCAAGCTCGCCGTGAAACTGGGCAAACTTCACATCAAATGTAAAGGTAATGTCCGGGTATGCAGCATGTAAACGCTCGAAATGTAACAGCGGATTCTCGTGATTGCACGGTACATTTTCAACGGTCAGCAGCAAACCGTAGCGGCCGGCGATTTCATCTAACACCGCAAACTGACGGATGTTTGTCTCAATGCAACGGTCGGACGGGATGCCGCTCCACAAATGTAATACGGCCTTGTTCGCACCTATTCTTTGCGCCATTTGGCAATTGATTTCAAACAGGCGATTTGCCTGCTCGATATCCCCGGATTCACCTCGGCTGATAAACTCGCCCACCTGCTTTTCGATATGGAAAAGCGGAAAGTTTAAGTCCATGCCAATCACATCATCTACAATCTGCTCCCACTTCTCATACCACGTGTCGTACATCATAAACTCAAAACCGTCACAATGAATCTGCGGCGCAAATGATTTGATTAATTTGTGATTTCGATTATTCTTGCGGGTGATGATTGCCCCGGTTGAACATAAAATGTTTGCCATACTCTATCCCTCTCTGCCTTTGTAAAGGCAGACAATTTCGTACATTTGGAAATATTTTAGCATGGTTTAGATAGGTACGCAAGAATTTTATATGAGTGACATTATCTCATTTGCGATACAAATAAAAACTTGTGAGTGCGACAACGATTTTTACTGCTACTTTATTTTCATAGACGGTCGTCGCCGCATATAAAAAGGCACAAAAATACCCAAGGAAATGTAAACACTTCCTTGGGCTTTTCATGTCTTTTTATGCGTGGCTTGTAGCTAGACTACATACCCATCTGCTTTGCAAACTTTTTTATCAAGAATGGCTTATTTACTAGCACTGCTGCCATTTATTCATTATATCGTACCCACATTTCAAATGGGTAAAATAAAACTTTGCCGATTAACTATCCTTTCACTTATGCAATCTCTGATTTGGGTACATCTTCTGTTACTTTGGGTACTGTATCAATCGCCATTGCACTACCAAATTTCGCAATCTCATCATCAAATTTCTGCTCTGTAACATGAGTATAAATTTCAATCGTTGTACTGTAATGTTGGTGTCCCATCAATGCTTGCACAACTTTAGGATTCATGCCCTTTTCAAAACAACGACTACAAAATGTATGACGTAATGCGTGTGGGTATACATCATCAAAGATAATAGGTTTTCTTTGCTCCCTTACAGAATCAAAAGCCTCTGCCTCATTAATAGCCTTTACGACCTTCTTACACTCTTTCTCTGCATGGTATCTAAGAACAGGCGAACCCATTGACGTAACAAATACCAAATCTGCAAATTCACCTTCACATCTATATCTTTTACCCAGTTCCCTTTTAATCTTATCTTGCTTCTTTTTCTGTGCTAAGAACATTTCCTTTGCTTCACCCATAAATGGTATCTTACGATATGAATTATGTGTCTTAGGTGTAGTTAAACACATCTTTTTTACACCCTTTTCATAATTACACGATAAAGACTGATTTATATGTATACAATCATTTTCAAAGTCCACATCGCTCCATTTCAATCCACCAACTTCACCGATACGCATACCTGTAAGAAACATAATATAAAACATTTCCTTATACCAATTATGCTCAACTGTCTGTAAAAATAAATTCTGCTCTTGTACCGATAAAAAACGTCTTAATACCTGCTTATTCTCCCAAGGTACACTAATCTCAAAACATGGATTCTCTGAAATAATACGATTATGCTTTGCTGATTCCAAACAATCTCTAACACGACCTAAAGCATCACGCATACTTGACGATGCTCTACCTTGCTTTTGCATAGCGTTAATAGCTTCTTGAATATCAATATTACGAATATCAACAACCTTCTTTGTTCCTATAAGATTACCAAATGTGTTATAATACTTGCTCTTCATAGCAAAAACACTTGTTGATTTAATCGTAGGAACTTTATATTTCGTGAACCATTCCTCAAACCACTCATTCAAAGTAATCTGTTGACGTTTGGTATCAATACTCATTCTTGCCTGTTTCTTAGCTTCTTCAAAGTCGATTTTCAACTGTTTCAAATCCGTATTGTACAAATCAATACTTATACCATTTATTGTTGCTCTTGCTTCGTATCTGCCTCCCTCTCTTTGACGGATTCCTGTTCCTAACTCTTTACCATTTAAACCTTTTGCCATATGTTATCATTCCTTTCAATCAATCTAATCTGTAATGATTGAAATGAAACATTTGAACATACATAAGTACTGTTCACACGTTTTGTTTTGTAACCGTTTCGGTAATCATCACTATCAGAACGTTCTGATTTGCCGTAACCCAGATGGTCATCCATCTCAGCTTCCATCATCTCTTTAATTGTGCCACCCAAGAGATCCTTAAGAGCTTCCTGGATGTCTTCAGCTGTTTGGATATCGTATTCTTCCAAAAGCTGATGGATGATGTTTCTTTTTCCCTCTGTCATTTGTACTTTGTGTACTGGTTTCTTTTCTCTTGCCATAATAAAAGGCCTCCTATGATTTTATTTTATCATAGAAGACCTTCGAAATCTTCAATTTACAGAAAAACTTTCACAGTCTC
>SVEO01000025.1 GCA_015057275.1 Lachnospiraceae bacterium | reverse complement strand
CCAATATGTAGAGATGAAGCACATTGATAAGATATGCCAAGTTCTTCAGTGCGGCATAAGTGATGTGGTTGAGATAGTTCCGGATGAGGCTTAGTGTGATGTGGAGATGATGTTAAAATGATGTTGAGAGTCAAAGCAAATAAAAATAATAGAAATAAAGTACAGATAAAATGCGAAAGAATGGGATTAAAAACTACACAGAATTTACAGAATCCCATCAGAGCAATTGAGTTTGAATAATAAACACAGCTTCAGAAATGGTGGAAACAAGCCATTTCTGGAGCTTTTTTCTTTTCGTTGATACCTCTATGATACCTGTATAGGCAGTACCAAGTGTATTTTGGAATACTGCAAAAGGTATTAGAGGTATTTCTATTTTTCAATTATCTTTATATTTCAAAATTTCCCAATTTTATTTTCAAGTAGGACTGAGAGTACCCCTAGGGAGGACAATTACGCCCACGACAAATGTTACTGGGGTATCTATAATTATAACTGTGCAAAGCATAGTGCTGACAGAAATTAGTAAAAAGTTTCATTGGGGGCTGACATTTTGTTGCTCTCGTCGGCTACATATTGGAAGGAAACCCCGAATGATATTACAGGTTATTCTGTAAAACCCCGAATACCGTTCTATTCTAATCACTGTTTGTATAAGTTATCATTTATTTGTGTGTGGCAAGTGTAAACTTAACACAAGTGATATGCGGTTTAACAAATGTGAAATGTTATTCTGCTGATAGTTTCGCTAAAATGACATTCAGACAACCTATGAGGATGGGCTATCCGTCCTATGAGGTCATAAAACATTATCGAGAGTTGATTTACATTCAGACTGTGAATTTAGTCTTTATAAGACTATTTGGTGTAAAAAGTTAGTCCTTAGAGGATGAACGTGAAACTTGCATATAAGCTATCATAAAAACTGCACAGCGACCAAGATGTGAAAACACCAAAATCCGGTGTGATTTTCATAAAATACACCAGCCCAGTCCATAGCTGGATTTTGAAAAATACGCTACCATATTTGCAACAGCAAATTTGATATACATACCAATACAGCCGGGGAAGGGAGGTGAATGCCTTATGGAGAAGAAGATTTTTACAATGTTGAGAATGTTATGACAATGCTTATGATATCCAAGTCCCACGCCTACAAGATTATCCGTGAGTTGAATCAGGATTTGAAGGCTCAGGGATATATGACGATTACCAGAAAGATAAGCTGTCAGTATTTTGATGAGAAGTGCTACGGCCTGCAGGTAGCTTAAGAAGGGCGTGAGATAAATGGCTGCATACAAGGACAAGGAAAGAGGCACATGGTATGTCTCTTTCCACTGCAATGACTGGACGGGTAAGAATGCGGTTATATGAATGTGGAGACGATGGAACAGTATTCCGAAGAGGTGGTACAACATGAGATTCGTGCAGATAGGCGAGTTGTTACTGTGGACATCCTGGAAGCTAATATTGAAGCTATGGAAAGAGATTTGGCAGAGATCATGAGATGAAAAGGGGAGCAGAAAAGATTGTGGTAGGAGTATGAGGAGTGGAAGAGGAGGTAGTGGTTATAAGGGTGTAATATAGGGATTGGAATTATGAAATGTATGGTGCATTTTATCATGATTTTGGTGAAAATTGCGGTAAGGTGTACCATAATTTTGTTGGTAAACAAGGGTAAAATAACAATCTTGTAAATTAACTTTGGCGCAAAGCTGAGTTGTTAAATCAAAACATTAAATGTGAGAACTCATAATTAATTATGAAAAAGAACTTGATATATCGTTGCGTGTGTGATATGATAAGAAAGAAACGAAAATATGTTCTGTTTTTTGGAGGATGCAATGAAGATAAGTTATAAGAAACTATGGAAACTGCTGATTGACAAGGAAATGATGAAAAAGGATCTTGCTGAAAAAGCTGGGATAAGTAACGCGTCAATAGCAAAGCTCGGAAGAAATGAGAATGTAAACACGGATATATTGCTTAAAATATGTGTTGCATTAGAGTGTGAGATTTCGGATATTTTAGAAATTGTTCCAAATGAAGCGGAGTGATTGAATTGGACAGACTGACTAAAGAGCAACGACACAAGAATATGAAAAACATTAAATCAAAGGATACTTCGATAGAGCTGAAACTGCGTAAGGAGTTGTGGAAGAGAGGTTACAGGTACAGGAAAAATTATGCTGAATTGCCTGGAAAACCGGATATTGTGTTGACCAAATATAAAATTGTTATTTTCTGTGACAGTGAATTTTTTCATGGAAAAGACTGGGAAGTGTTAAAACCACAGTTGGAGCGTGGAAAAAATGCAGAGTTTTGGATTAACAAAATATCAAAAAATCAACAGCGTGATGATGAGATAAATAAGCAACTGCAATTTCTTGGATGGACTGTGATACGATTCTGGGGAAAAGACATTATGAAAAATACGGAAGAGTGTGTACGGGTAATAGAAGAAGCTGTTTTTAATGAAAAATATAATGATTACGATATAGAATAGAGGAGATTTCATATGTATAAATCAATAGACTTGTTTGCTGGCATTGGAGGAATTAGAAAAGGTTTTGATAAGGCATTTGGAAAGGAAATTAAGACCGTATTTGTGAGTGAGTGGGATGAGTATGCACAGAAGACTTATAAACTTAATTATGCGGATAAATTTGATATAGCAGGCGATATTACGCAGATAGACGAAAAGAATATTCCGGAATTTGATATTTGTCTTGCGGGCTTTCCTTGTCAGGCATTTTCACTTGCCGGTAAACGTATGGGATTTGATGATGATTACAAGGGACTATGCAGAGGAACACTTTTTCAGGATGTGGTACGAATCTGCGAATACCATAAGCCCAAAGTTATTTTTTGTGAGAATGTAAAGGGGCTTACCATTCATGATAAGGGAAGAACTTTTAAGGTTATAAAAAAGGCTTTCGAACAGATTGGATATACTGTGTATGACGAAGTTTTAAACAGCAAGGATTTTGGAGTGCCACAGAACAGAGAGCGTATTTATATTGTGGCTTTCAGAAATGATATAGACAGCAGTAAGTTTAAGTTTCCAAAACCTACAAATCCTAATACATGTATAAGAGATATTATGGAAGAAAATGAGGTCAGTGTTAAATATTATCTGTCTACAGTTTATATTGATACTCTGAAGATGCATAAAGCCCGTCATGAATCTAAAGGCAATGGTTTCGGATATGAGATAAGAGATTTGGATGGTAAGGCAGGAGCTATTGTATGTGGAGGTATGGGAAGAGAGAGAAATCTTATTATTGATAAGAGACTCACGAATTTTGTTCCGATTACGCATATTAAGGGAGAAGTAAACAGAGAAGGAATCAGAAAAATGACTCCGAGAGAATGGGCAAGATTGCAGGGGTTCCCGGATGATTTTAAACTTGAACTGGCTGATACGCATTTGTATAAGCAGTTTGGTAACAGTGTAACGGTTAATGTTATTGAGGCGATTGCCAAGGAGATAAGGAAGGTGTTGGAGAATGGCAAATAAAGACGGAAGAATGTCAGGTAACAAAGGTGAATGGTCGGAATTATATGCATTTATGAAATTACTTAGTCAGGGCAGAGTTTATGCTGCGAATGAAAAGGTAGAGAAAATAGATGAGGTGTATTATCCGATTCTTAAGATTATGAGAGAAGAAATCAAAGGTGAAGTCATTGATTATGTTATCGATAATGATTTAGTACATTTGGAAATACAGTCAAAGCGTGTTATGAGTATTCCAAGACGGGAATTGGATGATAATGCGAATCTGCTTTTACAGGAGATTGCGTCACATAGTGGAAGTTTTGAAGTAGAGGAAATTGCCAATTTTGCGAATGGAATAAAAGTAACAAAGATTAAAGCACCTTCAGCTGATACAACAGATATTTCAATGCAGATTGAAGATATACACACTAATTTTATCCGCAATGTTGGATTTTCAATCAAATCAGAAGTGGGACATGCACCTACTTTAATGAATGCAGGTACAACAACTAATTTTATATATAAAGTTACCGGTATAACATCTGAACAGGCGGAAGAGATAAATGCCATTGATACAAGAACCAAAATTAAAGACAGAATGGCAAAAATTGCAGAATATGGCGGTAGTGTGAAGTATTGTGGAATGAACCATGACGGATTCAAAAGAAATCTTATTATGGTGGACAGCAGTATGCCTGAGATCATTGGAAATATGTTGTTATATTTCTATTCAGAGGATGTAAAGGACTGTGACAAGCTGATTGAAATGCTTGGAGAAAGAGACCCTCTTGGATATGGTGATGCCATGATGTATACATACAAATTTAAGAAGTTCCTTTGTTCGTGTGCATTAGGAATGAAACCGGCAAAACCTTGGGACGGATTGGATGAAGCAAATGGCGGTTACATTATTGTAAAGGCAAATGGAGAAATACTGGCGTATCACATTTATAACAGAAACTTTTTTGAACAATATTTGTTGGATAATACGATTCTTGAGAAGGCTTCCACAAGCAGACATGATTATATGAGTCTGTATGAGGAAGATGGGGAGAGGTATATAAAGATGAATTTGCAGATAAGGTTTAGGTAGACAAGGGGGATTACAGATGGGTGAAGTAGCAATCGAAATAAAAAATTGCAATTGTATTAAAGAAGCAAACATTAGGGTTGAAGAAGGTACTTTGAATATATGTATGTAACAAAGGAGGTAAGTGAATTTATGGATAATATAAAGTATCAAGTTTTTATTAGTTCAACATATTCAGATTTGTCGCAAGAACGAAAGAAAGTATTGGATATTTTACTAATGGCAGACTGCATTCCGGCGGGAATGGAGAATTTTGTGGCAACTGACGATGAACAGTTTAATGTTATCAAAAAAGTCATAGATATGTGTGACTACTATGTATTAATATTGGGAAAGAGATATGGTTCTGTTAACGAAAAGACTGGTATAAGCTATACAGAAATGGAATATAATTATGCAATAGATAAAGGTATTCCTGTTCTTGTGTTTGCATTAGATGATTCAGTGGAATTAGATGATGAGAAGGTAGAAACAGATGATATTAAAAAAGGAAAATTGGCAGAATTTAAGAGCAAGGCCATGGGAAATAGATTGGCTAGTATTTGGCGTGATCAATCTGATTTGCTCGGAAAAGTGGCAATTGCCATAATGCAGGC
The DNA here is from genome assembly GCA_015057275.1 of Lachnospiraceae bacterium. Taxonomy (GTDB): domain Bacteria; phylum Bacillota; class Clostridia; order Lachnospirales; family Lachnospiraceae; genus SIG308. Next base: position 15,877 of record SVEO01000025.1, on the reverse strand, counting down.
AAAAAGTGAAATAAAGAGACCGGGATGGCACAGAGGAAATGATGAGGAAAAGGAAAGATTGCAAAAAGAACTAGAATATCTTCGCAAAGAAAACGAAGAATTGAAGAACCGTACATTTGGTGATTCTCCTTCTGTTCAAGAAGAAAAAATGAAGCAAGATTTTTATGGCAAGGAAATTATATTAAACTATACTGAGAGAGTTTTAATTTTTACTTCTAATACTAGAATAGATAAAAAGAAAATTAGGACTACAATGGACGAGTTATTTAAATTTGTCTCGTTGAGACTTACTGGAATCAAAAAATTAGCTGAATTTAGGGATGCGGTAAGTAGCTTTCAATCTGGATATTATGTTGATGAACAAGATGCTTTAGTAGTACGAAATAAATTAGAACAATTAGGTTTGATAGAAAGCTATATTGGAAATGACGATATTGAGATGATAAGATTAACAGATTTAGGACGAGACATTATGAATAAACTGAATTGAAATTAGTTTAGAAATAATATTTTTGCAAGAAACAATAATGGGTATACATGGTTGTGTTTTATGAAGTAAAGAGTGGTAACAAAAATTCTCCTTGAACATTTCCCTCATCGGAGTCATAATACTAGTAGGTACATTGATACCCATTCGTGATACCCGTATGATACCTGAAACTATGAAAACTAAAAATAATCATGGGAAATAGACGAAAAGACGCTATTTCTGAAAGCAAAAACCTACTAAAACAGCTGAAATAAGCTGGTCAGTAGGGAGTTCGAGTAGAAAATGGACTGAGAGCAGTCTAAAAACAAAGAAAAGCACGGAATGCGAGTTTATTCGCAATCCAGTGCTTTATCTTTTTAGTCTAATTCCCCTACAGCGTCGCGCCAAAGTCAGCCACAAGCACCTGACCGGTAATCGCGCGAGATTCGTCACTTGCCAAGAACAGCAGAATGTTTGCCACATCCGCCGGCATACAAATCGGCACGGAAAGGTTCATGTGCTTTCTCATCTGGCCGATCATATCCGGATTTAAGGATGCCGGGTCGGTTGTCATGGTCATCGGGGTAGCGATGGTACTTGGGTTCACGGAATTACAACGGATTCCGGTGCCGGAGAAACGAATCGCTGTATGCTTGGTTAAACCGATGACAGCCGCCTTACTTGTAACGTAGGACGCACCGCCGGTGCCGAAATGACCCGCTACGGAATCAAGGTTGATAATCGAACCGGAATTGTTCTTCATCATTTCTTTTACCACAGCTCTGGTGCAGTATAAGCAACCCTTTGTATTAACTCCCCAAACCAATTCCAAATCTTCCTCAGTAAAGCATTCAATCGGCTTCAGCCCTGCTTCGAGGACACCTGCATTATTCACAAGAATATCAATCTTACCGAAAGCTTCCACCGCTTTTGCAACAAGATTTTCCACATCTTCCACCTTGGAAACGTCAGTAGGTACTGCTAAAACCTCACCGCCGATGGCTTTGATTTTTTCAGCAACCTCCTCAAGCTGCGGCAAACGACGTGCACTGATCACGACCTTTGCACCTTCTTTTGCGAATAATTCAGCGGTTGCAGCTCCAACACCGGAATTGCCACCGGTAATAATTGCAACCTTTCCGTCTAAACGACCCATGTTTCATACCTCCTCTAGTGTATTTACGTTTTTTCGTTTTGTGAATCTGATGAAGTTGTGATGCAACTTCCATTCCTTTCTATTATAAGTCCTGAATTGCACCACGTCAACAATAGGATTGGAGTTGAGAATTAGCGTTAATATGAGAAATACCTGGTTAATTTTCGCGCTGAGAAACCTTAAATGAAAACTTAAATGCAAGGTAAATTATGACTGTTTTAAAAACATTCCTATTTGGGGCTATTTTCAAGCTTAAAATAGGTGTATAATAACAGAAAACTGTTAGATATACTCTGTTTTGTTGCATGGCAAACAGGCAGCGGTCGATTTGTTTGAAAAAGTAAATGAGACCCCTACCGAGATGGAATTCGGGTGTAGCTGCCTGACCGATGAGAATGTTATTTCTTACGTTTTAGTAATGCCGGCTTCAAAAGCACTTCGTCGAGTGGAATTGGTTGAAGTGCAAGTATGTCTAACAGTTTTTTACATTCTTCCTTTTGCATCATTAAGTCAAAAGGAGTCTGATTGTCGAATAGTTCACGTACAACACTGTTGATGTGGCAAGTAATCAAATGTATGTCTGTGTCCTCGAGAATGCTGAATTTAGTGCCTTTAGGAAGTATCTGTCGGATCAATACATGATTCTTTTCAATGCGTCCTTTTTGCCAGGAGGCTTGCGGGTCGCAGTAAAAAATCCGAGTTCTGCGAGCACCATTTTCTGTGAACTCCAGATTGTGTACCCCCTTAAATTCGGTTCCGTTATCAGTAAGGATGACAGGGAACAGTTTTCTGAAAAGATCAATTCCCAGAAGAGAAGTGAGCTTATCGAAAACGTTGAGGACGCTTTGATGTGATTTGTCCGGTAAAAGAAAAATCAGCATAAAATTAGTTTCTCTAAACAGCATGGTCAAAAGAACCTTACCACTGTTTCTGGCACCTAAAACAGTGTCCATTTCAACAATGGGGAGTTTTGAGTTCTGTTCCATGAAGGAAGTGAAATCAGTGTAGGTGCGCCCTTTTCGATACTGATAATCAAATTTCATGAGAACTTCGTGGGAATGACGTTGCTTATAACGAACCTTTTTGGGAAGGTCAATGTTTCTAACGCGGAAAGCACTTTGGTCGATGTAGTTGTATACCGTCTTTTTAGAAAGGCCGATTTCATCTGCATGAGTTGCAAATATGTGGTTGATGGATTGTCCTTTGTTGACAAGTGGCATTAGTAAATCGTTTAGTTCCAACAATCGTTCAGGACTGGTGCGGATGCCTTTTCTTGAGGAACTTAATTCCTTGACATATTCAGCATGTGCCCGATGCGCAGTGTAATAAGCATGATTTTTCTTGCAGGTTTTCTCATTTGGACAACGGGTACAGACATAAGGAGGTTTGTCCAGCAAAGTGCAGTGAGCGGAAATGTACTGGGAACATAAGGTTCTGCAGTCGAATTCCGCACAGGTTTTGCAACGATGGGAACAGGTATAGATAGATTCCTGAACACAAAGGTTTCTGCGTAGGCAGGAACGATAATTAATGCAGTCATTTGATGTATAACGGAAACCATTAACAAAGCAACGGTGATTCTTGATCTCGCGAGAGATTGCCGTTGCGGAACGGTCAAGTCTTTTTGCAATATAAGAAAAAGACATATCCTGAGCGAGATATTTTTCAATAATGGCTCGGTCAGATAAAGTGAGATGTTTACTCATAGGTCTGCTCCTTTCTGGTCAGACAGCTATGAGTATTATCGTATAAAATAGAGATTTGTAAAAGTAAACGCACGATTGTAAGAGTAAAAGTAGGGTATTTCTGGCGTTTAATTTTACAATTAATGGTTAATTTTTCGTACTGAGAAATTTGCAAGAGATGTTTATTGGACTTGTGATGTGCTAAAATTTTCATAACAGACCATATCAAGTAGTATCACAAAAAATATTCTTAAGGAGGGAAGCTTATGGCAGCAGAAAGTGTATTAGAAAACTTATACTATATTGTTGATTACAGCGGAAATTATTATCGAGTCAGTGCAAACAATCAGTTGATGGTGGCGACAAAACGAGAAGAGGCCGGGGTGTTTGATTATGTGGAAGCCAATCAGCGCATTGGTAGTGGGCGAAAAGCGCAGTTCTACTCGCTCGTATCCATAGATGAGAGCGAGCAGTCGGTATCGACGATAGAGAGTGAGATACCGGTAACGGCAAGCGAGAAGATTACGGCCTTTCCGGTGAAAGCGATGAAAGTGCAGGAAACGTCGGAATGTGGGGACGCCAGCGTGCCTAAGGCTTATCGCCAAGTGCGTATGGAGTTGCCTTATGATTTGAGGAAAATGGATTGGGTGGAATATCTGACACATTTTGTCTATATCGTATCGAACCTGCGAAATTATCAGGACGAATTGAATCAATGTGTATCGGATGCTGACATGCAGATTTGCGACCTTATGCATTACATTGAGTTGTACGATTTGCAGGAAGAATCCTTGTGGCCGGTAATGGACAAGCTGAAAGCGTGCCGGGAGTACCGCAGAGATGCGAAGGATGAGATGCTGCGCATAGAGTGGTTTCAAAAATCCATAGGAAATAGTAACAATGTAGCCAAGGCTAAAGAGGCGATAAAACAAATTGAGAAGTTGAAAATCAGAAAGTATCATCCTAGAAAATTAGTCGAACTGTTTCGGGGAACGCCGCAGCTCACAAGTCGAGCGAATCGTTTATGGGAGGAAAGTGATCACGAAGACGTTTTTGAGGAAGCGAAGAGCGAAATGATGGAGGAAGTATGCATGGAACCTTGGGAGAGAAAAGAAACAATATTCGATGGCAGACAAAATGATTGGGGACAGTTTGCCAAAATGCAGGCGGAATTTTACGCAAATGCACCGCAGTATATCTGCAATTTGGAATTAGATATTCAGGAAATTGATGCACAAATTGATGAAATTTTATACTGCATTGAAGATGCAAATTATAATGTCGCGCAGGGATACAAGGTGTTTAAGGAATTAAAAGACTTAAGAAATGAGCGCAAGCAGAGGGAAAAAGAACTAGAAGCGGTGCGAATTCTTACAGAAGGATTCGACTGTGCCGCAATGGAGGAGGCCTGTCTTTATAACTTAAAAGAAATTGAGAAAATGGATGTTTAGCAAGTTTTCAACACTTTTCATTGCATTTTCCAAATTCTGCGTATATAATGTTTTCTTGTGAAAATTTGGCGAAAAATGTCGTCGAACAAATATACATGGAGGAAAAATTCAATGAAAAAAATTAGCGGACAAAAGATTTTTGTGCTGGTTTTGATGGCAATTCTGGTGGCGCTTGTTGTTGTAACAATCAACACCCCGGGTACCATCGAGGATCCGGCAAGCTATGAGCCAAAAGTTTTCGCTACCACATGGGCATTGCTGCCGCCGGTAATCGCGATTGCATTGGCATTAATCACAAAAGAAGTATATTCATCTTTATTCGTAGGTATTGTCGTAGGCGGTTTACTGTATTCCAATTTCAACCTGGAATTAATGATGAACACCGTATTCTTCAATGAGAATGGAGGTATGGTTTACAAGCTGGCAGATAGTTGGAACGTAGGTATTCTGATTTTTCTTGTTGTTCTTGGTATCATGGTTGCCATTATGAATAAGGCAGGTGGCTCCGCGGCATTTGGAGAATGGGCTTCGAAACGTATTAAGACGAAAGTGGGCGCGCAGCTTGCGACCATAGCTTTGGGCGTGATGATTTTCGTGGACGACTATTTCAACTGCCTGACGGTTGGTAACGTTATGCGCCCGGTAACGGACAAACATAAGGTTTCCCGTTCAAAGTTGTCCTACTTAATCGATGCGACAGCGGCACCGGTTTGCATTATTGCACCGATTAGCTCCTGGGCAGCGGCTGTGACGTCATCCGTTCCGGAAGATTCCGGCATCAACGGATTCACAACATTTTTAAAGACAATCCCTTACAACTATTATGCGTTGTTTGCAATTATTACGATGATTTTCTTCGCAGTGACAAAGGTTGATTTTGGATTGATGAAGAAGCATGAGTTAAATGCGCTCAAGGGCGACTTATTCTCCTCGACCGACCGCACATTTGAAGATACACAGCAGGAAGCTATTAGTACCAAAGGGAAGGTAATTGATTTGGTTCTTCCTGTTCTTGTGTTAATTGCGGCTTGCATCATGAGTATGGTTTATACCGGAGGATTCTTCGCCGGAGAAAGCTTTGTCAATGCATTTGCAAATTCAGATGCATCTGCAGGTTTGGTTATGGGTTCCTTTATTGCACTGATTTTTACATTTATGTTTTATATGTTCCGTGAAGTGATTTCCTTCCAGGAATTCATGGAATGTGTTCCGGTAGGTTTCAAGATGATGGTTTCTCCAATCCTCATCCTTACCTGCGCATGGACTTTGTCTGGTATGACCGGATTGTTAGGTGCAGACGTTTATGTGGCCGGATTAGTGGAAGGTTCTGCGGCGGCGATGCAGTTGCTCTTGCCGGCGGTTATCTTCCTGGTAGCCGTTGGTCTTGCGTTTGCAACCGGAACTTCCTGGGGTACCTTCGGTATCTTAATTCCGATTGTATTAGGTGTATTCGGTAGTGGCGAAATGATGGTAATATCCATCGCAGCCTGCCTTTCGGGTGCAGTTTGCGGTGACCATTGCTCTCCGATTTCTGATACTACGATTATGGCGTCTGCCGGCGGACAGTGTAATCACGTAAATCATGTGTCTACGCAATTGCCGTATGCTTTGTTGGTGGCAGCAGTATCATTTGTAACCTACCTGATTGCTGCATTTGTTAAAAATGCAATTATAAGCCTGCTGATTGGCTTGGTAATCTTATTGATTGTACTGTTTATCGTAAAAATTGTGTCAGGAACGACAGAAAGCGCAGATGAAGGAGTACGTTCCTAATGAATAAGAGTAATTTTGCGAATCTCGCATTAATGCTCGCGGCATTTATCTGGGGGACTGCCTTTGTGGCACAGAGTGTGGGCATGGACTATGTCGGACCGCTCACATTCCTGTGCACTAGAAGCTTTATCGGTGCGGCAGCATTGTTGCCGGTTTCACTCCTCATAGATCATGGAAAGAAGAAAAATGGTACATTTGTCGAGAACACGCCGACAGACCGCAAAAATTTATTAGTCGGCGGTATCCTTTGCGGACTTGCTTTGTGTGTTGCGAGCGGATTGCAGCAAATCGGAATCCAGTATACATCCGTCGGCAATGCCGGATTCATCACATCAATGTATATGTTAATTGTGCCGGTGCTCAGCATTTTCCTTGGCAAGAAAGTGCCGAAGAAAATCTGGTTTTGCATTGCAGTGGCGGCAGTCGGTCTGTATTTCTTGAGCATTTCCGGTGGACTATCGGTGTCTAAAGGGGATGTTTTGATTGCAGTATGTGCACTGTTTTTCGCAATTCAGATTATGATTGTTGATTATTATGCACCGCTTGTTGACGGTGTGAAGTTGTCGTGCATGCAATTTACGGTGGCTGGTGTGATTTCTCTGGTGCCGGCATTGATATTTGAGACGCCGGAGCCTTACAACATAGTAAGGGCAATCGTGCCGATTTTATATGCCGGCCTGTTTTCGAGTGGCATCGCATTCACGTTACAGATTGTAGCCCAGAAATATGCGCAGCCGACGGTCGCCACCTTGCTGATGAGCATGGAATCCGTGTTCTCCATGTTGGGCGGCATCGTATTGCTCAGTCAGATTCCATCCGCCCGGCAGGTGTTTGGATGTGTGCTTGTGTTTTGCGCGGTCATTGCATCGCAGGTAAGCAAAGAAGCTATCAAAGGCATTTTTAAGGCAAAGCACAGAAACGCATGAAATTCAATAAGTGATACGATTTGGCTGCGAATTTCGCAGCCTTTTCTTTCTTTCGTGGAATAAATATGTTATACTTAAGGCAGATGGATTATTAACAGCCCCTGCTGGTTAAAAGAAAGGATGATGTAGATGAAAAAGAAACTCCGGACGAAGCGGGTACGATTTACAGGCATAGCAATTCGCTTTTTTACAATGTGTATAGTACTGACTTTGACATTGTCCCTAAGTGCATGCATGAAAAACAAGCCGAGGGACGAGAACTCAACGACAAAATCAGAGCAGCCGCCGGTAACGACGGGGCCGGAGGAGAACGGCAATCCGCGCCTGTTGCAACATTTGGCGGCAGATACAAAGGTGGGAGAAGCGTACGTATTTGACGTAAATGTTTTGTGCTACGATAACGAGCAGGTACTCGTTCAATACACGCTCTCAAACCGTTCGATGAATTCGATGGAAGCTGGGCTTGACATCATAGTACTTGAGCATCATTTTGCCCTTTATTCGCGTGAGGATATGCGGCTGATAAAAGAAATCGTGGCCGACGATACCAATACATATTTTGAACAACTGAGGGAAGCAATCTGTCTGACAACAATAGGTGAAGATGGATATGTGCTCGAAACATATGATTATGAATTAAATCAAATCGCTGAAGTTTCGATTGGTTCGGGCAGTTTGGGATATTTTTCGCCGGACGGTAAGCGTTGCTATTATGATGAGCAGAAGAAAATTTATGTATATGATTCGGCAGATGACAGCGTAGAAGAACTGGAGGGGGACGGTAACTATCTGGTCAACTCAATCAATGGCGTGATTACCGACGAAGCCGGCAATGACTTTGTGATTTTTCAGGCGCTGGCGGCCGACTATCGTGACTATCAGTTTATTGTCAATGCCACGAGCGGCGAAATCATCCGCGTCGATGCGATGGAGGAGCGGTATACGACAATAAGTAACAACACTTATGTAGAATATAAGGGCGATGGAGTTACCGAAAACGAGTGGCTGGCAGGTGTGTCGCAGGACGTAGCGTTTGCCTATGAATGGGATGTGGACAACTACAGCCTCTCACTTTTGCCGATGCGCAATCGAAATCTCTTATTCACATACGGTATGGATGATACGCTTTACCTGTATCTTTATGAGTATGAAACTGGGCAACTGCTGGGAGAAATGTCGCTTGACACCTCGAAGATGAAGGCACAGGAGGAAGTTTATGAGGAGTACGACGGGGAAATGTCTTGGGGCACGCAGGTATTTCTGTACGGCACGCCGGTCCTCAGGGATGCAGACACAATGTTGTTGCAACTAGCGAATTATGCAGGTGATGTTTATTTTATGGAATGGGATTTTACCGTGGACGGTCAGCAAAATGTGACATCAGGTCATGTCGGCAAACCGACCGTTGCGGCGCATAAGATGGGGACGTTGCCGACGGTGGACATTACAAACTTAGAAAATCCGTTGTACCAGCCGGATGAGCTGAGCGCAGAACTTTTGCCGCTGCGAGCTGAGGCTGACGCGATGGAAGAAAAGTACGGGGTAGAGATTTATATCGGCGAGGAGTGCGCCAATATACTCGGCGGGTATGCAGTTGAGCCGCTGACGGATTACGCTATGGTTGAGGGCGCACTTACAACGCTGGATGCGGAGATGAGCAAGTATCCGGATAATTTCTTTGAACAATTTGAGTATTCATGGGTCGAAGGGTTGGATATTTACTTGGCAGCGTCGCTCACCGGTATCGAAGAAGATGTGCTTGATACAGCGGGAGGGTTCAAAACCGTCAACAATTATCGTTTGTTGCTTGTTATGGACTGCCAGGACACTTGGGGCATGCCGTCAACATTCCACCATGAGCTTTGCCACGCGATAGAGGAGAAGATTGTCGATGCCTCATATTATGTGGACGACCCGTTGTTCAGTGAAACGGCCTGGGACGCGTTCAATCCGTATGAAGATATTTACACTTACACATATGCGGACTGGGGTTACGAAAAATATTATGATTTGGCCTACGACAGTGTCTATTACAGCGATGGCGATGTGTGCGAAACGTATTTTGTAGACACCTACGCAATGACGTATCCAACCGAGGACCGCGCCCGATTATTTGAAAGTGTTATGTCGGATAACTTGTATGACATCGATTTTGACGCGGCGCCGCATTTAAAAGAGAAGTTAAATTATTACGCACAGTGCATTCGCCAGACATTTGACACGACCGGCTGGGAGGATGTACCGTGGGAAGCATATCTGGAGTAAATATACGGTCCACAAAAAATAAAACGAAACATATTGCGCCTTTTGCCCTGCATCTGCTATAATAAGTTTATAAAAATTTTAGAATTATAAACCGACGCAGTTTAGGCAAAGGGCGTTTTGCGTGCCGAAAGTTTGTGTATCGGAATGGGAGATTTCATGAAAATCAAAACAAAAGTGATGCCATACGAGCAGGTAATGGCGCTGCCGACGTATGCGCACGAAAAACCGAAGAAACAGAGCCGAATGTTCCGCGGATTGGTTCATTGGCTGGCATTTTTTGATTTAATGCGAGTGCGTTTTAAATATAAAAAAATCGGCATGGACAAACTGGACTCGAAACAGCCGTGTCTCATATTGATGAATCATTCCTGTTTTACAGATTTAGAAATCGTAGCGCGTATCTTCTATGACCGCTCATATCATATTGTCTGCACACAGGATGCACTCATCGGTAAGAAATGGCTGATGAAGATGCTCGGCTGTATTCCGACTACAAAATTTGTTACGGATGCAACGCTCGTGCGTAATATGGTACATACGGTAAAGAATTTAAAAAGCTCCATCATTATGTTTCCAGAGGCCGGTTACAGTTTTGATGGCACGGCAACTGTATTGCCGAAAAGTCTCGGCAAATGTGTCAAATTGCTGAAAATTCCGGTAGTGATGGTGCGTACCTACGGCGCATTTTCCCGCAACCCGTTGTACAACGAATTGCAGGTGCGCAAAACAAATATTTCTGCGGAAGTGGAATTCATTCTGTCCCCGGAAGAGATTAAAGCAAAAACAGCGGACGAAATCAACCGGATTTTACGGGAGCAATTTTCTTTCGACGGATTCCGTTGGCAGCAGGAAAACAAAATTTCCATTAAAGAAAAATTTCGCGCGGACGGATTAAACCGCGTGCTTTACAAATGCCCGCATTGTGGCACGGAGGGCAAGATGCAGGGGAAAGGTATTCACTTGACTTGCACAAGCTGCGGTAAACAATATGAGTTGACCGAATACGGCTACCTGCAGGCGACAGATGGCGAGAGCAAATTTACGCATGTGCCGGATTGGAATCAGTGGCAGCGCGAATGCGTACGAGAGGAAATTTTGGACGGGAAATACTGCATGGACGTCCCGGTTGACGTTTACATGATGATTGATACAAAAGGCCTCTATAAAGTCGGGGCAGGCAATCTTGTGCATTCGAGCGAAGGCTTTCATCTGACCGGTTGCGACGGCAAGCTCGATTACCGCCAGGGCGTCAGTGCCTCATATTGCTTAAATTCGGACTTCTACTGGTACGAAATCGGCGATGTCATCGGCATTGGGGATAAGGACAGACAGTACTACTGTTTCCCGAAAGTGGAGGGCGACATCGTGGCCAAGGCAAGGCTCGCGGCAGAGGAGCTGTATAAGCTGCACCAAAACCGATAAAAATTTTCGTTTGACTATAAAAAATAATAGACAAATTGTAGTATTATTTGATAAAATAACAAAGTCCGCAATATGCGGCATTCATTTTTGAATTGAAAAACGAACATCCGTAACATACATTTGCTACGGCGAAGGAGGAAACATGAAACAAGATATGATTGTAATTCTTGATTTGGGAAGCACAGAAAACACTACGATTGCCAGACAAATTCGTGACCTCGGCGTTTACAGCGAGATTCATCCGCACGACATTACAGCAGACGAGTTAAAGGCACTTCCGGGCGTAAAGGGTGTGATTTTAAACGGCGGCGAAAACCGCGTGGTAGACGGTGTTGCGGTAGACGTATATCCGGAAATTTACGAATGCGGTTATCCGATCATTGCCATCGATCATCCGACCGCGAAATGTGAAAAGCAGCTTGCAGAACTGCCGGATGAAGCGGCTTTAAAGCAATTTCTGTTTGACGAGTGCAAGGCAGAAGCAAACTGGAATATGAAGAACTTCATTGAAGATCAGATAGAATTGGTCCGCCGTCAGGTTGGCGACAAGAAAGTCTTACTGGCATTGTCGGGTGGTGTAGACTCCTCCGTAGTAGCAGCTCTCTTACTTAAGGCAATCGGCCAGCAGTTAGTTTGCGTACATGTAAACCACGGTCTCATGCGTAAGAACGAGTCCGAAAGCGTAGTAGAAGTGTTCAGAAATCAGTTGAATGCGAACCTCATCTACGTCGATGCGACTGAGCGTTTTTTAGGCAAGCTCGCAGGCGTGGCAGATCCGGAGCAGAAGAGAAAAATTATCGGCGGTGAATTTATCCGCGTATTTGAAGAAGAAGCAAGAAAATTAGAAGGCATCGACTTTTTGGGACAAGGCACGATTTACCCTGATATCATCGAATCCGGCACTAAGACAGCGAAATGCGTAAAGTCACATCATAATGTGGGCGGTCTTCCGGAAGATTTGCAGTTCGCATTAGTTGAGCCATTGGCACAGCTTTTCAAGGATGAAGTACGTGCCTGCGGCGTAGAGCTCGGCCTTCCGGCAGAGATGGTATATCGTCAGCCATTCCCGGGACCTGGTCTCGGCGTACGTTGTCTCGGAGCTATTACCCGTGACCGTTTGGAAGCACTCCGTGAAGCAGACGCAATCCTTCGTGACGAGTTTGCAAAGGCAGGCCTCGATAAGAAGGTATGGCAGTACTTTACCGTAGTACCTGATTTTAAGGCCGTTGGTGTGAGAAACAATGCAAGAAGTATGGGTTACATGGTAGTCATCCGTGCTGTAAATACGATCGACGCTATGACTGCAACCATTGAAAGAATCGACTATGATATCTTAGAAAAGATTGCAGACAGAATCACCGCAGAAGTACCGAGCGTAAACAGAGTATGCTACGAGCTGACGAAAAAACCGGTTGCGACGATAGAATTTGAATAATGCTACAAGCAATGCATAAATAAAAAATAGAGAACTTCGTCGAAAGTTTACTTTCGTAAGAGGTTCTCTATTTTTATTTATATATGGAGCCAGCCACGAGGCTTCTTGGTGCGAAACGTAATCCGAATAAATGCACGGCGGGGGGAGGTCATGTGACGGTCGTTTTACTTCTCTTCATTCCTATAAATTTTATGGTAGATAATTTATGAAAAACATGGTAGAATCTGTCTTAGCATCGCATTGGAGGGAATCTCGTGAACAGCAAATGGAAGAGACGAAGAAAAAGACTTTTTGAGATTATCGAGGTGGGTAATGATTTAGACTATGTCAGCCGTGCCTACGATTTTATGAATGCATTTTCGATTATTATAAACCTTGCTGTCAGCATCATGTACACTTATGCAGATTTGCGAGAAAAGTATGGCACATGGATGGTTATACTGGAAGAGGTTACCGTGGCATTTTTCGCGCTTGATTTCGTCTTCCGCCTGCTGACGGCGAAGCATCTGTACCCGGAGGAGACCGAGTTCCGTGCGTTACGAAATTATCTGTTTTCGTTTACCGGGATTGTGGATTTGCTTTCTTGCTTGCCGTATTATCTGCCAATCTTCTTCCCGACAGGCACGGTGGCGTTCCGCATGATTCGAATCATTCGAATTTTTCGTCTGTTTCGCATCAATGCATACTACGACTCACTCAGTGTCATCACGGACGTTATCAAGGGCAAGAAGCAGCAGCTGATTTCATCGGTATTTATTATTTTGATTTTGATGATGGGCGCGAGTCTTTGTATGTACAGTTTGGAGTATGAAGCGCAACCAGAAGTGTTCTCGAACGCGTTCTCCGGCATTTGGTGGGCAGCCTCAACGTTGCTGACGGTCGGCTACGGTGACATTTATCCGATTACAACACTCGGCAAGGTATTCGGTATTTTTATTACCTTTCTCGGCGTGGGCATGGTTGCGATTCCGACCGGTATTATTTCTGCCGGATTTGTCGACCAGTATTCTAGCATTAAAAAAAGATTATATTATGGCCGCGAAGCGGATATGCACTTTATCAAGGTTCACTTGGCAGAGGGTGACCGCTGGATTGGTAAGCGTATTGCCGAGCTGGTTATCCCTAGCGGTATGATTATGGCAATTATTAAGCGACAGGAAGAGTTGATTATTCCGCGCGGCGATGTGGTGCTTCTGAAAAATGACACAGTCGTGTTAGGTGCGATTCCGTATGACGAACGTGAAAATATCAAACTGAAGGAAATCGTGCTCAAACGGGAGAATCCGTGGATCGGCATTAAAATCAAGGATTTGGATATTTCACGTCAGTCGATTATTGTGCTTGTAAAGCGCAAGAACAAGTCGCTGATTCCAAACGGCAAGATGGTGCTGCAGGAGGGCGACCGCGTATTCATGTACACGCAACTACATTTGTTGCAGGCGAACGACATTGAAATATAATGGGAAAGTGGCACGATTGTGCCACTTTTTTATGCCAATACACCTTAAATGAAAACTTAAATGCAAGGTAAATTATGACTGTTTTAAAAACATTCCTATTTGGGGCTATTTTCAAGCTTAAAATAGGTGTATAATAACAGAAAACTGTTAGATATACTCTGTTTTGTTGCATGGCAAACAGGCAGCGGTCGATTTGTTTGAAAAAGTAAATGAGACCCCTACCGAGATGGAATTCGGGTGTAGCTGCCTGACCGATGAGAATGTTATTTCTTACGTTTTAGTAATGCCGGCTTCAAAAGCACTTCGTCGAGTGGAATTGGTTGAAGTGCAAGTATGTCTAACAGTTTTTTACATTCTTCCTTTTGCATCATTAAGTCAAAAGGAGTCTGATTGTCGAATAGTTCACGTACAACACTGTTGATGTGGCAAGTAATCAAATGTATGTCTGTGTCCTCGAGAATGCTGAATTTAGTGCCTTTAGGAAGTATCTGTCGGATCAATACATGATTCTTTTCAATGCGTCCTTTTTGCCAGGAGGCTTGCGGGTCGCAGTAAAAAATCCGAGTTCTGCGAGCACCATTTTCTGTGAACTCCAGATTGTGTACCCCCTTAAATTCGGTTCCGTTATCAGTAAGGATGACAGGGAACAGTTTTCTGAAAAGATCAATTCCCAGAAGAGAAGTGAGCTTATCGAAAACGTTGAGGACGCTTTGATGTGATTTGTCCGGTAAAAGAAAAATCAGCATAAAATTAGTTTCTCTAAACAGCATGGTCAAAAGAACCTTACCACTGTTTCTGGCACCTAAAACAGTGTCCATTTCAACAATGGGGAGTTTTGAGTTCTGTTCCATGAAGGAAGTGAAATCAGTGTAGGTGCGCCCTTTTCGATACTGATAATCAAATTTCATGAGAACTTCGTGGGAATGACGTTGCTTATAACGAACCTTTTTGGGAAGGTCAATGTTTCTAACGCGGAAAGCACTTTGGTCGATGTAGTTGTATACCGTCTTTTTAGAAAGGCCGATTTCATCTGCATGAGTTGCAAATATGTGGTTGATGGATTGTCCTTTGTTGACAAGTGGCATTAGTAAATCGTTTAGTTCCAACAATCGTTCAGGACTGGTGCGGATGCCTTTTCTTGAGGAACTTAATTCCTTGACATATTCAGCATGTGCCCGATGCGCAGTGTAATAAGCATGATTTTTCTTGCAGGTTTTCTCATTTGGACAACGGGTACAGACATAAGGAGGTTTGTCCAGCAAAGTGCAGTGAGCGGAAATGTACTGGGAACATAAGGTTCTGCAGTCGAATTCCGCACAGGTTTTGCAACGATGGGAACAGGTATAGATAGATTCCTGAACACAAAGGTTTCTGCGTAGGCAGGAACGATAATTAATGCAGTCATTTGATGTATAACGGAAACCATTAACAAAGCAACGGTGATTCTTGATCTCGCGAGAGATTGCCGTTGCGGAACGGTCAAGTCTTTTTGCAATATAAGAAAAAGACATATCCTGAGCGAGATATTTTTCAATAATGGCTCGGTCAGATAAAGTGAGATGTTTACTCATAGGTCTGCTCCTTTCTGGTCAGACAGCTATGAGTATTATCGTATAAAATAGAGATTTGTAAAAGTAAACGCACGATTGTAAGAGTAAAAGTAGGGTATTTCTGGCGTTTAATTTTACAATTAATGGGCGGATTTTTCCTTTGAGTGAAAAAGTAATTGCAAGTTACAAATAAATATGAGTGTTTTAAACCTTATTTTTACTATTTTTTAGGTTGAATAGGTGGTATAATAACATTAAAACTGTTATTATTCGCATATTTTTAGG
>SVEO01000024.1 GCA_015057275.1 Lachnospiraceae bacterium | reverse complement strand
ACTTCTTTTTAGTCTGCGAATTGAATACTTGAAAACGGGAAATCCCCCGTATTTTGGGGATAAAAAGCCTATAACTAGGCACTTTCCTATCGTTGGATTGTATCAAAGATATGGTCGTGATATCCTTAACCTCTCCCGCTAACATACCGATCATTTCAAACGCCGGTAGCCCGTCCGACACATTCACTTCTACTGTCACACCACGCACTTCCATGCCATGAATTACCGCTGATTCTACCTTGCAAAACATTCGTATTTTCCTCCTTTGTCTGTCATTTTTTCAAACGTTACCATTGCTTATTCTTTTTGTCAATACATACACTCATATAGTTTGTGTAACGTATTGAAGCATTTCTGCAACATGAGAATCAGAGTAAATCAAGCTACTTTCTTCTGTTTTAAGGAGCCCAAAGTCATGTTTTTTCATATAAAAACGAAACACATGTCTTTTGCCACTTGTTTTCATCGTATGTGACCTGCAAAATCGCTCAAAAAAAATTTTTAATCTTTTTTATTAATTTTACGCTCATAATCATTTTTCATCTTTTCTAACGCCTTTTTTTCCAATCGACTGACATAACTGCGGCTAATGCCAAAGAGTTCTGCGACTTCACGCTGTGTCTTTTCTTTTTCGCCGTCAAGTCCGTAACGCATGGCAATAATCTCATATTCTCTGTCTGAAAGCACCTCCCGAATCGATTCGCGCAGCCAAACAATTTTTTCCTGTTTGTCACACACTTCGACCACATCAATATCTTCCGACTCAATCATATCCATTAGTCGAATCGCATTCCCTTCCTTATCCATGCCGATTGGCTCATAGAGTGACACATCTTTCGCCTTCTTTTTCTCTCCGCGAATCATCATCAGCAGCTCATTGTCAATGCATTTTGCAGCATACGTAACCAGTTTATTTCCTTTGCTCACTTCAAATGTCTGTACTGCTTTGATTAGCCCGATTGTGCCAATTGAAATCAATTCCTCCAGCTCACGTTCGGGGGAAGCGTACTTTTTTACCACGTGGGCTATCAGACGCATATTCCGCTCGATCAGCACATCCTCGGCACTTTTATCCCCCTTTTCACGCTGCGCCAAATAATATTGTTCTTCTTCCGGAGTTAAGGGTTCTAAAAAAGGAGTCAAAAAAAGCACCTCTTACTGTCTTTCTCCATATCTTATGCGAGTCGGACAGTAAGCGTGCTTATCCTATTTTTTTCTTATTTTCAATTTCTTTTGCAATTATTCTTCGTAGTTCATTGCCTTGTCAAAGAGCTCATTTACTTCATCAGAAGGAGCCTTTGTGCAAAGAGAAACAACAATCGCTACCACCATGCTTGCCACAAATCCCGGCAGGATTTCGTAGATGCCTGTGCCAGCAAGGAATGCCAGCCATAAAATGTCAACTACTGCACCGGTTAAAATACCGGCAACCGCACCCTTAAAGTTAAAGCGCTTCCAAAAAAGTGTCAGCAGAATTGTTGGACCAAATGCTGCACCAAACACGCCCCAGGCGTTAGATACTAATTCCATAATGGAACCGGCATTCGGATTTGATGCAATCAGAAGTGCTACCACAGCGATTACAAGCACAACGATGCGACCTGCCCAAAGCATTTCTTTATCGCTCGCTTTTTCCTTACGGATGACCGGCTTATATACATCACTTGCAAATGCAGATGCTGCCGCAAGCAACTGGCTATCCGCCGTACTCATGGAAGCCGCCAGCACTGCGGATAATAAGAGACCGGAAAGCAGTCCAGGGAAAATCTTACGTACCATAATGATAAATACGGTAGATTCAGCGGTTATTTGTTCGTCAAGTCCTAAGTACAGTCGGCCAATAACGCCGATAAATGCCGCAAAAACAACAATAATTAATGTCCAAGAAATACCAATCTTGGCAGATTTTTTTAAGTCTTTCTGTGACTTTAACGACATAAAGCGAATAATAATATGAGGCATGCCAAAATAGCCGAGACCCCAAGCCAAGCCGGAAACAATATCCTTCCAGTTGGTTACCGGATTCCAGTAAGATGCCGGTATTGCAGATGCTACCGATGTTTCTAACATGCCGGCAGCAAACAGCGGAGCGATTAACATCGCGCCCAAAATAAGCAGTCCCTGGAAAAAGTCTGTCCAGCAAACTGCAGAGAAACCGCCAAGGAATGTGTAACCGATAATAATCAATGCAGCCAAATACATCGCAATCGTTTCATCCATGCCAGTAACGGTATTAAATAATGTACCGCAGGCTTTCACGCTGGATGCCGAATAAATGGTATAGGCAATTAAAAATACGACCGCACAAATTATCTGCAATGCACGGGATTTCGAAAGAAAACGGTTCGTCAGATACTGCGGAATGGTAATCGAGTCATTTGCCACAATGGAAAACTTACGCAGTCTCGGCGCCTGAAAAAGCCAACTGATGGTGTAACCAATCGCCAGTCCGACCGAAATCCAAACCTGACCTAACCCTAATGCGTAAACTGATGTTGGAAGTCCCATAAGTACCCATGCACTCATGTCCGATGCTCCTGCCGACAGTGCGGTAACCCAAGGTCCCATCTCACGTCCGCCTAAAAAGTAAGTTTTTTCGCCGCCGTTTTTGGCTTTGAAGAAGAAGTGCACGCCAATGCCCAACATGAACAACAGATAAACTGCAAAAACGATGACTTCTAAAATATTTGCAGACGTACTTATCGCCGCTAAAATATTCATAACTATATCCTTCCTTTCTTCTGTTTTGCCAATTTTTTACTTGCAAACAATCGCGTGTTATTATAGAATAATTCCGTTCATAAGTAAACTGAATGTTTCTTATATGTATTATAATTTTTTCTTATGACCCAAAAACTTACAAAGGAGAATATACCTTATGAGTACCATGAGATATCGTGCACTTCTAACTGCCATTGATTGCGGCAGTCTTACGCGAGCTGCTGAGGTACTCGGTTACACGCAGCCGGGCATCAGCCACATGATTACAACGTTGGAACAGGAAGTCGGTTTTCCGATTCTTGTGCGAAAAAAAGAGGGGGTTGTACCGACCGAAAATGCCAAAGAATTAATTTTTTACTTCCGCCAGATTGTCGATACCGAAGATCGGCTACGCGAAACTGTGTCCAAAATTAATGGCCTCGAGACCGGTTCGCTGCGCATTGGTTCATATTACAGTATTTTGACAAGCTGGTTACCGGGTGTGATTCGCTCCTACTCCGAGCGATATCCGCGCATCGATATGCAGCTTTTGGAAGGTGACCATGGTGATACTACCACTTGGCTTACCGAAAGCAAAATCGATTTTGCACTGATGGCAGAACCTGCACCGGAGGGCTTTGAATTCATCCCGTTGCAACAGGACCCGGTAATGGCGGTACTGCCGGTCGCGCATCCGTTGCATGTAAAAAAAGAAATCTCTCCGGCTGATTTGCTAGACAGCCCATTTATTATTCCCGGTGTCGGAGTCGATGAAGACTATAGGAAAGTTGTCAAAGGGGAACATTTAAATCCACATATTAGTTACCGTGTCAAAGGGGATGCTGCAATTTTGTTCATGGTAGCACAGGGACTTGGTGTGACGTTTATGCCAAAACTACTGCTCAGTCAGATGCCGGCCGGCGCCGTGGCAATTCCCCTTAATCCCACCTATACACGAACGCTTGGTATCGCCATTCGCTCCGAAAAATACGCTGCCCCGGCGGTGAAGAAGATGTTAGAAATGATAAAAGAGGCGATTCGCATCGGAAACGCCTCTGAAAATCAATCGAATATGTAACTATCGTCGGATCATCCAGCCAAACAGAGAACCAACTAAACCGCCGGTAATGTGTGACAACTGATACACATTTTCCTGCTGAATAATGCCATCGAGCATCTCACTGCCGATGTACATAAAAATAGCAATCAATACTGTCAATGGAATCGTTCCTTTGCGGTTTTCCGTAAAGGACGATACCATAATGAACATAAAAATCACGCTGCTGGAGCCTAAAATCGCATGTCCCGGGAAGAATGCACTGTGAATCAGTGCCGTCGCCACCGCAGTAAGCGCCATAATCTCAAGCAGGGTAACGCTGCCATACTTTTCTTCCAGCAGCGGACCGACAATCAAAATCATAACCATGTTCGCGCAGTAATGGCTCCAGCTCGAATGACCGAGCACGTGCAAAACCATGCGCACATAGGTTAACGGATCCGCAAATGAGCTGCGGTAAGTAGAAAACAGCGTTGTATTTGCCCAACCATCCGTAAATTCATTTAACAAAAATGCCACCAATGATACAATCACAAAAGTCAGGATAACCGGTGAATTGTAACTGATTTTAAACTTCTTCATTTGTTTCTCCCTCCTCATTCGTAACAATTTCTTTGCGGAATTTTCCCAGAGCCAAAATAGTCATGCCTAACAGGACAATGAAAATCGAGATAAACTGCGAGGTCGATAAAAATCCGACCGTACCGCGGTCATCCGCGCGGAAAAATTCGAGGATAAAACGGCCGATTCCGTAAAACAGGAAATACAGTGCCGCCACATTTCCTTCTTTCTTGAAAATTTTCTTATTTTGAATCCACACAAGCAGGAAAAAGCAAAGGAAATCCCATGCACTGAACATTAACTGTGTAGGTACAAGCTTGACGCCGCTCGGTGCATGTGGCGAGTCGTGGAAAACAATACCAAAGATACTATCCGTCTCTTTGCCGTAGCAACAACCTGCAAGAAAGCAACCGATTCTGCCAAACCCCTGTGCCAAAATAATCGAGGGCATCACGTAGTCCATGTAACGCCAAAAGCTCAGCTTCTTTATTTTCGCAAAAATGTATCCCGCAATCACGCCGCCGATAATGCCGCCGTAAACCACGAAGCCACTGCCAAAATTGAGAATCATGGATGGGTCCTTCATAACTTGCGGCAGCTCCACAATTAAATACAAGAGTTTCGCGCCAATCATACCGCCGAGAAGTGCAAACACCGTCAGCGTATAGACAAAATCATATTGCAATCCCGCCTTTTTTAAACGGTACTCCGTTACCAGCAAAGCCGCAACTGCACCAATCGCAATCATCAGTCCGTATCCGTAAATCGTTACCGGACCGATGGTGAATAATTCATTCATCATAACTCTGCACTCCTTACTCTAAGTTCTCTTCTTCCTTTCGGCGCAGAAGATTACCAACCTCTAGCTCTATTTCTAATTCTACCCAAATTACCTGCTTTGGATGCGGGGCACTCTCCTGAAATTCATTCTCTTCATTATAAATGCCCTTCACTATGATTTCCTCATCTGCACCATTCGGTCGCATAACTTCAATTATCTCGCCAACCGAGAACTTATTGCGTTGCTCAATGCGGTAACGGTTTGGGTACTGCGGATGTTTCGCCCCGATAATACCAAGGTAAGTGTAATTTCTCTCATAAACATTATTGTCGTATATTTGTGTCGTCTCGTCCGGCTTGCCAAAGAAAAATCCGGTCGTGTACTGACGATAGGTACACTTCGAAATCTCACTGCGATAATACGGCAGCTTCGCCTCATATTCCGCCGGATCGCGCAGATAATCATCGATAGCTGTGCGATATGCACGCGTTACGGTTGCCACATACAATGCGGTTTTCATGCGGCCCTCAATTTTGTAGCTGTCAATGCCTGCCGCCATCAGTTCCGGAATGTGCTCAATCATACACAAATCCTTGGAGTTAAAAATGTATGTGCCGCGCTCATTTTCATAAACAGGCATATACTGTCCCGGTCGACTCTCTTCCACGAGTGCATATTTCCAACGGCATGGATGTGTGCACGCGCCTTTGTTGGCATCACGTCCCGTCATAAAGCTACTGAGCAGACACCTTCCGGAATATGAAATGCACATCGCCCCGTGGACAAATGTTTCGATTTCTAAATCATCCGGAATATTTTCTCGAATGCCTTTTAACTCACGGAGGGACAATTCACGTGCAGAAACTACGCGCTTTGCACCCAAACTGTGCCAAAAACGATAGGTGCCGTAATTTGTGTTATTGGCCTGTGTGCTGATATGCAGCTCGATTTCCGGCACAACTTCTTTGGCAATCATAAAGACTGCCGGGTCAGAGATAATTAACGCATCCGGCCCGATTTTTTTCAGCTCTGTAAAATATTCACGCACGCCCGCCAAATCATCATTGTGAGCCAAAATATTGGCTGTCACATATACTCTGACACCCCGCTCATGCGCAAATGCGATGCCCTCGGCCATATCTTCCATCGAGAAGTTTTTTGCCTTGGCACGCAGACCGTACACTTCGCCGCCGATATATACGGCGTCTGCACCAAACAAAACTGCTGTTTTTAATACTTCCAAACTGCTCGCCGGAATCAGAAGTTCCGGTCTGCGATTTTTTATTCCCACGTCTTTTTCCTCAATTCTCCATTAGTTTTCACTTACTTTTACACTCATTGTAATGCCGTCGCCAATAGGAACAATCGACGTCAGCAGCTGCGGATGATTTTTTAACATATGCAGGTATTCACGCATACGGCTATGAATCGTGCGGTCTCTGCGGGTTACTGCAAAGCGCGACTCCACAAGCTCACCTTCCTGCAACACATTGTCAGACACTAAAATTCCGCCCGGCGAAAGCAGACGCAAAATCTCCGGGAAGAAGTTCAAATACTGTCCCTTCGCCGCATCCATAAAAACAAAATCATAGGTTTCTGCAAGTGTCGGCAAAATCTCCATCGCATCACCTTCCAACAATGTGATACGCTCCGTATAGCCGGATGCCTCAATATTTTCCTTCGCCACAGCAATGCGCGGCTCATAGTTTTCAATTGTCGTTAGCGTCCCGCCTTCCGGCAAATATTCCGCCATCAATATACCCGAATAACCAATTGCAGTGCCGACTTCCAACACACGCAACGGACGCTTTACTGTCAAAATCACACGCAGAAAGCTTTCCATTTCCTTGCGTATAATAGGAACTCTATGCTCTTTTGCATAGAGTTCCATCTTTTGTAAAAATTCTGAATTCGGTTGTTCTAACGAATGAAGATACGTTACAATTCTTTCATCTGTAATCAATTCAATTCCACCTTTTCCTGCGCGTTGATCATCTTAATGATGGCTTCTCCGCTGTCGGAAGAATTCACACGATATGAGCCCGGAGTGTCCCCATCAATTTTTAATTCGAAAATTAACGACTGCACAAAAAATACCAAACGGCTCTCAATCATTGCCTGGTCTTCTAATAACGCACCGATTTCCAGTGCATTCATGCCCGGCTCGATAGTAATTGTCTGTTCATATCCCGGCTTCGGATCAATACCTTCTTCCGAGAATACTTTCTTGCCGAACTGGAAGCTCTGATACGCGATAAATATCAAAATAATCGCAGCCACCGCATAAATCGCTATTTTTAATGGTGTACGCATCACAAACTTCTGCACTTTTCCCGGTTTTTTCGCTACCGTCTTTTTGGTCACAGCCGGTTTCTTTACTGCATCCGGCTTTTTTGCCGATGACTTCTTCGCAGATGTAGTTTTTCCTGTTTTTGTCTTTTTTGTACTTTCCTGTGCCATAATTTTATCCCCTTCCCCGGTGATTTAGTTCAGAAAGTCCAGCTTCAAATCAATATTTTCTACCAAAATGCCTTGAATTATCTGCATCGTACGGCAAAGATTGATCTCTGCATCCAAATAGTCCCGCACCGCGTGATGTTCCAAAATGCTGCTGTAACGTTCTTTTAAATAACCAATTTCACGCTGGTATGTGTCAGCACCCTGACATTGTAGGCGAAATGCTTCCGTGCGGAACTCATCCACCTGATTCTGCAGTCCTTCCTCTTCTACTGCGCACCGGCATGCCTTGTAATTCTGATACTCTTCACTCTCGATAATTTTATTTGCCAGATCTCTGGCACTTTCGTATAAATAACTGTTCATCGAAACCTCGTTTTACTCTGTTTCCATAATAATCGGCAGAATCATCGGATTACGTTTCATCTTCTTCCAAAGGAAGTCACTTAAACTCTCCTTTACTACCATCTTAATTTTGCCCCAGTCGGAAATGTGTTTATTTTCGCAGGAGTAAACTGCATCCTCGACCACAAGATGGGCCTCTTCCATCAGCTCTTCTGCTTCCCTTACATACACAAATCCTCGGGACACAATATCCGGTCCGGCAAGCACACGTCCGGTATATTTTTCCAGGGTCATCACAACAACGATAATACCGTTCTCTGCCAGATTCTGGCGGTCGCGCAACACAATGTTGCCGACATCACCAACACCGAGACCGTCAACCAAAATGCCGCCACTCGGCACCTTGCCGACTACCTTACCTGCATCCTCATTTAATTCCAGCACATCGCCGGATTGAATGATAAATACATTATCCTTGTCAACTCCCAACGACTCTGCAAGCTCGCCGTGCGCCGTGCGATGACGATATTCGCCATGCACCGGAATTGCATACTTTGGCTTCAC
The DNA here is from genome assembly GCA_015057275.1 of Lachnospiraceae bacterium. Taxonomy (GTDB): domain Bacteria; phylum Bacillota; class Clostridia; order Lachnospirales; family Lachnospiraceae; genus SIG308. Next base: position 13,447 of record SVEO01000024.1, on the reverse strand, counting down.
AAGCGAATATATCAGCTTTAACTCTTCCTGACAGGCATGTCCGGAAACATGCGTATCCTGAAAAATAACGTTCGCACCTTTCATAGAGAGCTCATTCATCACCTTTGCAACTGCCTTTTCATTGCCCGGAATCGGCGACGAACTGAATACTACTGTGTCACCCGGATGAATCGTTACTTTTCTGTGGATAGACGCTGCCATACGCGACAGTGCCGCCATCGACTCACCTTGGCTGCCCGTTGTAATCAATACAATTTTGTCTTCCGGATAATTTTTCATTGCTTCAATATCAATCAATGTGTTATCCGGAATTTTAATATAACCAATCTCAGTCGCTGTCTGAATAACATTGACCATGCTGCGACCTTCAATCACTACCTTGCGGTCATATTTGTAAGCTGAGTTGATAATCTGCTGTACTCGGTCTACATTCGAAGCGAACGTCGCTACAATGATACGGCTCTTTTGATTTTCCGCAAAAATATGGTCAATCGTGCGGCCGACCGTCTTTTCCGACATCGTAAAGCCCGGTCGCAATACATTGGTACTGTCCGCCATCAGGGCAAGCACACCCTTCTTGCCAAGCTCGCCGAAGCGTGCTAAATCAATCGCATCACCGTAGACCGGTGTGTAGTCAATCTTAAAATCGCCGGTGTGCACAATAATACCTGCCGGTGTAAAAATCGCTAACGATGCAGCATCCGCAATACTGTGGTTCGTACGAATAAATTCAATGCGGAAGCATCCAAGATTAATAAACTGGCCGTACTTCACCACTTTATGCTTTACCGTGTTATTTAATCCATGTTCTTTTAACTTGTTTTCAATCAAAGCAATCGTCAGGTTTGTACCGTAAATCGGTGCATTAATTACCTGCAAAATATACGGCAGTGCGCCGATATGGTCTTCGTGTCCGTGCGTAATCACAAATCCCTTCACACGATCCATGTTTTCTTTTAAATAAGTGACGTCCGGGATGACCAAATCGATACCGAACATCTCATCGTCCGGGAAAGATAATCCGCAGTCTATCACCAAAATACTGTCACCGCATTCAATTGCAGTGATATTCATACCAATCTGTTCCAATCCGCCGAGCGGAATAATCTTTACACTTTCCTTTAATTCAGTTCTCAAAATATTCTCCATTTCCGCACTCTGTACAAATTTCATTCTTAATGATGCCTCGCCGGGTGTTACCGCTTTCCTCTGCCTGCGCACACCTGCAAAACCGTCATCAAAAGTATTCCCAAAATTCTCTTACTGTAACTCTACGTCCTCATCCAAAAGTTCTGCAAAAATCTTACCGACTAAATTAAGTTCCTCGTCATCCTCGACAATTTCGTATAATGCCTGCGCATCTTCCGCATCTGCTAAATCCTTTAAAATATACGCTTCCGCATCATCCTCGTCCGATTCTGTTACGAGCAGATAATTTATATTGTTAATTCGCGTCTCTTCCAATACATAAAAAGATACTGTTTCTTTTGTGTCTTCTAAATAAAACTCTAATTTTTTCTCCATGTTTTCACCTCCGCATACTGTGCATTCATTCGCACAGAAAATTAGGACCGTGAATCGAGATACCCCTGCAAAATAAGCACCGCTGCTATCTTATCCACGTGCTCTTTTCTGTGTTCTCTGCGAATTCCGGCTTCTATCATCGCCTGATTTGCTGCTTCCGTCGTTAGTCTCTCGTCCCATAATACGACCGGCAGGCCTGTCCGACGCTCCAATGTTTCTTTTAACTTTTCTGACTTCTCGGCACGCTCGCCAATGGTATTGTTCATATTCTTCGGGTAACCGAGAACTATCTGCTCTATGCCGTATTCCGCAATCAACGCCTCGATTCTCGCCAACGTCTTTCTGAGTTTATTCTCCTGCTCTCTGCGAATAATTTCGATTCCCTGGGCAGTGATGCATAAAGGGTCGGAAATCGCAACACCCATCGTCTTCGAGCCGTAATCAAGTCCCATGATTCTCATCTTATCGCAAATCCTTCCGTTACTTCTTTTGCGCTTTCGATTAGGAACGCTTCAGCTTGTTGTTGATGTAGTAAGATAATGCTTCTTCCAAAAGCTCATCTCTTTCTACCTTCATAATCAATACACGCGCATTCTTATAATTTGTAATGTAGGTCGGATCCCCGGACATAATGTACCCAACAATCTGATTTACCGGATTATATCCTTTCTCCGCTAATGCCTCGTATACTTTTTCCAGTACATCTGACACTTCCAAATCAATTTCCTGCGGTACTCTAAAATACTGTGTATGGTTGATATCTTTCATGTTACTTCCCTCCATATCATGGTTTTAAGCTTTATCATCCGACAATATGCACATTATACTAAGTATTTTAATATAAATCCATCTGTTCGGCAAGCATTATTTCGGAATTTTCTCCCCGGCCGACATTTATGCAATCGCTGCTGATTTTTACATACATTGTCTGGTTTTGTAAATCTTCTGTGATTGGTATCGCTACTTTTAAATAATTCTTTGTGTGACCGACCTGATAGATTTTGTCTGCATGTTCCATGCTTTCCTCAAACAGCACCTCCATCGTCTGTCCGACAAAGCTCTTTTTGTACTCTTTTTCGAGTTTTTCATCCAATTCCAGCAATATGTGGCTACGACGCTCTTTCTCCGGCTCCGGCACCTGCGATTCCATGGCCGCCGCTTTTGTTCCCTTACGCATCGAATATTTAAAGACATGCATCTGTGCAAAATGAATGTCCGCAAGGAATCGCTTTGTGGACGCAAATTCTTCCTCTGTCTCGCCTGGAAAACCGACAATCACATCGGTCGTAATCGCCGGATTTGCATAATACTTACGCAGAATATCGCATTTTTCTTTATATTCGCCGCTCGTGTAACGACGGTTCATACGCTTTAAGGTGGCATCACAGCCACTCTGCAACGACAAATGGAAATGCGGGCAAACTTTTTCAAGCTTCACCAATTCTTCGACCGTTTCTTCCGTAATAAACCCCGGTTCCAGTGAACCTAAGCGGATACGCTCCAGACCATTGATTTCGTGCAGCATCTGAATTATACCAAGCAAATTAGGCTGCTTATCCGTAAAGTCCACTCCATACGAGCTTAAATGGATACCGGTCAGCACAATTTCCTTATAGCCTTTTCTTACCAAGTCCTGCACCTCAGCAAGCACTTTCTGAGGATTTTTGCTGCGTACGCGGCCGCGTGCGTACGGAATAATGCAATACGAGCAAAACTGGTTGCAGCCATCCTGAATTTTCAAAGACACACGCGTATGCTCCGTTACCATCTCCAGCTTACTTTCCTCAAATTCCCAACCTTTTGTGTCTTCTACATACACGTTCGTATGTTTCGTCAAATATTCCTTGACAATATCGACAATCTCACTCTTATGATTGTTGCCAATCCACAAATCTGCTACATCCGCCTCCTGCTCAGCAATCTGCGCGTAACATCCAACAGCCACGACAACCGCCTGCGGATTCGTTTTCTTAGCGCGACGCAGCATCTGGCGGCTCTTACGGTCCGCCACATTCGTTACTGTGCATGTGTTAATCACATAAATATCGGCTTCTTCGCCAAAAGGTACTACCTCGTAACCGGCCTGTATGAACTTCTGTGTCATCAGATCAGTCTCATAACTATTCACTTTGCATCCCAAATTGTGCAGCGAAACTCTGCGCTTTGTTAAATGCATCAAATTTTTCTCCAATCTGTCTTCTGGGCACCTTTTCTCCTTGACTTTTACTTCCGCAAAATGTAAAATATATATAGACGTATTTTATAAATACTGAACTATATAATTATTGGAGGAGGGTAATATGAAGACGGTTTCTATTTGTTTAAATTCTATCGAAAAGGTTAAATCTTTCGTAAACGATATCACAAAGTTTGATAGTGATTTCGACTTAGTTTCCGGAAGATACGTAATCGACGCTAAGTCCATTATGGGTATTTTCAGCTTGGATCTTGCTAAGCCAATCGACTTAAACGTACACGCTGAAAAGGATGTTGACGTTATTCTTGAAGTATTAAAGCCATACATCGCTGAATAATTTCATACTTAACAAAAGAGCCTGCGGTTTGCAGGCTCTTTTTTCATGTTACTAATCAGCCTCTACCCAAATTTTTTCATCGGTTTCTAAAGCAATCTTCACTAATTCGTCGATGTTTTCCTCTAACTTGCGCTCATTTTTGCGAATGACATTAACATTCGGCTTAGTTACCGGATGTTTTGCCACGAAAATGGTGCAGCAGTCTTCATACGGAAGTACTGATGTTTCATAGGTATCAATTTTCACGGAAATATCGACAATATCCTGCTTGTCGAAAGCAATGACCGGACGGAATACCGGCAGTGTACATACTTCGTTGGTTGCCGCAAGCGACTGCATCGTCTGACTTGCCACCTGACCGATGCTCTCGCCGGTAATGAGGCCTAAGCATTCATTTTCTTTGGCAATTGTCTCAGCAATCCGCATCATGTAACGGCGCATAATAATCGTCAGTTCCTCATGCGGGCATTTTTCGTAAATATAAAGCTGAATGTCCGTGAAATTAATCACATGCAGTTGAATCGGTCCGGAATATCTTGCCACACGTCTGGCAAGGTCCACAACCTTCTGCTTTGCACGCTCGCTCGTGTACGGCGGCGCATGGAAATATACGGCGTCAAGCTTCACACCACGCTTAGCAACCATGTAACCTGCAACCGGACTGTCAATACCGCCCGATAATAACAGCATTGCTTTGCCTGCTGTGCCGACCGGCATACCTCCTGGTCCCGGAATAATCTCTGAGTAAATGTTGATACGGTTTCTGATTTCTACATTCAAAAATACATCCGGCTCATGTACATCCACGGAAATCTCCGGGAATGCCTGCAAAATCGCTTCACCAAGCAGCGCATTCATCGTCATCGAATCAACCGGATAATTTTTTCTCGCACGTCTTGCTACTACTTTGAACGTAATGTTCTTGTCCGGGTAGGTGCGATCCATGTACGCTACCACCTGTTCTTTTAAGTCCTCGAATCCGTTGTCGTCAATCTGCACAAGCGGGCAAATACCAACGATACCAAACACGCGCTTTAAGGCGGTAATGGTTTCTTCGTAATCGTATTCGCCTTCGCAATTTACATAGATTCGGCCGGATTCTTTACTGACCGTAAACTGCCCGTCCACCGGCTTTAAAGCGTGACGAATCTGCTTTACCAAAGCATCTTCGAAAATGTAGCGGTTTTTGCCTTTGCAGCCGATTTCCGCATATTTAATTAAAAAAGCCTGAAATCTGTTTTCCATAATTTTTCCCTCTTCTTTATTTTGCACGATATCTTCGCAAAATCTGCAACAGACTTCGAAGGCTCTCGATACAATATTCTAATTCTTCCTTTGTGGTCTGGGATGAAAAGCTGAATCGAAGTGTTGAATCCAGCAGATTTTTCGGCAGACCGATAGCCGCGAGTGTGGAGCTGACTGCGGGCTTGTTCGATGAGCATGCCGAACCGGCAGACACATAAATGCCTTTCTCTTCAAGACTGTGCAGCAACACTTCACTGCGCACGCCCTCAAAGCTCACGCTCACAATATGCGGCGCGCCATCTTCGCCTTTACGGCTGTTGACTTTCACCCCGTCCAGCTTGCTGATTTCGTCAATGAAGAAATCTTTCAATGCCATCTGATGCGCGCGTTTCTCTGCAAAATCGGTGTAGGCAACCTTTGCCGCCATGCCGATTCCGGCGATGCCCGGCACATTTTCCGTACCGGAACGCATGTCTTGCTGCTGTCCGCCGCCGAGAATTAACGGGCGGATGCGCACCTTATCTTTCACATACAATGCGCCAATCCCCTTCGGTCCGTGGAATTTATGCCCACTGATGGACATCAAATCAATGCCCATACGCGATGGATAAATCTGATATTTGCCGAACGCCTGAATTGCGTCTACGTGAAACAGTGTCTTCGGATTTATTTTCTTAATCAGCTCGGCCGCCTCTTTAATTGGCTGCACCGCGCCGATTTCATTATTTACATACATAATCGAGACGAGAATCGTGTCTTCACGGATTGCATTTTTCAGCTCGTCGAGCGAAACCACTCCGTATTCATCCACATTCAGCCAGGTAACTTCAAATCCCTGCTCCTCCAAATACTGCATCGGCTTTGTCACGCACGGATGCTCAATCTTCGTTGTAATCAGGTGCATGCCGCGGCGTTTGTGCGCCATCGCCGCCCCGATAATGGCCATATTGTTAGATTCAGTTCCGCCGGACGTAAAGAAAATCTCCTTTTCCTGCACCTTTAGGATGCGCGCTAACGTTTCCTTTGCGCCGCGGATATATTTTTCGGCCGCAACTCCCTTTAAATGCATAGAGGAAGGATTGCCGTATTCCATATCCATCGTCTCGACCATAATATCACGCACGGTCGCTGCGACCTGTGTCGTGGCTGAATTGTCCAAATAAATTTCCATAACGCTCCTTATTTATTCCTCCAGCAAATACATCAATATGGATAGCACCGTCATGCCGGCGGTCTCTGTACGAAGGATTCGCTTGCCTAATGTAATGCTCTTTGCCTGTGCCGCCACGGCATCTTCGACCTCTGATGGTGCGAAGCCACCTTCCGGACCAATAAAAATGCCGATACTCTGCCCTTTCTTTATAGCAGAAAAAACGTCTCTTGTCATCTGCATATTTTCTGCTTCCTCGTACGGCAGCAAAATTACATCCAATTGCTTTGCAAAAGCGAGCGCCTGCTTGTACGTCATTACCGGCATTACCTCCGGAATGATGCTTCGCTTTGCCTGCTTTGCCGCACTTTCAGCAATCGCCTGCCAACGCTTCTGACGGGTATCTTTCTTTTTTTCCTCAAGCTTTACAACGCAACGCTTCATCTCCACCGGCACAATCGCAAATGCACCTAGCTCGACCGCTTTCTGGATAATTAACTCCATCTTCTCACTCTTCGGCAAACCCTGGAAAAGATAAATCTTCGACGGCAGTTCCTTTGATTCCCCGTCAATATCAGTAATCTCACAGATGACCTCCTCTTTTGACAGTTCGCTGATTTTGCAGTGATATTCTTTTTCTGTACTGGCGCTGATGAGTAGTTCCTCACCAACACGCATACGCAACACATTTTTTATGTGGTTCACATCGGCACCATATATGGTAATGGTTTCTTCTCCGATTTGGTCTTCGCGGACAAAAAATCGATACATAGTCTTCTCCATTCCGAAGCGTTTCCTTCTTGCGAGTTATTTTTTAGGATGCTTTCTCTTCTTTGCAGTCACGGAAACCCAATCTCCCTGATAAATCGTTTCCACAATTTCTAACTCTGGATTCGCCGCAATTGCCGCTTTTACTTCTTCTTCTTTCGTATTAATAATACCGGAAGTGATGTAATACGCACCTTCCTTCATATGCTGCGTAATTACACCGGATAGGGGACAAATGACATCCGCGAGAATATTGGCTACTACGATATCATACCTCTCGTAACCAACCGCATCTTGAATTTCTTTATCATCAATAATATTGCCCATGTACAAGGTAAAGGCATCTTCCGATAGATGATTTACTTCGCAGTTTTCCTTTGTTGCGCAAACCGCATTTTCATCCAAATCGGTACCAACAACATATTTTGCACCCAATGTCAAAGCCACAATCGATAAAATGCCGCTGCCGCAGCCAACGTCAAGTACATCCATGCCTGGTTGCACATATTTCTTTAACTGCTTCATGCAAAGCTGTGTTGTTTCGTGCTTGCCGGTACCAAATGCAATCCCCGGATCAATTTCAATGACTACCTTGCCGGCACTTTCTTCTTCGCTAACCGTTTCCCACGTCGGCTTAATCATCAAATCATCCACCGTAAATGGCTTGAAGAATTCTTTCCAATTGTTCATCCAGTCTTTATCCTCTGTTTCCGACTTTTTTATAGAAGCTTCTCCGACATTAACAAAAATAGCGGTTTCTTCGATGCCTTCTCTAATCGCATCCAAAGTTTCCTGCGGCAGTTCTTCCTCTTCGATGTAGAAGTTTACAAATGCCACGCCTTCATCGATTGGTAAATCTGGTACGATATCGACAAACATTCTCTTTTTGTCCGCTTCAGTAAGCGGCACATTGTCCTCGACCTCCACACCCTGAATTCCATTTTCCATCAGCATCTGCGCAATCAAATCACTTGCTTCCGTTGTTGTTGTAATTGTATATTTTGTCCACTTCACAGCGATTTCTCCTTTTTCTTAATCATCAAACGCGTCTTTAATTTTCTCCCAAGCTTTCTTTGCTTTTGACTTGGTGTCCTGTTTTTCTTCCGCGCTGGTAATCAATGTATTCCCACTGATGGCGTCAAACTGACGTAGCAATTCCTGCTGTTCCTTGTTTAATCGCTCCGGCACCGCCACCACTAATGTCACATACTGGTCACCACGCATCTGCTTGTTACGCAAGCTCGGCACACCTTTGCCACGCAGACGGATTCTTGTGTCGGTCTGTGTGCCCGGCTTGATGTTAAATAGCACATCGCCGTCAATCGTGCGCACACGGATATCTCCACCGATAGCTGCCTGTGCAAAACTGATTTTTTCTGTGGAATAAATGTTTAAATCCTGTCTTGTGAATACCGGATGGCGAGATACGCTCACTTCCACGAGTAAATCACCTCTCGGACCGCCGTTGATACCCGGTTCGCCTTTTTCACGAATGCGGATGCTCTGACCGTCATCGATACCGGCCGGCACATTCACGGAAATCTTTTTTCTGCGGTTCACATAACCGGTACCATAGCAATCGGAACACTTATCTTTAATCATCTTACCGGTGCCGTGACAATCCGGACAGGTCTGCACACTACGCATCGCCATACCAAACATCGACTGTTGGGTAAACATTACCTGTCCCTTACCCCCACACTTTGTACATGTCTGCGGGCTTGTGCCCGGCTTCGCACCAGAACCGTGGCAAGTCTCACATGCCTCTTTTAATGTAATCTCTAACTCTTTATCGCAACCTGCCATTGCCTCTTCGAAGGTAATGCGGATGCCGACTCTGATATGCGCGCCCTGCTGCGGTGCATTCGGGTCTCTTCTGCGACCTCCGCCGAAAATATCGCCAAATCCGCCGCCGAATAAATCTCCGAAAATATCACCAAAATCCATGCCCGAGAAATCAAAACCGCCACCACCGGCACCACCTTGCTCGAAAGCTGCGTGTCCGAACTGGTCGTACTGCTTTCTCTTTTCGGCATCACTTAATATTGCGTACGCCTCGGAAGCTTCTTTAAATTTTGCTTCAGCTTCCGCATCTCCCGGATTGGTATCCGGATGATACTTCTTTGCCAACTGACGATAAGCTTTCTTTAACGCCGCGTCATCTGCGTCCTTGCCTACACCAAGGACCTCGTAGTAGTCTCTTTTTTCTGCCATAACAATTTATCATGCCTTTCAAAACATTTGCTAAAACGAGCTTAAGCCGACGGGTTTCCCCGCCGACTTTGCTCTTTATTTTCGTGTTCGCCGAAATTAAACCTCTGTATAATCTCCGTCAACAACATCATCATCTGCTCCTGCGCCTGCATTGCTGTAGCCGCCCATATCCGGACCTGCTCCTGCTGCGCCCTGCTGTTCGTAGAGCTTCTGATATAATGCCTGTGCACTGTTCATCAGCTTTTCTTTACCAGCCTTTAAATCAGCCACATCAGCATCTGTCATGCTGTCAATGTTTGTTCTCTCAACAACGGCCTTTAATGCTGCCAAATCAGCTTCTACGTCTGCCTTCAATGCAGCGTCTAACTTATCGCCGACTTCTTCTAATGTCTTCTCTGTCTGGAATACGATAGAGTCAGCTTCGTTGCGGGCATCGATTGCTTCTTTACGCTTTTTGTCTGCTGCTTCGAATTCTGCTGCTTCCTTTACAGCTTTTTCAATATCTTCATCGGACATGTTGGAACCTGCAGTGATGGTAATTCTCTGCTCTTTACCTGTGCCGAGATCCTTTGCAGATACATTTACGATACCGTTTGCATCAATATCAAAAGTAACTTCAATCTGAGGCACACCTCTTCTTGCCGCCGGAATACCGTCCAAACGGAAACGTCCAAGACTCTTATTGTCTCTTGCGAACTGTCTTTCACCCTGTACTACGTTGATATCTACGGCTGTCTGATTATCTTCGGCTGTAGAGAAAATCTGACTCTTCTTTGTCGGAATGGTTGTATTTCTTTCAATTAATCTGGTAGCAATACCGCCCATTGTCTCGATACTTAAAGACAACGGAGTAACGTCTAACAATAAGATTTCGCCTGCACCGGCATCACCTGCTAACTTACCGCCCTGAATGGAAGCACCGATTGCTACACACTCGTCCGGATTTAAACTCTTGCTTGGCTCATGACCTGTGAGCTGTTTTACCTTATCCTGTACCGCCGGGATACGTGTGGATCCGCCAACTAATAACACCTTGCTAAGCTCGGAAGCGTTAAGACCTGCGTCTCTTAATGCATTCTGTACCGGAGCTGCAGTTCTTTCAACAAGGTCGCGTGTTAATTCATCGAACTTCGCTCTTGTAAGGTTCATATCAAAATGCTTTGGTCCTTCTGCAGTCGCTGTGATGAATGGAAGGTTGATGTTTGTAGTTGTAGCAGAGGAAAGTTCCTTCTTTGCCTTTTCTGCCGCTTCTCTTAATCTCTGAAGCGCCATCTTATCGCCGGATAAGTCCACACCTTCCATCTTCTTGAATTCTGCTAACATGTAGTCGGTAATCTTCTGGTCGAAGTCGTCACCACCGAGACGGTTGTCACCGGCAGTTGCAAGAACTTCGATTACACCGTCACCAATTTCAATGATGGAAACGTCGAATGTACCGCCACCTAAGTCATATACCATAATCTTCTGCTCGTTTTCATTGTCAAGACCATAAGCCAAAGCTGCGGCTGTTGGCTCATTAATAATTCTCTTAACATCAAGACCTGCAATCTTACCTGCATCCTTTGTTGCCTGACGCTGTGCGTCATTGAAGTAAGCCGGAACTGTAATTACAGCTTCTGTTACCTTTTCACCAAGGTAGCTTTCTGCATCTGCCTTCAATTTCTGCAAAATCATTGCGGAAATTTCCTGTGGAGAATACTTTTTATCGTCGATGTTTACGCGGTAGTCAGTACCCATATGTCTCTTAATTGAGGAAATTGTCTTGTCAGCGTTTGTTACCGCCTGACGCTTTGCCGGCTCACCGACTAATCTTTCTCCTGTCTTGGAGAATGCTACTACGGATGGGGTTGTGCGGATGCCTTCTGCATTAGCGATAACAACCGGCTTACCACCTTCCATAACTGCTAAACATGAATTTGTTGTACCAAGGTCAATACCAATAATCTTTCCCATAATAATTTTCCTTTCTGCCCATACGCGGGTCTTAAAAATGTCTATTTAAATTTTGTTTAGTTGGCTACCTGAACCATACTGTATCTTACGACGCTGTCGCGATACGTATAACCTTTTTGAAACTCCTGCACGATGATATTCTCACCATAGTTCTCGTCATCGATATGCATCACTGCATTGTGTAAGTTCGGGTCGAATTCCTTCCCGACCGCTTCAATCGGATGCACGTCCATGCTTTCAAGTGTTGTCATCAGCTGCTTATAAATCTTATCCATGCCTTCGGCAAAAGATGAGGCTTTCTCGCCTTCCGGAATCATCGCCAGACCGCGTTCAAAATTGTCCACAACCGGGAGAATCTTCTCGATGACACTTTTCGCACCGATTTCATACATCGAACTCTTTTCTTTTTCGGTTCGCTTTCTGAAATTCTCAAATTCTGCCATCAGGCGTTTGTGCTTGTCGGTCAGTTCCTCGATCTGCTCGTCTTTTTTATCTTTCTTTTTCTTGAAAAAACCTTTCTTCTTTTCTTCGGCTTCCTCGGAATCTTCTTCCTCAGCCTCGTTTTCTGCTGCCTCGTCTGCAGCATCTGCGATTTCTTCGGATTCTGCCTCTTCGATTACTTCTTCTGTCTGTGTAGCTTCAGCTTCATCCACAACTTCCGTTATGTCCTGTTCTTTCTGCTGTTCTTCCATTCCGCACTTCCTTTCTATTCATTTTCATCGAAAGATGATTTTCATGTCTTTTTAAATACCGAATCCAACTGGTTCTTGATTGTGCGCAGGCTATCGACTACCTTTTCATAATCCATACGCTTCGGTCCAATGATGCCGATGGTTCCTGTCACACCATCTTCCAGCTCATAGGTTGCGGTAACGACGCTGCAATCCTTCATTGACTGAACCGGTGTTTCATTTCCTATATACACTTGAATACCGCTTTGGTTTTCGCTCTGCAGGCGGTCATTGACCAAAGTAGTAAGCAGCTTCTTTTCTTCTAATGTGGATATGAGCGTTTTTGCTCTTTCCTGATCGCTGAGCTCCGGATAACGGAAAATGTTCGTTGCGCCGCTTGTGTAAATCTTTAAGTCTTCCTCATCCGAGAGAATCGCCTCGCCAACAGCTTCCACTACGGTACGAACGACTTCCCCCTGCTCGCCTGCCTGCGTTGCCATCTTAGAAATCATCGCCAAATTAATTTCTTCGATTGCTAATCCGTTTAATGTCGTATTCAGCAAGATATTCAGTTTCAACACTGTCTCACTATCCATTGCCTCCGAAATACGAATCATCGTATTTTTGATACCGTTGCTTTCCGTTACCACCACGCAAAGGAGCGTTTGTGCATCGACCGAAGTAAGTTGGATGAACTTTAATCGGTTCTTTTTATACTGCGGTGCACTGACCATCGTCGCGTAGTTCGTATTATCGGCCAAGGTCCTCGCCATATTTTGAAGTAAAACTTCCAATCTGTCAACTTTTTCAATCAGAAAATCTTCTTTCTCCTGAAGTTCTTTTTCCTTCTCCTCCAGCGCAGCCTCACGCTCCATCATACGGTCAACGTAATAACGATACCCTTTGTCTGATGGAATTCTTCCGGCAGAAGTATGCGGCTGCAAAATGTAACCCAGCTCTTCAAGGTCTGCCATCTCATTGCGAATTGTCGCTGAGCTCAGATTCAAATCCGTGTATTTCGAAATCGTCCTCGAACCGACCGGCTCACCGGTTTCTAAGTAGTTACGAATAATCGCATCTAAGATTCGCTGTTTTCTTTCGTCCAAACTCATAATTTCCTTCTGCCTCCTTTTAGTTTTGTTAGCACTCGTTTTGTTAGAGTGCTAACATCTGTACCTAAGATACCATCCTCTTTTTTATTTGTCAATCATTATTTTGTGAAAAAATTCTAAAAAAATGTAAAATCCCCTTCTTAAGTATTTGATATGCTCCCTTCTAGGTAGACAGTTAAAATAATAAAACTGTTTATCAAGGAGGGAGCATTTTCTATGAGTAAATATTCTGCTGAAGATAAACTGCGAATGGTAAAGCTTATTTTGGAAGCTAAA
>SVEO01000023.1 GCA_015057275.1 Lachnospiraceae bacterium | reverse complement strand
TGTAGGTTACATTTATCAGTAACAATTACGGTTCCAAGAATTGGGGTTTTCTTTTTGAAAAGAATTGTCTTGATGCCAAACCCCGCAAAATGAAAAAATGATGATAATTTCATACACATCCTCTTTCATGGTAAATTGATTATTTTTCATATTATAACATACATAAGCTGAAAAGTAAATTCAAGCAGTATAAATTCCCTTTAATCACAAATACTAACATCACGATTTGAATTTAAAGGAGATTTATATATGAAAGCAACAGGAATAGTTCGTAGAATAGAGGAATATGGTATAATAGGACAAAAGTTGTCGAAGTCCGTACAAACAGTGGGGTTTCGCAGTTTTTGATTGAACTCAATTTGCACCAATGTTGAAAAATTCATTGTTTTATAGTATAATAATTTCAATCTAATTTGAATGGTGGGTTGAATGTTGATTGATATATCGAAAATAAGCGGTGAATATATATCTAAACTTGCCGGTGCTTACTTACACGCCACTTTTGTTTTTGGTGCAGAACCAATTGAAGCATCTGAAGCAAAGCAACGAAAAATAAGAAAGTGGATAAGCAACCAATACATAGAACTGGTGCACGAACTGCCGAAAGAATCAAACATATTCTCAATTGAAAACAGCAACAAAGACGTGCTTCTGTTTTTGAAAAAGTGCGTTGATTTAGGTAAATCAATAGCGAAAGAAAAAGAAAACAAATTCGAAGTAGATTTCGCTGTGGTGGATAAGGCAGCAAAATCAGCGCTCAAGAAACTGTTAGAGTTAGAGTTTTGGCCGGAAATAAAAGCTGTTGGTAGTGATATAAAAATTATCACAGACGATACTCCTGCTTTTAGAAGAATACTTACTCTTAAAAATACAGATGCAGTTCCTATGGGTAAAGAGGGACACTATTGTCAAAATCTTGGAATGGTTCTCAAAAAGGAGCAAAACAGATTTTGCTTTTATGGCGAATTAGAAGAACCTGTAGAAGAAACGGCTATACCTTTTGCTTTGACTTTTGAAAATGCCGAGGTAGAAATTGAGGTTTATAACTCTTGTAATAATATGACATTTTGGGAAAATCCTTGGGATTTCCTGCGCACAATTAGTTTTGCGATTGGCATGAAAGCAGATTTACCGGGAGATTATTGCAACGCAAAAGAAAAAGAGCTGTTACCGCTTATTAAGGAAATTGTTGCACTAGAATATTGGATGGAACTTCCTGAACAAGAGTTGTTTTCGTTTAGTGAACTGAAAAAATTAGCACACCAATATGGTTATAATAAGGCAGAAATAATGCTCGGCAAATTGGAAACAATAAAGCCAAGTGATAATAAGTTTTATAAAATTGTAAAAAAACTGATTGCTATTCTATGTGAAAAACAGTGTGAACCTTTGTGGAGAGAGATTTATAATAAAATAACAGAATCACAAACCGAATATCCTAATAAAGTTGATTCCTTATGTGATAAAGAACTGCTTGAAAGTGTTCGTAAAGATATACAAGTGCTTATGGAATCCAAAGGCTATATCAGCACATATCCCGATTTTGTTAAAGATGGTGTTTTGAATGGTATTCATTTAGAGCACTCATACAATATGACATATTTCGTGGGTATGGAAAAGCACGCGCAATACCATATACATTGTTATGAATCTTTTGAAGAAAACGATTATTTGACGATACAATTCCTTTGCGGAACAGCATTTTTAAAAAAAAGCGAAGCCGAAATGGATGTGGATGTATATGATTGTTTGTTTAATGCAAAAGGCAGACGATTATTCCATACGGTGCATCATTATATTCCGTTGCAAACCGAGGAAGATACCGAAGCAGACAATTTAGAAACCTCTGTTACGATTGCAGTTAAAAAAGCAGAATGTATTAAACTGACTAAGGAGGAACAAAACGAGTATTACGGCAAGCTGATTCCCGGATGGGGAATGTTTTGGTGGGTATTCTTGATTGGCGGCGGTATGTTCGGCATTGCTATGACACTAATTATGATGCTTCTATGTATAATAACAACCGCTGCCTTTGGATTGTTTGCCGATATTCCTGAAATGCTAAAAACAATGCCTTGGGGATTGCTTTTGGCAATTGGATGGATTGGTTTTGGTGGGGCAATGGGTATCGTTGAAGTGCTCGCACATAGAAAGTAAAATATCAAGTATAAATCTCCTTGTTTTACAGATACTAACAACACAATTTGTAATTTAAGGAGAAATGTATATATGAAAGCAACAGGTATTGTACGCCGTATAGACGACTTAGGAAGAATTGTTGTACCAAAAGAAATTCGCAGAACATTGAGAATCCGCGAGGGAGATCCGTTGGAAATTTTTACAAATCGCGGAGGGGAGATTATTCTCAAAAAATATTCGCCGATTGGGGAGCTGAGCACCTTTGCCAAGGAATATGCGGACGCGCTCGCACAAGTGTCGGGTCATATTGTAGTGATTACGGACCGCGACCAGGTTATCTCCGTGTCCGGAGGTGCGAAAAAAGAAATGGTCGGCAAGAACATCAGCAAGGATTTGGAGGAACTGATTAATGAGCGCGAGACGCTCAATACCGCGAAAGGCAAGGATAAGGCGATTCCGGTAACCGAGGATGCCACGAGCTGTCCGGAGGGTGAGATTATCTATCCGATTATTTCGGAGGGTGACATTATCGGCGCGGTCGTAATTATCGGCAAGGAAGGCAAAGCAGGAATTTCTGAAACAGAACACAAGCTGGCCGGTGTAGCCGCAGCATTTCTCGGCCGACAGATGGAAGGTTAAAACAAAATGGACGCAGCAAAAGGTTTCCGGCATGGGCAGGAGACCTTTTTGCTTACGTTCGCATTGCTTTTCAAAGCATCGGGATGTATAATGAAATACAGAAATTTATTAGAAACAGGAAAAAAAGATGAAATTTTTACACTTATCAGACTTACACATTGGAAAACGTGTGAATGAGTTTTCTATGCTGGAAGACCAAAAATACATATTTGAACAAATTCTGGATATTGTTGATGTACAGAAAATCGAGGGTGTGTTGATTGCAGGCGATATCTATGACAAATCGGTTCCGCCGGTGGAAGCTGTGCGGCTGTTTGATGATTTCCTTACGAGGCTGGCACAATATGAGATGCCGATTTTTATTATCGGAGGGAACCATGATTCTGCAGAGCGCATATCGTTCGGAGCACGGTTGATGAAAGAGAAAAATGTGCACATTGCTTCAGTATTTGATGGCAACACAGAACCGGTGGTATTGCAGGATGCATATGGGGAAATCGCCGTTTACTTGTTACCGTTTGTGAAACCGGCACTTGTACGGCATGTGTATCCGGAGGCAGAAATTGACTCCTATGATGCGGCGGTAAAGGTGGCAGTTACGAATATGAATGTGGATGAGAGAAGGAGAAATATCATCGTTGCACATCAGTTTGTGACAGGTGCAGTGCGGTGTGAATCGGAAGAAATTTCGGTTGGCGGCGTCGATCAGGTGGAAGCAACAGCTTTTGAAGTGTTTGATTATGTGGCGCTCGGACACATTCATGGACCGCAACAGATAGGGCGCAAGACAGTACGCTATTGCGGAACACCGCTTAAGTATTCTTTTTCGGAAGCGACGCATGAAAAATCCGTAACGATTGTAACGCTTGCAGAAAAAGGAACGATTAATTTACAATTTGTGCCGTTAAAGCCGCTGCACGACATGCGTGAACTACGAGGAACTTACATGCAAATTACGGCACTCGATTATTATAAAGGGACGAATACAAACGACTACTTGCACATCACACTGACGGACGAGGAAGATGTGCCGGACGCGATTGGCAAGCTGCGCGCGATCTATCCGAACATTATGCGACTGGATTATGACAATATGAGAACACGTTCTGGACAGACAATTGTTGCGGAAAAAGTGCAAAATGAAAAGACGCCGATGGAACTTTTAGAGGAATTTTATGCGCTGAGAAATAATCAGAACATGAGTGATGAACAACGCGAGTATTCATTGGAATTATTGGAGCGTATCGCGGGAAGGGGAAATGCATGAAGCCATTAAAATTGACCATATCGGCATTCGGACCGTATGCGGGCAAGACAGAGATTGACTTTCGCAAGCTTGGCGATAGCGGGTTGTACCTGATTTCCGGCGATACCGGGGCTGGAAAGACGACAATTTTCGATGCGATTACGTTTGCTTTGTACGGGGAAGCCAGCGGAAATACGAGAGAATCAGGCATGTTTCGCAGCAAGTATGCCGAACGTAGCACGCCGACATATGTGGAAATGGAATTCCTATATCGAGGGGAAATATATATTGTGAGACGTAACCCGGAGTATGACCGCTTAAAGGAGCGCGGCGAAGGTGTGACCACGCAAAAGGCGGATGCTGAGCTGATTTATCCGGATGGACGTCCGCCGGTTACAAAAGTAAAAGAAGTAACTCGGGCAATTGTAGAATTAATTGGTCTTGACCGCAATCAGTTTGGACGCATTGCGATGATTGCGCAGGGGGATTTTCTGAATTTGCTGTTGGCGAAAACCGAAGAGAGAAGCAAGATTTTTCGAGAAATTTTTCATACAAAATTATATGAAACATTTCAAAATGAAGTAAAGCTCGAACATTCCGCGGTACAGCGACAATATGAGGATGCGAAAAAGAGCATCCTGCAATACATGGATGGTATTGATGGGGGTGCCAACCAAGCGTTTGAAGAGCTGAGAAACAGAATGAGAGAAAATAGCAGTTTAGGGCTTATGTCAGAGCTTGTGACGCATCTGGAACAGATGAAAGAATGTGATAAAAAAACATTGGAATCATCGGCCGGGGCTATTTTGGAGCTGGAGAAACGTCTGGAAGAGGTAAACCGATTGCTTGGCAGTGCACAGACAAAAGCGCAGATAAAAACGGAGATTGCTCAGAAGAAAGAGGATCTAAAAGAAAGAGAAGAACTCTTAAAGACGCTTTCGTATGTTGAAGGAAAAGAAGTGCAGTGGTCAAAGGAAAGCGAAGCATTTGCGGTGCGAATCGAGGCGATTCGCAGAGAAATTCCACAGTATGAAATACTTGCAAAGCTGCAGCGGGAGAGCACAAAGCTGGCAGAGGAAGCGCTGAAGGTGCAGGAAGATTTGAGGCAAAAGAACGAAGAAATCGCAACATTGGATGAGGAACTTGCACAAGTCAGACAGCAACTGGATGTATTAAAAAACAATGATTTAATGCGGAAGGAAATGGAATTTGAATTAGCGTCTGTGAAAGCAAAGAAAGAAGCCTTACAGGAATTTTCGGACATATTGTATGAACATCAGATGCTTGTACAGAAGTTGCAACAGGCACAACTCCAATATACAACGGAATCAGCAGTTTACAACGAAATAGAAACGTCATACCGAGCGATGGAACAAGCATTTTATGATGCTCAGGCAGGTATTCTTGCGGCTCAACTTAAGAGCGGAGAAAAGTGCCCGGTGTGCGGGTCCACGCATCATCCGCAACCTGCAGAGCCGGCGAAGCATGCACCGACGGAGGAAGGACTTAAGAAAGAAAAGAAAAAAATGGAAAGTCAAAATAAGAAGCGAACGGACGCCAGCGCTGAGGCAAGTGCGAAAAAAGCGATGGCGCAGGCATCAGAGCAACAGGTGTTTACGCTTGCAAGAAAACTTTTCCATTGTTTTCAGGGCGAAGTATTTTCATTATCTGACGAGCAGAAAAATCATATTTTTGAGGAACTTTTGCAACAAGCAGCAGCCGGCCTTGAGAGCGCTTGTGCGGAGTTAGAACAATGCAAGGGTGCGATCGAAAGCATTCGCAAGCAGGCGGAGTTAAAGGCAAAACTCGAAGCAACTATTCCGGAAATGGAAGAAAGGAGCGACCTTCTTAAACTGAAAATTCAAGCCGGAGAGAAAAAGATTGCACAGCTAAACAGTCAACAGGAAGCGCTTTTCCAACATCAGAATCAAATAAAAACAGGACTTATGTATAGCGATGAACAAACAGCGAAGACGCGTATTTCTGAACTTGAAAACGAGAAAAGTTGCTTGGAAAAACAACATCTTGAAGAGAAAAAAACATATGAAGTGTGCCGCAATGAGGTGGATGAATGCATCTCGGCTATTCGTGCGTTAGAGGCTCAGTTAGACGAGAATGTGACCGAAAACGCAGAAAATTTAGGTGAGGAGCAGCGAGAACTTGTGCAATCAATAAAAGAACTGCGTGAGCAGCAGGAGGACATTCGGAGTCGATATCTGAATAATGATAAGGCAAAGGCTAATATAGATAAACGCAGGTGCGAGCTGGAAAAAATCGAGCAGCGTTACCAGTGGTTAAGAGCGCTGTATGATACTGTGACAGGCAAATCGATGAGTGGCAGTCAGGACAAAATTATGCTGGAGACCTATGTGCAAATGAAATATTTTGAACGAATCATTGCCCGCGCAAACACAAGGTTTATGTCTATGAGTGGCGGACAGTATGAGCTGAAACGCAGAGTAGAGGCTGGAAATCGCGCCAGCCAAAGCGGTCTTGAACTTAATGTGATTGACCATTATAATGGGACGGAACGCAGTGTAAAAACGCTTTCAGGCGGCGAATCATTCAAAGCGTCGTTGTCACTCGCACTCGGATTGTCAGATGAAATTCAGTCGTCGGCCGGCGGGATTCAACTCGATACGATGTTTGTAGACGAGGGTTTTGGATCGCTGGATGAGGAATCATTAAATCAGGCAATTAAGACGCTAAGTGAATTATCGGAAGGGAAGCGCCTCGTTGGAATTATTTCGCATGTGGCGGATTTAAAAGAACGTATCGACAAACAGATTATTGTTCGGAAAAACCGGGCAGGAGGTAGCCGCATAGAAGTGCAAATATAATATTTCTTGTGTGTGTGAACAAATATAATAGAATATAGTGAAAATATCTAAAAAAATAACATAAAATTACAATATTATAGTGAAATATTCATGATGAGGTAAGGAATCGCGCTTGACATATTCTACTATATTTGGTAAAATCACACTATCTTCCGAAGTAGGCTAGGACTTCGGGCAAAATTAGAAAATATGGAGGAAAAAGTAATGAAGAAAAAACTTATTGCAGTTGCTTTTGCAGCAACAATGGTTCTTGCAGGTGCAATGACAGCATTTGCTTCAACAGAAAAGACATATACGTTTGATGATGCTTCTTCTCTTGAAGGTGCTACATTAACCGGTGCTAAGGCAACGCTTGAAGCTACTTACACAGAACCGATTATTGAAGATGGAAAGTTGGTTATGGATGGCACATATGGTATCCTTCTTCCGGAAACAATTGATAGTGATACCTACACAGTTTCTTTCAAGGTTAGCTACAATGCAGTTACTCAGCATACTGCTACTATCTTTTTAGGAACATGGGATCCTGAAAGCTGGTTATCTCTTGGTAATGGTTGGCAAACAACTTTGATACCGGGTATTTGGGCAAAGAGTCAGGATACATGGTACGACGTATTTAGTACAACCGCATTAGAAACAGGTAAAGAGTACGAATTTAAGTACGTTGTAGAAAATTGTGTAGCTACTGTATATGTTGATGGTGTGGAAGTTGCAACTGGTAATGTTCCTTCTATTATCGGCGGACCAATCCACATTGGTGTTAATGCTTGGGATACACCTTTCAATGGTACAATTGATGATCTTTACATCTATGTATACAATATGACAGCAGAAGAAGAAGAAGCTAAGGCTTCTGAAGAAGCATCGATTGCAGAGTCTAAGTCAATCGCAGCATCTCAGCTTCTTGAAAGCATTCAGGCGAACAACGCTTCCAGAAAAGATGACGGCACAACAAGTGAAAAGC
Organism: Lachnospiraceae bacterium; assembly: GCA_015057275.1. GTDB lineage: Bacteria > Bacillota > Clostridia > Lachnospirales > Lachnospiraceae > SIG308. The sequence continues at coordinate 17,946 of SVEO01000023.1, read as the reverse complement.
CGGCTGATATCAATCCGGTTGTTATCGTTGTTATCGTTGTGGTTGTAGTTGCTGTTATTGTTGGTGTATTAGTAGCATCCAAGAAGAAAAAGAAATAAGTTTTTTAAGAACCCACAAATTTAATAAATGATAAAAAACCCTACCATCTAGCACGGTAGGGTTTTTTATCGTGTGGGTACTCGTCAAATAAAAACAGGATTGCATGATGGCATGCAATCCTGTTTTTGCTTTTCTCGTTATTTAAATTACTTTACTTCAAGTACAACAACAGATTTGGCCGGCAGCACACAGGAGAGCTTACCGTCTTTCAGCGTCAGACCGGTAAATTCGTTCGGAACAATTGCATCCGGCTGGTCGAAGTCGTTCATTGTATTTAATGCGTCTGCAGTTAAGATACGTCCGCTGACAGAAGACGCATTATATCCACGAATGTCTAAGCAAAGCTCGGCATCATCTATGTGGCTGGCATTACACAGAGAAATGTGCAGGGCGCCGTTTGCATCTACAGAAGCGGTAGATAAAATCTGTGGCATTGTTTTCATCGCCTTGCGGTCATCCGGGCGGTGCGGTCCCTGGTGTGTGTTCTCATATTTTACATCCATCGAGTATTCGTCGCATTCGATGTCGAGAGAAACACGGGTTGCGTCCTGATGGACATTAAACATCTCGAATACATGATAGGTTGGTGTAAGCACCATCTTATCGCCCTCGGTAAGAATCATCGCCTGCAGTACGTTAACCATCTGCGCAATACAGCCCATCTTTACGCGGTCGTTGGAATTCATCAGGATACATAAGGAGATGCCTGCTACCAACGCGTCGCGTAGCGTGTTCTGTTGATATAAGAAGCCCGGATTCGTACCCGGTTCTACGTCAAACCATGTGCCGTACTCATCAACAAGCAATGCAACACGCTTTTTTGGGTCGTACTTATCCATGATGGTGCTGTGCTTGTCAATTAATTCTTTTAGACGGTAAGCTTTGCGCATCGTAATGAACCAGTCGCGTTCGTCAAAATCTGTAGCAGAACCCTTTTCTTCCCACTTATCGCCCGGCACGGTGTAGTAGTGGAGGGAAAGGCCGTGTGCGTGTGGCCCTGCAATCTTCATTACTTCTTCGGTCCACTTATAATCATCGATATTTGGACCGCCGGCAATGCGAAATAACTTTCGCTGCTCCTCCTTCGGCTTGTCTTTGTCGGCTTCACGGTAGTAATCCTTACAGAAAACGCTGTAACGGCGATATTCATTTGCATAGTACTCCGGTGTCATGTTGCCGCCGCAACCCCAGTTTTCGTTGCCGATACCGAACCACTTGATGTTCCAAGGTTCCGGATGGCCGTTCTCGGCGCGCAGCTTCGTCATCGGTGATTCACCGTCGAAAGTAAGGTATTCTACCCACTCCATCATCTCCTGTACGGTACCGCTGCCTAAGTTTGCGTTAATATAAGGGTCAGCTCCAATGATTTCACAGAAATCAAGGAACTCATGGGTGCCGAAACTGTTGTCCTCAACAACGCCGCCCCAGTTCGTGTTTACCATTCTCTTTCGTGTTTCTTTCGGACCGATACCGTCTTTCCAGTGATATTCGTCCGCGAAGCATCCGCCCGGCCAACGAAGTACCGGTACTTTTAACTTCTTTAAAGCTTCTACAACATCCAGTCGCATCCCACGGATGTTTGGAATCTCGGAATCCTCGCCGACATACAGTCCGCCGTAGATACAACGTCCCAGATGTTCGGAAAACTGTCCGTAGATTTCTTTGTTGATTTTTCCTTTGCTGATATCAGCATTTACAATCAATTTTGCCATATATACCTCCAAAAGTTATGAATTATAATTCGGCTTTATTGATTATACAATGAGAAAATTTATAAATCAATGTAATATAGTAAAAATAGCAAAAAAATGCCTTGAATTTTAGGTAAAAATGACATCAGTTTCCAAATAACTACAAGATTACTGTTAAAACTGTACAAAAGAAAGGGGGTATACCCTTGACTTTATAAGTAATTTTTTATATAATAATATGACAATGTAACTGTGTTTTCGTGCGCGCTTTTTTAGGGTTTCTAAAAAAGGAAGCGGCAATGTTACAAAATAAAGAAAGAGGGAGGAAGAAAAATGAGATGTCGTGGTACAACTCGTTTGTTAGCAGCAGTGCTGGCTGTCACAGTGTTTGCTAGTAGCTTTGTTGTAAGCGCGGAACCGGAATCCGACGCAACAATCGATATGGTCGCTACTTCAACAGACGCAACGTCAACTGATGCTGACACGTCCGGCACAGAAGAGTATGTAAATGAGCTGCTGGACAAGAACTACACCATCGTCAGCGGTCAGTATACCTATCCACAGTATACCGGCGAGGATATTATTATCCCGATTACCGAGGCATGGGATAGATCTACGGATGGTGAGCTTGTTGCAGACACATATGCAAATGCATATGATGAAGTGCTGTCAATCAGCATGGGCGATGTTACAACGCTTAAAATCGATGCACCGAAAGATGGTGTTTACACATTGTATTTTAAGTTCTTAACGTCCAACCCGAATTCCATCTTAAACCCGGAACTTAGCCTTGCACTGAACGGTGAAAGACCATTCTATGAGGCAAACAGACTTATTGTGGAAAATATGTGGCTTCAGGCAGAGGAAAGAGTAGAATATGACAAATACGGTCATGAAATTGTTGCCAATGCTGTGAAGAGTATGACATGGATCACAAAGGGAATTACCGATGCCGGTTACCGTCATGGTGACGCGTTGCAGGTTCAGTTGACCGAAGGCGAAAACACCATCGAATTAGAAATGACAGAGGGAGACCTTTGGATTAGCGAAATTATTCTTTCGCAGAAGGGAAGCTTAGAATCCTATCCGGAAGAAAATGCAACTAAGGTTGAGGTAGTTACCGAAGAGGCGATTGTCATTGGCGCGGAATTCCCTACCGTAAGAAATGACTCTTCGATTCGTCCTACTTGTGAGTATGATGTGAATTTAACGCCGTATCACACAGTAAAGAAGAAGCTCAATATGTTAGACGGTGCATCTTATACAGATGCAGGGCAGATGGTTACATATGAATTTGAGGTTGAAAAGTCCGGTTACTATTACCTTGGATTCAAATACCGTCAGAACTCCAAGTCTGACTTCCCTGTATTCATCGATATTTCCTTTGATGAGTATGCGGCAGACGGCTCCCTGACGACCGACGGCAGTGCAATCAAGTACGATGAAATGCAGAACTATCCGTTCGACTACACAAACAAATTCGAAAAGATGACGATGACAGATTCGAACGGTAAAAACATGGCGTTCTATTTAGAGGCCGGCAAACACACAGTGACAATGGTCATTTCCGATGATAACATCAGAAGCGCTTTGGAGACTGCGGACCGTGTTATGAGCGAAATCAACGACCTGTCGCTGGAAATCACAAAAATCGCAGGTTCCAATACAGACAAGTACAGAGATATTGAAATCGCTGAATACATCACGGATATTGATGCAAGACTTGCCCGCTGGATTAAGCAGCTTCAGGACACATATGATTCTTTAGCAAAGTATACGGATTCTAAGAACAGTGGTGCACTTGCTTCTTTAAAGACAGCGATTACACAGCTTACCGACCTGGCAGAAGAACCGAACAAGATTCCTTATCGAATCTCAGAATTAAGTACTGGTTCCAGTTCCGTTAACCAGTATATCGCAAACTTCATTACTGATATCGGTACAGACTCGATTTCTTTTGACAGCCTGTATGTATATCAGGAAGCAAAGCAGCTTCCGAAGAATAAGAACATCTTCGTTACTATTTGGGAAGCAATCAAGAGATTCTTCGCTTCCTTTACCGACCAGTCCTATTCCGTGGATAACGTGGAAAAGACACACTTACAGGTATGGGTAAACCGAAGCAGACAGTATATCGAGATTATTCAGCAGATGATTGATAAGGAATTCACACCGGAGACAGGTATTGAGGTTGACCTCTGTATCATGCCGGATGCGCAGAAGCTGATTTTATCAAATGCTGCAGGTGAAGCGCCTGACGTAGCGCTCGGTGTTGACTACGCACTGCCGTATGACTTGGCAATCCGTGGTGCGCTTGCAGATTTAACAAAGTTTGAAGGTTGGGAAGAGACACTCGGAGCAACTGCACCTGGTCTGTTAGTACCGTCTACTATTTATAGTGAAGAAACAGATTCTCTCGGTATCTATTCCATGCCTGAGACATTCTATTTCTGGGTACTGTACTACAGAACGGATATTATGGATAAGTTAGGACTTGAAGTACCTCAGACAATGGAAGATGTTGAGGCGATCCTTCCTGATTTAAAGAACAGAGGTTTAGATTTCTACTATCCAACTGCAGGTACTACTGGTCAGAGAACACTTGGTATGACATCTCCGTTGTTCTATCAGTACGGTGGCGCTTTATACGATGATAACGGTGAAGCTGCAATCAACAGCACAACATCCGTTGAGGCATTCGAAAGAATGACAGAATTATTTACAATTTACGATATTCCTCAGGAGTGTACATCTTTCTATCAGCACTTTAGAAACGGTGATATTCCAATCGGTATCGCAGATTACTTTATGTACAACATGTTAATCAACGCAGCTCCGGAAATCGAGAATTCTTGGGAAATTTCTTTAGTACCTGGTATCGTTGACGAAGCTACGGGTCAGATTAACAAAAATATTGCAGGTGGCGCGCAGAGTGATATCATCTTTGAATCCGATGAAGACAAGGAAGTAAAGATCGAATTAACAAACGGCGAAACCATGAACCGTGAAGATGCGGCCTGGGAATTCTTAAGTTGGTGGATGTCAACCGATGCACAGGTTGAATTCGGTTCTACCTTACAGCAGACATACGGCAGAGAATTTATCTGGAACACAGCAAACCTTGAAGCATTCAACGAGCTTCCATGGGATAGTGTGGATAAGAAGGTTATTCTTGAAGCAGCAGAGTGGATTACGGAAACAGCAAGAATCCCTGGCACATATATGTTAGAGAGAGAGTTAAGTAATGCATACATTGCGGTTGTAGGTGCCGGTGAAAACTTAAGAACTTCGCTTGATGCGGCAGTAAAAACGATTGACCGTGAGACTGAGCGTAAGATGACGGAATTCGGATTTATCGATGAGGAAACCGGTTCATGGACCTATAAGGTTCCGACGGTTGATAGTGTTGAAGATTTGCTTGACGCGGCAAAAACAGAGTAAGAAAGGAGATTAGAAAATGAATGTAAGTAAAAAAACACCATATTTATTTCTGGCTCCTTACTTGCTGATGTTTATCATCTTCATTGCACTGCCGGTTATTGTAGCGATTTTACTGTCTTTCACAGATTTCGATACAATCAACATGCCGAATATAGTATGGTTTAGAAACTATGTACTTTTGATTACCAGTGACTCGATTTTCATGCAGTATGTATTACCGAACACGATTACATATGCGTTGATTGTTGGTCCTGGCGGATATGCATTATCCTTCTTGTTAGCTTGGGCGATTGCTCAGTTAACAAGAATTCCAAGAACAATTTTGGCTTTAGTTTTCTACTCCCCATCTTTAACAATGGGTACTGCAATGCAGGTATTATGGAAAATCGTATTCTCCGGTGACCGAATGGGTATTATTAACTCTTACCTGATTCAGTGGGGATTTATCACAGAGCCGATTGTGTTCTTGTCGAGTGCAAACTGGCTGTTGCCGGTTATGATTATCGTAGGTTTGTGGTCCGCAGCCGGCGTAGGCTTCCTGGCTATGTTAGCAGGTATCATGAACGCAGACGAAGAACTTTATGAAGCCGGAGCGATTGATGGTGTAAGCAATCGTTTCCAGGAGCTGATTTACATCACCATTCCGACCATGAAACCACAGATGTTATTCGGTGCCGTTATGGCAATCGTAAACACTTTCAACAATGGTATGATTGGTGTACAGTTATCCGGTTCCAACCCAACTCCTGGTTATGCAGGTCAGTTGATTGTTAACCACATTGACGACTATGGATTCATCCGTTTTGAGATGGGCTATGCAGCAGCCGTTTCCGTGGCACTGTTATTGCTCATTACGGTATTCTCCAAAGTTGCAACCGCGTTGTTCACAGAAAAAGATTGAGAAAGGAGGAGTTAGAATATGTATAAAGGTCATAGAATTGGTCCGGATCGTTTTGACCGTGGCCAGATTAAAATCTACATTATATTATTACCGATTGCGATTTTCATGCTTCTCCCGTTGGTATTCATTTTCTGTCATGCATTTAAGCCGATGGAAGAATTATTCGCGTTCCCGCCGAAGTTTTATGTTGTTAATCCAACATTTAAAAACTTCTCAAACCTGATGCAGTCAGCGAGAACAGCAGGTATTCCGTTAAGTAAATATGTATTCAACAGCTTGTTTGTTACCATCATCGTAGTAGCAGCTAACGTAATCATTTCTACGATGGCAGGATTTGCTCTTTCCAAGATGGAATTTAAGCTCCGTGATGGTATCTTTAACTTAAATCAGGCGGCACTTATGTTCGTGCCTGCGGCTGTTATGATTCCTAGATACTTAATCATCAACACATTGCAGATTACAAACACATATTGGGCACATATTTTACCGTTGCTTGCAGCTCCGGTATCCTTGTTCCTGATTAAGCAGTTCATTGATGGTGTACCGAATGCATTGTTGGAAGCAGCTTCTATCGACGGTGCAACGCCGCTTCGTATTTACTGGAAGGTAATTATTCCTCTTGTAAAGCCGGCGATTGCGACTGGTATGATTCTTTCATTCCAGCAGGTTTGGGGCTACCTTGACAGCTCAAACTTATATGTAAACACAGACGGTATGAAGACGTTAGCGTTCTACATGTCCACGCTGGCAAACGCAAACAATGCGGTAGCCGGCCAGGGTATTGCAGCAGCAGCCTCTCTTATCATGTTCATACCGAACTTGATCTTGTTCATCGTTGTACAGAAAGACGTTATGAACACAATGGCAAGTTCCGGTATTAAGTAATCGAACCTTGTAATATTAAAGAATATGAATAGAGGAGGACAATATGAAAAAGCTTAAAGTAATTTTAACTCTCTGTATTGCTCTCTGTATGTTAGTTACTCCTATGGCAACATTTGCGGATGTGCCATATAAGACCTATACACAGAACGGATACGGAGATATGGTAAAGACCCAGACAGCGTACATCTCCGAACAGACGATTATTAAGTTCGGCGACTACACACTGGGTGCTGCACAGGATTTAAAGATTACAGATGACGACGTAATGTACATCTGTGACTCAGGTAATGCATCGGAAGGTATTACCCCGAAGATTATTATCTACGATATAGACGCAGGCGAAGTAATCAATGTCATTGAAGAAAAATTAGTTACTCCGACCGGTGTATTCGTAACAGAAGGAAAAGAAATTTATGTTGCTGACCAGGACTACTACGCAACAGATGAAGGTGCAATTGTTGTATTCGATGCAACCGGCAAAAAGCTTCGTGAATACGGTAAGCCGGACAGCCCATTGTACGGTAACAATGTTAAGTTCAGCCCACAGAAGGTTGCAGTAGCAGACGGTGGTACAATGTATATCTCCTGTGCAGGTAACACAAACGGTCTTGCACAGATTGCTGAAACTGAGGGTGGCACATTCTTAGGATACTTTGGTACGAATGCTACAAACATTACATTATACCAGAGATTCTTAAAGTTGATTGGTTCTTCCGGCGCACTTGCTACGAAGCCGGCATCAATCAGTAACGTATCGATTGACGATAAGGGACTTATTTATACCTTGACTCCGCTGGATTCTGCAGAGCCGGTTAAGAAGTTAAATATCGCAGGTACAAACCTTATGTTAATGGATATTCCGGCATTGAATGCTTCTTCCGTTGCAGTTGGTGCGTATGAAAACGTATACGTTGCAAGTACAAATTACATTTATGAATACACAAAGGAAGGTTCCTTGTTATTCATGTTTGGTGGTGCCGATAATGATAAGTACAGAAAAGGTTTGTTCCGTACCATCGGCGCAATCGATGTAGATAGTAAAGATAAGATTTATACACTGGATACAACAGCAAACGAGGTACAGATTTTCGTACCGACTGAATTTACAGATTTAGTTCACGAATCTCTGACGTTATACCAGAAGGGTGCTTACACCGAAAGTAAGGAGCCATTAGAGCAGATTATCCGTATGAACGGATTGTTTGACTATGCAAACCTTGCGATGGCACAAGCACTGTTCCAGGAAGAAGATTACAGCACAGCACTTGAATATTTCCGATTAGCAAAAGATAAAGAAGGCTATTCGGATGCATTCTGGGAAGTACGTAATGTTTGGTTGAACGAACAGCTTGTAACAGCAGTGATTGTAATTGTTGCGATTATTGTAGCTTGGAAGCTTTTAAAGAAAGCAAACGAAAAGTGGGCAATCTTCGCTCCGGTTAAGAAGGTTACAAATAAAGTAACCGGCACGATGCTGTGGAAGCGCGTATTCTACGGCTTTACATACATGAGACATCCGATGGATGGTGCTTACAACGTAAAGCGTAAAGGTATGCAGTCTTACTCATCGGCAGCAATTATTATGGTAGTGTTAATTATATTTAACATTATCAGCAAGTATTTCTGCGGATTCCTTGTAAAGAACGTAAGAGACGGCAGATATGAGATTCCGACCGATATCGCAATCGTAGTTGTTGGTTTCTTATTCATTTCAGGTTGTACCTACCTGATTACATGTATTAACGATGGTGAAGGTAAGTTTAAGGATACTCTTCAGGCTTACTTATATTCCTTCGGACCATACTTCGCAATTCAGCCGATTATCTATATTGCAGGCCTGGTTGTAACCAATAATGAAATGTTCTTTATTGAATTTGCAAATATTGCAATGCTTGTATGGATTGCAATCCTCGTTGTCGTTTCCATTATGGAAATTAACAACTACAGCTTTAAAGAGACGGTTAAGGTAATTTTCCTTACTATCTTCGCTGCATTCATCTTTGCAGTAGCAATCTTTATCATGTATGTATTGACAATGCAGGTTGTAAACTTCATTACATCAGTATACGGAGAGGTGGTGTATCGAATTGGATCGTAGAAAAAAATTAAATAGATTCTTATGTTGTCTTCTTATTTTTGCTATGGTAATGCCAATCGTTTCATTTGCTACCTCGGATGCAACGACGGATACAACTACAGATACTACAACAGAAGGTACTGATACCGGTGCTGTTGAAGAAATCGAATTGACAGACGAACAGATCAAAGCTCTTTTTCAAGATGTAAAGACTGAGATTCAGGAAACTGCTACTGTGGATGCGAAGCAGGAAGCAATCAAAGATCATACGTTTGTCTGCGAAAATGATAAATACGAACTGTATTTAAAAGAAAGCAACCTTTCCATTCTCATTCGTTGTAAGGAAAATGGTGCAATCATCGAATCCACTGCAGACCAGAATGAAATGGACTATCAGTTAAAGTTGACACCGAACTTGAGCGATGCCTGGGCAGAATTCTTTGATTCGGGTATTGTTCTCCAGTTGATTGAAGAAAAACCAAAGGATCGTTTCTCGAGTGTTGCACAGGTAACAAGAAAACTTGGCGCAAAGAGTGCAGATTTAACTTACACAAAAAATGATAACGGTTTTAAATGTAGTGTCAGCTATGCTGACTATGGTATTTCCTTTGATGTAGAAATCAAACTGACAGACGATGGAGTTGAATACTTCATTCCGGGAGATTCCGTCAAGGAAGGCGAAAACAAATTCTATATTCAGCATTTGTATGCATTCCCATTGATGGGTAAGACGATGATTGACGCAAGAGACGGTTACATGATTCTTCCGGATGGTAACGGTATTACCGTTGATTTTGTGGATAATCAAAGAAAGTACAGCTCTCCTTGGGTTTCCCGTATTTTCGGTTTGTATGATGATGATATCGGATTAGATAACTTCGAAGCAAGTAACTCCATTTATACATCTGCAACCGGAAGAACGTACGACACCGCAAACGATGCAGAAAAGGTATCTATGCCAATTTACGGTATGGTATACGAAGATACACAGGCAGCAGTTCTTTGTGCCATTGAAGATGGCGCTGAAAGTGCTAAGTTATATGGTAACATGAATGGCGCGCAGAACCACTTCTGGAACTACGTAGCAGTTCAGTATGAATATCGTACCATTATTGCTGAAAGAACTGACTCCGGTGAAAATGCAGCAACAACATCCGTAATGCAGGATGACAGACAGATTGATGATGTAAAGGCAACCTTCCTGATTCAGACAAACGACAAGGCAGATTATGCAGGACTTGCAACTGCTTACAGAGACTTCTTATTAGGAAACGGAGGCATCATTAAGCAGGAATACAAGTACAACACACGTATTCAGGTGCTTGGTAACGATAAGGAAAACTTCCTTGTATTCAAGCGTTCTGTTCCGATGACAACCGTAGCTGAACTTGAAGCTATTGTAAATAAACTCATTGAGTTAGGTGCAAGCGATCTTTTAGTTGTTTATGACGGTTGGCAGAATGGCGGTGTGTACGACATCCCGGTTACGAAGTACAATGTTGACAGCTCAATCGGCAGTGAAGGCGAGATGACCGATTTATACAACAGCCTGAAGGACAAAGGAATTAACTTAGTTCTGAATCAGGATGCGATGAGAATAAATCCGGATACGAACACTTCTTCCTTCAATGTAATTAAGAAGATTGATAAGTCGACTTATACAGAATATGTGTACGCAACGGTTTACGACCAGTTTAAGGTTCTTTATCCGGAAGTGTCTAAGGAAAACATCCTTAAACTTGCAAACGGATTTAAGTCGGAAGGTATTGCTACCATTGGTCTTTCCGGTGTTTCCGACAACTTATTCGCATATTCTAAGAAGAGTGTTGAGTATACTCGTGCAAATACAAAGGCTTACTTCGAGCAGGCAATGGCAGAGTTAAAGGCGGAAGGTTTCTTCATTGCTTTAGAAGCTCCATATTCCTATTTCTGGAAATACTGTGATGCATTCATGAATATGCCGCTCGGAACATCCGGCTATATTTATGCATCAAATGAAATTCCTTTCATGTCAACGGTATTAAAGGGTGTTATGCCAATGTATTCCGAATATGTAAACTTCGAAGCAAATGCGGTTGAATTCTACTTAAAGCTTGCTGAGACCGGTGTTTATCCATCGTTCTACATTACACATCAGAGTCCAAGCAAATTAAGTGAAACCAACTCCGATTGGATTTACAGCTCCGAAGCAGATGCTTACTATGAAGAAGTAGCTGAGTATGCAGCAGCATTTAAGGAATTAGACGATGCGGTTGCAGGCGCAGTAATCGAAGATCACGAAATTGTCGGCAATGTAACGATTACAACTTACGACAACGGCGTGCAGATTTATGTAAACTATGGACAGGGTGTAACTGTGAACGACATTTATGTCGAAGCAGAATCCTTCCAGATTGTAAAGTAGGGAGGTGAGGCATAAATGGCTAAAAAAGAAAAAAAGCAAAAAGAAACTTCCGCTGTTGAAGCAGAAGTAAAAGAAACAAAGAAGTCCAAGAAAAAAGATGCTTCACCTGCTGCGAATTCGAAAAAGAAGAAGAAAAAATATACCGTGGAAGAAATTCTTGCAGCCGGTAACGACGTAACGAAGATTGGTGCTGACGGTAAAAAACCAAAGATTAAGGTTAGAACCAAGAGTAAGTTAAAGGCAAGAGAAGCGAGATACGGTTACTTCTTCACATTCCCATGGATAATCGGTGCCTGTGTATTTCTCGCATATCCGATTTATCAGGCGGTTCGTTGGTCTTTTGTTACCAGACGTAACTTAGGTAGAGCCGGTATTATCGAAAAATGGGCTGGCTTGGAAAACTATAAATTAGTATTCACAAGAAACGCAGACCTGTGGTCAAACCTGGGTGAGTTCTTGATGAAGGTTTGTATTGCGGCTCCGTTAATTGTAGTATTCGCATTGCTGATGGCGATGCTTTTGAACACCAGCGTCAAAGGAAAAGGTTTATACCGTACAATTTTCTTCCTCCCGGTAGTAGTTGTATCCGGTCCTACCATGAGCATGATGTTAAATTCCGGTGATGTTCTTACAGCCATTGACATGACCGCGATTACAAGTATTATTACGGAAGTGTTGCCGCTCTTCATGGCAAACGCAATTACCTACGTATTCCAGAATATCGTAATGTTCTTATGGTATTCCGGTGTGCAGATTCTGATTTTTATTGCAGCACTTCAGAAAATCGATACAGCTCTGTATGAAGCAGCAAAAATTGACGGTGGTTCCGGTTGGGAATGTTTCTGGAAGATTACACTTCCGACTATCCGTCCGATGATTTTATTAAATGCAGTTTATACAGTTGTAGCATTATCGCAGGATGCAAATATCAGTCCGATTATCAGTGAGATTCAGGTGGATATGTTAGATGGTACGAAGGGTGTTACCTTTGCATCTGCATATGCGATGATGTATACGATAGTAGTGCTTATAGTTGTTGGTGCGTTCGCATTCCTTCTTATGCCGAAGAAAGATATCTACGAAAAGCAGATTATCAAAAACAAGCGTATGGAAAAGAGAACTCGTCGTTCTATGAGAAGAACGGAAAAGCGTATTGCTAGAAACAACAAGAAGTTTGCGAAGCAGGCAGCGAAAAAAGAAGCAAAAGAAGCTGCCTTGAGAGCAAAAGGGAAATTAAAGGAAGACGATAAGAAGGGAGGCAGATTCGATGAGTAAAGAGCCTAAGATGACTAGAGCTGAAAAGGCTGCGAAAAAGGCCGAATTAAAACAAATCAAAAAGAATGCGAAGATGCCTATGACAAAGGACCGCTTCCGAAAGATTATGATGGGCTCAAAGGATGACATGGGTGTCTTGAAGAAGGCAGCAGTGTATATTGTTCTGACTGCGGTAGGATTTGTATTCCTGTATCCGCTCTTGAAGGTATTTGCTCTCTCCATGATGTCCTTGAGTGATATCATTGATACTTCCGTAAACTGGATTCCATCTGAATTTTATCCGGACAACTACAAGATGGCGTTTAAGGTAATGGATTTCTGGAATTCCTTATGGAAGAGTGCTGTATTGGCCGGTGCGCCGACCTTGATTCAGGTGTGTGTGTGTGCATTTGTAGGTTATGGTTTTGCAATGTTTAATTTCCGCGGAAAGATGCTGATGATGGGTCTGATGATTTTCTCATTTGTATTGCCGCCGTCGTTAACGTTGTCTCCGACTTATCAGGTGTACAATACAGTAGGTATTCTTGGTTCTATCAAAGCGTTCGTTATCCCGGCGATTTTCGGACAAGGCTTGAAAGCACCGCTGTTTATCTTGATTTGCTGGCAGTTTTTCCGTCAGATTCCGGTTTCACTTCATGAAGCGGCAAAGATTGACGGCGCCGGTTACTTTAAGCAATTTTTAAAGATTGGTATTCCGTCTGCAGCAGGTGCAATGTTAGTAGTATTCCTGTTCTCCTTCGTATGGTACTGGAATGAATCCTACATGACATCCACATATATCGTAAACAATCGAGTTAATACAACTGGTGATTTCTCGTGGAACAGTTTGGTAGTAGGTTTGTCGAACTTTGATACAAGCTTCTCAAGCTACCAGTCCTCGTCTTCCGCCGGAACATCCGGTTCAAGCTTCCAGGTAACGACGAATACCGCTTACCGAATGGCAGGTACTATGCTTACGATTTTACCGTTATTAATTATGTATGCCGTGTTGCAGAAACAGTTCGTTGAATCTGTTGACCGTGCAGGTATTACCGGTGAATAATAATTGGTAATTATTTTTAAAAATTTTAGTCATTTTTTTCAAAAAAACTGAAAAGGTACTAGCATTTTTTGTGAGAATGTGATATTCTTATAATGCTATAGGAAAGACCGCCTGTACGCTGTACAGGCGGTTCCGCTAAAAAGGGAAAATAAAAATAAAAAGGAGGAAATGAAACATGACATTAAAGTTGAAAAAGCTTATTTGTCTTGGGCTTGTTGCTGCCATGACCGTTACTTGCTTCTCTGCTTGTAAGAGAACTCCAAGCGGTGGTGGATCTACTGGTTTAGAAGAAATGGACACAACAACCAAGATGACATTAAGCTACATGTATTGGGATGACGACGGTGGCGTGTTAGGTAAGGAGCTTGCTAAATCCTTTACTGAGAAGTATCCTAACATCACAGTAGAAGTTATTCCTACAACAACAGCTGATGTTAATCAGCAGATTTCAGACATGCACGCGGCTTCTAATACACCGGATGCATTCTGGTATGTAAATGAAATCGATACACCGATTTACAACGCTTACTGGACTGATATGACTCAGTACTTCGAGAATGACCCTGAAAATGACAACATCATCAAGGGTATCAAGGAATACAAGATTGGTTACTTTGGAACAGATTACAAGTGGGCTACACCTATTAAGTTCTTCCCACAGGTTGCTTGGGTTAATAAGCAGTTCTTCGAGGATAACTCCCTTGATATGCCTAACACAGAGTGGACATGGGAAGAATTCGAAGATGTGATCGAAAAGTCTACTATGGGTGGTGCTAACGGTCGTTATGGTCAGAAGCAGTCCTTCGGTTTAACTGCTGCAGGTGGTTCTTACCCTGTAACATGGTATCCGTTTGCTGCTGATGACGCATGTATTGGTGAGTTCGGTTGGGACGGTTCCCAGTACAACATGGATAACTGGGCTGATGGTCTTAACTTACAGAGAGACTACTTAGCAAAGAACTGGTTAATCGACGAATCCGGTAACATGCCATTCACAAACTTACCAGCAAATCTTGAAGCTGTTTACGGCGAACAGGTATACGCACAGGATGCTGGTTATGTTGCTATTCGTGCTGATAAGTGGTGGTGCTGGCACAGTTTCTGGAACAACCCGGATCAGGGCTTCATTGCTAACAAGGTTATCTTCGTTCCTTATATTCAGCCACACTTATCTACTACAGAAGGTAAGACAAACGTATGTGTATACGATATGGGCGGTATTTCTCAGTGGACAGATCACCCACGTGAAGCATATGAATTATTAAAGTACATGACATGGGGCGCTGATGGCTGGTTAAAGAAGATGGAACTTTACTCCACTTACGAAACAGATGAAATGCCAAATGCAACATTAAGAACATATCAGATCGACGTACCAATCACTTTGGATGAAGAAGTTTGGGAGAAGTTTAGAGCTCTTGAATGGTATCCACAGGAAGGTGATGAATACGGACGTGAAGAATACTTCACTAAATTCTTTGACTTAGTAAAAGAGAAGTATTGGGCAGGTTTAGGCGCAACTCAGATTCCAGGTTTCTCCACATGGTTAGACACAGCTTATCATGGCGAAGTTCTTATCGAGACCCAGGTATTATATGAGGGCGGCGATGCACACGAAATGGTAGATGAACTTGAAAAGACAGGTTTAGAGTACTACAACGAACGTCATGATCAGATCATGGACTACTTAAAGATGATTGGTAAATAAAAAATAATTTTAATTTACAAATTTATGATCCCTTTCCCAGACCCCGGCGTTTCGTCGGGGTTTGGTTTGTTAAAGAAAAAAATAAAAAGGAGATGTAATAATGGAGAAGTTTACGAAGGAATTCATGGGAATTCAACCGATTTCTTCTGTGCTCTGCGGGGATATGTTGCTCAAATACGAGATGGATATAAAATCGGGGATGGCAGGATTTTATCTGATTCCGGCATCCATGGAAGGACAGGAATCTGAGCACAAGTATTATCGAATTAACAATATGATGCAATACAAGTTGCTTGGCGATATTTATCCTGGTGCCTATGGCAATGGCTCCACGTTTCACAACAGTGGCTCTGCCAAACAGATGAAATACAAAGAGCAGCAGATGGAAGAGGACGAGGAAAAAAAGACAATTACCACGATTCTTACCGATGAGCGCGGCTATGTGGGCAAACATATTGTACGTTGGTACTACACAGACAAGAGCATCGAAATGACGATGATATTTGAAAATCACTCGCAGGAGACCGTAACGCTGGAAGCATTAAACAGCTTTGAAGTCGGAAATCTCTCTCCGTTTGTAGATGCTATCGGTCCGAACACACTGTTAGTTCATCGTTTAAGAAGTAAGTGGAGCCATGAAGCAAGACTCCATACAGAAACCGTAGAAGATTTACAGCTCGAACCATCCTGGTCGACATGGTCTGTTTCCGTAGAAAAGTACGGTCAGACAGGCTCGATGCCGGTAAAGAAATTCTTCCCGTATGTGGCGATTGAAGATACACAGAACGGTGTATTGTGGGGCGCGCAGTTAGCGCACGAAGCTTCCTGGCAGATGGAAGTATACCGTCAGGATGATGCCCTGCACATTTGCGGCGGCTTAGCAGATCGTGAATTTGGTCATTGGATGAAAAATGTTGCGCCGGGCGAGTCGTTTGAGACACCGAAGGCTATTGTCAGTGTTTGTGCCGGCGGCGGTGTGGACCATATCAGCCAGCGTTTGACACAGGCCGGACAAAAGTACGCGAACAAAGCGCCGAAAATCGAACAGACATTGCCGATTCTTTTTAATGAATACTGCACAACATGGGGTTGCCCGTCGCACGAAAACATTTCCGGTATTGTGGAGGCCATAAAGGACAAGGGATTTGCATATTTTGTAATTGACTGCGGCTGGTTTAAAGAAGACGGTGTGCCTTGGGATATCAGTATGGGCGACTATGAAATTTCGACAACGCTGTTCCCGGAGGGGCTCGAAAAGACTGTAGAAATGATTAAAGATGCTGGCATGGTACCGGGAATCTGGTTTGAAATTGATAATATCGGCCGCGCTGCGCACGTTTACAACGAACAGACCGAGCACATGTTAAAAAAGGACGGTCATGTGATTACCACCGAAAATCGTCGGTTTTGGGATATGACTGATCCTTGGGTAGAGGATTATCTGACGAAAAAAGTCATCGGCCTTCTAAAAGAAAAGGGTTTTGGCTACATGAAGATGGACTACAATGATACTATCGGTATCGGCTGCGACGGCTACGAATCATTGGGCGAAGGATTGCGCAAGAACATGGATGCAAGCGTAAATTTCGTGCGTAAAGTGCTTAGCGAAGTGCCAGGCATCGTGCTCGAAAACTGTTCCTCCGGCGGTCACAAGCTGGAACCGTTGATGATGGGCATTACTTCCATGGCATCATTCTCTGATGCACATGAAACCGCAGAAATTCCAATCATCGCCGCTAACCTGCACCGTGCAATTTTACCGCGTCAGAGCCAGATTTGGGCAGTTATCCGTCAAAAAGATTCCTTAAAGAGAATTGGCTATTCCATTGCCAACACATTCCTTGGACGTATGTGCTTATCTGGTGATGTTACCGAACTAAGCGCGGAACAGTGGGATATTATTGAACGTGGCATGACATTCTACCGTGAAATCGCGCCAATCATCAAGGATGGTTACACACATCGCTATGGCTCGAAAATTACCAGTGAGCGTCATCCGGAAGGGTGGCAGGGTGTATTGCGCGTTGGAGAAAACGGCGAAGCATTCGCAGTTATCCACACCTTCCACGGTGAGATGCCGGAAGAAATGCGCGTCGAATTGCCGGCAGGTTGCCCGAGTACCATCGCAGGTACCTATTCCGACACGGATATCGATGTGCGTGTAGAAAACGGCGTATTAATCTATAAGACAAAAGAAAACTTCAAAGCAGCTGCTGTGCGACTGATTTAGTTTTCTTTGCAGATACAATTAAAGCGTTGACAAAAGCGAGGTGTTCCCGGAACCCCTCGCTTTTTAGTATGGGCTTTAGCCTGTTGAGGGCATTGGAGTTTTTCGTGTTCCGAAAAATGGAAATGCCCGAAACCAAAACCCACCTGCTATGCGGGTGGAGTCAAAATGTTATACAAAAAATCACCTTTCCGTT
>SVEO01000022.1 GCA_015057275.1 Lachnospiraceae bacterium | reverse complement strand
CCCTCTGTCATTTGTACTTTGTGTACTGGTTTCTTTTCTCTTGCCATAATAAAAGGCCTCCTATGATTTTATTTTATCATAGAAGACCTTCGAAATCTTCAATTTACAGAAAAACTTTCACAGTCTCGTATTGGTTTATCACTTTTTCATTCATCACACATGTCCTCCAAACTTTCGATGTTTAAAATGTGCAGGATTCCGCGGCAAATAGAAAAATAGTCTTTACGGATTTCGCGCAAATATTCCTTCCCCGCGTCTTCTAAATGGTAATAAACCCGGACCCGTCTTTTACCAACCTTTTCCTGACGGTCAGAAATCAATCCTTTGTCAACCATACGGTAAAGCATCGGATACATAGAGGTTTCTTGTAGTACATAGAGCCCGTGACTGCGTTGTTCCAACTCCTGAGTCAACTGATATCCGTACATATCGCCTTCGGATAAGAGCGTCAGTAGTAAGAGTTCAACGCTTCCACGTTTTAAGTTATCAGCAACGGCCATAGCTAGATTCACCTTTTCAATATTGATAAAATCAGTATATGTAAAAAGACTGATAATGTCAATACTATTCATCAAAAATAAACATTGACGAACGAAAAAGAATATGGTACAGTATCTGTATAAATAAATTGATGGAAGAATTGAAGAAATTAAGAAATGTATGGTTAATTACGAAAGAAAAATACAAATAAAATCTAAACTGAATCAGTTAATTCTGGAACATTGTGAAGAAGACCATAAAAAAGACTTGTCCTTTGAAGGGAAAAGTATCGTCGATGATTTTGATATGGATTCGGTTTCACTGATGGCTCTGCTGGTCGATATCGAAGAGAGCTTTGAAGTAAGTTTTGACACTACGGATAATCTTTTGGAATTATTGGACGATTTTGATGATTTCCTGGAGTATTTGTGTGAGCTGATGGAGACGGTAAATGGATAAAAAACGAAAGCAGATGCTGCAAGAAGCATACAACAGCGTGCCGATGTATTATCGCTTAGCAGATAATGCAGGAATTGATATGGAATCTATTATTGAGAATGATGAATGGGAGAAAGTTCCGTTTCTTGAAAAAGATTGGATAATTTCCGAGGGAACCTCGGCACTTACCGCGGAGGGCGCGGTGCTGCAGATGCAAGGCAAGCTAATGTATCAAAGGACTTCCGGCTCCACGGGTAAGTGCATGGATATTTATTGGAAGAAGAAAGATTACAACAAATCCATGCTCCCACTGTGGTACTACCGGTATCGTTACTATGGCATCCGGCCGGAAGATAGGTGTTGTTTCTTTTACACGATTCGGGAATTGGGAAAGGAAGAAAAGAGATTCTTTCGTGATAAGAATACGCTGGGATTCAGTAAGTCTCATGTGAGCATGGAGGAATTGTGTGATGTGTTGGCACAGATGCGGGAATTCCAACCGAAATGGCTGATGCTGCAGCCGAGTATAGCAATCCTTTTGTGTGATTGTATGGAACGTTACAACATCGAACCGATAGATAGTATAAAGTATATCGAATTTACCGGAGAGATTTTGACGCAGACAGTGAGAAATATGACGATAAAACATTTTAAATGCCAGATAGCAGATCAATATGGGGCGAATGAATTCAATTCAATCGCGTACGAGTGCCCGTGTGGGAAGAAACATATTCTATCACAGAATGTGCTTGTCGAAGTTAGGAAGGACGGAAAAGAGGTGCCAAGCGGTGAGCGAGGAGAACTATACATAACGTCGTATACAAATTCAGTTATGCCACTAATTCGATATCGCATAGGTGATTATGGGCGAGTTACGCATAATCACAGCTGTGCGTGTGGAAACCATGCTCCTATCTTAGAATTAGAGTCAGGAAGAACGGTTGATTACATTTCAGGACCGGATGGCGAACGGATTAGCATATATGCACTCATCCGTGCGGTGGATAGCTTGAATTGTTTGGGGGAAGGAGTGATTAAGCAATATCAATTTGTTCAAAGAGCAGCAGATCATATTCATGTGAGGCTTGTTGTAGATGATGAGTATGATGAAAACGACCTTGCAGGAGCCGAGGGAAAAGATAGGTTATGTGAAAGGTTTTTGTCTTATGTGGAAGATGAAAGACTGAGGAAAATGAAATTCTCTTTTGAGTTTTTTTCAAAGCTTCTGCCGGAGGAGACAGGGAAGGTGAGGTGCTTTGTTAAAGAAATCTGAAAATAATCTATATTAGTAAACTAAAATTATATTATGAAAAGGTCAGTTTTGACGTTTGCCGAGAAAGGTAAGGTGTTTATATGAAAAAAGTTTCTTTATGTTACTTAGCAGTGTTACTGTTGTGTTCGGTTTTTCTTGGGACAGCGTGTAAAAGTGAAAAGGTTGGAGAATCACAGACTACTGCTTATGAAGACAAAAATGCAGATGATTCTTGGACAGCGACTCAGATGCCGGAAAATCCGTATCCTTGTGTGGAGGGTTTTGTTCTGACGGAAGAAAAACAGTCATTAGATGCAAGAACAGAGGTTAGTCCCTACCGTGAGGATGAGTGGGTTACAGAATACGAAGATAGCATTTTTATACAAGATTTTGTAGGGGATATTTATGAGATAAATGCTGAATCAGGGGAAGTTCAGCTGGCGGTAGACTACCAGAGCTTGGTATCGGACGATGATATTTCGAACTATGGCAAGGCGTATGAGAAAATGCAGGCTTATGAAGGAGAACTGTACGTGCTGGCGGCTCGCAATAAGAAAACGGAAACTTCTTACTACACGACGGTCAGTGTGTACCGAATCGTAAATGGGGAGATGGAAAAGTGTCAGGATTTATTTACCAAAGAAATGGAAGATAATGTAGAGTGTGACTACTATTTTCTGATTCACAGACAGTATGTGTATTTCTGGAATTGCACATGGAAGGAAGGAGCATATACAGAGGTTGGATTGTATCGTGTGCCGTTCGGCGGAGAGATAGCAGAAACAGAGTGTATTCGCTTGTGGAAGCAAACCCCGGATGGAGTCGTGGAAGATAACTATGAGGGTAAATTCTTTTGGGGAGATTGGATGTTAATACCATACGGAGACTATTTGTATTTCTTGGAAACAATGGCGGAAGAAAAGCTGCTTTGTCGCATCAACGTGAATACGAAGACGGTGGAAAGAATGCAATTAGAGGAAGAAAAACATATTGTAAATCTGTATGTGGAGGATGATGGGATTTACTATAGTCCGATAGGACTGGATTTGGAAAATATCTCTTATTTTTCCTTTGCAGGCGGAACAATTACAGAACATGAAATAGACCCGGATTGTCTCTATTATTATGACGGAGATTTCTGGTATCAGGTCTCACATGTACAGAAAGATGGAGAGACGGTTGTTGGAGAAATTGTAATGCTTGATCAAAGCTGGAATGAGATGGGAAGGCTTGATGTTAGTGAAGCAGGTCATTATGATTTAACGTTTTCGGGGACGAGGATTGTTATGCGGACGGGGGAAACAGCCTTGTGCATAGAACGACAGGATATATGTGCGACGAAGTAGGAGAGAGTAACGGACAGATATTTCTTAACTTGACAAAGGAGTGACGGAGAGAATGAAAGCAACTGCATTGAGAAAGTGGTTAATCTGGATAACTGGAATAGTAATAGCAATTCTTTTGGTACTTTTTTTACTAAATAAATACATTTTGATTAATATTAGAGTGCCATCCGGCTCTATGAAGGAAACCATTCAAATTAATGATAAACTCATTGCGAGTAGAATCAGTTATGTTCTAGAGAATATCGAGCGTTATGATATTGTAGTTGCGGATGCTTCAGAAAACGGAGAAGGTTTAATATTAAAAAGGGTAATCGGATTGCCGGGAGAAATGATTACAATCGCGAACGGACAAATATTTATTAACAATTCAGACATACCGATAGAAGAAGATTATTTGGCTGAAGAGTGGACAGAAGCGAATGATGGGTATGAATTTGTTGTTCCGGAAGATTCATATTTATTATTAGGTGATAATCGCAACGATTCCTATGATGCTCGGTTTTGGAAAGAAGATGAGAAATATATTTGCAGAGAGAATATTATAGCAAAAGTTTTGTTTCGATATGACCCAAGCTGCGAATGGATTGATGATTAGCGAGGCGGAAAAGATAAATGAAAAAATAGGGAAAATGTTATTACGTTTGTAAGAGTATAATATGAGAGAGGTATATTATGGAAAAAGTTAAAAATTTATTGAAAAGAATAATGTGTATGTTATTAGCAATATGTATTCCGCAGGTTTCGTTCTCGTTAACACCACTTAAGGTATGTGCTGAAAGTGCAAGATATAGGGCAGAGGTAAGGAAATTGTGTGAAGAAAGACCTTTAGAAGGGTATTTATATTTGCAAACTAAAAATCACACAGGGAAATTTGCTGAAAAATTTGAAAATAAATTAAACTGTGCAGGCGTGTTTGATAAAGAGATAAACGATTGGACAACTGAAGATATAGAAGATATTGAAAATGCAGAACAGATACAAGTATATACGCAATATGTAGAATATACATACACGGGAATTAATGAAACAGACGATATTGAAAAGGTAATGGAAAATGAAGATGTAAAATTTGAAAATATAGAATGTGAATCTAGAGTTTTATCGGATGATGAAGTCAATGAAGTGATTCAGAAACTTTATTTTCAGGGAAAAGGAAGTACAATAACAGAAAATCTAATGAAAAGTATCGGCGTATATCCAATAGATGTATATGCAGCTTCAAAATCACAAACAGATATTAATTCTTCATCTTATATGAAAAAAACGTTGGTTGTATCACAGTATGATGATTATGTAAAAGTGACATTTAACTGTACATGGTTGAAAGAACCTCTGAATCGAATGTTGGATTATGCTGAAATTTATTGGGAAGGCGGAACAGGCTTGACAAAAGATACAAGTCATCCGGCATCCGCAGTTTTAAAATATCATAAATCGTCCACAGAAAGACCGCTGTTTCATGAGACGACTTATAGTGAGGAGGATATAACGGAAGATTATACTGAAAACTTAATATATAATATGCGTACAACTTGTACAGCAGCAGCGTTTAATATGCCTGTTGATACATCTGAAACAAATGACAATGGATATTTTTCGTATGGACACACAAATATTCGTTTTATTGTATCTTTTTGGATAAAGCGTGCTGGTACTTATATTGCAGTTAGTGCTGATTATAATCATCAAAAACAATATGGATTTAATTACGAGTATGGAATCCCTGCATTGGGAAAAGCAGGGTTACAAACAATATCCTTTATATTTAACCCCTCGTATACAAAAATTTTGAAAATATGTGTTTCTATTGGTAAGATGGAACAGATGTTTTATGTTGAACCATACTATGAAACTACTGGAGGCGAAAAATGTTTTGTGAAGTATGCATATAAATAGAATATAGTACTGGGTATTTAAACGAGGAGGCAGCATAACATGGAAAGATTAAGAGAGATAGGCGATATTATTCTTAGAGTAATTTTAATCATAGGGTTTGTTTTTTTGACCGTGGATACGATTGCCCTCATCGCAGATATATTCCTTCCGGTTTTTGGATTTTATACGGTAGTGGGAGATATTCTGCGAATTATTGCCAATGTGGTTTTAATCATAGAATTATGGATCGTATATGACGACCGGTATCGTTAGTTCTATGGTTATAATTTTTGAAAAATGGGATGTTTCAAATGAAAAAAAGATTATTTTTGTTACTTGTTTACATTAATGCTATGCATGGTTTTACTTGCAGATAATAAATTCGATAAGGGATAAAGGAGGCGGACTATGAGAAAATTGAAACAGTGGATACATGATATGGAGATTGATCTGCATGATATCCTAATGGTGTTACTAATTATATTCTGCATCATTACTATTGTGATGGGTGTAATAGATCTGATATTTGGGTGGTTTTCGGGTGGACACCGATGGAGAAATGTGTTGGGAATCCTGGTTGCAATTAAACTCATATGCGATGCCAAGGAAGACTTAGGCTTCTGATAATTTCAGCCCATACAAGCATAAGGTCGTTCTTGTCAACGCATTTCATAGGCGAAGCTTTGTGTGGCATGCATGATAGTGTGGCTTTGAGTAATTTCTATATAGATTTTAGAACAAGACGAAATACGTTTGCGAAATTTACGATACAGTAAAAGTCAATAGCAGATGGGATTAGAGCATTGATTTCAAAGTGAAAAATAAAGGAGACAAAGATGAAATACGCAATAATTATTCTTTATGATTTTTTGCTACTATTTTTGCTGCCATATAACTTTATCAGTTCATACGTATCGAATATTAGAATATTCAGGGGGAATATACTCCAGCAGTTATGTTGAGTGTGAAGAAAAAAACATAGGCGAATTATTAGGGGAATATACAATTAATAACTTATCTATGATCGAGCCGGCAAGCGAAATAACATGCGAGGTGTATAAGATAGCCGATATTTCGCCGGAATTTTCAATTGCTATAAAGTATGAATGTGAAACGGACGAAGAAAAATATATTTATTTTTGCCAAGAAAACTATCAAGCAGACAATATGGAAGAGTTTCTTGATGATAGTGGATTAAGCAAACATGGCATGGTTGAATATATAGCATTGTCATATCACGGAATAGATGAATATCCGAGTGCATATTACTGGGAGAATGTAGAAACCATGACATGGAAATTTCTAAAAGAATTCGATGTGAAAAGTCAACCATTGAGCGAGAAGAGTGATTTTTCAGGAATTCGAATCTATCTTAAAAATACGAAATTGAATATGAATTATCTGGTTGCGATATCAAATGATGGGGGCATATGTATTGATAGCATGTCATTTGTGCAACCGATTATGGGACTAACCTTTTTCGGCACAGAAGAAAGAGTGGTCGAATTCGTGGAACAGTTGAAAGAAAAAAAAGCATACTGTCAATCCGATATGGTTGAAAATTAAGGTGATTGTATATTATTAAGTAAACTCCATGAGGCAGTGAAAAGAAACGGATATATTAATACAGTGGAGGGAACCAACTTGCTATCAAAACTCAAACCTAAAAACAAAAAAGAATTCACAACAACGTATTTATATAAGTAAGGAGAAAAAGAATGAACGATAAAAAAAGCGAAGTGTTTTTTACTTGCTTTTTATAGTTTGCCTGCTGCTGGCACCGCAGGGAATAACCGGACAATACACATCACTTGCCAGCATACCGTTTTATACGTTTGGCAGCTGGGGACGGTATATTGCTCCTACTGCAAGTGGGGAAGCAGCAAAACAGGCATTGCAGGAATTTTATAGTGAGGCATGGAGTGTGGCACTGCTGAGAATAGTAAATGTATTTATGTTTTTGGTGGTATTGGCGCTGTTTGTGCTAAGTTTGGGAGTACTGTGCGGAAAGACCGATGAAAAAGTTTTGAAATCGGACAGATTAAGAAAATTTGTTTTAAGTACTGCAATTGTGAGGGTAGCAGTCATGTTGTTAGCGGCAGCACAATGTCCGGAATATCTAGGTACATACTTTTTCCCAATTCATATTTATGTCGGACAGCTTGTTCTATTAATAATTTATTTTCGCAGTGATTCATTACAACAGGAAAAAAGCAATCCATACATAGGGCCTTCGCGAGTTCGACTTATGCTGCTTCCCCTTGTCCTTTTGGCGGGAAGCTGGTTTACAAGTTATGGTATGGAATCCGTTTATTGTATGTCGGATGATGAGGCGGCGCGTAAATCCCTCAGCTATAATGTGTTTCAATATCCACTTGCATATAGCGCAATGGAAACATGGATTGTGACGTTGATTGGTGTGGCGGCAGTCTTGAGCATAATACTTCTGTTGGTGATTCCTGTAATAACGGAAAGGAAACAAAAACTTGCGTTTTTCATCCAGTCGCTTATCAAATGGATTACGATAGACCTTGGAGCATTCACAGTGTTCTATTGTCTTTTTTCAACCTTGATATGGAAAGCGGACATCTCATCAAGCTTGCTCGTGTTCAACCGTGTTTTCGCCCCGGGACCGTGGATGATGACGTTGTTTGTGGTATGTGGATATCTGTATTTACATGAGATACCGCGGAAAAAGGAATTATAAAATATTAGTCATAATAATTGGAATGACAGCTTTGTAGTGTATAAGTAAAATAAATTCAAGTTATTAAATTCAGAGTAGGAAAAGAGTTTTATGAGAAAAATTAAGCTATGTATGCTGCTGCTATCATTACTATGTTTGATAAGCGGCTGTAAAAACCGAATGGAAAATGAGAATAAAACCTCTGCAAAGCATACCATGGAAGAACAGACAGGACATACCACGGAACCAAGCGAGAGTAGTACAATGGACGATAACATAAAGAAAGACGAAACAATCAGACAGGAGGACATGGAAGTTATCTATTTAGAAGCAATATTACGGGGCATAGAAAATTGGCCGGAACAAAATAAGAGTTTGTATATATTTGAACCAAAAAATACAGCAGAAAGTGAGAATGTATGTGTTGTAGCATTTATTGAAGTAAATAGTCATCTGGTTCAGCAAATAGACGGTCAGCTTACCGTATACGACAGCGTGATATTAGGATATACAGGGGAGTTAGAAGAATATCCGGATTCAGGCATTAATTTACTCGAGAAAGAGGGAGAGACCTTGGTATATATTATTAATAATCCGGTATCAATAGAAAAGATAAATGAAGATTAAAGTTTACTAAGTATGCTAATTAAAAATAATATAAAAGAAACTATATGTGGAATTTTAATAAGTATTCAAATAACATCGCAGTCATCACAGAAGATGATCAAAAAATCACATACTATCAGCTTGGACGAATGCAGAGCGAATTCACATCATTACTTGGAACAGGAAGGGAATTGCTTATGCTTCAGTGCAGCAATTCCCTTGCTGCCTTGGTGGTGTATTTGGGTTGTATATGCAACAAAAAGCCGGTCATGCTACTGGACGAAAATATTAGGCTGGACAGGTTGTTGCTCCTGGCGGAAGCTTACCGTCCGGCTTGGCTCTACCTCAAGAAAGGAATGTTGCAAGAGGAGAGTGCCGGCGATTATGTGGAAGTTTATCAGGATGCGGACTATATCCTGTATCGCCGCAGTAAGAGCACTATTGACACCTCATATCCGATTCATCCTCAGTTGACGCTTCTGTTGTCCACGTCCGGCTCTACGGGCAGTGGAAAGCAGGTACGAATCAGTTATGAAAATCTGCGCAGCAATACCTGCGCAATCGTGGAAGCGTTGCGCATAGATGAAAGCAGCAGGGCAATTATAAGTCTCCCAATGAGTTACACGTATGGCTTATCGGTTATGAACACACATCTATTCGCCGGAGGTACGATTTTACTCACGAAAGAAGGCATCTATCGGAAGCGCTTTTGGGATTTTTACCGGCGGAATCACGGCAATTCTTTTGCCGGTGTTCCATATATGTATCAGGTGCTAAAGAAAATGAATTTAACAAAATACTTGTTCCCGGGAACCCGCCAGATGACGCAGGCCGGCGGAAAGCTTGACGAAGAACTGCAGCACTATTTTGGCGAGATAGCCATTGAGAACGGTTGTGATTTTTACATCATGTATGGACAGACGGAAGCAACAGCGCGGATGACAGTGTTGTCTGCAGAAGATGTATTGCGCAAGCCTGGTAGTGTCGGCAAAGCAATACCCGACGGAAAGGTTCTGGTGTGGAACGATGAAGACGGATGTCCTTGTGAACCAAATGAGACAGGGCTGATTTTATACGAAGGTGCAAATGTTTCTATGGGGTATGCTGAAGGATGGGAGTGTTTAGCGAGGGGAGGTATGAATGGTAGAAGATTATTGACCGGAGACTATGGATATATAGATGAGGATGGATATCTTTATCTTACCGGACGGAAAGACAGAAACGTGAAAATTCTCGGGAAGAGGGTTTCACTGGAAGAGGTGGAGCAGATACTGCAGGAATGGTTTGGGACAAAAATTTCCTGTAATTTAAAAGATAAGTTGGAGATAAGCGGTGTAGCGGACAAAGAGGAAGTGGAAACATTTATTTCAGAATTGTTGCACATTAGCAGAGAATGTGTTCGCATGGTGGAAGAACAGAAGGAAACAGATGAAAAGAAATATTAAAAACATTATGAATAGCCTATGGGTAGATATATGTACAATTGAACTTCTATAAATTACTGTGTAAGGAGGAATAAGAATGAGTATTATTAAGTCATTTTCGGTTGGTGCTGGTGATATGTTTTACATAGAACATAATAGTGATAATTTTACGACAATCGATTGTAACTATGTGGATGAAGAGAGCCGAGATGCTATTTTTTCAGAAATTAAGGGGAGGGCATCAAAAAAAGGTGTAACTCGCTTTATTTCAACGCATCCAGATGAGGATCATATTAAAGGAATCTCAGATTTTTGTGAGCAAGTGGGGATTATTAATTTTTATGTGGTAAAAAATGAGGCTACAAAGTCAGAAGAAACAGAGAGTTTTAAGAAGTACTGTGAATTGAGAGATGATTCTAAAACGGCATATTATGTGTATAAAGGTTGTCAGCGTCGTTGGATGAACCTATCGAATGAAGAGCGCGGTTGTGCAGGAATTAATTTTCTATGGCCGGATACAAGCAATCAAGAGTTTCAAGATGCACTTACAGATGCTAAGGAAGGGACGGCATTTAACAATATTTCACCAATTTTCACTTACCACATGAGCAACGGTGTTAAAGCAATGTGGATGGGAGACATGGAACATGATTTCCTTGAAAAAATCAAGAGTTCCGTTTCATGGCCAGAAATTGATATACTTTTTGCACCGCACCATGGACGTGATTCAGGGAAAGTATCTTCGGATGTATTAAAAAAGTTAAATCCAAAGATTATAGTAATTGGAGAAGCACCATCAAAAAATCTGAATTACTATTCAGGATATAATACGATTACACAAAATTCAGCAGAGGACATTACCTTTGTATGTGGGGACTCGAGAGTACATGTGTACGTGAATAACTTTAATTATAATGTTGAGTTTCTGGAAGATGATAAAGCTTATGATGTATCGCGAGGACATTATATAGGATCGTTTACTCCCAAAGGAGCTCTGTGATGGATATAAAAATACCTTTTTATAATGTGTTAAATATGTTTTTGACTGGGTTTGTATTTATTGGATGTTTATTAGTTACCTATTCAGAAGGAGTTATTGCTTTTATCAAAAGCGAAATGTTTTCCAAATTGACAACAATTTCTGAATTATTGTTATTCTTGATTGTATGTGCAGTTTCATATGAAGTAGGACTAATTTTAAATAGATTCAGTTCGGTTGTGGTTGAGCCAATTTTAAAAAAAACAAGATTGATACCATTTGATGAACGCTATAGCAGGTTTGTAGAAAAAAGCAGAAAATACCCAATTATGCATACGCTTTCACGAGAGTATGCCCTTTCTAGAACAGGTGTGGGAGAGTTCATGATTTTGGCTGTTATATCCGTGATGAAAAGTAATGTAGCATTTGCTCTTTTACTACTAGGTATTTCAGTAATTTATTTGTTATCTTGCAGGAAACATGCGGCAAAGATAGTAAAACTGATGCAAAACGAATAGTAAAAAATATTGAGTTCCAAACAATAATTAGACGATAAAAAAAGAGAATGCCTATCACTATGTGTTATAATACATAGTGAGGCTGCACTCTCTTTTGTTCTTATCACCTACCGAAACGGATTAAAGCATCTCACATTAATCCACATCTGGTTCAATTTCGCATTGATTACATCGCCGAAATACTCCATAATCACGCATCGTTTGAGAACATCCTGCGTCGGGTACTGCGCAAACAACTGACGGTTTGCCTGGTCAGCAGGGGCAGTGATGATGTAAGAATTTTCGTCACCTTCGCGAGCGAAGAAGTAGGTCAAATCATATTCGATTGTGTCCGCGTCATCATCCTCAGCACCGTAGCACCAATTCGCATATTGGAATACAGTGTCATCGTCAGCCGCGCCGGTAATTGCGGAAGTGTAACCGATGTAGTACATGTTGCGTACGGCATTTTCCGGCATCGATACGAAGTTGACAAATGCCTCGGCCACAGCTTGTTTTTCAGCATCTTTACCGATACCGTCTTTTAACATGACCCAACCGTCAAACCACAGATTCGAGCCTTCTTCCGGCACACTGTAGCAGAGGGTAAAATCGTCTTCCTCGGCTTGGTCGAGCGTATATACTGCGTCACCGGACCACTGGTAGTTGGCAACAACCTTGCCGGTAATCATGTCGGCCTTGCCGCTGTCGGTCTCAAATGCATAGAAATTATCTTTGTTATCCTGAAGCAAATATTCGACCGCCTGAATCGTCTCGTCGGAAGAATCGTTCATTTCCGCACGCAATGCCGCGTTGTATGCTTCGTATGCCTCATCCGTGTTCGCCTCTGCAGCGTCCGCCGCGAGCGTAAGAAGCAACTCGGATTTCAAAATGCCCACTGCCGCGAAGAAAGAATCGCGAACGTTATCTTTAATCGTAATCTGACGTTTAAAATCGGAATCAATCAGCACATTCCAGTGCTTCACATCATCTTTTGAAACTTCTTCCGGATTGTACACAATACCGGTTGTGCCCCACATGTAGCCGGCTGCGTAGCGTTCAAGCGATTCATCGTTTACGGTTGTCTCCGATGCCAGCTCGTAGATGTACGGTGCAACACCGCGGATGTAATAATTTTCTTCCTTTGTTGCATCAAAAAATTCATCTGAATAAGGCATCAGCTTGTCTTCGGCGAGCAGTTTCATAATCATGTACTCGGACGGGCAGACCAAATCAAATTCATCGCCAAGTGTCAGTTGATTGTAGAGTTCTTCGTTTGTGCCGAAGCAGGAGTATTCGACCTTAACTTTTTTGCCGGTCGTTTCGTAATACCATTCGGTAAAATCGTCAATCATACTGTTTGCGCCAAGAATCGTCGTATCGTCAAGCTCAATCACCTCATCCTCGGCCCAGTCGCCTTCATCAATGTACTCTTCCCAGTTGCAAATGCGCAATGTCAGGACATCCTCGTCCCCAGCCTTGCCGCAACCACTACATATAAGCGCACTTATGAGTGACATCATCAAAAGGAAGAATACGCTAAAAATTTTCTCTCGTCGCATGCATTATTCCTCCTTTTCCTTTTGCGGTAACAGATTCGCACCGATTACAGCCACAATTACAATAGAAAAGATAATCGTGGATAATGCCCAGAGTGCTGTTTTGATTTCAGTCTGCGAACCCTTAGTAGCGTTTACAACATAAGTGCTGATTGTGTTAAAGGTGGCCGGCTTCGTATAAGTGGCAACAAAATAATCGTCCAAGGAAAGCGTAATCGCCATCACAAAGCCGGAAAAAATACCAGGCAAAATATGCGGCAAAATTACTTTAAATAGTGCTTGCACAGGAGTGGCACCGAGGTCCAACGCGGCCTCGTAGTAACTTGGATCCATCTGCTTTAATTTCGGCGTTACCGAAAGATACACAAACGGAGCGGAAAGCACCGTATGACCGACGAGTAGCGGGATAAAAGTATCCTTATCGATACCGAGCACGATAATCAGCAAAATACAAAGGGAAAAACCGGTAACAACGTCGGCATTAATGACCGGAACCTGGTTCATTGCATCCATCGTAGTACGCTGCCACTTTTTGCTATAGAAGGAACCAATCGCGCCAAGGGTACCTAAAATGGTCGCCAGCACCGAAGATGCCAGAGCAAGCAACAATGTGCCCTGAATCATTTCGATTAATTCCGGAGTTGTAAATAATACGCGGTAATTTTCCAATGAAAAATTGCCCGCCGCGCCGATGGTGGCGGTGTCAGTAAAACTGTAAATCGCCAACACCACAATCGGCAAATATAAAAATATTAAAACTATGCCTAATACAAGGGCGTTTACAATTGATTTTCTCATAATACGGCCCCCTTACGTTCCTCGTCTTTCTCAAACTTGCCGGCAATCAGTGTGATGGCAAAGATAATCACAAGCAAAATCAGCGAAATCATCGCGCCGTTGTTCCAATCGTACGCACTGAAATAGCTACTGATTAAGCTGCCCATGATATAGGTGCTGTTGTAGAACATGTCGAGCACAACGTAATTTGTCATCGACGGCAGGAATACCATTGTGATACCGCTGACAATGCCTGGAACTGACAGAGGAAGTGTTATCTTTAAGAACACTACCAGACTGTTCGCACCGAGATCAGATGCCGCCTCAAAAAGGTTCTTATCAATTTTCTCCAGTGCGTTGTAAATCGGCAAAATCATAAACGGCAAAAAGTCATATGTCATACCGATGACAGAGTTCAAAAACGGGTAATAAGCGAGGTTTCCCTCAATCGCCGTCATAATCTCTTTTAGTGCCGTGATACGCAGGGTGAAATTAATCCACATCGGCAGAACAAATAGCATCAATATAATGTATTTGCGCTTAAACATGCTGCGTGCCAAAATATATGCAACCGGGTATGCCAAAAGCAGGCATAGTGTCGTCACACAAACTGCAATCATCAGACTGTAAATCAGTGTACCAATTGTATTGGTTCCGGTAAAGAAACCGATAAAATTGGTCATCGTGAACCGTCCTTCTCCGTTCGTGAATGCGTAATAGAGCACCACCAACAGAGGCAGAATAACAAACAAAACAAGAAAAATCACATAAGGAATGCTTAACTGTTTCCGTGAAAAATGTTTCAATCCGCTATTCCTCGCTTTCTCTTAAAGTAAGCTTAATCTGATCCGGCGGGATAATTACGCTTACGCGGTCATACTCGTTCCACAAGTCTTCGTCACGGATGACAAAGTCTTCCTGACTTTCGGTACGCACGGTGTAGCGATAGTGGTCGCCGACATAAATTAAGGAAACAATTTCACCAACGACACCGCCGGCGGTTTCATCGTCACTCATGTCGAGATATTCCACCGGAATATCCACATATACCGGCATGCCGGTCAAGTGGATGCGTTCGCCGTCCTTGGAGAATAGATGAATCTTGTCGTCATGATAAGAACCCGGGAAAAGTTGGGTCACGTCGCATTCGAACTCGCCGCCCGCAAATTCCACCGTATGGTACTTCGTAATTACGCCTTCAAAGTGGTTCAAGTGCTGTTTTGCCGGAATTACGTGGATACCGTCGGGCTCTATATACACGCCGACGGTGTCGCCGACATTTGCCGGCTTCGTGCTTTTCGCCACAATTTCATTTTTGCCGGATTGAAGCACAATCTGGTAGTGAATACCTTTAAAGATATTGGAAATAACGGTTGCATTCATCTGGCCTTTGCCCGGCTCTGTAAGGTTTACATCCTCCGGACGCACGACAACGTCGGTAAGCGTAGCAGTCGGTAAATCGTCCAGACACTCGAATTTGGCATCGCAGAACTGTACCTCTTTGCGCTTCGTCATGACACCGTTATAAATATTACTTTCGCCGATAAAGTCGGCTACAAATACATTTTCAGGTTCGTTGTAAATCTCTTCCGCAGTACCGATTTGCTGGATTTTACCGTCACTCATAACGACAATTTTATCGGACATCGTGATGGCCTCTTCCTGGTCGTGTGTGACGTAAATAAACGTCATACCCAGCTTTTCATGCATGGCTTTCAGTTCCAATTGCATCTCCTGACGCATCTTTAAGTCGAGTGCGCCCAGCGGTTCATCAAGAAGTAAGATTTCCGGCTCATTGACAATCGCGCGCGCAATCGCAATACGCTGCTGCTGTCCGCCGGATAATGTAGCAATGGAACGGTTTTCCATTCCTTCGAGGTCAACGATTTTTAAAACCCTTGCTACCTTTTTATCAATCTCTTCTTTGGACATTTTTTTGATTTTCAGGCCAAATGCGATGTTGTCCCGGATGTTTAAGTGCGGGAACAGCGCATAACGCTGAAATACTGTGTTAACAGGTCTTTTGTTAGGTGGCAACTCACTAATGTCTTTACCGTGGAGCAAAATCTGACCTTCCGAAGGAAGCTCAAAGCCCGCGATCATGCGCAGAGTAGTGGTTTTACCACAACCGGATGGACCTAAAAAAGTAACGAATTCTCCCTTCTTAATTTCAAGGTTGAAATCGGAAACGACATCTTTCGTGTTGTCATAACTTTTTCTGATGCCTTTTAGTTCGATAATGTTCTCTGACATTTTCTAACCTCCGCTTAACATAGTATGAGAAAAAAAGATATGAACAGGTCCCACACATATTAGACCGCCTGTGTTCATATCCGATAAAGCAATATTATAATTATGAATTTTCGCTTCTTTTTTCTAAGGTCATTTATACACTATTTTGCATCAAAATACAAGAAAATTTCGCCTAAAAAGCGCAAGATTTGTAAAAAAAGTGTGTACGTGCGGTCATGATGGACCAGTCGAAAGCAAAAACGACCTTTATGTGTTGCCGATGCAAAGAAATGCCAGCGTAAGGACTGCCAAAAACAGCATGTTATATGCGGTGAAAACAAGCAGATAACGACCGGTTTTCGCACCCGGCGTTTTCACATAAAATTTGTAAGAAATCAGGCTGGCAAGCGAGGCAATCAGCGTGCCGAGGCCGCCGAGGTTGACACCGATTAAAAGCGGCGAAAGCTCGCTTGTAAAGCCCGAGAGCAGAACTGCTGCCGGTACATTGCTGATGAACTGGCTGGCAAGCACACCACTTGCAAATTCGTGTCCGGAAATGATCTGGGAAAGTAATCCGTGCACTGCCGGAATATTTTTCATGTTGCCGATAAAAACAAAGAAGCAGACGAATGTCAAAAGTAAGGTGTAATCGACTTCGCGCAACACTTTGCGGTCAATTAGCAACACGCTTATCAGTACGATGCCGAATGCGAGCGCAAAATGTACAATATGTAACACAACAAGCAGGCAGAGTAAAAACAGTGCGGTGTAAACAAATAGCTTCTTTTTTGGAATGCTTGCAACATCGGCGTTTTCCTTGTTTTCAACGAAACGAATCGCTACCGGCTCATTTTTACCAATGAGAATCACAAGAATCAAAAGTACAAAGGAGAACAGCGTATACGGCAACAGCACACTTATGAACTCAGTCAGGCGCATGCCTGAAATCGTGTATAAGTACAGATTTTGCGGATTACCGAGCGGGGTCAGCATACTGCCGAGGTTGGCAGCAATCGTTTCCAACACAATTAGGAAAATCAATTTGTCACCGCGGTCGACCATCTGCAAAATTAAAATTGTAAATGGTACGAATGTAATCAGTGCCACATCATTTGTGATGAACATGGACGAAAAAAAACAGAGCGAAACGAGCACAAACAACAGTGTGCGCATCGAATGTACTTTGGAAAGCAGCAGTTCGCCGAGGCGGGAAAACAGACCGATGCCGGAAAATCCGCCAATGACCGTCATCAGACAGAAGAGCAGTGACAGCACATGAAAATCAATATAATCAATATAGGCTGCATTCGGAAGCTCAAAAAAACAAGAAACGACAGCTAAAATGAGTGAAACCGTAAAAACGGCCTCCTGCTTAAAAAATTGCATTTTTAATCCTTTCTGCCTGTAAAATTTCAATATAGTGCAAATATTTAAAAATATAATGATTGCTATATTCGGCTATCCTTATTATAATAATATCAATAGTAGAAAGCAACCAATTTTATAAGAAACCATGTAGTTGGAGGAAAAAGAATGAGAGAAACAATGAAACGCTGCTTTGCAGAAAAATTTGGCAGTGAAGGCGATATCCGCACTTATTTTGCTCCGGGGCGTGTGAATCTGGTAGGCGAGCATACCGATTATAACGGAGGACATGTGTTCCCATGTGCGTTGACCATCGGAACCTACATGATGGCAAGAAAGAGAGAGGACAGACAGCTACGATTTTACTCGATGAATTTCGAACAGGTTGGCATGCTTGAGTCATCTTTGGACGAGTTTGTGCCGGGCGGGGAGAAAAGTTGGATTGCATATCCGAAAGGTGTGATGTGGACATTCGAGCAAAAGGGATATCCGGTAACAAACGGTTTTGATATTTTGCTTTGCGGCAATATTCCGAATGGCTCCGGTTTGTCTTCCTCTGCATCGGTAGAGACGGTAACCGGAGTGATGCTGCGGGACATGTTCGGCTACGATGCATTAAGCAACATTGATCTTGCGCTATATGGTCAGTATTCGGAAAATAATTACAACGGTGTAAACTGCGGCATTATGGACCAGTTTGCGATTGCTATGGGAAAGAAAGACCATGCGATTTTCCTTGATACCGCGGATTTGAGCTACATGTATGCACCGGTAAAGCTGGAAAATGCGAAAATAGTGCTTGCATCTTCCAATAAGAAGCGTGGGCTCGGTGACTCTAAGTATAATGAGAGACGCAGCGAGTGCGAATCCGCATTGGCAGAGTTACAGAAAGTAAAAGATATTAAGAATCTGGGTGAATTGACGTCTGCTGACTTTGAGGAAATCAAGGGCGTAATATCCAGTCCGATTTGGGCTCGGCGCGCAAAGCATGCGGTTTATGAAAATGAGAGAACTGTGCGTGCGGTAGAATGCCTGAAAAAGAATAACATTGCAGCGTTTGGGCAATTGATGAACGAATCACATATTTCGCTGCGCGATGACTACGAGGTAACCGGGAAGGAACTTGACACCTTGGTTGAGGAAGCATGGAAGTGCGAGGGCGTGATCGGCTCCCGCATGACCGGCGCAGGCTTCGGCGGTTGTACGGTAAGTATCGTGGAAACCGAGCATGTTGATGCATTTGTCGAAAAGGTCGGTGAGGCGTATGAAAAGAAAATCGGTTACGCTGCTGATTTCTATATAGTAGATATCGGCGATGGTCCGGTCAGATTTTAGTAAATGTTGACATACTTTTATGATGGAGGAAATATATATGAAGATTTTAGTTACAGGCGGCGCCGGTTACATCGGCAGCCACACATGTGTGGAACTTTTAAATGAAGGATATGAAGTTATCATCGTTGACAATCTTTCCAATTCTGATAAAAAGGCTGTGGATCGTATTCAGACCATTACCGGAAAGCAGATCACATTTTATGAAAATGATTTGCTCGACCGCGTGGCGATTAAGAATATTTTTGATAACGAACAGATTGATGCAGTCATTCATTTCGCAGGCTTAAAAGCAGTCGGCGAATCTGTTGCCAAGCCAATCGAATATTATCATAATAACATTACCGGCACGATGATTCTCTGTGACGAGATGAAAGCGCACGGTGTAAAAAATATAATTTTCAGCTCTTCGGCGACCGTTTATGGCCAGCCGCAGGAAATTCCAATTACCGAAAATTGCCCGAAAGGCACACCGACAAACCCGTATGGCTGGACAAAGTGGATGCTTGAGCAAATGCTCACTGATTTGCACACTGCGGACAAGGAATGGAATGTTATTTTGTTACGTTACTTTAATCCAATCGGCGCACACAAGAGCGGCATGATTGGCGAAGATCCGAAGGGGATACCGAACAATCTGCTTCCGTATGTAGCACAGGTAGCGATTGGTAAGCGTGAATTTGTGGGCGTGTTCGGCAACGACTACGACACCCCGGATGGCACCGGTGTGCGTGACTACATTCATGTGGTTGACTTGGCGATTGGGCATGTGAAGGCGTTAAAGAAGCTGGAAGAAAAGGCAGGCGTATGCGTCTACAATCTGGGAACCGGCGTCGGTTACAGTGTGTTGCAGGTCATTGAAGCGTTTTCGAAGGCTTGCGGACATCAGGTTCCATTCAAGATTATGGAGCGCCGCCCGGGCGATATCGACACCTGCTACTCGAAGTCTGAGAAGGCTGAAAAGGAGCTTGGTTGGAAGGCTCAGTATGGCATTGACGAAATGTGTGCGGATTCCTGGAGATGGCAGAAGAAGAATCCGGATGGATACAACACGCAGATATAAGGAGGCAGAGCAATGGCCGGATATTTATTTGTACATTTTACCGACGAGCATGCGGAGGGCGAGCAGATTTATTTCGCGCTCAGCAAAGATGGTCTGCATTATGAGGATTTGCATGGAGGCAAGCCCTTTCTGCGTCTGGATATCGGGGAGATGGGTGTGCGTGACCCGTTCATTCTCCGCGGCGTGCACGGCGAAGGATTTTTCATTATCGGCACCGATTTGCGCATTGCCAATGGAAAAGGTTGGGGCGTGGCACAGTACGAAGGAAGTCGTAATTTGGTAATTTGGCACTCAAATGATTTGTTACATTGGTCGGAACCGAAGTTGGTGGAGGTCGGCATTCCGACGGCTGGCTGTGTGTGGGCGCCGGAAGCAGTTTATGACGAGGTACGAGATGCCTACATGATTTTCTTTGCTTCGATGGTGAAGGAAGAAACGGATACAGAGCCGAAACAAAAGATTTATACGGTGTACACAAAGGATTTTATAGAATTTACGAAGGCCGAAAAATACATTGAGCGCGAGAATCATGTAATTGACACGACGATGATTTACGAGGGTGGTAAGTATTACCGTTACTCGAAGGATGAGACAACCAAACGAATTCTATGTGACTGCGGAGAGCAACTGCACGGCGAGTTTGCACAGGTATCGTCGGATGTGCTTGAGAACCTGCCGGGCGTGGAAGGACCAATTATTTTTCCGCTGGGCGAGAAGAAGTGGTGTTTGATGGTGGACCGATTTGCAACCGGCGGTGGATATCTGCCACTAATTACCGAAGATTTGGCAAGCGGTAAGTTCCGCATTCTCGATGAATCTGAGTACGACATGGATGAAATTAAAAAGCGTCATGGTTCGATTCTTGTGATTACGGATGAGGAATATGAGAGATTAACACAGTTACGTTAGCATGGTTGCAGACATAAAAGTTTGGCGGGGAAATACACAATGAGAGACAAGTTTAAAAATCCGGTAATTCCGGGGCTATTTGCAGACCCGGACATTATCAGAGCAAATGGAAAATATTATTTATACCCGACGACGGACGGCTTTACCGGTTGGTCAGGCACACAGTTCCACGCATTTTCATCGATTGATTTACACAACTGGACGGACGAAGGTGTGATCGTGGACGTGGCAAGTAAACAGGTGCCGTGGGCGGTTGGGTCAGCATGGGCACCGGCGATGTTACATAAGAATGGAAAATATTATTATTACTTCTGTGCTAAGCGTGAAAACGGAGATTCCTGTATCGGTGTGGCAATCAGTGATGCACCGGATGGTGGGTTTGTGGCAATGCCGCAGCCGCTAATCACGCCCGAACTTTTAAAAATCGAGGGTGTGAAGATGTGGCAGACGATTGACCCATCCGTGTATGAGGAGGACGGCGAGGTGTATTTGCTGTTCGGCAACGGTAACGGCGCGATTGTCAAGCTGGGCGGAGATTTGTGTAGTATTCAGGCGGGCACGATGAAAAATATTGAAGGTCTGCATGATTTTAGAGAATCGGTCATTGTTACAAAGCATGGTGGGAAATATCATTTTACATGGTCGTGTGACGACACCGGCAGTGAGAACTATCATGTCAATTACGGCATTGCGGACGAGCTTTACGGTGAAGTAAAATACCAATATGCGATTTTGGAAAAGAAGCCGGAGGACGATATTCTCGGTACCGGCCATCACTGCATTTTTAAAGATGAGAATAACACATATTATATTGGCTATCACCGTTTTGGTACGCCGACCGCAAATTATCCGGAAGGCAAAGGGTTTCACCGAGAAATATGCATCAGCAAGCTGACCTTTGGTGCTGATGGCAGGATGCAAAAAGTAATTCTTTAAAATGAGACATTTTGAGGAGGTTACCTATGGGATTATTTGAATGTAAAGATAATTTTTATTTGGACGGAAAGCCGTTTCAGGTAATTTCCGGCGGTATTCATTATTTCCGCATTGTGCCGGAATATTGGCGCGACCGTCTGGAGAAATTAAAGGCGATGGGATGTAATACGGTGGAGACTTATATTCCATGGAACATGCATGAGCCAAACAAAGGCGAGTATCATTTTGAAGGAATGCTCGATGTGGCAAAGTTTGTGAGAACGGCACAGGAACTCGGTTTATACGTAATTTTACGCCCGTCACCGTACATTTGTGCAGAATGGGAGTTCGGCGGGCTGCCGGCATGGCTTTTAAAAGAAGATGGCATGCGTTTACGCACAAGTTATCAGCCATTTCTTGATGCAGTTGCAACCTATTATGATGAATTATTCAAAATTATTGCTCCGCTGCAGATTAATTACGGCGGTCCGGTCATCATGATGCAGGTGGAAAATGAATACGGTTACTACGGCAGCGACGGCAACTATATGCAGACGATGAAGAAGATGATGGTTGGACGCGGCGTGGTAGTACCGCTCGTGACATCAGACGGTCCGACGGATGAATCTCTTTCCTGCGGTAAGCTTGAGGGCGTGTTGCCGACCGGAAATTTTGGGTCTCATACGAAGGAGCGTTTTGAGGTATTAAAGAGACATACAAACGGCGGACCACTAATGTGTACCGAATTCTGGGTTGG
This sequence comes from Lachnospiraceae bacterium, assembly GCA_015057275.1. Lineage (GTDB taxonomy): Bacteria > Bacillota > Clostridia > Lachnospirales > Lachnospiraceae > SIG308. Next base: position 4,282 of record SVEO01000022.1, on the reverse strand, counting down.
CTGGTTTGACCATTGGGGGAATGGTGGTCACATGACCGGTAATCTCGAACAGAGTGCAAAGGATTTGGACGAGATGCTTAAGCTCGGACATGTCAACATCTACATGTTTGAAGGTGGTACGAATTTCGGCTTTATGAACGGCTCGAATTACTACGATGAACTGACGCCGGACGTTACCTCTTACGATTACGACGGGATTCTGACAGAGGATGGCCAGATTACCGAAAAATATCGCAAATATAAAGAAATTATCAGTAAATATGCGCCGGTTCCGGAAGTGGAATTTTCTACAAAAATCAGTCGCAAGGCATACGGAACGCTGGTGCCAGAAGAAAAAGTCAGCCTCTTTAGCACATTGGATACACTGAGCAAAAAAACGACTTCTCCGTACCCGGTGTCGATGGAAAAGCTCGGTCAAAACTATGGCTACATATTGTACCGCTCGACGCTTGCGAAAGAGCAGAGTCTTAACCGCATCCGCCTGTGGCGCGCCAATGATCGCGCAAATATTTTTGTTGACGGGAAGCCGGTAAAGATACTTTACGACCGTGAACTGCTCACCGAGCACGAAGTAAAGGCAGATATGGAGCCGGGATCCACGCTTGACATTTTAATGGAAAATATGGGGCGTGTGAATTTTGGGCCACGCATGGAAGAACAGCGCAAGGGCATTGACGGCTGTGTGCAGATTAACGGACATATGCACCATGATTGGGAGATTTACCCACTGTCGCTTGACAACACCGCTGCGATTGATTTCTCCGGCGCATACAAGGAAGGCACCCCGGCATTTTATAAATTCAGCTTTTGCGCGGACGAAATCGCTGACACATTCCTTGATTTCGCAGAATGGGGCAAAGGCTGTATCTTTGTCAATGGCTTCAACATCGGACGATTCTGGGAAATCGGACCACAGAAGCGCCTCTACATTCCGGCGCCGTTATTAAAGAACGGCAAGAATGAAATCATTGTTTTCGAAACCGACGGCAAAGCGCCGGGCACCATCACATTGCGCGACGAGCCGGACATCGGCGCAAAGAGGTAGTAAAGAAGCACGAAGGCCGTGATAACGCTATTACATTTTTGGCCGAACGGCCAATCGCTGTCAGCGAAGGCTATACAACACATGCAAACTGCGTAAACGGTGTTGAATCCGTAAAGAAGAACGCAGTCGACGCTGAAATCGTTGAATAATGACTGATAATAATGCCGGAGTAAACCGGCATTATTTTTATACACAAATTGACACTTTATTCAAAATATGATAGTATATTATTTACAAATAAAATATACGGAGGGATGAAAAATGATTTGTAAAAACTGTGGACGTGAGGCACAGGAAGGCAGCAAATTCTGCGAATCCTGCGGCGCAACGTTAGAAATCGAAACACCGGAAGTTACTCCGGAAGCAACACCTGAGGTTGTAACAGAAACAGTATCAGAAGTCACACCAGAGGTTGCACCGGAAGCAACGAAAAAGTCCAAGCTGGACGTAAAGAAAATCATTCCAATTGCAGTGATTGCAGTAGTTGTGATTGCATTACTTCTTTTAGTAAAGTCCTGCTTCTCGGAAAAGTATGATTCACAGCTGAAGGATATTGTTAAGGTTGTGAACAAACAGCAGACAGATGTTGACAAGATTGTGGAAGCAGCAGCACCTGGTTTTGTGGCAGATGCTTACAGTGATATCCGCAAGATCTTAGAGGACAGTGATGAGTACGGCAAAGACGTAAAGGATCTTTTCGACCAGACACCGGACGTATTAGAAGACGCGTACGGCGAACTGTTTGATGTACTCGAAGATCAGTATGGCGACAAGGTAAAGATTTCCTACAAGGTAAAAGACAAGGAAAAGCTTTCCAAGGATGAAAGAAAATCCATCACAACATTGTATTCTTCCTTTGCAGAGCTTGCACCGGGCTTAACAGAAGTGGTTGAAGGCTTAGAAGGTTGCACTGACTTAACCGACAAGGAAATCAAGAAGTTAGTTAAGGTTGTTGACAATTTAGAAAAGGATTTAAAGAAATTCAAGGTTAGCGCCGGTTACGTATTAGACGTAGAACTTACCATCGAAGGCAAGGATGATGATGAAAGCGAAAACATTGACGTTGTAGTAGTCAAGGCAAACGGCGACTGGATGATTGACTATGTTTCTACCGTCGCTTTGGCAAATGATGTTGATCTCGATGAACTTGGTGAATTTGTAGAAGACGAAATCGATTTCGATGACCTCAACGATGCTTTATCTGAGGTGGCAGGCTACATGGAAGACATGGATATGGATATCCTTGGTATGGCATTAAACATGGTTGAAGATTTAGACGATGTAACTGACGCTATCACCGGTGGCGGAGACATTGACGATATCCTTGAAGATTCTGTTTCTTCTGGTTCAGCTATAGGTTGGTAAGCGTTGTTGATAGCATATATGCAACGAATTACATAACAGAAATTTTATGATTAATTTATAATTTCTGTTGAAATTTAAAAATAACTATGTTAAAATAAAATTGCCAAAGGAGTTGACTCTTCTTTCCGTATATCGGACATCTGCATAAGGAGCGTGCAGCGGTGTTATCTGGCATCGTAAAAACTTTACACGGACATCAGCAAATGAAGGAAACGCAAGTTGTCCCAAATGCCGAATAGGTGGAAGGCCTATAAAAGTTGGTAAAGCAACATTATAAACCAGTAGAAAAAGCAAAGAGTTGTGGAGTTTTCCATGACTCTTTGTTAATATATGGAAACAGAATGATATCAGAAAAAATATTAAAAAATTTACATAATGACATTCAGATTTATGATAAGAAAAACGGAAAAGATTATCTTATAGTCTGCAGTAAAGGGAAAAATGATAAATTAAAATGTTGTCAAATTACATATAACCATTTTAACTTTTGGCATCTCTTGGGGTGTAAGATAGAAAGCGAAAATCATTTAGCTACATATGAAGCTTGTAAAGCCAAAGAAGATGTTGCGGTTGATATCTCATTGGTTCACAGTTATGCAGAAGCGGAAGTTAAACATATAGTATTTGAAAAGGTGTTTGATTTTGTGACAAATGCTAAATTGATAAAAGTTGGATACATAGGTAATTGCCCGGAGCAATTTTATTTGACTATGTCGATGGGAAACGAGGTTGGATTTGTTGGGTATGATTATCCAAGAGATGGAAACAAAAACTATTTGATTCCTAAATCGGTACAAAGTAAAAAAATCAGCAGTGTGGCGAGTAACTTGAATAAAATTTTGTTTATCGTAAGTAAACAGCAGAACCAAGATGCCTATACGAATGTCGAGTATGAAATAAAAAAAGGAATTATGTCAGAGCACTTGTCAGAAATCCCGGAAAATATAAAGATAGGTATAAGCGGATGATAGGGTATATTGGACATGGCTTTATCTGATATGCCTTATTTTCTTAAGTTATGATAGAGATTTCATGTATAAAATGTTATAATGTATCATATCGACTGAGAATAAGTTTTAATGAAGGAGGATTCTAATAATGGCAAAGGAATGTATAAATTGTGGAAGAAGAGTAGGGTTTATATCAGGAGACCATTTTGATGGGTTGTTATGTGATAATTGTTATATTGAATTTGGTGGAGCATTATTATTTGATATTGAAAGAGAAGATAATCCTGAAAAGTGTAAAGAATGCTATGATAGAATTGCAGATGCAATTGACAAGAAGGCTAATTCTGATGTTGATAAGGACCGGATTAAGCAAGAATTTTATAAACAAATTAATTTGAAATATAAAAGAATTACTGGATTGGGATTACAAGAACATATTCAAAAGGTTAAAGATGATAAAGAAAGAGAAGTAAAGCATGTAAATTATGCTAAATCATTTAATGAGTTTTATGAGTATGACGTGGTAACTATCATCAATGAAAATCATGGTACAATTGATAAGGAAAAGATGATGAAGATTCTATCAGACCATGCAAAGAATGGTTGGAAGTTACATACCATATATTCAAACGAATTAGGTAAGAATGCTTTGATGATATTAGGATTTGGTATGAATTCTACAGCTTGTGAAGACGTGTTGATATTTGAGCGCAGAATACAAAACTTTGAAGAATGGTCCTGTGTCAAGATTTAGTACAAAATAAAATGAGATGTTCTGCCAGCTAAGCTGCCGGAAGTTTCTCAACCCTCATATACAGTTTTTCATAGTCATTAGGCGACAGGTAGTCGCAATGACTGTGTATACGGACAGTATTATAAAAGGTTTCGATATATTCGAAGACCAATGAGTAAGCGTGCCGGT
>SVEO01000021.1 GCA_015057275.1 Lachnospiraceae bacterium | reverse complement strand
TAAAACAAGAGATGTACTATGGAAATACCTACTATAGTTTTGAAGAATTGAAAGAAACTATTGAAAAATATATTGTATATTACAATGAAAAACGAATTAAAGAGAAACTTGGCTGGATGAGTCCTGTTGAATACAGACTATCCGCCTTGGCTGCATAAAAATAGCGTAGCAGCCATTAAACTGCTACGCTTAAAAAGTCTAACTTTTTGGGGTCAGTTCAAAAATCTATAGAGCAAAAGCTCTTTTTATGATATTTCTTAGAATGGTAAAGAAAAAATTGACCGATATGTCGTTGGATGATAAAATTATAAAAGGTTACAAAATCAAATATTGTGAGAGGATAGTCCATGAAATGATGTTATGATTTAAAGGAGGTATGGAATGAATTTCAACGTAAACAGTACATTTTTGTACATCATAGCGGCTTGCGTGATCGTATTCGTACTGGCGCAGTCAACATTTTTCCTTGTGAGAGCATGGAAACGCGGCAAGGAGCTTGGCATTAAGGTGCCAACGATGAAGAAGACTGTGATTTCAACGGTGGTATTTACGATTGCACCGGCATTATCGATATTAATCGGTGTCATCACATTATCGAAGTTTTTGGGAATTCCGCTCCCATGGATTCGCATGAGTGTTATCGGTGCGATTACATATGAGTTGCCGGCGGCAACTTCGACGGCGAACGCGTTCGGTATTTCGTTGTCTGAGACGATTACTGACCCCAAAATTTATGCCGCGATTGCCTGGGTAATGACGCTCGGCATCATACCTAGCATTATTCTGCCGCCGATTTTAATGAAGCGCATTCAGGGTGGTATGCTCAAATTGAAGGAAAAAGACAGCAAGTGGGGCGATATCTTTATGACTTCCATTTTCCTCGGCATGATTTCCGCATTCTTAGGTGTGGTGTTCGCAGACGTGCGCGAAGGTTTCAGCGGATGGATTCCGGTGTTTGTACTGCTGATTTCCGCAGCAGTGATGGGAATTATTGGTCTGTTTGTAAAAGTATTTAAGATGAAATGGCTCGAAACCTATGCGTTGGCTATCAGTATGGTGATAGCGATGGCTGGGGCGATTTTGTTGGCAAATTTAATTGGTTAAGGAGGGCGTGACAATGAATGAATATATGAAGAAAACCGATACGTACGGTAAAATCTGGATTTGGACCGCTGTTGTTGTCGTAATGATGGTGCCGGTGATGATTTGCTTATATTACAATGTATGGCCGGAAGCAACCGCTGTGTTAAAAGGCCTGCTTGGCGTAGCGCCGATTTATTGGACGGTAGGTGTGATTGAAGTTATTACCTATACACCGATGCTCGGAACCGCGGGTACGTATCTTTCGTTCGTGACCGGGAATCTGACAAGTTTAAAGGCACCGAGTGCGTTAAATGCGATGGAAAACGCTGATGTGAAACCGGGTACGGAAGAGGGAGAAATTATATCTACAATTGCAATTGCCACTTGTACGATTGTGACGACGTTCATTTTAGTAGTAGGCGTGTTCGCGTTATCGCTTTTGACACCGGTGTTGAATTCACCAGTTTTAAAGCCGGCGTTTGACAATATTCTCCCGGCATTATTCGGTGGATTGGCCGTTGTGTATGTGAGCAAGAATTGGAAAATTGCAATCGTGCCGCTCATTTTCATGGTGGCGATTTTCTTAGCGATTCCGTCTCTTGGTTCGTCTGTTGGTATTATGGTGCCGGTTGGTGTAGTGATTACACTCGGCGCGGCCCGTATTATGTATAAAAAAGGATGGTTATAAATTATGGGATATATTCTTTTAGCGATTGTCTCTTGTTTTGTGTTAGTGATTCTCATTCGTACGTTGCGTTTTAAGCCGTACCCGCAGGAGCCGGTAACGGCAGAAAAAATAGTGCTCAATGATGAGAAAATTGTGGAAGATATGGTTGATATGATTAAGTGTAAAACCGTATCTTACCGAGATGACACACTCATTGACCGTGGTGAGTTTGCAAAGTTTGAAGCACTTCTGCAAGTGCGTTTCCCGCACATTTATCAAGCATGTGAGTTCAAAAAAGTAGGAAAGAACGGCCTTTTGTACTATTTAAAGGGTAAAAGTGCGGACAAACCGTCGGTCTGCATGGCGCATTATGATGTTGTGCCGGTGGACGAGGAGTTGTGGACAAAACCGGCATTTGACGGATTGATTGAGGATGGTTGTATCTGGGGACGCGGTACACTCGATACGAAAGGAACCTTATGTGGCGTGATGGAAGCCTTGGAAATGCTTTTGCAAGAAGGATATGTACCGGAAAATGATTTGTATTTGTCGTTCTCAGGTGAGGAAGAAATTGACGGAAACACATGTGATGATATTGTAAGTTATTTAGAAGAAAAAGGTATTCGACCGGCGATTGTGCTGGATGAGGGCGGCGCTGTTGTTGAAAAAGTATTCCCGGGTGTAAATAAAGAATGTGCGGTTATCGGCATCGGTGAAAAGGGTGGTGTGAACATGAATTTCACACTTGAATCCTCTGGCGGGCACGCATCTACACCGCCGCAGCATACAATTTTAGGCGAGCTTAGCAAAGCGGTTACCCGTATCGAAAATAAGCCATTCAAATGCCAACTTACCAAGCCGGTAGCGGAAATGTTCGATGTGCTGGGCAGAGAATCGACATTTTTATACCGCATGATTTTCGCAAATTTGTGGTGTTTCCTGCCGCTTCTCGACCTGATTTGCAAGAGGTCCGGCGGCGAGCTTAACGCCATTATGCGCACGACGGTAGCCGTGACTCGTATGGAAGGCAGCAAGGCATACAATGTGTTGCCTCCGAAAGCAAGCTTCGGCATTAATATGAGACTGCTCGGCAAGGATACGATGGAGTCCGCTGCGAAATATTTAAAATCCGTCATTAAGAATGACAAAATCAAACTGGAAATCGTCAACGGCATGGATCCATCGCCGTATTCCGATACTTCCTGTGAAGAGTGGGATAAGCTGAGAAATGTCATCCATCAGACATGGCCGGAAGCGATTGTTTCCCCATATTTGATGATGGCCTGCAGCGATTCCAGACATTACTGCCGCATTTCTGACCGTGTATATCGTTTCTCAGCAATGCGCATGTCAAAGGAAGAACGCGGCATGATTCACGGAAATGATGAGCGTATTCCGATAGAAACGCTGATTAAGACCGTGGAATTTTATGTGAGATTGTTAAGAGTGCTGTAATGTTACAACGGATCATTGAAAACGAATGAAAAGATACGAATGATAAAGCAATAGAAGGAGAAAACTATGAAAAAGACATGGATGTGCCTACTTAGTGTACTGATGTTGACTGTACTGATGATTGCAGGTTCAAATGTAAATGACGTGCAAGCTGCTGGAAAGCAGGTAGACATTTTATTTTTGCATGATTTACATTCGCATGTAAACGAATTTGCGACCGTTGAGAATGGAAAGTCACAGATGATGGGCGGATTTGCTAAGCTGAAGACGCTGATAAATGAGGCAAAAACAGAAAACCCGGATACACTGGTACTTGATGCGGGTGATTTCTCGATGGGGACATTGGTGCAAACGGTATTTGAGGATGTAGCAGTGGAACTGCGTATGCTCGGTGCGCTTGACATTGAGGCGACGACGCTCGGTAATCATGAATTTGATTACGGCGCCAAGGGGCTTGCGAACATGTTTGAGGCAGCCATGAACAGTGGCGATACATTGCCGGAGTTGCTCGTGTGCAACATCGACTGGGAGGCGATGAAGTCGGAAGGTTTGACAGAGGAACAGGAACTTTTATACAATGTGTTCGAAGAATACGGCGTGAAGGAGTACACGGTCATCGAAAAGGGAGATGTAAAAATTGCCGTGATGGGCGTGTTTGGCGAAGATTGCTTTGATTGCGTAGTGGATTGTGCGCTTGCATTTGAGAATCCAATTGAGGCGGTTAAGGAAACGGTTGCGGAAATTGAAAAAAATGAAGATGTAGATATGCTTGTCTGCATTTCCCACAGCGGGACATGGGATGATCCGGAAAAATCCGAGGATGAGTTGTTGGCAAAGGCGGTGCCGCAACTTGATTTGATTGTAAGCGGACACACGCACACAAAGCTGGATGAACCGATTGTGCACGGCAGTACATATATTGTTTCTGCGGCAGAATACGGTAAATATCTTGGAAATGCCTCCATGAGTGAAACGTCAGACGGCGTCTGGAAAATGGACAATTACGAGTTGATTACTGTAGACACATCGATTGTGCCGGATGAGCCGACGCAGCAGAAGATTGACGAGTTGACCGCACAGATTGACGAAACCTATCTGGCACAGTTTGGCTACACGCAGGATCAGGTTCTCTGCAACAATGATGTTATCTTTGCGACTAGCCAGGATACATCAGAGCTGCATACGGAAGTTAACCTCGGCAGTATCATGGCAGATGCCTACGCTTATGCAGTGGAAAATGCGGCGGACTGGGATGGAAAGCCGGTTGATGTAGCAGTAGTGCCGGCAGGAACGATTCGCGATACCTATGCAGTCGGAGATATCACGGTGGAAAATGTGTTTAACTCATTTTCTCTCGGTATCGGCGAGGACGGTGTGCCGGGCTATCCGCTGATCAGCGTCTATCTGACCGGCGCGGAGCTGAAAATCGTAGCTGAGATTGATGCCAGCATTTCCGATTTGATGACAACAGCAAGACTATATACATATGGATTGTACTGGAATTACAATCCGAATCGCATGATTTTAAATAAAGTAACGGAATCGCGTCTGGTTTCAGCGGATGGTAGTGTGAGTGAACTGGAAGATGATAAGCTTTATCGTGTGGTAACCGATTTCTATAGCTCTCAGATGCTCGGCGGGGTAACGGATTTGTCCTACGGGCTTCTCTCTATCGTGCCGAAAAATGCGGACGGAACACCGATTGAGGACTACATGGATGCGGTTATCACTACGGAAGGTCAGGAGTTGAAAGCATGGGTGGCAATCGCGCAGTACATGGAATCTTTTGAAGACACGGACGGCGACGGAACGGCGAATGTGCCGGATACCTATGCGACTGAGCAGGGCCGTAAGGTGGTTGAGAATAGCAAGAAAATCGGAGATTTGCTCAAAAACCCGAATAAATATTTTTTTATGATTATCGGTGTGGTAGTTGTGTTGATTTTCATTTTCGTGTTACTTATTGTGTTGATTGTAAAGTTTGTGAAATTGATTGTGCGAAAGATTCGCAAGAAAACTGAGTGACAAATCTTTTAGAACAGAGGACATATGAAGAAATTAGCAATTGGCATTTTAGCCCATGTAGACGCAGGAAAAACTACATTATCGGAAAGTATGCTCTACGAGAGTGGCAGCATCCGTCGCATCGGACGCGTCGATAACGGCGACACGTTTTTGGATACATATGATATGGAGAAAAAGCGCGGTATCACGATTTTTTCCAAGCAGGCGATGTTCGGCCTGACGAATGCGGATGTTACGTTGCTCGATACACCGGGACACGTCGATTTCTCGGCAGAAATGGAGCGTACTCTGCAAGTGCTTGATTATGCCATTCTGATTATCAGCGGTGCCGACGGTGTGCAGGGACACACAGAAACGCTCTGGTATCTGTTGCAAAAATATAAAATACCGACATTTCTATTTGTCAACAAAATGGATCAGCCGGGAACCGACCCAGCGGTTCTTTTGAAACAGATAAAAAAGAAGCTGAGTGTGAATGTTGTAGATTTTAGCCATGAGGACGAAACATTTTATGAAAATATTGCCGTGAATAAAGAGGAACTTTTGACGGAATATTTAGAGAATGGAGAGGTCGACATAGAGGAAATTTGTGCGTTAATTAAAGAACGTGCGGTGTTCCCGTGTTATTTCGGTTCAGCCTTGAAAAACAAGGGTGTGCGCGAGTTTATGGATGGGCTTGATACGTATACGCGTGAAAATATCTATGGAGAGGAATTTGGCGCTCGCGTCTTTAAAATTACTCGCGATCCGCAGGGAAACCGTCTGACGCATTTGAAACTGACCGGCGGCAAATTACAGGTAAAAGATGTTCTTCATTATTCAAAAATGGAAAAGGTCAATCAGATTCGTCTCTATTCCGGGGAAAAATACGAAAGCGTGAAAGAAGTGTGTGCCGGACAGATTTGTGCGGTAACCGGATTGACTGAGACATTTGCCGGACAGGGCTTTGGCGTAGAGCAAGATGCAATTCTGCCGTTTTTGGAACCGGTACTGACATATGAAATCATCGTGCCGGAAGAAATCAACAAGGTGACGCTATTACCGAAATTGATGCACCTGATGGAGGAAGAACCGGTGCTGCACATTCGCTATCAGGAAGAAACGAAAGAAATTTTTGTACGCGTGATGGGAGATATCCAGCTCGAGGTGTTAAAAAATTTGATTTTGGAACGCTGCAGTGTGGAAGTGACGTTTGGCAGCGGAAGCATTGTATATAAAGAAACGATTGCTGACACGGTCGAAGGAGTCGGACATTTTGAGCCGCTTCGTCATTATGCGGAGGTACATGTGTTGCTGCAACCGGGTAAGGAAGGCAGCGGACTGGAAATTGATAGCATTTGCAGCGAAGATTTGTTGGCAAAAAATTGGCAGCGATTGATTTTGACACATTTGGAAGAAAAAAAGCATTTAGGTGTTCTGACCGGTGCACCGATTACCGACATGCGCATTACGCTTGTGTCGGGGCGAGCGCATCAGAAGCATACAGAGGGCGGAGACTTTCGTCAGGCCACGTACCGGGCGGTGCGACAGGGACTCAGGCAGGCAAAATCCGTACTGCTTGAACCGTATTACCGCTTCCGACTGGAGCTTCCGACCGAACTCATAGGTCGCGCAATGGCGGATGTGGACACAATGCACGGCGCTTGTGAGGTCACGGAATCAGATGAGGAACGCTCCGTTTTGACCGGTACGGCACCGGTCAGCAAAATGAACGGCTATCAACGCGAGGTAACGGCGTATTCTCGTGGGAAAGGTGTTTTAAGCTGCACACCGATGGGTTACAAGCCGTGCCACAACACAGAGGAAGTGGTGGCACGCATCGGTTACAATGCGGAGGCAGACGTGGAAAATCCGACCGGTTCGGTATTTTGCGCGCATGGCGCCGGATTTTTAGTTGAGTGGCAGGATGTGCCGAAATACATGCATATTCCTTATTTGATGAGCGACTTAACAGAATATACACAGGACGGAGTGGCAATGCTTACACCGGCGCAGAGTCGAAATTACGCGCTCGGTACCGATGAGATTGATGCGATTTTAAGCCGTACATCGTTTGCGAACAGCAAGGAAGGTTACACCGCACACAAGCGCCTCGGGCAGCAGCAGGCGTCCGTTCGTCGCGCACCGCAGCCGGCAAGAGAATATGTGTATAAGCCTTTGCCGAAAAAAGATGCTTACTTGCTGGTCGACGGTTACAACGTGATTTTTGCATGGGATGAACTCAAAGAACTTGCGGCGGTAAACATCGATGCTGCCCGTGACAAGCTGGCTGACCTGCTTTGCAATTATCAGGGCCTTAGGCAGTGTAACTTGATTCTCGTGTTCGATGCCTATCGTGTCAAAGGTCATGCGGCGGAAATGTTTGATTATCATAACATCCATATTGTCTACACCAAGGAGGCGCAGACGGCAGATGCTTACATTGAAAAATTTGCCCACGAATACGGAAAAAAATACGATATCACCGTGGCAACCTCTGACCGCCTTGAGCAGATTATCATCATCGGTGCGGGATGTAAACGTTTGTCCTCGCAGGACTTGCAGGCGGAGCTTGAAAATACGGAGCGTGAAATTGAGCAAATGCAGGAAGAAATAGCACAAAATGACAAAAATTATTTATTTCATGCGGCCAATACCGGGGTTGACAATTTAAAATCCTTATTATATAATTCCCTCGATAGTGATGACGAAGAGAAGTAACGTAAATTATCGTTTCCAGTGAGCAGAGGATAGTGTGAACTCCGCAAAGTGAATTTACGCGAATAACACTTCCGAGCTGCAATCTGAACATTGAGTAACTTAAGCTTAATCAGTAGGTGCGCCGTAGGCTGTGCGTTAAACAGATTTGATGAGTGACTGCGATTGAAATAGATGGCAGTAAATCAGGTGGTACCACGGACTTAATTGTTCGTCCTGAATAAAAATGTTCAGGGCGGACATTTTTTATACTATTTTTATTTGAGGAGGAATAAATCATGGAATTTTCCACACTTTATCGTGACAGAACGATGGACAAAATCAGTGTGAGTGATGTTGGACAGACACTGAAAATTGCCGGCTGGGTTGAGAACATTCGCGACCACGGCGGCGTATCATTTATCGATTTAAGAGACATGTACGGTGTGATGCAGGTCGTTATGTCAGACACCAGCTTACTTGACGGATTAAACAAAGAAGACTGCGTATCGGTAGCAGGTGTGATTGAGCACCGCGACGAGGAAACTTACAACCCGAAGATTCCGACCGGAACTATCGAGTTACGCGCATCTTCCGTAGAAGTTTTGGGTAAGGTATATAAGCAGCTGCCTTTCGATGTTATGACTTCTAAGGAAATTCGTGAGGATTTACGTTTAAAATATCGCTATCTTGACTTGAGAAATAAGAAAGTAAGAGATAATATGATTTTCCGTTCGGAAGTCATTACATTCTTACGTCAAAAGATGACAGAGATGGGCTTTTTGGAGATTCAGACCCCAATTTTGTGTGCTTCCTCTCCGGAAGGTGCCAGAGACTATATAGTACCTTCCAGAAAGTTTAAGGGTAAATTCTACGCATTGCCACAGGCTCCGCAGCAATACAAGCAGCTGCTTATGGTGTCCGGCTTTGATAAATATTTCCAGATTGCCCCTTGTTTCCGTGATGAGGACGCGAGAGCAGACCGTTCTCCGGGCGAATTCTATCAGCTTGACTTTGAAATGAGCTTTGCAACACAGGAAGATGTTTTCCGTGCAGGAGAAGAAGTGCTGACCGCAACATTCGAAAAGTTTGCGCCGGAAGGTGCGACTGTGACTGCGGCACCGTATCCGGTCATCAGCTACAAGCAGGCGATGCTTGAATTCGGCACTGATAAGCCGGATTTACGTAATCCGTTGAGAATCGTTGACGTGACCGATTTCTTCCAAAGATGTACGTTCAAGCCATTCCACGGCAAGACCGTGCGTGCGATTAAAGTGCATGCAAATATGTCCAAGGGTTTCCACGAAAAACTTTTGAAGTTTGCAACCTCCATCGGTATGGGTGGATTGGGCTACTTGGAAGTGCTTGAGGATATGACATACAAAGGACCGATTGACAAGTTTATACCGGAAGATATGAAGAGTGAAATTACAGAAATCGCAGGTCTTGTAGCCGGCGATACCATCTTCTTTATCGCGGATAAGGAAGAACGTGCAGCATTATATGCAGGTCAGCTTCGTGTGGAACTCGGTAACCGTCTTGACATTTGTGAAAAGAACGCATACCGTTTCTGCTTTGTCAACGACTTCCCAATGTATGAGTATGATAAGGACGAGAAGAAGATTATTTTCACTCACAATCCATTTTCGATGCCACAGGGTGGCTTAGATGCACTGAACAACATGGACCCGTTGGAAATTCTTGCATATCAGTATGATATTGTCTGCAACGGTGTTGAGCTTTCTTCCGGTGCGGTAAGAAATCACAACCTTGATATCATGGTAAAGGCATTTGAAATTGCAGGCTATACAGAAGAAGATTTGAAGGTGAAGTTTGGCGCACTTTACAATGCGTTCCAGTATGGTGCACCACCGCATGCAGGTATGGCACCGGGCGTTGACCGTATGATTATGCTTTTAAGAAATGAAGAGAATATCCGCGAAGTGATTCCGTTTCCAATGAATGGTAATGCACAAGATTTGATGTGCGGCGCACCGGGCGAGGTAACCGAGCAGCAGCTTCGTGAAGTTCATATCAAAGTTAGACAGTAATGAGCGTTCGATATAAGCGGCTAGATTATCATTCATCTGCACGAGTCCTACTATTGGTTTTGTAAGTATAGTATATGAAAATAAGGAAGAAGCGAAAAATATCTTCCTTTGATACACGGATTGTATTGACAGATTACATTTTTAGGTATATATTTATAGCATAAGATTTTGTGTAGGCAAACAGACATGTTTAAGGAGGAAAATAAAATGAAAAAGGAATTCTTTGAAGCACCGGAAATCGAAATTATGACGTACGAGTATGAGAATATCATGACCTTATCTGGTGGTGGCCAGGGCGGCGACGACGGTATGGAAGACGATTTATAAAAAGTATTTTTACAAAAAGATGTCTCGTTGAGACATCTTTTTTGTTTGTAAAATTTTTAGAATAATAAAGATAAGAAAATTTTTACTTTTATTTTAGTGAATAATATAGTAAAATAAACATACTGGTATTTACAGAGGGCAAAAGAATATGAGTTTGACAACTTTATGTTATATAGAAAAAGATGATTGTTATTTAATGTTGCACCGTGTATCGAAGAAAGTAGATGTCAACAAAGGTAAGTGGATTGGTGTCGGCGGACATTTTGAGAAAAACGAGACACCGGACGAATGTCTGCTGCGTGAGGTGCAGGAGGAAACAGGGCTGACGCTGACATCGTACCGTTTTCGCGGACTAATTACGTTCATTTCGGATGGTTGGGAGACGGAGTATATGTGCTTGTACACGGCGGATGGTTTTGCGGGTGAGCTGACCGGCTGCAATGAGGGGAATTTGGCATGGATTAAAAAGGAACAATTATTTAATTTAAATTTGTGGGAGGGCGACAAGATCTTCCTGAAATTATTGTTGGAAGATGCACCATTTTTTACTCTGAAGCTTCGATATGAGGGGGATGAATTGAAAGAAGCGGTGTTAAACGGACAAGCTTGAATATATTGCAGAGAAAGATTACAGATGGAGGTTGATATGAACAATAATAAGGTGACAGATACAATTTTTTATATTGGTGTAGATGACAAGACGATTGACTTGTTTGAAAGTCAATATGTGGTTCCAAATGGGATTTCTTACAATTCCTATGTAATTATGGATGACAAAGTAACAGTGATGGATACCGTGGATGCGCGCAAAACTGAAGCATGGATGAGCAATCTTGAGGCGGTTTTAGGCGAGCGTGAAGTCGATTACTTAATCGTATCGCATGTGGAGCCGGATCATGCTGCCAGCGTGAAGATTCTTGCGGAGAAGTATCCGCAGATGAAGTTGGTAGGAAATGCAAAGACGTTTGTTTTCCTTTCCCAGTTTTTTGCTACGGATTTCACAGACAGAGCGGTCATTGTAAAAGAAGGCGATACTTTAGAGTTGGGAAGTCACACATTGCAGTTTGTGATGGCGCCGATGATTCATTGGCCGGAAGTTATGATGAGTTATGAATTGTCCGAAAAAATCATGTTTTCCGCGGATGCATTCGGTAAATTCGGTGCGCTTGATACGGACGAAGATTGGGCGTGTGAAGCAAGAAGATACTATTTTAATATTGTAGGCAAGTACGGAAATCAGGTGCAGGCAGTATTAAAGAAGCTGGCTACGCTGGATGTTGCGGTAATTTGTCCGCTGCATGGTCCGATTCTGCGGGAGAAGCTCTCTTATTATATTGAAAAATATAATATTTGGAGCAGCTATGAACCGGAAGATGAGGGCGTACTGATTGCGTATGCTTCCATTCACGGCAATACGGCAAAAGCTGCTAAGAAGATGGCGGAGATTTTGCGAGAACACGGCACAAAAAAGGTGGTAATCAGTGACCTGGCAAGAGAGGATATGGCGGAAGTTATCGAGGATGCATTCCGCTATGACAAAATGATTTTGGCATCGGCCACCTATGATAGTGGTTTATTCCCATGCATGGAAGATTTTCTGGCGCACTTAAAAAGCAAAGGTTTTCAGAAGAGAACGATTGGGTTGATGGAAAACGGCACTTGGGCACCGCAGGCAGCGAAGCATATGAAAAATATTTTGGAGACCATGAAGAATCTGACAATTTGTGAACAGACGGTTTCCATAAAATCAGCTTATACAGATAAGAATGTGCAGGAAATGCAGACGTTGGCGGAGCAGATTCTGGGATAATCGGTTGATTTGGGAAGGGAAACTTTACGATGAAACAGAATTATCTTCAGAAAAACATGGTCGTCTTTCTTCTGGCGGCAATCTGTTGTGTGCTTTGGGGCAGCGCGTTTCCTTGCATAAAAATCGGCTATTCATTGTTTGAGATTGTCGGCAGTGATACGGCTACGATTATATTTTTCGGTGGCACACGATTTTTTCTGGCGGGTTTGCTGGGGATTACGATTGCCAGCGTTTCTGCGAAAAAAATACTCATTCCGGACGGTGCAGGACTAAAAAAAGCGGCGTTGCTAAGCCTTTTTCAGACAATTTTACAGTATTTATTCTTCTACATCGGGCTGGCAAACACAAGCGGCGTAAAAGCATCGATTGTCGAATCGGTGCATGTGTTTGTGGCGATTGCAGTTTCGGCGTGGATTTTTAGACAGGAAAAGCTGACGAGTCGCAAGGTGCTTGGCTGTGTGCTTGGTATCATCGGTGTGGTGTTAGTAAATCTCGACCCGGCAGCCATGAATTTTGAACTTTCACTCAAAGGGGAAGGATTTATCCTGATTTCGACCATCGCGTATGCGTTTTCCACCGTTATTATGAAGGAAGCATCGAAGACGCATTCGCCGGTAATGTTAAGCGGGTATCAGTTTACGCTCGGCGGTCTGGTGATGATGGTAATCGGTTTTGTAATGGGCGGACGGATTACACATATAACGCCGGTAGGCATTGGGATGTTACTTTATCTGGCATTTGTCTCGGCAGCAGCCTATTCGCTGTGGGGTATTTTGCTCAAGCACAACGATGTGTCCAAAGTGTCGGTGTACGGTTTCTTAACGCCGGTGTTTGGTATGGTTTTATCAGTGTTTTTGTTAAACGAAGGTAAGACTGTCAGTGTAAAAAATCTGCTTGCCTTAGTAATTGTTTGTGTCGGTATTGCGATTGTAAACGGAGCCGGTCCGCAGAGAAAAGAGCAATCTTTGCAATAAATGAGATAACTTCTGCAATAGGAGCATAGAATGATATGAAGACGATTTGCAGAGAGATACGATATGTTTCAAAAAAGTTTGGAAATTTTAGACGATGACACACCATGCTGTTACGCGTTTGTGCGCGGTAACGGGCAGAACGAAGCGTATAAAGACATCAAGGGTATGGTACTGTTTTACAAAATGGGGCAGGGGATGCTGGTTGTGACGGATTTGGAGGGACTTCCTGTGAATCCCGATGCATGCGGAGGTGCCTTTTTCGGTTTCCACATCCATGAAGGGGAAGCCTGCAGCGGCAATGCGACGGACGCGTTCGCGGATGCCGGTGCACATCTGAACCCGGAAAATTGCGAGCACCCGCAGCACATGGGTGACATGCCGGTGTTAATCGAGAGCGGAGGAAAGTGCTTTTCGGTATTTTACACCGAGCGATTTAACGCGGACGATATCCGCGGAAAAACAGTAATTGTCCACAGTATGCCGGATGATTTTCGCAGCCAGCCTGCCGGTGATTCGGGCGAGAAGATGGCCTGCGGAACCATTCGCTGTACATTATTTTGTCGGCAAGATGATTGAGATATAATTTTTACGAAAGGACGGAAAAAGTATGATTAGAAAAAAGTTTAAAGACATTGAGATATCGATGCTCGGTATGGGCAATATGCGCCTGCCGTTGCATGACCACGACGATGCCTCGACCATTGACAAGGAGAAATCGCAGGAAATTATCGATTATGCAATGGCGCACGGAATCAATTATTACGATACGGCCTATGTGTATCACAGCGGCAAGTCGGAGTCATTTCTTGGCGAAGCACTGAGCAAATATCCGCGCGAGAGCTTTTACGTGGCGACAAAGTTCCTGATTGGCGCAAATCCGGATTATAAAGCTGTGTTTGAAGAACAACTGCAGCGCTTAAATATGGATTATATTGATTTTTACCTGCTGCATGCGGTGGGTGACCGATCCTATGAGGAGTATTTAAATTGTGGATGTATCGACTACTTTTTAGAGCAGAAGGCAGCCGGCAGAATCAAATACCTCGGGTTCTCTGCTCATGCAAAGCCGGAAACATTGGAGAAGCTGGCAAGTCATCATGACTGGGACTTCGCACAGATTCAGTTAAATTACTATGACTGGGAGTTTTCCGCAGCAAAGGAAGAATATGAAATTCTGACCGCAAAAAACATTCCGGTCATCGTGATGGAACCGGTGCGCGGCGGCAGACTTGCGACCTTGACCGAAGACGCGAGCGCACACTTAAAGAGCGTCTGTCCGGACCGCTCGATTCCGTCCTGGGCGTTCCGTTGGCTGATGGGACTCGACAACGTACAGGTAGTACTCAGCGGCATGTCCAATATGGAGCAGATGATGGACAATGTGCAGACCTTCTCCGAGTTAGCACCATTATCAAACGAGGAGAACGATGCTTTGAAAAAGGCATTAGAATTGTTCTACCACGAACTTGTTGTACCATGTACGGCGTGTCGTTATTGCGTAGATGATTGTCCGATGCGCATTGACATCCCGCTTGTGATGGAAATTTACAACAGATTTCGTACAAACGGCGATGGTGCACTCCATCGTATTGAAAAAATTGAGAGCGGAAGAAAACCGATGGATTGTATCGGATGCGGTGCCTGTGCAGAGCATTGTCCGCAGAATATTGATATTCCGGGAATTATGGAAAAGATAACGGAAAGACTTTCCTAAAAAAATGAGGCAGCGGCGTGTACTTACATGCCGCTGTTTTTTCAAAAAATGCCCGAAAATCCGTATTTAAGGGAAAAACCTTTTATAAGAACTTTTATAAAAAACTATCTAAATTGTAGTATTTAATAAAAGGTAAAGGGGGATTCCAAAAAAATGGATCGAGCAGTAGATTTTCGCAGCCTTGGGTTAAACGTAAGGAAATACCGCGAAGAGAAAAGTATGAGTGCGGAAAAATTAAGTAGAGCATCCGGTGTATCAAAATCCCATATAAATAATATTGAAAGTGCAAATTCGAAGCCTAGTTTGGAAGCGTTAGTTGCTATAGCAAACGCACTTGATATTTCGCTTGATATTTTATTGTGTGATTCGTTGCATATCACAAAACCGATTAAGATGATGGAGTATGCGGTACTTTTAGAAGATTGCGAACCGGGCGAAGCGGGCATTATTGTAGAAATGGCGCAGACATTAAAAAGAAAATTGAAAGAGCAGAATGAATAGCCAGTATGAAAAGAAGCGGTTGAACGAAAAGAACAACCGCTTCTTTTATTATATTGCAAGTTACTGTACGATTTCACCATTGACTACAGCCTGGATTTTCTCACGGGCTACATTCACGGTAGACATATCCGGAATCATGACGTATAACTTTCGGCTTCCCATCGAGTAAGTAGAACGGCTGGCACCGCTACCGTTTGCACTGCAGGAAACGATATTCCACGCGCTCATATCCTCAAGCTGCATCTTAACAAGGGAGGCAATCTCCGAGGAGGTCAGGCTTGTCTGGAAACTGCCGGACAAGCTGTTCATTAACGAAGAGTAATTTGTGAGGATGGCAGGGGAGGCAGCCTTCTTCGCTACGGCCTCAATAACTGCCATCTGATTCTTACCACGGGCACGGTCACCTCCCGGCAGCGTATAACGCTCGCGGCAGAATGCGAGTGCTGCCTTACCGTTTAAGGTGTTATATCCTTTTGTAAAGGAATAGCCTCCTTTGCTAAATGTATATTCGGAATACACATCAACACCGCCCAATGCATCAATAATATCCACAAATCCGGTAAAATTCACGCGGAAATAATCATCAATCTCAATGCCGTAGAGCATCGCCAGCGTATCCATCGAAACCTGAATACCGTAAATACCGGCATGTGTGAGTTTGTCGCGGACACCGCCGGAAATCGACAGAGGCACATAGAAATCACGCGGGGTAGAAACAAGCACTGCCTGCTTCGTCTTCGTATTTAAAACTGCGATGATATTCACATCGCTGCGGCTGCGCGTCGTCACCGGCCCGGTCGTATCGATACCACTAATAAATAACGTAATTGTATCAGCATTTGTCTTGATAATGTTAGAAGCAACGGAATTCTCAATCGCGTCCCCTGTCTCAGATTCGCCAACACCACCTGCGGAACCATTGCCATCTTCTGTGCCGCCCGGGTTCTCGCCGCTTTCGCCTGTCAAATCTTCATCAGTCACAAAATACTGGTAAATCGGGGAGGTATCAATCTCCGATTCGAAGTTGCACTGCAACAGAATCTTGACTTCGTCTGCAAATGTGGCATAATCCTCAAAATCCGCCAGCAGGGAAACATATGTCTCCTTTAATATGCAACCTTGGATGTCACCGGCTTTCAGCGCATCAATCATCTCAAAAATATTCGTGTAAGAAATTACGGTAATCTCTTTGCCACCGTTGTTCTTTTTAATTTCAGCCAGCATCTTTTGATTAAAAATCAGATCTTCACTATCTAAAATACCGTAGATCTGCGGCGAGAGCTCATTTACCGTATCTGCCGGATTCTCTTTTAAAGCGTAGGTCAGCACCAAATCGTACTCGGCCGTCACGCCGGTACTTTCATCAACTAACGACTGCGCCTGATATAGCATGGAACATCCGATGCAAAGCACGACAATCATAATAAGTGAAATGATTTTTCCGAGAATACCTGTCACAACCCAGTGTTGTAGTAGCAACGTAATCAGACATGCTACGGCAAGCACCGCCGCAATCACGAGCAAATATTTCGTCGGAACCATTTGAAAATTCCATAGAAAATACAGAAAAACAATACTGACGAGTAACTGAATTGCGCAGATGACATATCCGGCAATTTTTAATCCTTTTTTCATGGCACAAACACCTGTCCTTTTCAATAATGTATATAGTTTAATCCATGCTGCAACAAATTTCAACGCATTAAATATTAAATTTTATGAAATATGCGTTAAATCGGGGCATTTCTTGACACAGGCAGACGATTTTGATATGATAATAAGTAGTTTTAAGAAAGATTTGCAGCAAAAATATAATTATTGGAGGGACTATGGAAGCAATTACATGTATCAAAACAAGACGGAGCATCCGCAAATTCAAAGAAGGAGTTGTGGAACAAGACACGCTTGAGAAAATTGTGGAAGCAGCATCTTATGTGCCGTCATGGAAGAACACACAGATCACACGTTACCACGTGATTCAGAATAAAGAATTAATCAATAAAATTGCAGCTGAGTGCTTTGAGGGTTTTGCACACAACACGGAAATCGTAAGCGGGGCCGACAATCTGGTCGTTGTTTCCATGATTACCGGACGTTGCGGATTTGAACGTGACGGCAGTTATTCAACGAAGAAAGGTGACCGCTGGCAGATGTTTGACGCCGGTGCGGCGACACAGACCTTCTGCCTGGCTGCACACGAATATGGCATTGGCACGGTTGTTTTAGGCATTTTCGATGAAGACAAAGTAGCAGAAATCATTGATTTGGAAGAAGGACAGCAGGTAGCAGCACTTGTGGCGATGGGCTATCCGGCAGTAGAACCGTCTGCACCGCCACGCAAGGGTGTTGATACACTGATGCGTATTTACGAATAAGAAATTCTTAAATAATAGTATGCAGGCATCTATAAAACCTTCGGCTGCAAAGAAAAAGTCTTTATGAAGGGAAAGATAACCATCAGCGCAGGAAGTGAAGTGCAACCACATTCCGATTGCACGCGCACACAAGCAGTGTTGAATCAGGTATTTGCACAGTATGGTATGGGAATGCATTTCGCAAAACCTTCTTGTCTTTACATTTTTTCCATAAATTAAAATTTTCACTATACAAAAAATATTTTCTTCGCTATAATAGACCTATTATGGCGAATTTTTTGTCATTTTTGATGAAAAATGTTATGGAATGGAGAAAATTATGAAAAATATGATTGAGATTCGTTGGCATGGTCGTGGCGGTCAGGGTGCAAAGACCGCAGCGCTTCTTTTGACGGATGTAGTATTCCAAACTGGAAAATATGTACAAGGATTTCCAGAGTACGGTCCTGAGCGTATGGGTGCGCCGATTACCGCTTATAACCGCATCAGTGACAAGGAAATCCGCGTGCATTCAAATATTTATGAACCAGACTATGTAGTAGTTGTAGACAGCAGCTTGATTCATGTAGTAGATGTTCTCGCCGGATTAAAGAAAGGTGGAGCGATTATTGTAAATACTGAGGAGTCGGAGGAAGAAGTGCGTAAGCACTTGGGCGGTTATCAGGGCCGATTATACACGATTGACGCCAAGAAGATTTCTCTTGAGACACTAGGCAGATATTTCCCAAACACACCGATGTTAGCAGCCACCGCGAAGATTACCGGCGTGATGAGGGAAGAAGAGTTTTTGTCAGCGATGGAAGAATCATTCCGTCACAAGTTTGCAAAGAAACCGGAAGTTATTGAAGGTAATATGGCAGCACTTCGTATGAGTTTAGAAGCTATACAGTTAGGAGAAGAGTAGCATGGATGAATTCAGCAAATTAAATGATACCAATACCTGGGAGGAACTGACCGAAGGTATGAAGATCTTTACCGGCGGTAACTCTAAGGATTTTAATACCGGTGAATGGACAACCATTAAGCCGGTTGTCTATGAAGAAAAATGTAAACATTGTCTTCTCTGCACCCCGGTCTGCCCGGACAGTGCGATTCCTGTAAAGAATTTGAAGAGAGGTCCCATTGACTATATGCATTGTAAGGGATGCGGCATTTGCGCAAAGGCATGTCCGTTTAACGCAATCGAGATGAAGCAGCAGGCTTAATGGGAGGGGAAAATTATGACAAAGAGAGATAGAATGTCCGGCAACGAGGCCGTTGCCAATGCATTAAGACAGATTAACCCGGATGTTATGCCGGCATTCCCGATTACACCGTCGACCGAAGTACCGCAGTTTATGGCTTCTTTCGCGGCAAACGGTCTGGTAGACACTGAATTTATTCCGGTGGAAAGTGAACACAGCTCAATGAGTGCAGCCATCGGTTCCGAGGCAGCCGGCGCAAGAACGGTCACAGCAACATCTTCCTGCGGTCTGGCATTTATGTGGGAGGAGCTTTATATCGCAGCCTCCAATCGCTTGCCCCTCGCACTCGTGTTGGTAAACCGTGCACTTTCCGGTCCGATTAATATTAACTGTGACCATTCTGACAGTATGGGAGCCAGAGATGCAGGTTGGATTCAGCTTTACGCGGAAACGAATCAGGAAGCGTACGACAACATGATTATGGCGTATCGCATTGCAGAACACGACGATGTGCGCCTGCCGATTATGATTTGTCAGGACGGCTTTATTACATCCCACGCAGTCATGAATATCGAAACCATTGATGACGAGACTGTTAAGAATTTTGTAGGTACATACGAACCGGATGACTACTTATTAAATAAAAAGAGACCGATGGCAGTCGGCCCATACGCGGTTTCCGGCTACTATATGGAAGCAAAACGTCAGCAGGTTGAAGCTCTGCGCAATGTAAAGCGTGTTGCTTTGGAAGTGGCGGAGGAATTTGAAAAGATTTCCGGCCGTAAGTACGGCTTGTTTGAAGAATATCGCATGGATGATGCAGAATATGCCATCGTAATTATTGGTTCTGCAGCCGGTACAGCGAAGGACGCAGTGGATAAGCTACGCGAGGAAGGCGTGAAGGCCGGTCTCATCAAGATTCGTTTCTTCCGTCCGTTCCCGGCCAAAGAAATTGTCGAAGCTTTAAAAGGCGTGAAGGCAGTCGCAGTGATGGACCGCTCGGAAGGCTTTTCTGACAATGGCGGCCCGATGGGCGCAGAGTTAATCAGTGCATTATATCAGGCAAAGAGTGACATGTATGCTGTGAACTACATCTACGGTCTTGGCGGCCGCGATGTGAAAGTAGAAAGTATCGAAGAAGTATATACAGCCCTGCAGGAGATAGTAGCTACTGGCGAAGTCGGAGAAACTTACCGCTATTTAGGACTTCGGGAAAGGAAGGATGCGTAGCCATGAGTTATAATTTTAAAGAATGGATGAACAAACCGGAACGTCTTGCTCCGGGACATAGAATGTGTGCAGGTTGCGGCGGTACCATTGCAGTAAGAAATGTGCTTCGTGCGTTGCATGAAGGCGATAAGGCAGTCATCGGTAACGCCACCGGCTGTTTAGAAGTTTCGACTTTTATGTATCCTTATACCGCTTGGGAGGACAGCTACATTCACAATGCGTTTGAAAATGCGGGCGCGACTTTAAGCGGCGTGGAAACGGCTTACCGTGCACTCAAGAAAAAAGGCAAGATTGATGATACATATAAGTTCATCACCTTCGGCGGTGACGGCGGTACCTACGATATCGGTCTGCAGTCTTTGTCCGGCGCGATGGAGCGTAACCATGATATGGTTTATGTATGTTACGATAACGGCGCGTACATGAACACCGGCGTGCAGCGTTCTTCCGCTACGCCGATGTATGCGGACACCACCACCACTCCGGTTGGCAAAAAGTCCATCGGTAAAATCCAAAATCGTAAAGATTTGGCACAGGTTATTGCCGCACATGATATTCCGTATGTAGCGCAGACAACTTTTGTTAAAAATTTCAAGGATTTACATATTAAGGCTG
The DNA here is from genome assembly GCA_015057275.1 of Lachnospiraceae bacterium. Taxonomy (GTDB): domain Bacteria; phylum Bacillota; class Clostridia; order Lachnospirales; family Lachnospiraceae; genus SIG308. Next base: position 6,297 of record SVEO01000021.1, on the reverse strand, counting down.
AAAAAGCAATTTACACACCGGGTGCAGCGTTCCTTAACATCATGGCGCCATGCCCGACCGGTTGGAAGTACATTCCGTCCGATTTGATGGAATATTGTCGGTTGGCTGTTGAGACATGCTACTGGCCGTTGTTTGAGGTGGTTGAAGGCAGATGGATTCTAAACTATGAGCCGAAGAAGAAACTGCCGATTGAAGAATTCTTAAAGGGTCAAGGCCGATTCAAACATCTGTTTAAGCCGGGAAATGAGCATCTGATTGCAGAATTCCAAGCAGAAGTAGATCGTCGTTGGGAACAGCTTCAGTACAATTGCAGCCGATAAATGGAATAAAGTTATATGAAATAGAAACACCGAGGATTTCCCCTCGGTGTTTTTGCTGTATCTATGCTATTTTGCAGCTTCTTTCGAATAGTCCGTGATAACAAGATCTTCATACGGCACATATTGGTCAAGTTCGCCGGCATCCATAAGGATTTCTTGCAGCAAGTCGAAGCTTTGTTTTTCAAATACGGTGTCTTCCTTCCAGGTGTCTTGATTGTAGTAACGGGTAATGATGGCGGTCAGGCTTTCCATACCGGTCTCCTCAAACTGCGGTTTGATAATCTCCGCAATTTCCGCCGGAGTATGTGTGTTCACGTAGTCAAGACCTTTTTGGATGGCATTTGTGAATTTTTGGATTATTTCCTCATTGCCGTCCAAATAACTCTTTTTCACACAATAAGCGGTGTACGGTACATAGCCGGAATCTTCGCCGAGCGACGCAACCACGTAGCCTTTGCCTTCCATTTCCAGCGAAGTAGCAAACGGTTCAAATTCTACCGTAAAATCTGCATCCCCGCTGGAAAATGCGCCTGCCGTCAAGCCGAAATCAATGTTCTGCACAATCTCCAAATCATTTTCCGGGTCAATGCCGTTCTGCTTCAAAATGTATTCAAAAATCATCTGCGGCATGCCGCCCTTGCGGCCGCCGAGTACGGTCGTACCCTTCAAATCTTCCCATGTAAAGTCCGGCATTTCCTCTCTGGCAACGAGGAAGTTTCCCGCACGCTGCGTTAGCTGGGCAAAATTTACCGCGTAATCGCTCGCGCCCTCCGCGTACACATAAATGGAAGACTCGGAGCCCATAAAGCCGATGTCGGCATCGCCGCTGATTAATGCAGTCATAACATTGTCGGCACCGGAACCATTGTAGAGCGTCAAATCGATGCCTTCCTCCTCGAAATAACCGAGCTCAATCGCACAATACTGCGGCGCGTAGAAAATCGAGTGGGCAACCTCACATAATGTCAGTTTCGTCAAGCCTTCGGCTGTCTCGTCTGAGTCCATACGGCTGCAGCCCGCAAACGTAAAAAAAGATAAACAGGCAAGGCAGAAAACAAGCAGCAAGGCAAGTGTCTTTTGGCAAATATAATGTTTCATAGATCCCTCTGTGATAAAAAATACTTCGGTATAGTTTATGAGGGATGAGAAAAATGTTACATGAGATTTTTCAGTTCACGCTTTAATATTTTTGTCGTTTCCACAATGAGACGAACTTCGCCTTCATTACAGTTATCTAAAGCTATCGCATATTCCATCATCTTAATGTGTTTTGACGTATACAAGGAGTCACATACTAAAACATCGAGGGAAACGTCCAGCGCATTGGCAATCCGTACCAACACTTCCAGGCTGGGTTTCGAATTTGCACTTTCGATATTATTAATATGTGATTTTGATACATTCGAAAGCGTGCTCAGCTTTTCGGCGCTGAGCCCCTTTTCTTCGCGGTACTTTCGAATATTTGCTCCCAAACTACAATAATTCACGGCTTTCTTCATCATTGCTCCATTTCCGAAAATCAGCACATCAGTGTGATTTTTCACGCTTTACTCCTATTTCAGAATCGGTATGATTTTGAGCACCCGTTCCTTTGTCTCTTCATCACACTCACGCAATTGGTTTAGAATAAGCAAATCCAGTGCGGAAGAAACGTTATTATATTCATCAAGTAAAACATAATCAACGGTGGTGTTCATGGCATTGCAAACATGAATCAGGGTACTCAAAGAAATTTTAACACGATTATTCTCAATATTGCTGATATGACTGGTATTTACATCTGATAAATTTGCGACATATTCCTGTGTCAGGTTCTTTGAAAGGCGAATTTCCTTTAATCGTTCCCCAATATGTTTAAAGTCAATTTCACTCATAATAGACCTCTTTCTTGAAGCATCATATTACTTCTTTTGTATAATTTGTTGCTTTTATTGTAATATTTATTTAGTTGCAGTATAATGATGTGTAAATATAAAAATATTAGTAATAAATCATTAATAAAGAAAAAAATAGGGGATGTTTGTTTCGGAAATTGTGTTTGGGAGCACTTTTTTGCATTTGGGAGCAAAAAAATATGAAAAAGCAACTAGGCAAGATACAATAAAATTATCGTCAAGAAAACTTGAGGTAAAAAAACAACATTTGAAGGTCTCAAAATTCAAAGATATTTTTTTTATTATAAGATAAAAATGTCACGATGGCTATGTTTGGAAAGGTGTGATGTTTTTATTGACAAGGATTATGAGGATGTACTGAACGAAAGGTCAGATGAAGATTCAAAAGGCTTCGACTTGAGGAGAATTTCTACAAAAACCGTAAACCGGCTGCTTGCTTACCATGCAAAATCGAAAATCAAAACTACTTAAAAGCAGACGAAACAATTTTACGGAGGGATAATCAAATGTTTGAGAAATTTTTCAAGGTTCAGTTACTGAAAGCAGATAAGGTTTCGGTTCGAAGAATATTAAGACGATGGCCAACAGCGGCTAAACGGGAGTATCAGCCGGATTGGGTGGCAGGAGATATTGTCAATCGGGTTGTAAATCGAATTGAGGGAAGTAAATATTATCAAAGGGGAAAGAATCCAAAAGCCTTCAAATTGGTGGTTTCCGAAAAAGAAGCATTCCTTTCAGATTTAGAACGGCATATTATTTATGCTTTTCAAACGATGGGATATGAGACGAATGAGTAGATTACGAAAGCGAGGTAGACGATGATTAACATAGCCATTTGTGATGACTCCCAGGCAGAACTAGAGGCAGTGTATGATGAAGTGGAACACTACTTTTCTAAAACATATTATACATATCAAGTCCAGAAATTTAATCAAAGTAAGGCGCTTTGGTACGAAATCGACGATGGGAAATCGTTTGATATTCTTCTTTTAGATATCGAAATGCCGGAAATGGATGGCTTTGATTTGGCATATAAAGTAAAGCAAAAGAGGCCGGAAACATTAATTATTTTTATAACATTCGATGAAAAGTATGTATATGAAGCATTTCGCGTGCAGCCATATAGATTCATTCCGAAGAAAAGAATGCAGGATATGTTGCCTCGTGCATTAGCAGAAGCTATCGGAACGCTTAATAAGCAATGTGAGAGAGTTTTTTTAGTTAAGAATCAACAGGGGGTTGAGAAAATTCCTATCAAGAATATTGTTTATATTTGGCATCATGAAAAGTATGCTTATATTGAAAAATCAGATAATCAGAATACAAAAGTACGTAAGACATTAAAAGAAATATACGAAAGGTTGCCTCAAAACAATTTCTTGTGGTTGGATCGCGGTTGCATTTGTAATTTGGCATATATTACAAAAATCAAAGGTGATTGCGCCTATTTGACAAACGGAGAAGTGCAACAGATCGGTCGAGAACGAATACGTGAGGCAAAAGAGCGGTTATACAAATATATTATGAGAATCTCTTAGAAGTTTAATCAGTTAGATTGCTTTTAAGAGATTTTTTTATGTGTAGGTGGGTTTTGCTCACGGAGCACAATTTAAGGTCAAAAAAATATAGTTTAAGAACAGTTGCACCAAAAGGAAAAATATAGTGCTAGTTTTATAAAAGAAAATTTCTTTTAATAGGACATTTTTTGTCCACATTAACTTCTACAATATGCTTACAGCCGAATTATGAGAAAGGAGGAAGCATATGGAGGAGCTTAACGTTATATTGGAGCGTCACGAACAGCGGATCCGAACGTTGGAGCGTGAAATGAAAGATATGAAAGAAGTGCAGGCCGAGATTCGTTCGATGAACGAGACACTTGTGACATTGGCCACAGAATTGAAAAATACAAATGAACATTTGGCAAGGCATGAAAGAAAAATCGATGAAATTGATAGCACTCCCAAGACGCGGATGCAGCAGATTGTTACAGCAATTATCGCAGCGATTGCAGGTGGTTTGATTTCGACAATGATTGGAAACGTGCTCACATAAGGAGGGAAAGATGATGAATTATCAGGAGTATATCAAAACAGAACTTTTGATTTTGATTCCGGTTCTATACTTTGTGGGAGTCGGACTTAAGAAGAGTAAATTGCCGGATAAGTGGATACCGGTTGCACTCGGAGCAGCGGCTGTATTCTTATCAGCAGTCTGGGTCATTGCAACCGAAGATATTTCCGGCGCGAAGGAAATGGCGGCGGCGTTTTTTACCGCAGTAACACAAGGAGTATTGGTTGCAGGGGGAAGCGTTTATGCCAGTCAGATTTATATACAGGTAAAAAAGGAGGAATAAAAATGGATATAATTAAGGCATATGCCGTGAAAAATTTGTGCTATATTGCGGCAAAAAAGATGACACCGTCCGGTATTGTCGTACATTCTACGGGAGCAAATAACCCAAACCTTAAGCGGTATGTAGATTGTCCGCAGGAAGTCGGGGAAAATACATATGGAAACCATTGGAATACGGCAAAACCTGACGGAAGAAATGTATGTGTACATGCCTTTATCGGTTATGACAAAAACAAAAAGGTACGAGTGGCTGAAATTTTACCACTTAATATTTGCTGCTGGGGTGTTGGAAAAGGAAGTAAAGGCAGCTACAATAGCAGTCCGGCGTACATTCAGTTTGAGATTTGTGAAGACGGATTAAAGGATGCAACTTATTACAAGCAGGCGTTTGCGGTTGCGGCGGAATATTGCGCTTATCTTTGTGAAAAATATGGGTTGTCAGTGGATAAGATTGTAAGTCATAAAGAAGCACATCAAAAAGGTTATGGCAGCAACCACGGGGACCCCGAGCATTGGATGAAAAATCATGGCGAAGCCATGAATGATTTTCGTAAAAAGGTGACAAAGCTTCTTTTAAGCGACAGCAAGCAGGACGAAGACAAAGAAATAAAAGACTCAGCGAAAAAAGAGGCAGTGGCTTTTAAAGATGGAGATTTGGTTTCCATCCATAAGAATGCAACTTATTACACAGGAACATCCATTCCGAGCTGGGTAAAATCACAAAATTGGTATGTACGAGGAACACCAAAGGGCGACCGGGTGGTCATTGATAAAAATGAAGCAGGGACAAATGCAATTTGCAGTCCGATTCATTCAAAGTATCTGACACTTGTAAAAGCAAGTGTATCTTAAAGTCGAGAGATAAAAAAAGAACGTAGTAAATGAAACAGTTCCGAAGTTACGGCTGTCTTCGGGAATAGATTCGGCAGGTTAATTGTACATATGTACTTTAATCTGTCGAAATTTTTTATTTTAAACTGGACAAAAATTGTCCACATTAACATTTACAATTTGGGCAAGAAAGGAGGAGTGCAGATGGGAACCGCCGAAAGGCGCAATGAAATATTAAGAATTTTGTGTCGTCGCAGACATGAAACAATTGATAATCTGGCGTCTGAGTTCGGCGTTTCGTACAGGACTATACGGCGGGATATTGAAATACTGAGCCTTACAGAGCCGATTATCACGAGATATGGAAGATATGCAGGTGGCGTGTATATCATGGATGGATATTACGGCCTACATAAGTACTGTTCACACGTTTTGTTTTGTAACCGTTTCGGTAATCATCACTATCAGAACGTTCTGATTTGCCGTAACCCAGATGGTCATCCATCTCAGCTTCCATCATCTCTTTAATTGTGCCACCCAAGAGATCCTTAAGAGCTTCCTGGATGTCTTCAGCTGTTTGGATATCGTATTCTTCCAAAAGCTGATGGATGATGTTTCTTTTTCCCTCTGTCATTTGTACTTTGTGTACTGGTTTCTTTTCTCTTGCCATAATAAAAGGCCTCCTATGATTGAACCGACCCCCAAAAGTTAGACCAAAAATCTAACGATTGGGAGGTCGGTTTTTTATGTCTAAATATAGCTACGAATTCAAGAAGAAGGTAGTTCTTGAATATTTAGCAGGAAAAGGTGGTCCTGTTATTCTTGCAAGAAAATATGGGATTCCTTCTGAAACAAGAATCAAGGAATGGGTTAAAGCCTATCAAAACTTAGGTGAT
>SVEO01000005.1 GCA_015057275.1 Lachnospiraceae bacterium | reverse complement strand
AAATATGCGAATAATAACAGTTTTAATGTTATTATACCACCTATTCAACCTAAAAAATAGTAAAAATAAGGTTTAAAACACTCATATTTATTTGTAACTTGCAATTACTTTTTCACTCAAAGTAATTTGAATTCTTGCAAGTATCTTGGTCTCCTTGAAATATCGAATCGCCTGTACTATCCCTAATAGGCCAATTACTATAATTGTCTGTACTAAAAATGTAAAATTGTTTAAAGACATGCTTATTCTCTATCCTTTCCGATAACTTCTGCAAGCTTTTCAGCTATCGCTTCATGTCCATATTGGTTTAAATGCCCAACTCCTACCGCTGTGTTTTGAAAACCATATGGTAAAATATGCTTATCTTCATACATATTTATGAAAATTTCCGTCATATCTACAAACATAATGTCATTTTCTTCACATACACTTTTGAAAACATTTAAGGCTTGTGCATCTGTAGTTTCGATTAATTCTCCAGACGAATCAAGCTTTACTGGCGGATGGTAAAAAATAATTAATGTACTTCCTGCCGCATGAATAGGCTTTACAGCATAACTTAAAAATTCATCTACTGTTTTTCTGTAGATATCATCATCGTAATTCGTGTTTTTGCATGGCTCATCTGCTATCTCTAAAGTGTCATTCGATGCAACTGCATCCTTCCATTCAACCAATTGCTTGTACAATATCTTTACTGCAGGAATATTTTTCTGCACCCAATATAAGAGTCCACTGTCGTAAGACACAATATGTTTAAAGCTTCCGTCAATAACACTATGTACTGTATTAGAATCCAGCGTAATATTAGATGTTTCAAGAATCACATATTGCGTTGGATTATAGGTGTCAATGGCATTTTCCAAATTACTGACACAATGATATATGGTGTGTCCTGATGTACCAATATTATAAGTATAGGTATCCTGAAGCAGCTCATTTAATTTATAGCCTACATTTTCATTTGGAGCTATATTGCATGCTTCCATATGAGAACTTCCCATCAACAGTATGTCTGGATTTTCTCCAATAGTTTCTGACTTCGCATATGCATTATTAAATCCATCTGCATCCATGAAAAACCATGCAAATCCTTCTGTCATTGTTGTCTTCAGCTGGTTAGATTCCCATTTATAATCTGTTGCCTTCGTTGTATTGTAAATATGTACTCCGCTCGAATTATATATAATTGTAAAAATTGATAATAGCGCAATCGAGATACTTCCTGCAAGTTTCACTTTTACAAAATACTTGAATGCAATTAACAATTTTCCGTTCACTACAATCCTCCTCATATCAAAAGTATCTGACTTATATAACTAAAACTTTCTCCATACCATTTTATTAACAACACCGGTATAACTCTGAATAATCTTCACAACTTTTGTAGAAACATTTTCTTCCACATAGTCCGGAACCGGAATACCATAATCGCCACTCTCATTCATATCAATGGCTGTCTGTACCGCCTGTAACAGGGAATGTTCATCAATTCCTGCCAGTACAAAACATGCTTTATCCAGCGCCTCCGGACGCTCCGTGGATGTGCGGATGCACACTGCCGGGAATGGATGCCCAATAGAGGTAAAGAAACTGCTTTCCTCCGGTAAGGTGCCGGAATCCGATACAACTGCAAATGCATTCATCTGCAAACAGTTGTAATCATGGAAGCCAAGCGGTTCGTGCTGAATCACGCGCGAATCCAGCGAAAACCCAGACGCTTCCAAACGCTTTTTACTGCGTGGGTGACAAGAATATAAAATTGGCATATCATATTTTTCTGCCATCTTGTTAATTGCCGTAAATAATGACAAGAAATTCTTTTCTGTATCAATATTTTCTTCTCTGTGTGCAGATAAGAGAATATATTTGCCCTTTTCCAGTCCGAGCTTCGCATGAATATCAGACGCTTCAATACTCGCTAAATTATCGCGCAAAACTTCTGCCATCGGCGAACCGGTTACGTAGGTACGCTCTTTCGGCAATCCGCAATCTGCAAGATAACGTCTTGCATGTTCAGAATATGCCAAATTTACATCCGATATAATATCTACGATACGACGGTTTGTTTCCTCCGGCAGACATTCGTCTTTACAACGGTTGCCTGCTTCCATATGGAAAATCGGAATATGCAGACGTTTTGCACCAATGACAGACAGACACGAATTCGTATCGCCAAGGACGAGTACTGCATCCGGCTGAATCTCCACCATTAACTGATAGGACTTGGCAATAATATTGCCCATCGTCTCGCCAAGATCTGCTCCCACGGCATTCATATAATATTCCGGCTCGTCCAGTGCCAAATCACGGAAGAAAACACCGTTTAAATTGTAATCGTAATTCTGCCCGGTATGCGCTAAAATCGTATCGAAATATTTGCGACACTTCTTAATGACCGCTGCTAAGCGGATAATCTCCGGTCGGGTGCCGACAATAATCAATAATTTTAACTTCCCGTTATTTTTAAATGAAACTTTATTTTCCATCGCTTTTCTCCATTTTACTCTGCAACTTTTTCAAAAAACGTATCCGGATGCTCCGGATCAAACTGCTCATTTGCCCACATAACTGTCACAAGATTTTCTGAATCGGATAAATTGATAATATTATGCGTGTAACCCGGCAACATGTGAATCGCCTCGATTTTTTCACCGGACACCTCAAATTCAATCACTTCATCTGAGCCTATTTTTCGCTCCTGAATCAGTCCGTGTCCTGCAACCACGATAAAGAATTCCCACTTACTGTTATGCCAATGCTGACCTTTTGTAATACCGGGCTTTGAAATATTTACGGAAAACTGACCATGGTCTGCTGTCTTAAGAAGTTCCGTAAAGCTTCCTCGATCGTCTACATTCATCTTCAGCGGGAAGCTGACAGCTTCTTTCAGAAGATAGGATAAATACGTAGAGTACAGCTTTTTTGCAAAAGAATCTTTCGGAATTTCCGGCATTACTAACGTCTTCGGCTGGTTCTTAAACGCCTCCAACAAATCAACAATCTCACCGAGTGTGGCTTTATGCGTGGTCGGCACCACACAGTATCGTCCGTTTTCAGAATGTACCGGTGTAAGTCCTTCATAATCACAGTAATGTTCTTTGCCTTCTAAGGCATCCAACATTTCTTCCATCAAGTCATCGATATAAAGAAGCTCCAATTCTGTTGAACGGTCATTTACCTGTATCGGCAAATCATTTGCAATATTGTTACAGAACGTAGCTACAGCACTGTTATAATTCGGTCTGCACCACTTGCCGAACAAATTTGGGAAACGGTAAACTAACACTTTCGCACCGGTCTCTTTTTCGTAATCAAAAAACAATTCTTCTCCGGCTAATTTGCTCTTACCGTAATCCGATTGGCCATAACGACCGATTAATGTAGCCTGAATGGAAGAAGACATCATAACCGTTGCTTTGTTATGATACTTTTTCAAAGTGTCCAGCAAAGTGCTTGCAAATCCAAAATTTCCTTTCATGAACTCTGAATTATCCTTCGGTCGGTTCACTCCGGCAAAATGGAATACAAAATCAGCTTTTTCGCAATAGGTATCCAACAAAGCAATATCTGTATCAATGTCAAATTCGAAAATCTGATTAATCTGAATATTGGGACGAGTCCTATTCTTATTTTCCTGTATATTTTTAAGATTAGCCACCAAATTGCGTCCAACAAAGCCTTTGGCACCTGTGATTAAAATGTTCAATTTTTCTCTCCTTTAATCGCATCGAAATACATCACGCGTATAAACCTTAGCGCGCACATCGTCTAAACATACATCATACCGATTTGCGATAATTGCATTTGACTGTTCCTTAAACTTTTGAAGATCATTTACCACAACAGAGCCAAAGAAAGTGCTGTCATCTTCCAGCGTAGGCTCATAAATGATAACGGTTGCACCCTTCGCTTTGATTCGTTTCATAACACCCTGAATCGAAGACTGGCGGAAGTTATCACTATTGCTCTTCATCGTTAGTCTATACACACCAATAACAACTTCACCTTCCATGTTTACATCATAGGAACTATTGGCTCCGTAACCACCGGCAATCTCAAGAACACGGTCTGCTATGAAATCCTTACGGGTTCGATTGCTCTCTACAATGGCAGACATCATATTCTGCGGAACATCCGCATAATTTGCCAATAGCTGCTTTGTGTCCTTCGGCAGACAATATCCGCCGTAACCAAACGAAGGGTTATTATAATGATTGCCAATACGAGGATCCAAACAAACACCGTTAATAATTGCCTGTGTATCCAGACCTTTCATTTCAGCATATGTATCAAGCTCATTAAAATACGAAACTCTCAGTGCAAGATACGTGTTGGAAAACAATTTTACCGCTTCTGCCTCCGTGTATCCCATAAATAAAGTTTCAACATCTTTTTTGATGGCTCCTTCTTGAAGCAGTCCTGCAAACACGTGAGCCGCCTTTACTAAGCGTTCATCCGCTAAATCTGTACCGATAATGATACGGGAAGGATACAGATTATCATACAATGCCTTCGATTCGCGAAGGAATTCCGGACTAAAAATAATATTATTGCTTCCGGTCTTTTCGCGGATGGATGTCGTATATCCTACCGGAATCGTGGACTTGATGACCATAATCGCATTCGGATTATACTCCATTACCAATTTGATGACTGCTTCAACAGCAGAAGTATCAAAGTAGTTCTTTTTACTGTCATAGTTTGTCGGTGCTGCGATGACAACAAAATCTGCATCTTTGTATGCAGCCTCTGCATCTAACGTTGCCGTAAGATTAAGTTCTTTTTCAGCTAGATACTTCTCAATATAATCATCCTGAATTGGTGATTTCTTATGATTAATCAGCTCTACCTTTTCCGGAATGATATCCACTGCCATAACCTGATTATGCTGTGCTAACAAAGTTGCAATCGATAATCCTACATAACCGGTACCTGCAACTGCAATTTTCATATTACTCATTTCAATTTCTCCTTTGTCTTGGCTTACCTATAAAATTCTTTATACCATTCTGCAAATTTACGAAGTCCCATTCGCAAGCTTGTCGATGGCTTGAAACCAAAATCACGTTCCAAAGCCGATGTGTCCGCAAATGTAACCGGTACATCTCCCGGCTGCATAGGAACAAGCTCCTTATGTGCCTCAAAATCGTAATCTTCCGGAAGCACACCTGCACGTACTAATTCTTGCTGCAAAATATCAACAAAATCAAGTAGATTTTCAGGCTGGCTATTGCCGATATTATAAACAGCGTAAGGCGGTATCGGAAGTCCATCTTCACCATCTTTACGTTGTGGCGGTGCTTGCATTACACGTTTTACACCTTCTACAATGTCATCCACATAGGTAAAATCACGTTTACAGTTGCCATAATTAAAAATCTGAATTTTCTGCCCTTTTAGCAATTTATTTGTAAATCCAAAATATGCCATATCCGGTCTTCCGGCAGGTCCATAAACAGTAAAGAAACGTAATCCCGTAGAAGGGATATTATATAGTTTCGAGTAGGCATGAGCCAGCAGCTCATTGCTCTTTTTCGTTGCGGCATAGAGAGAAACAGGATTATCAACCTTATCCTCTACGGAATATGGCACTTTTTTATTTGAACCATATACCGATGAGCTGGATGCATAAACCAGATGCTCTACTCCTTTTGCTCCATTATCATAAGAATGACGACAAGCCTCCAGAATATTATAAAAACCGATTAGATTCGATTGTACATATGCCTCAGGATTGGTAATCGAGTAACGAACGCCTGCCTGAGCCGCAAGATTGACAACGATATCCGGTCTATACGTTTCAAAGATATCAGAAATAGTCTCTTTGTCTGCAATGTCTCCCCGAATAAAAATCCACTCTGATTCCTTTTTTTCAGATTGGAGAATCTCAATCTGCTTCAAACGGTACTCTTTAATGGAAACATCATAATAATCATTCATATTGTCCAGACCGATAATTCGAACAGAATTTACTGTTCTTAACAATTCAAGCACTAAATTTGAGCCAATAAATCCGGCTGCCCCGGTAACAAATACTGTTTTATTGTTTAACATTTTTTCCTCTCCTTTATCCATAGTTCTGAATAAACCGCCGCATCTTCGATGCAACTACTTATTTTGCCAATTCTTCTTGAATATAAGACAGCTTAAGAAGTTTTTCTTTTACCTGCTCTACGGTTAATAATTGTGTATTATTGCTGTTAAACTCGGTAAGAGGATTTCTCTTGGCATCGCCCTCACTAAAATATTTATCATAATTTAAACTGCGGTTATCCGCCGGAACACGATAGAAATCGCCCATATCAATTGCCTTGGCACATTCTTCATTCGTAAGCAGAGTTTCATACATCTTTTCGCCGTGTCTAATTCCGATGACTTTAATCATATTCTTGTCGCCACCAAATAGTTCACATACTGCCTCTGCCTGCGTCTGAATGGTACATGCCGGTGCCTTATGAACCAGTATATCACCGCTGTTACCATTTTCAAATGCAAACAAAACAAGTTCTACCGCTTCCTCCAAGGACATAATAAATCGAGTCATCGAAGGGTCGGTTAACGTAATCGGCTCATGATTGCGAATCTGCTCAATCCAAAGCGGAATAACAGAACCGCGGCTGCACATAACATTTCCATATCTCGTACAGCAGATTTTTGTTTTGGAAGGATCCACTGTGCGGGACTTTGCCGTTGCCACCCTTTCTTCCAATGCTTTCGTTACGCCCATTGCATTGACAGGATAGGCTGCCTTATCTGTTGAAAGGCAGATGACCGACTTAACCCCTGCTTCAATCGCAGCTGTCAACACATTTTCCGTGCCAATAACATTGGTCTTAACCGCTTCCATTGGGAAAAACTCACAAGATGGCACCTGTTTTAATGCTGCAGCGTGAAAAATGTAATCTACACCGTGCATTGCATTACGTACAGATTCTATATCACGCACATCCCCAATAAAAAACTTGATTTTCTCAGCAACTTCCGGCATCTTGGACTGAAATTCATGTCTCATATCATCCTGCTTCTTCTCGTCTCTGGAGAAAATGCGAATCTCACCAATATCCGTTTTTAAAAATCGGTTGAGCACAGCATTGCCAAAAGAACCTGTTCCACCTGTAATTAATAAAGTTTTTCCATTAAACATTTTTGTACACCTTCCTAAACTTGTTTTTTCATTTGATTCTTGTCTTCTTTCAATGAAACACAGTCACTTTATTGGCTGTGCGAAAATTTGCTTTTCATTCTGCGAATGTTCTCCGGCGTTCTTTCATAACGTTTCGCATGAGTCTCCTTTTATTTTTGTCTCACACATGGTAATACTGCATGTCCCCAATCTTTAAACCAATGCTTCAGTTTTATTGACTGTTCACCATGCTCAACATTGAATCGAAGTGCTGTGCATCGATCATAGAACATTACATTTCCGGCTTGATCCTCATCATATAAAATCAAATCTACCGTATATCTGCCCGGCACCAAATAGGATGTATCAAACATAAAATCTGCCTGATTGCTTCCGATTGTGTGGTTGAGTTCTCCACCGAAAACCACTCCAACAGGTGTTGTATCTATACCATTTATAATCATCTTAAACTTCAGCCGTTCTGAGTCATTTTCACTGTTCCATGTGAGACGGAACGGAAAGACCTTCCCATACTCAAATTGAGTGGAAGTTTCATTTAATACTTCCAAACTTTGCAGTGTATGACGCAAATTGCACTTTGGATGACGCTTTGCTTTTGATGTATCAAAGAATGTCGTATGATCCAATTCTTCATTCTGCATATATACTGCAATCGCTTCGTCTGTCGGTCCCTCAAACGCTTTCGTTCCATGTGACAGAACAATACAACGCTCGCACAGGCTTTTTACAGTAGCCATATTATGGCTTACATAAAGAATCGTTCTTCCTTCCTGCTCTGCCACTTTTTTCATACGGTCAATACATTTATTCTGAAAGTTTACATCTCCAACCGCCAGAACTTCATCCATAATCATGATTTCGCTATCCAAATGGGAAGCAACCGCAAAGGCAAGTTTTACCTTCATACCGCTGGAATATCTTTTTACCGGTGTATCAATAAATTGACCAACTTCAGAGAATTCCACGATCTCATCAAATTTTTGGTCGATTTCTGCTTTGTTCATGCCTAAAATCGCGCCATTGAGGTATACATTTTCCCGGCCGGTTAACTCAGGATGAAATCCTGTTCCTACTTCCAGCATACTGGTAATTCTGCCATTCATAAGAATATTCCCCTTCGTTGGGGCCGTAACACGACATATCAGCTTTAAAATCGTTGACTTTCCTGCACCATTATGTCCGATAATGCCGATGGTTTCTCCTTTACGCACCTCGAATGATAAATCATTTAATGCCAGAAAACGCTCGTTTTTGTCATATGCACGCGCACCTATTTTAAGATTCGGATCTTCTTTATGGCGAAGTTTTGCTATTTTTGACTGCAATTCTCCTTTTAATGTGGCACCGCCAATCGCACCTAAACGGTACTCTTTGAATACGTGGTCCACTTTTATCGCTAATTCGTTCATTCTTCCATCCTTCCTTTTTATACAGTATCCATGAAAGTTTTTTCAACTTTACTGAACAGCACAACTCCAATTGCTGCAACTATAATTGTCGTAATCCAACTGATTCCGTAGAAGAACCAGTCAACCTCTCCAATACCCAGGTACGCATTTCGGAATATGTTTATAATAGGCGTTACCGGATTCAGCATGTACAAATTATAGAATTTACTTCCCGGCATCAATGCCGAACGACTGAACATATCATATGCAACCGGTGAGCAATAAGACCATAAGCTAACCCCAAAACTTACTACCATCTTTAAGTCACGGTACTTCGTAGTCAAAGAAGAAACGATGATTCCGAATCCCATTCCGAGTATGGAAATCTGAATCAATAATACCGGTGTCAAAAGTATGTACCAATTCGGTGCAACATTGCTTCCTGAAACCAAATAATAAATCAAGAAAATCAGCATAAATCCAAACTGAATAAAAAAGGATATATACTGTGAAATGGCCGTCGAAATCGGCATAACAAGTCTAGGGAAATACACTTTTCCCAAGATCGCAGAATTTCCGATAAAAGTGTCTGATGTATGCGTCAGACAATTCGCAAACAAGGTCCAAATAATTGTACCGCTCAAGTAGAAAATAAAGTTCGGAACACCGGCCGCTCCAAGTCCTGCAATATTACCAAAAAAGATTGAGTACACGACGGTTGTAAAAAACGGCTGAATGACCGCCCAGGCCGGTCCTAAAATTGTCTGCTTATACTGGGCTACAAAAGTTCTTCGCACAAATAAGAAAATAAGGTCCCTGCATGCCAACAATTCTTTCCAATTCAAATCAATTTTTTTATTATCCGAGCGAACTTCAATATCCCATTGTTGTTCTATCGTCTTGTCCATAATTATTCCTCCACATTCATTGTATTTTTTTACTGAAATCCATATATCGTTCCGCATTTTTATTAAGTAACACGGGTAACTTCAAATTACCAGGATATGGCTTAGTATCACTTAAGATTTCCTTTTCATTACTCGGGCCATTCCAATAAATCTCACAAGAATATTTTGTTCTCTTACGATTATTTAGCATAAATTTATTCGAAAAAGGTAATTCGTCAAACCTACGCATTTCCTCTTCTGTACATAGGTTCATTTTAGAAAACTTAATAAACATATTATCATAGTTGATGCGTTGCTTTCTCCGTTCCCATTTTTCTCTGGCTTCTTCTTCCGAATGATAATGCAAAAAAATAATTTCTACATCATCCAAAATACCAATCGGGACAGTTGTTTGATTTTTTTTTCTCAACTCATCTATGTACTTCGATTGTTCTGCGGGAATAAACTTCAAATCCAAGGCAAGATAATGATGTAGCTTCGAAACGAAGCGCAAATAATCTTCCGCAAAGAAATACAACCCTACCGTAGGGGAAAGATATGGCATCCCCAAATACTGGTATGTCCTTCCCGCCCAACAATTATTTGAAATAATCGTAAAGTCTCTACTTCGAATCCGTTTTCGGTCCCATGCTCTGCGAATATAGTATGGACGTTCACAAATCCACTTTGGCGCATTACGTATTTTCCTTTTTATAAACTTTCCCGCCATAAATCATACCTCATACGCATTCTATCACTTCAAGCCATCTGTCAGCAATTTTTGTAACGGACATTTCATTGCGAATTCTAGCGGCATTTTCGCTGCATCTTTTTGCCAAGTCAGGTTCATCTATCAATCGCTTGATTCCTTGATAAAGTGCATCTACATCTTTCATAGGCACCAAAAGGCCATTCACTTCATGCTGAATTACCTCTCTTGCTCCTCCGCCCAGGCAGTCCGTGCACACGCACGGCATACCAATGGCCATGGCTTCTATCATGGAGTTCGAAAGTCCCTCAAAATCCGAAGAAGATACAAACATCGCACAATCTCGAACTCTTCGATGTACATCCGCTGCCGGCGGTAAAATGTGAATAGCATCCTCGAATCCCAAAGATACAACATAATCTTTGAGTTCATTGCAAAGCAACTCCTCACTTTTTTCCACAGCATTTCCATAAATTTCTAATTTATAATCCGGATACTCTTTATGAAGCTTTATAAATGCATCAACTAACAGTTTTAAATTCTTCTGTGGCGCAATCCGACAATAATTCACAACCACAGGCCGCCGCCTTCCACAATACGGTTCCGGCAAATTTGCCTTAATCGGATTATGGATTACAGCAACATTTCGTTTCAGGTAATTTGCGTAAAATACCTGTTCGTCTAAAGTCTGAAAGACTGCTCCGTCGGCTTGACTTAATATCTTTAATAAATTTTCTGCCTTCTCGATATCCTTAGGAAGTTCCAATTCCGGAGCATTACGCTCCGCATAGATTAGCTTGCAATGCAATCCCTCTGCCGCGTAAAATGTTTCTTCATAATAGGCAATTCCAAACGGAATCAAGGTTACATCCGGGTGTAAAAGTAAGTATCTTCGCAAAGAATCACTTATCCTTATACTACGAATCTGATTCTCTAATTTTTTATCCCATTTAGGGAAAAAACGAGACACATAGCGCATCCTCTTGTAACCGTGCAACTTCTTTGTCCGCTTTTTTAAATCAGCCATCACAATCGGATTTGAGCAAGTCTCTGCTACAAATTGAGTTAATGAGACAAGTTCTACATTCTTGTGTAAATCAAAAAAAATCTCTGTTCCAATTTCTTTTGTAACTAAGATTGTGACCGTATATCCTCTACGTCCAAATTCATTCGCAAGATTGGTGGCACGCATCGGAACACCGCCATTTTTGTAATGACCAATCACAAAAACTATATGTTTCATACATTCCACTCCTAATTTACGATTTGCGATGACGAATGGCCTTATATGCCCAACCGGTCAACGGTCCTTCTGTAACAAAATGAACAAACGGACGCCAGTACTTCTTTCGCCATTGCTCTTTGCGTTTATATTTTGCAGTAAAAGATAGTATCTCCTTAGCCTTCTTCTGTTTAATCAATTCATAGTATTTCTGATATAACGGGTTTAACAGTTCAAGCGGAATATGCCCTTTAAATCGCTCACAAAGAGAATCCTCCATAACCTCCCGAATGTTCCGAATTTTTGTTTCTTTATCATTCGGACACAATGGTTTCATTTCGTTTTCCATGCAATCTGTGACAAAGAAGAAAGTCCTCAGATGCATCTGATCCATCAAATCCAGTTCTTTGAAATTTTCTGTGTCCTGATACAACCGTTCAATCAGCATTTTATACAATGGCCACATATTTTTTGTATATCCACGTGATAACGAATCCCCGACAACACGATTATGATATAAATACTCATCTCCCAGATAATAATAGTTCTGCGCACACAACGTAGCCTCGTATGTAAACTGCAAATCCTGACTGCGGCGAAGTCGTCTGTCAAAACATACATTATTTTCTCGTAAGTGCTCCATTTTGTAGATTCGCAAACAATTGGACCAGCGAATCGCTCTCTTGCCACCTTTTTTATCAATATAAGCTAAAGTTCTTGGTATAATATCTGTTTTTATTTCTTCTCGATTATACGCCCCGCTTCTCATCTCCGGTGTAAAACGGTGCCCATCTTCATTTTCAACACAATTACAAAAGACAATATCTGCATTGTTTGACTTGGCAGCAGAATACATCTTTTCGTATGCATCTAATTCCAACCAGTCATCTGAATCGACAAAGCCAATATACTCACCATGGGCACGCGCCATTCCATCGGAACGAGCCGCCGCCAATCCCTCATTTTCTTTATGATAATAGGTAATACGGGAATCTGAAAGATATTCTTTACAAATGATAGCACTTCCATCCGTTGAGCCATCATCGATTAAAATAATCTCGATATCTTTTAAGGTCTGATTGTTCACACTGTCTAAACATTTTTTGAGATATTTTTCTGCATTATATATGGGAATAACAACACTAACTTTAATCATTTATAATTTCCATCCATTTTTCAATAATGTTCTCTACTGATAAAACATTGCGGATATTGCTTCCATTCTCGGACAATTTTTCCGCCAACGCAGGATTCTCGATGAGTTCCTTCATCGCGAGATACATACGCTCTGCATCTCTTACCGGAACCAGAATACCGTTTTCATGGTCACGAATGACAGCCCGCGCTCCACCGGCAGGGCAATCCGTACAAATCGTCGGCAACCCTGTTGCCATGGACTCCAACATGGAATTGGACATCCCTTCAAAATCTGAAGATGACACAAACATCGCATAATCTCTGATCTCTTCATGTATATTACTTTTTCCACTCAAAAGATGAATTTGATTCATGCATCCTGTTTCTTCTATACATGTTTTTATATGCTCCAAGTATCCTTCTGCACCATTTCCCACAGCGTTACCATAGATAAATAACTCGTATTGCGGATAATCTTTTTGTAGCCGGTTAAATGCAGTTATTAAAAGTTCCAAATTCTTTTGCGTCGATATCCTACAAAAATTTACAATTCTACGCTTTCGTTCTCCAACAAATCTTTCCGGAAGATTCGATTTAACCGGATTAAAGATCACCTGTCCTTCTATCTGCATATTGTCAAGATACCATCTTTGAACATCCGGGGATTGAAAGACAATATGGTCTGCCTTCGGAAAGGCTCTGCGCAGGAAAGCCATAGTGGTCTTGCTTCCCATAGATTGCTGTGGATCCCCACGCTCAGAGATAATTAGCTTATTGCTCGGTCTAATTGACAACAATGTCAAAAAAATAGTGTCATATAAAAAAGCAATCACTGTACTGGAATCGTGACGTTTAAAATAGTCTTTCAACCACATTATCTTTGTATAATTTCTTGCATAATATTTATTGATCAGTGAAAGCTCCAATTCTTTATCGCGGAACAGTTTGCTTGCTTTTCCCAGAACGCGTGCATATAACATGCGCATATTAGCACCAAAAGATAGTTTCGACAACGATTCCGTTTGATCCTCCAAGGATAACACATGCACTCTATCATCCATATCTTTTAAATATGCATCTTTCATCTTCTGATGCGTCAAAATAAGAGTAACCGCATATCCTTTTCCCGCCAAAGCACGACTTAAAATTGAGATGACACGCTCTGCCCCGCCGCCATTCATTACTTTTATCAAAAATGTGATCTCTTTTTTGTACGCCATCCTCGTAACACCTTTTTCCAGCTTTTTATCTTTTGATAGCATTTTTTCTTTAAAAAATATCTATCGATAGCATTTATCTCTCTTTTTTTCCATAAATAGTACAATTTCTTATATTGTACGTTTGCATAGTTATTGGTAGCATCATTGGAACCTTTTGGAAGCAGCGTGTCCCAGTCAAAAGAAACCACCTTTTGTCTTTCTTCTTTTTTAGAGGCCCCTTCATAATATTTTGTCATCATATACATGACATCATTGAACCAGCGTGCCTTTAATTTTTCACGAATTTCTTCATCATCCATTCCCCATTCAGAAAGATATTCAAGAATCTTTTCGTAAACATGTATTGTATTTTTACTTTGTATTGTCTCCGGGCGAAAACTGCGTGAAATACTCTCATCATTAATCCGATAATTATACAACATTTTCTCTGTATATGCAACTTTTCTGGCAGCCGTCAGTGGATAAAGAGACTGGAGTAAATCTTCTGCCATATTTTTCCCATAATACTGCACATAATCTGTCGGATCTTCTTTTAAAACTGATGTTCTGATACACTTCGTCCATATACTGGTAATATCCGAAGAATAAATTAATTTTTCATACAATTCCTTTTTATTCTCGTTATCCCATATCGTTCCATCTGTAAAAACTTTACGAAACCTGCCTTCCTTTTTTTCATTTCGATAATACTGAAAAGAATAAAGAAGCATATCTATATAATTGTCTCTATTCAAATATCCTGCCAATGTCTCTAGAAGATTCAATTCAATAAAATCATCTGAGTCCACAAAAACAGAAAACTCACCCGTTGCCTTTAATATTCCAACTCGTCTAGCTGAAATCAGACCTTGATTTTTTTTATGTACAACAAAAATTTTCCCCGGATACAGTTCTGCAAACTTATCACATATTCGACCACTATCATCTGCAGAACCATCGTCAACTAAAATAAGTTCAAAATTTTGATAAGTCTGATTCAACACAGATTGAATACATTGTTCAAGATACTGTTCCACATTATAAACTGGTACAAGAATACTAAATTTCATTTTTGTTTACCTCTAAAAGTTCTCGCCAACGCTTCTTATATTTTTCAAAATCATCTGAATGATCAATATTTTGCAAATATTCAACCATTTTATGGTGCAATGTTTCTTCTTTCATCATACGTATAATAGCATTAGCCAACGATTGTTCGTCTATATCTGCTATTAGGCCATTTACACCTTGTTGTATCAAAGATTGTCCCCCTACCGTGGCAGTAGTTACAACAGGACGACAAAGTATAAGTGCCTCAATAATGGCCAATGGATGCGCTTCTTCATATGATGGTTGCACATAAATATCACATCCTGCAATATAAGGATACGGATTGTCCTGCATCCCAGTAATTATAACATCGTTAACAAGTCCATATTTTTTTATAAGCTGTTCTAATTTTAACCGTTCCGGTCCATCTCCCACAAAATACCAAACAAATGGAATCTGCTTATTTTTCAAAATTCTTGCAGTATTTACTGCTAAATCAAATCCTTTTACTTGTGCTAATCGGCCACAGGAACATAAAATAATCTTTCCCTCTCGCGATGAACCAGCACAACTAGCACATGCTCTACTTTTTTCAAAAACTTCCGTTGCATCTACATAATTTTCGACAAACGTCATCTTATTTAAAAAATTAGGATAAAATTCACCTAATTTTTTTTGTACATTTGCATTTACACCTACAATACAGTCAAAATATGACATAATCGTTTCATGAAGTGCATGGTTTTCATCTGTACTTGCATGATAAAACATCACTTTCTTTTTTGCCTTAACGTATTGCGCAACAAACTGCGCTGTATAACCGGAAATATAAGAAATCGCAACATCATATTCCTCATCACTGCAAAAATAATGATTCTTCTCATAAATCATCTGTGATTTATTAAGATATGCCACTAATTTTTTTTGTATCGATGCACTCCATTTTGTACGTTTAAACAATTTACCAACGTGTTTGCATATCAGCAAGTAGATAACATATGGCTTACGATAGTAATGGGTCGTATCTTGATTAATAATTACTTTACTTACCTGTTTATTTAAATATGGAAGTAAGTGTACACGATTTTTTCGCACATAAAGCGTAACATCATTTTGCGTATAATCAATTGCATTCAACGCCGTAAGAAGTGCCTTCTGAACACCACCATAATTCAATTGATGTACCACAAATAAAACTTTTTTCTTTCGACTCTGCATCATCTATAACAACTCCATCCATTTCTTTGCAATATTATTCAGAGATAATGTTTCTCTTATCTTAGCTGCATTATGTGACAATGTCTCTGCAAACGATTCATCTTCAACAATTTTTTTCATTGCCAAATACATTGCCTTGGCATCTCCAACCGGCACCAGCATACCATTTACTTCGTTTTGAATGGTGGCATGCGCACCTCCGATTGGGCAGTCTGTACAGACAACCGGCATTCCAATTGCCATTGCTTCTAACATAGCATTGGAAATACCTTCATAATCTGAAGAATTCACATACATAGCATCATATATAATCTCTTCATGTATTGTGGCACTAAAAGGAAGTCGCTCAACACAATCGGTTAAATTCAACTGCTTTAACTGATTTTCGATATGCTCTTTAACCTTCCTATCATCTTCATTCAATGCATTGCCAAAAATTCTTAATCTATAATCCGGATGCTCTTTATGTAATAAAGCAAATGCTTCTATTAACATTGGTAAATTCTTTTGTCTGGAAATGCGACAAAAAGTTGTAATGTTTTTATTGCGCTTGCCGTGATAAACTGCCGGCAAATCATGTTTTACCGGATTCGAAATTACTACCCCGTTTTTGCTTACGCAAGCCGGGTAAGTTGCTAATGCTTCCGGCGTTTGGAAAACTGCTGCATTTACTCTATCATAATACTTTTCGATAAATTTTTTTCCGTACCGTTTTTTCATCAATCTTTCCGGGTCGCCGCGTTCTGATATAATAATCTTGTTCGGTAATCCTCTCGCAGCTAAAACCACCATCGGAATTGACGGTTGCAGAAAAGTAATCACTATGATATTCGGATTGTTTTTCATGAGAGTACGTAACTGACGAACTTCCTTCCCATATTGACTCATGAAAGATAAATAGGCAAAATGACTTGGAACCGGCTTCTTCATTTTCTCAAAAATACGGCTGAAAAATGAAGCGTATAACCTCACTACTTTTTCCCAAATATCAATAATCTTAACCTTATTGGATATTTGTTCCTGCAGAAGAATTAAAGGTATCTCATCATCCAAATCCCTTCTTACCACTTCATCTGCAGTGGAAGAAGTAAGCAAAAACTCAGCATGATGTCCACATTTGTGAAATTCGTTCATTAATAGTGCCGCTACTCTTTCAGCTCCGCCGCCTTTCATAACCGGCATGACCATCAAAATCTGTTTATTCACCTTTTTTCCCTCTCAAATATGTATAAACACTTTCTCAAAAACTTTGTAGCAAAACCACGGAAATATACCATAGCATCTCATATATAAGGCTTTGTTATCATATGCTTTGTTTGCAAGTATTTCTTTCTTCAGGCATTTATGGTCTTCCTTACACTCATTACGTTCCCTTCGAGTCAAGTGGCTATACAGATTTAATGTATTAAGTGCCCATTTGGAAATGTACTGTTTGGAAGCCTTGTCGCTTAATATATATGATTGCGACATATTTTTATTTAAATGCTGAAATACAACATACGCACTCACAAAATTTCGTGTACTCTTATGCGTTTGCATGACCGACCCAGCCCTATATCGACGTTGATACAAGCTCTCCGGCACATGTACAACTTTATTTGCCTTGCAAAATAACTCGTATGTAAAAATCATATCCTCGTACATAATGCCTTCTACCAATTTGAGCCTTGTCTCATTTAAAAACTCTCTTCTGATAAAGAGCAACGGAATACTGACATGAAATTCATTATTTTTAATTAGGCTCTCTAATACTACATGTCCTTTATCATGGTTGTATTGGTTCCGGTACGAATAATTTCCTTTTATCATCTCCGTCTCATTTTCTCTAAATGAGTAGGCTTCAAAAAAAAGAACATCTGCTGCTTCTTTTTCTGCACGTTCAAATAATATATATAAGGCATTGGAAACAATTTTATCATCACTATCCAGGAAATAAATATATTTGCCTGTTGCTGCTTTCATTCCTACATTCCTTGCTGATGATGCTCCCCCATTTGTTTTATGAATCACCTGTACCTTACTATTGCTTTCCGCATAGTAATCACAAATCTTTCCGGAATCATCTGTTGAGCCATCATCCACCAAAATAATCTCAAAATTTTGATAGGTCTGATTTAATACGCTATCCACACATTCTCGCAAATATTTTTCTATATTATAGACCGGTATGATAACACTAATTAATTCACTCTTTTCCATAACTACCCTACAAACTTTATCAAACTTTTACACGTTCCTTAAGTAAAATAAACACCGTAGCGATAAATCGCTTGCATTCCGACCAAACTCCGGACGAATAGTGCTTTTTCATTATCTTCTGAACTTCATGATAGACCTTGGCCGCATTTAACTGCGGATTTTCAATTGCTTTTGACAAGTCAACCCGCATCTTTACTGCATCTTCAGATTTACTATGTACTCCTGATTCATCACATCCAATATTTTGAATATAGGAATGCTTCGGGTATACCGTAAGTTGATTTTTTCTTACCAAATGAGCTCCAAAGCGAACCGACCAGGAGCTTCCATTCCCTTTTGTCTGTCGATATAATCGAAGGAAACGGTCACTTCCATTGGAATTGAGCTTGCGAATGAGTCTCGGAATTTTATAAAAATCGTCCATATGATTCAATTCCCAGTCTACATCCTCCCAACGATTCTTCCAGGTTGCCCATCCCCAGCTGCAAGAACGATACGCGCAAAACACATCTTCTTTGAAGGAAGCCGGCAATGGCAAAACAGGAGAAAAGCCGGCAATCGAACCGATTTGTTCATCTGTCTCATAATAATCTAAACAACGGTTCATAAATTTCAAAAAATAAGGTGATGTAACACAGTCATCCTCTACAACAATCGCTTTTCCATATTTTCTGATTACTTCGGTTACACCTTTGATTACCGAGGCAGCCAAGCCAAGATTCACAGGACTTTCAATGAGTGTAATTGTCTGAAACGCATTTTCTTTTTGTACGATACGAACAGCGTTTCTCACTTCACTGACTTTTTTTTCTCCATCCGCACTTTTGGCTCCATCTGAGTAAATGAACAAATCAGAATATTGCGCTTCTTCACACTTTGCAAGCGCTTCATACGTCTGCTTAAAATGATCTGCGCGATTATATACAAACATAACAATTGGAGCATAATTCATATTATTATTTCCCCCTGTTTTCTAGGATTTCTTCATATACGTGGATTAATTGATTTGCATTTATTGTTTCATCGTGTGTCAAAGAAGCACGCTTATGCGCTTTTTCTGACAAACGGCATGCAAGTGTATCATCATCAAAGATTCGTTTGATTGCCCACGCCAGCAATGCAGGGTCATCATCCCTGTAAAGCAAAGCCTCTGCGCCATCATCGACCATATCCGGCACCCCGCCAACATAAGAAGCCACACAAGGTGTTCCGATTAACATTGCTTCGCCTAAGGTATTTGGACTATTTTCTGCAACCGAACATAAAACATATGCATGAACATGCGCAAGCTTGTCTGCAACCTGTTCGGCTTTTAACGGACCCGTAAAGCAAACATGTTCCTCCACATTTAGCTCCTTGATTAATTTTTTCAAATACGCTGCATATCCCTTTTTGATGATAGAACGTTTATCATTACTTTCGTATGGCTTATAGCCGGCAACATACAGTTTCACATCCGGATATTCGCGTATAAGCTGCGGTAATGCTCGAATAACAAAATGAAGACCTTTTAAGGCATAATAACCGTTTCCAACGTAGATAGAATGCTTCTCTATCTCATTTATATTCCAACGTGTAGCATAAAACGGCTTGCGCAATACTCGATTGCACGAATAATATTTTGCAGTCGGATTAAGTGCATATGTGTGTGCCCTATCCCATGTCGTTCGTCCCAAAATATACTCAGCATTCTTAATGATATCTCTTTCCGGTTTCATTCTTGGTTTATACCATCTTGTCTTTCGCAGATGCAAAATCCAAGCGGCAAACATATCCGTAAGCGACATCGACACCATCATATCATCCATTGGCAAATGCCCACATTGATACGCATACTGCCCGTTTAAAATCCCCTGCATGGAAACAACCGTTGGAATTCCTTGCCTCTTACCCATCTGAAGCATCGCTTTCGCATGTAGGAACTCTGTTCCTTCAATTTGTATTATATCCGGTTGAAAACGTGCAAGGATGGAAGCGCATTTACTTTCTAGCTCTTCTATGCTTGTTTTCGAAGAATACGACAAACTATAGTATTTTACTCCACGGATTTCTTCCTCAAATTCGCGTTCTGAATCCGTCTTACAAGCTATCGCAAGTTCAATATTTTCTACCTGTCTAAGTTGCGCCGCCATCGACTCAACCCATCCTCCTAATACTTCTACATTAACTTTTAATGCAACCGCTAATTCAGACGGAATTAAATTTACTGTCCAAAGCACTTTCATTCGTTAATTCGCTCCCAACCTATAATATCTTCGTATAATAATGGCAACACAAGCAAAACCATACACATAAATGAGTATGTGAAAGAGTCAAAAATACAAACAAACAATATAGATACCAACACTGCATTCGAAATAGCACGAATATATCGATGTTCTATATTTCTATTATAATAATTGGGGACATGAAACAGCATTTTTGCATAGATATATCCGCCCCAAACACCATATTTTGCAAAGGCATCTAAAAGTGCGGAATGACCGCCGCCACTTCCAAACCATAAACCGCCAATAATCGGATAATTAAAAATCGCTTTCAAGCTGGACCGATAAGCATTTATTCTAACATAAATCGAGCCTTCTGCCGCACCTGCTTCTGCAGAAGCAACTAAGTCATTAATTTTTTTCGCAACAGCGGTTCCGTCAAATATTTGTAGTAAAGAATTTCTAATTCCATCTACATATAGGATGCTCCCTAATCCAATTAGAAAGATAACTATTGCCATCAAAAACGCTCCCAGAACGTTTTCCCCTTTGTAAAACCATAGCATAAACATTCCTAAAATAGTTGCAAAAATCGCAATGGAATATCCTGCATTTAGTATACATAATACGTAGGAAATAAGCCAGACACATCCGATTAGAAAACAAGTTTTGTTATTACGAAACGCTTTTATAATCCACGCTAAAATAGCTGGAAAAATACAGACCTGAGGATAAATCAAATTATATCCGCCAACCCCCTGCCGCAAATATGGATAAATACTCTCGTCCGCTCGCACCAGCTTACGCGCGATGGTTGGGTCCTCAATCAAAACCGCTGCTGTTTTTAGGTTAAAAAATATAAATACAATTAAAACAATTGGTATAATTCCTTTTAATTCTTCCCATCGTCCCTGATAGAAATAATTGATGATAAAACATAATACTAATATAATGATAGCAATTTGTCTTAATACACCCTTTAGACTGCTTGTTTCAATAAAACCAATCAGGCATACCATGAGAAGGAAAAATAAAGCATACAAATGTTGTCGTTCGTATGGCAATCCACGCGTAATGGCAAAGATGCCCCATATTCCGGCACATGCAAGTGCAATCAAACGATATATCATGTCAATTTCAAGAGGTGGTGAAATCGACCAAATAATAATATAGAGTATTGCTATCTTCTGTATTGAGCCATAGTGTAAAAAACTCGCTCTCATACGTTTCTCCTTAATTTAATCTAATAGTTGTTCCATCCATTTTTCGCATCTTTCGGCATATGACTCATAATGAAATACTCGTTTCTTCTCGCATTTCATGTCATCCACATCATTCGCCATGACAGTTTGCATCGCCTGTTTAATTTCGCAGACAGTAAGACAATCCAAAAGTATGCCGTCTGCACCGGAAGTAAAGTATTCGCCAATATCACTGACATTCGATGCAATCATCGGACATCCGCAGGAATAAGCTTCTGCAAACTTAGTCGGAAATCCCGCATTATTTCTTAAATCAGACGGTCGAACAAAAATATAGCAATCACAGTTTTGAACATACTGAATTGTTTCCTTATGCGAGAGCCTTCCCATAAAACAGATATCCCCAACTGCCTTATTCACGACTTTTTCCAAATCAGGATAGTAGGCAAGGAATTCCTCTCTTGATACACCGATAATGCGCAAAATAGAATTCGCATGTTTTAATTCTGCAAATGCCTCCACGATTTTGTCAAGACTATCCTTGTTTCCATCCAGCATTCCTGCGAAACAAAATTCAAAATCACTTGACTCTTTTTTTCTTTTTTGATTCCATATTTCATCATTCAAATCCACTAATGGTGGCAATAAGATGAGAGGTTTGTTCATCGAATATGCTTTTTCCATCATATGACTGATTACAATCATACCATCTGCAACCGAACCAGCTTTTTGTCGAACAAAACGCTCATCTATCTTTTTAATAAATCGTTTGATTATAGAGCCATCTGTAACTGTTGTCCACTCGGTACAATCATAGACAACTTTTATCTTTGATTTTTTAAAATGTCTCTTTGCTGTTTGAAGCAACACAAATGGTGCATTATATAAAATAATCATGCAGGTGTCATCATACTGTTCGGCCAACATTTTGATATTTTTTACACTACACATATGCTTCATCCATTGGTATGCATTACGCGGGTAAGCTTCCTCGTACATATTTGCGTCAAACTCAGTCACACAAATATTATCAAATAATACATCTTTTCTTATGCCTAAAAAAACGACTCTGTATCCAAGTTGTGTAAATATTTTTCCATTTGCCACAACACGATTTGCAGATGCTCCTTTATCCGGCAGTTCAAAATTTCCCACATAAATAATTGTGCCTTTATACACCCTGCACACTCCTTATAAAAACATTACAAGTTCTCTTTGTACCACTCAATCGCAGCTTTAATTCCTCTGTCAAAGCTCCACTCAGGATCATATCCCAGTAACTCTTTCGCCTTACTAATATCAGCATTGCTATGCTTTATATCTCCGGCACGATCCGGTCCAAAGTTTGGTTCCACATCAATCCCCAATGCTTCGGTAAGACCGTAATAAATGTCAATCAAATACTCGCGTCCGCCATAGGCAATATTGAATGCCTGTCCTGCCGCCTCAGAAGTTGCAAGACAAGATTTCAGATTCGCTTCGATTACATTTTCAATATAAGTAAAATCACGACTCTGTCTTCCATCACCGTTAATCGTAGGAGTTTCACCACTCAATAACTGCTTTAAAAATTTCGGTATTACTGCTGCGTATGCACCATTCGGATCCTGACGACGACCAAACACATTAAAATAACGCATACCGTAAGTGTCCAGACCATAATGTCTTGTATACTGTTTTGCCCATTCTTCATCACACATTTTTGTTACTGCATACGGAGATAATAAATTTCCTTCAACACCTTCTTTTTTCGGAAGCTTCGGTTCGTCTCCGTAAACAGAAGAGCTGGAAGCATAAACAAACTTTTTAACTCCATTCTGTCGCGCAGCTTCCAACATATTCAATGTTCCCTGAATGTTATTCGCGCAGTAAAACAGCGGCATTTCTATACTACGCGGAACGCTTCCCCATGCAGCCTGATTCAATACATAATCTACACCTTCACAAGCTTTCATACATGTATCAAAATCTTTAATATCACCCTTAATAAATTCATAATTAGGATTATCAAGGAACATGTCGACATTTTTTTGTAAACCTGTAGACAAATCATCCAAACCACGCACCCGATATCCCATATTTAAGATTGCTTCGCATAAATTGCTACCGATAAAACCTGCACAACCTGTCACTAAAAACAAGGAATCTTCCGAAAATTTTAAATCTTTGTATCCCATTTTTATTTCTCCTCTACTTGCTTACAGTCTCCAATAAGAATAGCCTGCTGCTTCATATGCTTTGCGGTCTAAAACGCCTTTCAGATCAAGCAATACCTTTTGACCCTTACCAAACATTTTATCCATGTTTTCCATTGTTAAATCCTTGAACTTAGCATGCGCAACCGCAAGAATTACGGCATCCATTTCTTTGATTGTACTCATATCAACAAACTTCATACCATAGAGACGCTCTGCTTCTTCTGCATCTGCCTCAGGATCTGCAATAACCGGATGAATACCGTATTCTCCCAGTTCATTCACAATGTCAATAATCTTCGTATTTCTAGTATCCGGACAATCCTCTTTGAATGTAAAACCAAGCACGGCTACTTTTGCATTTTTCACAGCTTTATCAGCAGTAATCAGATTTTTCACAACATTCTCAGCAACATATTTACCCATATCATCATTGATGCGACGACCGGACAGAATAATCTGACTATGGTATCCGAGCATCTCTGCCTTGTATGTAAGGTAGTACGGATCCACACCGATGCAATGTCCGCCAACTAATCCCGGATAAAATTTTAAGAAGTTCCATTTCGTACCTGCCGCTTTCAGAACAGACTGTGTATCGATTCCCATTTTATTAAAGATAATGGAAAGTTCATTCATAAATGCGATGTTGATATCACGCTGGCTGTTCTCAATAACCTTTGCAGCTTCTGCAACCTTAATGCTTTCTGCCCGATGAACCCCAGCCTCGACAACCAATTCATAAACTTTTGCAACTACATCGAGTGTTTCTTCATCCATACCGGATACAATCTTAGTAATCGTCTCAAGGCGATGTACCTTATCACCCGGATTGATTCTTTCCGGCGAATAACCAATCTTAAAATCAACGCCGCATTTCAAACCAGACTCTTTTTCTAAAATCGGAACGCAAACTTCTTCCGTAACACCTGGATATACGGTGGATTCAAACACAACAATAGAACCTTTTGTTAAATTACGGCCAAGAATGCGACTTGCTCCCTCAACCGGAGATAAATCCGGCGTGTGGTCATCATTTACAGGGGTCGGCACCGCAACAATGTGAAATTTTGCTTTACGCAGCATGCTTTCATCTGCTGTGAATTCAACTGTTGAAGCCTTAATCGCTTCATCTCCCACTTCGCGTGTCGGGTCGATACCGTTCTTATATAACTCAATCTTTGATGTGTTTAAGTCAAAACCGACAACATTAATCTTTTTAGCAAAAGCAACTGCAATCGGCATACCGACATATCCCAACCCTACCAAGGATAAGGTTTCTTCACGAGCAACTAATTTTTCGTATAAACTTTTGTACATCATTTTTACCTCTTTTCTTATTTCATTAAAATAAATCAGGTTTCATCCTGAATAATTTCTTTTATTTTTTCCAGATAGGCATTTACAACAACAGAGCGCGAAAAGTTTTCTTTGATATATTCACGACCTTTTTCACCCATGATCTGTCGTTCCCTATTAGAAAGAGCAAGAAACTTTTCAATTACATCACACAACTGACTGACATCACCGCCATGATATCGGTAGCCGGTAATTCCATCCTGCAAAGTTTCCATGCATCCGGGATTATCGGTCGTTATAAGCGGTCTGCCGGAAGATGCACTCTCCAAAAGTACATTGCTCATTCCCTCTCCATAGGTAGACGGATGAATGGTCGCATGTGATTTAGCAATGAACGGTTTCACATCCTTCTGACTTCCTCTGTAAATGACAATGTTCTGTTCGCTAAGTTCCTTCAATTCCTGCTCATAATGATTTTCTGTCGGCTCAATAAAACCAAGCATATTAAACTCTGTCGCCGGATATTTTTTCTTAATTCGTCTCGCAGCTTCAATATAATCATCAACACCCTTATCGTGAAGAATTCTTCCGATGTAATTGAACACTACTGTTTCTCCGGTTATACCATTCCCTCCAGCCGGATACTCCTGCAAAGGATAACGTTCTGTATTAACACCTGACCCCGGAATTAATACATGTTCCCCCCGAACCATGCCTAAATTTTGCGCCAACTGCATATTGGTGGCATTTTGGAACATAATGCATTCAGATTTCTGGTAAGCAGCCTTAAATAGCAGCATAATAAATTTCTGTAATATTCCACCCTGATTTAAGACACTGCCAAAACCTGTGACATTATTAATTACGGGAATATGTAGCTGATGAGCCGCAATACTACCGTATACATTGGGTTTCGCTGTGTATGTTAATACAACCGCCGGCTTATATTTTTTTAGGAGTTTACGATAATGTAGAAACAATTTCCCATCACTTATCACATTGGTTCCTCTCCGATCAATTACCGGATTATCGTATAGATAAGGGATGTCTTTCATAAGTTCGAACTTTTCTCCATAAGGGCACGAAATCAAAACCTGATATCCGTTTTCGACGATTGCCTCAATCAGTTCTTTTCTGAAACAGTAAATATCATCATCATTATTGGTTAACAATGCAATCGTCTTTATCGTATTGTTATTAGCTACATCATCCGCATAGTCCTTACCAAGCACTGCAAAAACGGTGCGGAACATCGTTCTAATATCTCCCCAGAAACTAAAATTAGCAATGGAGTCCAAATTATGAACCATTTTTCTTGGTAAAATTTCTTTTATGTATACCTCATCCACATTTTCTGCAGATGCTAAAAGCTTAGCCTCTCCTTTAAATCGAATGCTCGCCTCCGAGGTAATCCCTGCCGGAAGCAAAAGCGTAGCTTTCATCTCGTTTGTATACTGTTCTACATACTTAGGCACTTCCGGTCTGGTCCCCACAAAAGACATAGAACCGTTAATGATGTCAAGTAGTTGTGGTATCTCATCCAATCGAATCTTACGCAACATCGCTCCCACCCGGGTAATTCTGGCATCATTCCTTACCGTAATCTGCGAACCAATTTGGTCTGCATTCGAAACCATGGTTCTGAATTTATGTATTTTAAACTCTTTCCCATAGGTAGTAACTCGAATCTGTCGATAAAAAACTCCTCCCGGAGAATCCACTATAATCATAAGTGATATCATTAAAAACACCGGGCTTAGAACTATTAATAAAACAATTGCAATGATAAGATCAAAAATCCGCTTAAAAAAAAGACTAAAACGTTTTTTATACAGTATATCATAATATTTTTTTATCTCCGGTACTTTTATTTCGTCCGGAAGATCTTCCCATTTTTTTAAACCCATTGCATTCTCCTTATGTGATTTATTGGTATTCATTTACTACTTCTGTAAAGTTTTCAATCACATATTGTATATCATCATCTGTCAGTTTCGTATGTAGAGGCAAAGAAATCAGATTTTCGAAATATCTGTATGCATTTGGAAAATCTTTGATATCCCATCCCATCGCCTTGTATGCAGTCATCATCGGAAGTGGCTTATAATGAACATTGCATGCAATACCACGCTCTGCCATCTTGGTAATAATTTCTGCTCTTTGTTCTAACGTAATTCCCGGCACACGTGTCAAATACAAATGTCCCGAACTTGTAAAGTCCTCGCCATAGTGCTTCAGGTGTTTTACGCCTAATTCATTACACATGGTATCGTATTTTTCTATGATGCTTTTTCTTCTTTTAAGCATATCTGGATAACGTTCTAACTGTTTCAGCCCGATTGCCGCCATGATATCCGTCATATTGTACTTATACCAAGGCCCAATGATGTCATATTCCCATGCACCCAGCTTTGTTTTGGCAAGTGCATCCTTTGACTGCCCATGGAGACTATATAACTGAAATTGGTTATAAATTTCCTCATCGTCAATACCCGGAATAGATTTCCAGGTAGCAGCTCCACCTTCTGCCGTAGTAAAATTCTTTACCGCATGAAAAGAAAACGAGGTAAAGTCTGCAATCTCACCGGCCATTTTTCCATGACGGGATGCACCGAGTGCATGTGCACAATCGGCAACTACTGCTACACGTCCCAGCGCCTGCTGGATTTTATTAGACGGGGTAAAGAGATTTCGTTTGTTTTGGATTGCCTGAAAAATACGATCATAGTCACAGAGAATTCCCCCAAGATCAACAGCAATGATAGCTTTCGTCTTTTCAGTAATGGCAGCTTCCATCTTGTCATAATCCATCTCACAGGAATCTGCTTGTGAATCTATAAATTTTATCGTAGCACCACAATGGATTGCCGCAGACGCAGAGGCTGTATAGGTATATGCCGGTACGATGACTTCATCCCCCTCGCCGACACCGAGAATTCGAAGATTCAGTTCTTCCGCTGCCGTCGCAGAATTCAGGCAAACAACCTTATTGGTATGGCAGAACTCCGCTAGATTTTTCTCAAGTTGCTTTGTTCTTGGCCCCGAAGTAATCCAGCCGGAACGTAATGTGTCTATCACTTCTTGAATTTCCAACTCACTAATATCCGGTGGGCTAAAAGGTACACTTCTATGTTTCATATTCATCTGAAAACTTCTCCTCTCTTTATCCCTCTGTAAAATATACTAAAAATGTTTGGAAAGCCCTTGCGAAAGATTTCGCAAAAGGACCTTCCTCTTAAATAATGATATTATACTGTCGTTGCGGCTGCTTCTTTCGCTTCTTCCTTGCGAATCGTATACTCCGGAACTAATTGCTGTACAATCTGTCTGATATCTGCCGATTCATCATATGCTTCAGCCACCAAATCTTCAATCATATTCTGAATCATCTTCTCATCTACCTTTTCCTGCATCTGCACGAAAATTCGATTATTGGATGTCTTAGAAAGATGATCTTCATTAATCAGCAATTCTTCGTAAAGCTTTTCGCCCGGACGCAGGCCTGTGAACTTAATCTCAATATCACGTCCCGGTTCCAAACCGGATAATCGAATCATGTTTTCTGCAAGATTAATAATTTTTACCGGTTCACCCATATCGAGAATAAAAATCTCGCCACCCTGGGCTAGCGCACCACACTGCAACACAAGATTAACTGCTTCCGGAATCGTCATGAAATAGCGAATGATATCCGGATGGGTTACCGTTACCGGTCCCCCCTCTGCAATCTGCTTGCGGAACAGCGGAATTACACTTCCGTTGCTCCCAAGTACATTACCGAAACGTACCGCCGCATATTTTGTTTTGGAACCCTGCGCAAAACTTTGAACAATAAGCTCGCACAATCGTTTGGATGCACCCATGATGTTTGTTGGACGCACCGCCTTATCTGTAGAAATGAGTACCATCTTCTTTGCGCCGTAGCGATCAGCCGCACGCGCAACGATATAGGTTCCCATAACATTATTTTTAATTGCTTCATTCGGGCTGTTTTCCATGAGTGGCACATGTTTATGCGCGGCTGCATGAAATACAAGATCCGGATGATAGGTATCAAAAATCCAGTTGACACGTCTTGAATTTCTTACAGAACCGATTAACACCTGTAGGTTAAGATCCGGATGCTTTTTCCGCAGTTCATTCTGAATTTCATATGCATTGTTTTCGTATATATCAAAGATAATAAGTATCTTCGGATTATGTAATGCAATCTGTCTGCTGATTTCACTGCCAATGGAGCCACCACCGCCGGTAATCAGCACGACCTTATCCTGCACATAATCCATAATCTCATCCATTTCCAAATTCACCGGTGGTCGACCGAGCAAATCTTCAA
Source organism: Lachnospiraceae bacterium (assembly GCA_015057275.1). GTDB lineage: Bacteria > Bacillota > Clostridia > Lachnospirales > Lachnospiraceae > SIG308. The sequence continues at coordinate 99,032 of SVEO01000005.1, read as the reverse complement.
TCTGTACCTCGCGCAGCATTGATACGCTGACTTCTTCATTTACCAACTGGTAAATGCCCGGCAGCATCATAATCTTGCATGCAGTTGCATTGCAGATTTCGAGCAACTCTTTTTTCTTATCCGCCGGCATCGTCGGGATGGCAATAACGATTTCTTCAATGTCATGTTTCTTGACATATTCCGGAATTAAATGTTTACCTCCGACAACTGGAATCCCCTGTAAATAAGTACCTTTTTTTTCCGGTGCATCATCAATAATACAGCGCACATCTCGGCTCAAGTGCTTGCTGTTCTTCATTTCTCGCACAATCATAAATCCGGCGGAACCCGCGCCGACAATCATCGTGCGTACCGGCCGAATCTTTTCTCTGATTCTGCGCTCATGAATCGCAATTCGTACCAACCGATACGAAAAACGGCTCATTAAAAGCAATACAGATAGCAACAATATATAGATGAACGGATAACTTCTTGGAATCGGAAGTTGCATTAGCTCCATCCCAACCAACTGTAGAGCTGTCGAGGTTATAACCGCACTAACAATATACTTTAACTCTTCGACACTCGCGAATCGCCAAAGGCTTGTATAAAGCTTAAAAATCCAATAAACGAGAATTGTACAAAGAATGTTTATCAACATATAGCTGTGCACAGTGCCGTAGTATATCTTTTCAATTGCATTGAATTTGAAATCATAGCGAACCCACAACGCACCAACCATCGCAATAATAATGCACATTGCATCCATGAATATAAGCCCGGCCCGACGCCAAAATATTTGATGTTTTGCGATACTGAGCTCTTTCGTATCTTCCCTCATAATATAATTATCCTCTCGTGTTTTAGACATACTTTCCTACCCTTAGTATTTATAATTATTTCAAGTATACCAAATTTTACTTGTGTTGTAAACTGATTATTTGTGCATTCGCTTGATTTGTGCATATTCTTTAATCACTGCTCAGCATCTCCTCAATAAAAATCCCGTACCCTCTTGTCGGGTCATCCACAAACACATGTGTCACCGCACCGACCAACTTGCCATTTTGAATAATTGGGCTGCCACTCATGCCCTGAATGATTCCGCCGGTCAGTTTTAAAAGCTCAGGGTCTGTCACTTCGATGATTAAACCCTTATTTCCCCAATTTTCGTTGTAACTGATTTCCAATATGTTGATATCATAATATTGCGCCTCTCCGTCTACGTTCGTATAAATCTGTGCAGCGCCGGTAACGATTTCCTGTTTGTAGCCAACCTCAATCGTCTGCGACTGATATTCGGAACGCATCAATTCGTTGCAAGTGCCATAGATGCCGCAATCGGAATTTTTTAAAATGCTGCCGAGTTCGTTTGCTTCCTCATAATGAATCATCCCGCACAAACCGCCCGGCTCGCCTTCCTCGCCTTTGACGATGCCCCAGATATCGGCTTTGTATAAAGTCCCGCCGTTGCACGTAAGCAGCTTGCTCGTATCAACATCACTAATGCCGTGACCGAGTGCACCGAAGGTGCCATCCTGTCTTGTATAGGTCAGTGTACCAATACCTTGTGTATCATCGCGCACCCAGATGCCGAGTTTATACGTACCGTCACTCTGCCGTGATGGTGTAATTTGTAAATCAATCAGCTTGCTGCCGCGACGAGTCTGCATTTGAATCGGCTCACTGCCGTACTTCTGCACAAGAAATACAAGCTGGTCCTTACTGCTGACCGGTACATTGTTGATTTTAACAATATAATCGCCGGCGCGTACAAGCTCACTTGCCGGGTCGGTAATTTGTCCGTTTGCATCGGTTACTTCACCGGTGTCGATAATCATTACGCCGTCCGTCTGTAAATAGAGCCCAATCGGTTCACCGCCAAGGTAGACAACATCACGCTCGACTACATTGACTTCCACCGTTTTTAGCGGTACGATGCCGAGCAGCTTTACTTCAATTTCATAGGTACCAAGCACTTCCGACTGGATACGGTTGGCGCTGACTGATACTTCCGCCGCGTCACTTTCCATCGATGTCAGATACGGCATATTCATGGCAAACGGCTCATCTTCCTGACTGGAAATGCTCATCGAATCGGGGATTTTGCTATCATAAAAATACCATATATATCCAATTGCGGCCGCAACCATTACAACAAAAATGCGAACCAGCCATCGTCTGTAGGCGAGTTTTCTTGAAGTCATCTGCATTTTAGTTACCTCCTGAGAATCATTTCGCATAACAAAAGAAAAAGAAAGAGTATCGCTACCCTTTCTTTATTATGCTTCCTCACGAGGTTTTCATGCGGTGATTATTTTACCTTTTTTGCCTGTGCAAGCGTCTTCATTTCACGCGCATTTTCGATGACTGAGTCGGTAATTTCCACGCCGCCGAGCATTCTGGCAAGTTCTAAAATCGAGTCCTTTTCCGATAATTCGGAAATTTTTGTGACGGTCTTTTCCTGTTCTACCTGTTTTTCAATATAAAAATGATGGTCGGCCATCGCTGCAATCTGTGGCAAGTGCGTGATACACAATACTTGGTGTCTGCTCGCAACATAAGACATTTTTTCCGCTACCATCTGTGCGGTTCTGCCACTGATACCAGTATCGATTTCGTCAAAAAGTAACGTGTCAATCGAATCGATTTCTGCCATAATCGTCTTAATTGCCAGCATAATTCGCGACAATTCACCGCCGGATGCAATTTTCGCTAACGGCCGTACCGGCTCTCCCGGGTTTGTGGAAATTAAAAATTCAATTGCATCGATACCGTCTTTTCCAGGATGCGCAGACGGTGCAATCGAAATCGTGAATTTGACTTCAAGAAAATTAAGGTCGGTCAGCGCCGCCACAATTCCTTGCTCCAATTCCTTCGCCACGACTTTTCGCAACGCAGACAATTGCTCAGCCTCTGCAAAATAAGATGTTTCTGCACGCTTTAAAGCTTCTGCCGCCTTTTTCTTATCAACTTCGTAGTTTTCCAGTTTTTCGCAGAGCACTTTCCTTTCTTCAAGGTAAGCAAGAATCTTTTCTATCGAATTACCGTACTTACCTTTCAAACGGTAAATCGCATCCAATCGGCGCTCAATTTCTAACGTCTTTTCTTCATTAAAAGACATTTCCTCGATGTAATCTTCCGCTTCTCTTAGGATACCGCTGCAAATCGCATCTAAATCAGACAACTGGCTGTATATGTTTTCCAATCCGTCATCATATGCAATAATCTGTCCACAGGTACGCATCGCCCGACCAATGGCTTCCGAAGCACCGCCGGTCACATCGTTTCCAAGTTCCTGACAAATCTCTGCCAGACCTTCGGCAATTTTTCGGGCGTTGGAGCATTTTTTGTAAAGTACTTCCAATTCTTCCTCTTCACCCTCTCGCAGCGCAGCGTTGGTAATTTCCTCGATTTCATATTTGCATAAATCAAGCTCGCGCAGACGTTTTTCTTCATCCATATCATAAGAGGCATATTCTTTTTCCATGTGTTTCCAAATTTCATATGCTCTCTTTGTAGTTCCCTTTGCTTCCTTCAATTGCCCTTTACCGAACGCATCAAGAATTTCCTGATGTTTCGCCACCAATAGCAACGACTGATGTTCGTGCTGACCGTGAATATCCATCAATAACGATGAAATATCTCGGCAAACACTCATCGAAACGGTTTCGCCATTAATTTTTACTGTACTCTTTCCGTCGCGGATGCGGCGGCTTAACACAACCTGTCCATCCTCCGGATAAATATCATATTCTTCCAATGCCTCGGTAATCTTTTCATCTTCTACATCAAAAACAAGCTCCACAATCCCCGGCTTTTCCGGATTGCGCAGCAAATCCTTCGGCATTTTAGCGCCCAACGCAAGTTGAATCGAACCTAATAAAATTGATTTTCCGGCACCGGTTTCACCGGTTAAAATGTTGAGTCCCGGCTTAAAATCAATATCCGCTTCTTCCACAAGCGCCAGATTTTTCACATGTAAATTTCTTAACACTTTTCCTCCTATATCCGCTGCAACGAATATTCGTTTCCTCTCCAAGGTTCAACTTATTATATTATAAAATCTTCCTTACCCGCTTCATCAAAATAGCAGCTTCCGTCTCATCTTTTGTAGCGCACATAATTGTGTCATCGCCGGCAATCGAACCAACGATTTCCGGGAATCTCATGTTGTCGAGTGCAGCCGCTACCGCCATCGCCATGCCCGGTACGGTCTTAATGACTACCAGATTCATCGCCTGCGCCATCGAAATATAAGCGCTTTTTAAAATACGAACGTATTTTTCTTCAATATGAGTATCCTCTATTTGGGGCTGGATGTATTTCGGTCTGCCACTGGCACCAATGGCCTTTTTTAAACTCAGTTTACGGATGTCGCGGCTGACTGTGGCTTGCGTTGCGGAAAAACCTTCCGTTTTCAGGCGTTCGACTAACTCTTCCTGCGTCTCAATTTCATATTGACCTATTAACTCTAAAATTCGATTTTGTCTGCTTTCTTTCATCGTTCTTTCATCTTTCTCTGTAGGATTTGTAAAAAGCTTAGTGTACTCAACTTTGCAAGTTGAATCGTCGATTCAGCTCTTGTAATGCGTACTCTATCACCGCCGATTAACATGATTTCGTGATTGCCGTCAAATGAAAGGTAGCGGCATACTTCCTCGCCGCGTCGTTCTTTTTCCGGCATATCAAAAAGAATCTCATCATCTTTCGAAAAGATGATGCTGCGGTTATTCATCGTATGCGGACAAATCGGGGTCATCAGCAACAATTCCGCACCCGGCTCAACAATCGGTCCGCCCGCCGACATGCTGTATGCCGTAGAACCGGTCGGTGTGGAGATAATGATACCATCCGCCATGTACGTCACGAGGTCATTACCGTTAACCGAAATCGGGAATTCCAACACTTTCGGCAAGCCGGATTTCGTTACTAAAATATCATTAAGTGCCACGTCCTCGGCAATCACTTTTCCGCCGCGAATGACCTGACCTTTTAACATCATCCTCTTTTCTAAAATATATTGATCGCAAATCAAACGGTCCAGCATCTCCTCGACGTGCTCTTTGTCAATCTCCGCCAAAAATCCGAGCGTACCGTAATTCACACCGATAAAGGGGATGCCCAGACACCGCAAATCGCGCGCCGCCTGCAACAGCGTGCCATCACCGCCGATGACGATAATGCACTCGGTATCCGCCGGAACAAGCTGCGGGTCGGTGTATTGATAGTAGCTTGCACTGCTCTTTTCTTTGTGGCTGACCGTCGAATTGCCGCCCTTACCTGCTATGTAATCCGCAATATGCTGCGCTGCAAGCACCGATTCTTCTTTTTCAGGATTTGCTATCACAAAAAAATTATTCATGTAAACCTCTATTTTAATAATTCATGCGAACGGTCAACAATTTCCTTCGGTTCTACCGTCAGTGTCACGTCCGTCTCCGCTTTTGTTAAATGAAGTAAATATTCAATGTTTCCTTCCGGGCCCTTAATCGGGGAGAAATCAAGATGAATTGGGGTCAGGCCGATTTCCTTCGCGTAAGAAATCACGTTCTCCGCCACTTCAAGATGCACAGATTTTTCACGCACAACCCCTTTTTTGCCAACCTTTTCTCTGCCGGCCTCAAACTGTGGTTTTACTAGGCAGACGATTTCACCTTCGTCGGTCATCAGTTCCTTTAACGGACCGAGCACTTTCGTCAGCGAGATGAAAGACACATCCACGGATGCAAAATCCAACAGCTCATCGAGCTGTTCTTTTGTGACATAGCGGATATTCGTCTTTTCCATGCAGACAACGCGCGGATCCTGGCGCAGCTTCCATGCAAACTGACCGTAACCAACATCGACGGAATATACTTTCTTTGCACCGTTTTGCAACATGCAGTCAGTAAAGCCACCGGTCGATGCGCCGACATCCATACATACCTTATCCGTCAATGTGATGCCAAACTGCTCCATCGCCTTTTCCAGCTTTAATCCACCGCGGCTGACATACTTTAATGTCTGACCCTTCACCTCTATTTGTACATTTTCATCAAACGTTGCTCCGGCTTTGTCCTCGCGCTGTCCTTTAACAAACACGTTGCCGCTCATAATCATCGCTTTTGCTTTTTCGCGTGATTCTGCCAAACCGTTTTTTACCATCAATACATCCAGTCGTTCTTTCACTTGAATCCTCCATCCCGAAGCATTTCTGTCAATAATTACTTCGTCACGAATTCTAAAATCTTCTTTGTAATCGAATCAGCATCTATGCCCAAATCTTTCTTCAAAATCGGAATTGCTCCCTGTTCCACAAACATGTTCGGAATTGCCACGTTATATACGTTTACCGGCAGATTTTCGGTATTTGTAAAGCGTAGCACACCTTCACCGAAACCGCCATTTAGTATATTTTCTTCCATCGTGATAAAATATTTATGTGTCTGCGCCAGTTCTTCAAGCAACTCTTCATCAAAAGGCTTCACAAAGCGCATATTTACAAGTGTGGCATGATAGCCGGCTTCTTCCAGCTTTTTACGAACTTCTTCGCCAGTTTCTACCATTGTGCCAACAGCCAACAGCGCAATATCTTTGCCGCGATACAGCACTTCTGCCTTACCAAGGCGAATTTCCTCGTCATGTGCTTCAAAGCAATGCGATACATTACCACGTGGATAACGAATGGCCAAAGGACCTGCAAAATCAACTGCAAACTCTAATGCTTTTTCCAGTTCTTTACCGTTTTTTGGTGCGAAAACATTCATATTCGCAATCGTCCGCAAATATGATAAATCCATAATGCCTTGATGCGTCTCGCCGTCCTCGCCAACCAGTCCTGCTCGGTCAATCGCAAATACTACCGGCAGATTTTGGATACAGACATCGTGAATCATCTGGTCGTATGCTCGCTGCAAGAAGGACGAATAAATCGCCACAATCGGTTTTCTGCCGCCAGCTGCCAGTCCTGCACCGAATGTTACCGCATGTTCTTCCGCAATCCCCACATCAAAGAATCTTTGCGGGAATGCCTTAGCAAACTTCATAAGTCCGGTGCCATCCGGCATCGCTGCCGTAATCGCCACTACCTCCGGGTGCTTCAGCCCCTGCTGATAGCAAGCTTCGCTGAACACCTCCGTATAGGTCAAATCTTTCTTCTCTTTTGTTGCAGTGCCAGTCGCCATGTCAAATGGTCCTACGCCATGGAACTTCGACGGTTGTTTCTCTGCCGGCACATATCCTTTTCCTTTCTGCGTAATCACATGCACAATAACCGGATGGTCAAGCTTCTTTGCCTCCGCAAAAATACGCGCCATCGCCTCCGTATTATGTCCGTCAATCGGTCCGAGATAGGTAATGCCCATATTTTCAAACAACATGCCCGGAACAATCATCTTTTTCAAGCCATATTTTGTCTGACGCACCTGTTTTACAAGTACTTCACCGATTTTCGGAATCTTTTTTAGCTTCTGTTCCACGCCATCTTTTAACTCATTATAGGCAACACTGCCTCGAATATTCGATAAATATGCAGAAATTCCGCCAACATTTTTAGCGATTGACATTTTGTTGTCATTTAGGACAATTAAGAACGGGCCTTTATGAGTAGAAACATTATTTAACGCCTCCAGTGCCAGACCGCCAGTCAAAGCGCCATCACCAATGACCGCCGCCACGAATCTGTTTTCACCGGCCAACACTGCACTCTGCGCCAATCCAAGACCTGCCGAAATCGAAGTCGAACTGTGTCCGACGTCGAAACTGTCACAGGCGCTCTCGCGACGCTTCGGAAAACCGCTCATGCCGCCGTAGGAACGTAAGCTGTCAAATCCTGTGCGTCTGCCAGTCAAAAGCTTGTGCGTATAGGCCTGGTGCCCCACATCCCAAACAATCTTATCGTTCGGTAAATTCAGTGCCAAATGCAATGCCATCGTCAGCTCCACTGCGCCGAGATTTGACGCCAAATGTCCGCCGGTACAGCTAATTTTTTCCATCAAAAATGCGCGTATTTCTGCCGCCAATGCCTCATATTTCTCAGGTACTATTTTCTTAATATCATTTTCCTTGGTAATTTTATCAAGTAACATGTCTGTGTCCTTCCTACTTCAAAGAAATGGTCTATTTCTTTCTGTGAATCAGGCTTAATAACAATTCTTCCAAAAATCCGTCATTTTCACCGTCACGACATTCTTTTAGAAGTGAAATGCCCTCGTTCGATAAATCTGAAACCAATTTTTTTGATTCTTCAAGACCGACCAAACGTACATAGGTATTTTTGTCATTTTTATCATCACTGCCAATTGGCTTGCCAAGTTCATCCTGAGAGCTTGTTATATCGAGGATATCATCCTGAATTTGAAATGCTTTGCCGATACAGGCTGCAGCTTTTTCAAGTTTTGTCACCGTCGCATCGTCAGCACCGCCGAGAAGCGCACCGCTCATCATTGCTGCCTCAATCAATGCGGCTGTTTTTAACTTGTTTATCGTATCAACCTGTTCTATGCTCATAACTGTACCGACATTGCGCACGTCAATAACCTGCCCACCAATCATGCCGTAAATGCCGGCTTTGCGAGCAATCAGCTTCATCGCCCCTGCTTTCGCCTTCGCCAATTCTACAGAGCCGTTTTCCAGTTCATCCGCTACGGACTTCGCCATAATTTCAAATGCAAAATTCAACAACGCGTCTCCCGCCAAAATCCCCATATCTTCACCATAGACAACGTGTGTTGTCTTACGGCCGCGGCGGTATGCATCATTATCCATCGCCGGCAAGTCATCATGCACGAGCGAGTATGTGTGAATCATTTCCAGTGCCGCCATAAAAGGATGCGCGACCGTATCGTCGCCGGAAAACAAACGGCATGTCTCGGAAATCAACATCGGACGCAGACGCTTACCGCCCGCCATCACACTATACTCCATCGCCTCCATGATGACACCTTGTTCGCCGCAAACAGGCGGCAAATAATCTGCTAAAATCTTTTCGATTCGCTTTGCTTTTTCGATTTGTAATTCTTTAAAACTCACTATCTTTTAATCCCCGTTCTTCATTAATCACAATCAGTTCTTGTTCGACTTTTTCTATCTTGCTGTGGCAAGCGGATACAAGCTGCATGCCGTACTGATAAAGCTCAAACGCTTCCTCAAGCGGCAGTTCTTCCTCGTCCATTTTACGCACAATATTTTCCAATTCTTCAAAAACAATCTCCAGAGAGATCTGATTTATATCAATTTTTTTCATTTTTCTCCCTCACGAAATTATATCCGGTGCCGACATAATATTTGTAACTTCTGTTTCCACGGAACCATCTTTTAAAAATATCTCAACAATATCGCCTTTTTGCAACTGTTTTATGCTGGAAACCGGCCGTTTTTCCTTGTCCGCCGCAAACACAAAACCTTTTTCAAATCTCTTTAGCGGCGATAGTCCATCCAGCTTCTGCACATCTAACGCCAGACGATGTTTATTTTTTTGTAGCTTATTATTTAGGATGTTCTGCATATGCTGCTGTAAATCATCCAAATATTGCTGTTTGACTTGCAGCTTCGCTTTCGGACTGCGGATGCGAAGTGCTAGCATGTCACGCTGCAGGCGATTTTTACAACGATCCAGCACATGATTCATATTCATGCGCAGACGATATTCCTGCTCTGCGATTCTTTCCAAAAATTTACTGTATTCAAAAACTGCAATTTCCGCGGCTGCCGATGGGGTCGGCGCTCTGTGATCCGCTACAAAATCGATAATTGTGTAATCGGTCTCATGCCCCACCGCGGAAATGAGCGGGGTCCGACAATGGAACACACTATAGGCAACTTTTTCCTCATTAAATGCCCACAAATCTTCCATCGAACCACCGCCGCGTCCAACAATCAACACATCCAGATTCATTGCATCAAGTGTGCGAATACCTTCCACGATACTGTCTGCTGCACCCTGCCCCTGCACGAGCGCATTATATAAAAATAATTTTACAAAAGGATTTCTTCTGCGGGCAATATTACAAATATCCTGAATCGCCGCGCCACTCGCCGCCGTCACAATGCCGATACGTTCGCAAAATTCCGGAATATCCTGCTTATATGCCTTGTCAAACAGGCCAGTTTCTTCCAATTGCTTTTTCAACAGTTCAAACTGTTGATAGAGCTGTCCGTCACCGTCCAAAGCAATTTCTTTCGTGTATAACTGATATTTTCCGTCCTTCTCGTAAACATTGATAGCTCCAAACGCTATCACACGCTGCCCCTCTTCTAAGCGGAACTTCAGTCCGGCGCGGTTACCGGCAAACATCACACAGGCAAGTACACCACTTTCATCCTTTAATGTAAAATAGATATGGCCGGAGGTATGGTATTTGCAGTTGCTAACTTCACCCTTCACATATACTTTTCCCAACGCGAAATCCTGGGAAAACATATACTTAATATATGAGTTAATCTGCTTTACCGAATACACACTTGCCATATCTGCTTCATCCTGTTTCTAATTAAGACAACTTTGCCAATACTCCGTTAATAAAAGCACCAGACTTGTCCTGTCCGTATTTTTTTGCCAATTCTACCGCTTCGTTAATCGCCACGTTAGTCGGTACATTCTCATCCATCTTCATTTCGAAATATGCCAAACGCAATATTTCAAGGTCAACCTTATCGATACGGTCGAGCGTCCAGTTCTTGGCGGCAGATGCAATTGCCGCGTCAAGCTGCTCCGTTACCGCTACGATTTTCTCGACACGTTCTTTTACTTCTGCTTTTTCTGCATCACTAAAAGCTACAAACTGCTTCAATGTTTCTGTCTTATCTTCTTCATCAAAAAAATCGGCGTTTTCTAAATAAAACTCAATCTGTTCGCCGAATTCCTCCATTGGATGAAATTCTCTGCAAAACAACAGGCAAAAAGTTGTTTCTCGTAATTGTCTTCTTGTCATTCTTTTCCTCAATTCTGCCCCCGCAGAAATGCAGGGGCATGTTATTAGTGTTCCTTAACTTCTACGCTGGCAACCCTAACATTTACTTCGTTTACGGTTAAACCTGTCATAGTCTCAATCGCATTCTTTACCTTTTCCTGTACCTTCTCAGAAATCTTTACAATGCTCGCACCATAGTTTAAAATCAGGTTCAAGCCAACACAAACGCCATCCTCCGAAATATCAACGGTAATCCCCTTAGATAAGTTCTTCATACCAAGCTTGCCAATCAGCTCAGCGGTAATGTTGCCCGGCAAAGATACAACTCCATCGACTTCCATCGCAGCCAAGCCTGCGATTACTGCCACAACGTCATCTGCAATGCGCACTTCTCCAATGCTGCCTTCTTCATATATTGTATGTGTACTTCTTTCTTCCATCTGTATTGCCTCCTGTTTTGTGCCGCTGAATTTATTCATGCGTACATAAATATAGTCTTATATATTATACAAAAAATTTTGCATAATTGCAACTGAATTATTCATCGCTTTCACGAAGCGGAACGATTGTTATTTGGTCGACAGTCACTTCTGCCTTACTTGTGACAATATCTTCAATCTGTGCGCGTTCACTGTCCGAAAGCTGTTCTGTATTAACCACCACATCTACCGCACCATCTTGAATCGTTACCACGGCATTTGCAAAACCTTTGGCTGCTAACAGTGTTTCGGCGGCAGCTTCCTTGACTGCAATCTCTGAAAGCTCAAGCATCGCATCGGTCGCATCCTTCTTGGCAGATTCCGATAATGCTTCGTTATTAATGATTTCAAGCAGTGTTTCCTTTGATTTTGCTCGCGCCTGTTCGCGTGATAATTTTGCTTCTGCTACAAAGCTAAGTACCCCGGTGTTGCTGACAAACAAGGCCTCACCCGGCGTAGAATCACCACTTGCCACTTCCGTAGAATTCGTTGTGTCCGCATCAACATCGGTCGCATCCGTAGAAGCTGCATCCGCATTCGGTGCAGTCGTTTCTGTTTCACCCTCGCCGGTCGTCTCATTCTCTTCGGCTACCGGTGCATCTTTATCCGTTGTCTCATCGTTATCTTCCGAAAGCAAATCATCTTCCGATAATACCAAATCATAATCAACATCCAAGCTGGCAATGTCTTCATTCAAATTTAACAGTGTATCATCATTGTATACTTCTTCCGCCGCCAAATTAGAAGCCTCCAAATTTTTCCCTGCCTGCTCCTTCTGCGTCTTTAAACGCTCGGAATAATTCAGATATCCTGCTGCCGCAATCATAATCGCTAACACTGTAATAATCATCTGATTTCTTTTAAATTTCTTTTTCACGCTACCACTCCTTTATTTCATTTTTGAAACGGAAATCTGTGTCACATCAATTGCAAACAGAGATGCCGTAAGCTCCGTCAACGCAGCGTGCACCGTTGCATCCCCGCCGCCTTCCGCCACAATGGCAATGCCTGCAATCTCAGGCGCTAATTTCTTCAGCACATAAGGAGAACCGTTTTCTTTCGTAATTGTTTGTTCGGAAGATGAATAATTCAACGAATCCCGACTTCCGCCCTGACTGTCGCTCTCGGTTACCTCATCTTTCGTATTTGAGGTATCCTTTAGAATTTCTTCTCCCTCACCCGAGCGCAGTACAATCATTACATCTACTTTACCAACCCCGTCTACCTGCACCAGAAACTGTTCCAGCTTCGCCTCCAATTCTTCGGTCAGCTGTTCTATTTCCGGTTCGGAATCACTGGTGTTTGCCGCATTCATCGTGTGCTCCGACAATCCGGCATTTTCCTCATTGTTCATCGAGCAAATCACAAGCACAATACCAGCCAAGCCGATAAGCAGAAGTTTGCCAAAGCCAATTTTCTTAATCATTTCCCGTATCTGCTGTCCTCCTGCCATGTTTCCTCCTTACTGTCAATGCATCACAGACAACCCTCTCTTAATTTTGTATCACTATATTTATATTATCCCTCTGCAAAGTGTAGAAGTCACAAATAATATTTTTTATTTCACGGATTGCATCTGTATCTGTTTCGTCGCTTTCGTCTGCGGTATCCTGAAAAATTGAAATTACCGGGATATTGATGTGAATTCCTGATTCTTCGTCCTCTACCGCTTCCGGCACTTGTTCGGTTACAAAAAATATAAATTTGTATTCACCTGCGTTATTCCTCTGCATAGAAATGTCTTGTATTGCATAATTAATTTTTTCTAGATGCGGATTCAATTCCGCAATCATCGCATCTGCACTCACGTCCAACATTTGTTGCATCTGTTCTTCCTCCGCCTGTGCAATCTGTGATTTCAACCCATCCGTGGAAATCGAATCGATGCCCGCCTCAAATGCCTCCAACAAAAAATCCTCTGACGAAAACAATTTTTGGATTGGTTGTAATAAAAGAATCATCAACAACATGCCAATAAAAAGCCGCAAATATTTTACATAAGAACCGTTCGGCAAAATTTTAGTAATCATCATTGCAATGACAAAAAAAACGGCCAAATCGCGGATCCACTGGGATAAATATGCCATAAGTAACCCTCGCCTATGAAATGGATGTACTCATACAAATGATAGCAATTGTAATCATAAATAAAAGCATCGTTGTTACGAGCACGCGAATAACCAGTTTGGTTCCATCCGCTACACTGCTGATACAATTAACAAAGCGGGCATCGGTGACCGGCTGCAAAAATGCAGCGGTTCCCTGATAGACAAAATAAAAAATACACAGCTTTAAAATCGGTATCATACACAATATGAGAATCACAATTAACGCCGCAGCGCCGATGCCATTCTTGATTACATTTCCGGAACCGAGCAATAATTCTGAAATTGCCGTGGCACCCGTACCGATGCCCGGAATCATACTGACAACTTTCTGCACGGCTGCATTTTTTGTTGCATCTGTTCCCGGAACCGCCAATCCTTGAATTACATTGATGCTGATAACGAGCCCAAATAGTACTTTTAACACCCATTCAATAGCGGTTTTCAGCAGTTCCGCCAATTTGGAAAGAAAATCCTCTGTTGCCAGCGCATTTGTCAGCACAATCATGATATACAATTTAATGGCCGGAAGAATAAAACTGGCGAATATCCACTCTACTACCGCAATTACCGCCAGCGTCAGCTCATAAAATCCAATCGCTGTGATGCTTCCGCCGGAAAGGCCGACTGCTAAAAAATAGGCCGGAATAAGCGCTCGCATAAAGTCCGTCACAAGTGTCAGTAACTCTTCTCCCACTCCCGCGACCACCGAAAATGCCCCCAGCAAAATGGTTACAAGCAGCATATAAGTAATAAAAAAGCCGGTGTCCGCAATCTGTCCGTTCGAAAAAACACTTGCCAAATTGGAAAAAAAAGCCGCCGCAATGCCGATGAAAATCATCTTAATCATCGCATCTTTTTGTACGGAAAATTCGGCCGTAATATAGTCCGTCGCTTTCCTGCCGTATCTTGCAAACACATCATCCGATTCCCCGGCAATCAGTTCCGCCACAAGGTCGACGAAGGAAATCTCCTCTTTTTGCAAATTTGTGTCCAAAAAATCGTCGAGATCCGAAAAATCAAACTCCTCCAACCCGGAGATTTGAATTTCTGCATCGACCGTCTCGCTGTAGCTACTGCCTGAAAAAGCCGCCAGACAGATATTGATCATCAGCATGCCGTGCATCACACACTGCAACATTCCATGAATCATGCACTGCAACACTCGCCTGTTCCTCCTGTTTACCCGAATGATTGTATCGTGTCTAAAAGTGCTGTGATAATCGGCATACTAATCGCCAGAATTGAGAGTTTTGAGAACACCTGAATTTGTCCGGCAATTGCCTGATGCCCCGCATCGCGGCACAAATCTGCAGAAAATTCCGACAAGTATGCAATACCGACAATTTTTATGAGAATCGACAAATACGTCGTGTTGAGATTCACATACGCTGCGAATTTTGAGACCGTGTCGATGACGATTTGTACTTTGGAAAGCGAATAGAAAAAAATGACGAGACAGCAGGCCAAACTCAGATACAGGCCGTACTCGCGCTTCGTCTCCGTCAGTTGTAAGGCGAGAAGCATTGTTACCACGCCGAGAACCGATATGCTAAAAACGCTCATAGTTTGTCCTCTCTTACAGCGAAAACATCGTCTTAATTGTCGTAAACAGGTCACTGATATACGGAACAATCCAAAAAAGCACGAGCAAAAGCCCCGCCAGCGCCACTAAAAACGCATGCTCCTCCCGCCCGCTTTGTTTTAACACTTGCGAAATTACCGAGATCAGGATGCCGACCGCCGCAATTTTAAAGATTACATTTACATCCATCGAAAACACCCTTTCCAATCATGTTTAAATTAACAGCAGTACAAAAAACAATCCGCTGACAATCCCGAGACAAGGATACAGCTTTTTTTGCTCGCTTAAGTGTCCTGCCAGTTCTTCCTTGTCCTGTTCGAGCTGCTCCAGGTAGAAATCAACCGTGGATAACTGCATTTCACGGTCTAAATAACCGAGGTTTTCGCCAAGCTGGCAAAGCCGCTCCAAATCCTTCTTTTGCAAATTTGCTTTACCTTTTAACTTTTCGTTGATGGAAGTTTCAAAGAGCGTCGCCATCGTTTGTCCGCTTTTCTCTTTCAGCAGGTCTGACAAATACAGCAGCCATTCCGCAAAAACCCCTTCCATGCGCCTGCCGATTGTGGCAAACGCCTCCCAGAGCGTGGCATGATTGTGATTTACTTCCCCACGCAACATAATCATAATACGCTTTAATATTTTCAACTCCTCATAACGCAGACTAATCAGCCGGCTCATGCGAAAGCCGACACCGCAGCTTGCCGTAAAAATCAGACATAGTCCAAATGCTTTCATATTCTTCTCCACTCCGTCGAGGATTCACGCAATTCGCTGTCCTCTCCCATCATAAATTTCCCAGATTCTTTCCTGCTTGTCCGCATTTCGTCCACGAACCAGAAACCGTTCAAACATCTTCTGCTCAAATGCGTCGCGAAAAAACGGTTTGCACAATAAATCTTCCATGCTTCGCCCGTGCATCGTCGCCAAAATGACACATCCGCAATTGACTGCATTTCTTAATGCTGCAAAATCTTCCTCGCCGCCGATTTCATCGACCGCCACAATGTCCGGTGCCATGCTGCGAATGACCATTTCTAAGCCCAGTGCTTTGGGACAGGCATCTAACACATCCGTGCGCATCCCCAAATCATTCGACGGCGCACCCAGATAACTTCCGGCAATCTCGGAGCGCTCATCAATCACCGAAATATGGTAACGCATATTGCTTAAGAGGCGAATCATATCGCGCAAAAGCGTTGTTTTCCCGCCCATCGGCGGAGAGACAATCAATGTGTGAAAAACACCGTCTTTGTGCATGATTTGCGGCAAACATCCTTCCGCACATCCTTTCATTTCGTGCGACAGTCGAATATTGAGAAAAGAAATATTGCGGATACACTTTACTCTCCCCTGCTCGACTACCGTTTTGCCGGCAATCCCCACACGGTGCCCGCCCGGCACCGTCAGAAACCCCCGTTTGATATCTTCTTCAAACGCATAGAGCGAGTAATTACTGATATATTCCACCGTCTCTCTAATGTCATTCTCCGTGACGATATATGGCGGATTTGCATGTTTGCAAAACCCGCCTTTTGTACTTATGATATATTCACTTCCCCCATAAATCATCATTAATGGCTGCCGTACACGCAGACGAATCTCCTGCATCTGTTCAAACTCGATCGGTCTGCCAAGGAAAAGCATTCTAATACGATGCGGAAATAATTGCAAAATCTCATCCATTCTTCCCATAGCATGTACCTCTTTTTGTTTAGTTTATATATATGCGAATTTCCGAAATGATAGTACAAAAAAGAGAGCCTGCACTCAATTAAGCAAGCTCTCATAAAGATTATTATTCAAAAATTAAATATTGTCCACTACATCGTCATTCAATGACCGAATTTTCTTATTGAAAATTCGAATTAATAAAATCGCCGATACAATGACTGACATGATTTCTGCGATTGGGAACGACCACCACACTGCATTTACTGAATACGGATTTGATGGATCTCCAAAAACTTTTGCCAACAAATATGCTGCCGGTAAAAGCACGACCAACTGTCTTGCAATAGACACAATCAAGCTATATACGCCGTTACCAAGCGCCTGGAATACAGAACCGGCAATAATACAGAAACCGGCAAACAGAAAGCTTAAACTAATGATACGCAATGCCGAAATTCCAATTATCATCATGTCCTCCGACGCATTGAACATAAGCAGAATTTCACGCGGGAAAAACTGCATGACAGCTAATCCAAAAAGCATAATTGCCACTGCAAGAATAACACTGAATTTGACTGTCTCCTTGATTCTCTTCGGATTTCTTGCGCCGTAATTGTAAGCAACAATCGGCACCATACCATTATTCAGACCAAATACCGGCATAAAGAAGAAGCTCTGTACTTTGAAGTACACACCGAATACAGTCGTCGCTGTCTTTGTAAATATCAACAAGATTTTATTCATAAAGAAGTTCAAAATCGAACCAACAGACATCATGATAATCGATGGAATTGCCACCTGATATATCTTGCCGATGACATTCCCCTGCGGACGAAAGCCTTTAAAACTGAGCTTGATTTCGTCATTCTTTTTCAAGTTAAAGTATAATGCAAGTCCAGCTGCTATAATCTGACCAAAAATTGTCGCAACCGCCGCGCCAGCTACACCCATCGCCGGCATGCCTAAGTAACCGAAAATAAAAATCGGGTCGAGAATAATGTTGATAATCGCACCAAGTCCCTGCGTAATCATCGTGTAAAATGTTTTACCGGTCGACTGCAGCAAACGCTCGAGCGTCATCTGTAATGTCATACCGATGGAGGCAATCGAGATAATCGAAAGATACTCCACTCCGGCATCAACCACACCCTTGTCTTTCGTCAACATATGAAAAAAAGCTCTCGTGCCAAAGAGGCCGAACAACAGGAAAAATATATATGTAATGACAACGACAAACAAGCCGTTCACGGCCACACGGTTTGCCCCCTCGTGGTTTTTTGCACCCAAGTATCTGGAAAGTAACGCATTAATGCCAACGCATGTACCCGAAATAAACGAAATCATCAAATTCTGCACTGAAAATGCCAGAGAAACTGCCGTCAAGGCATCTTCGCTTACTCTTGCAACAAACAGGCTGTCCACAACATTGTAAAGTGCCTGCACGAGCATGGAAATCATCATCGGCAATGACATCGTAATTACAAGCTTTTTGATCGGCATGACGCCCATTTTGTTTTCTTCCATAGTTACCTCCGTAATTTTTCCTTGCATTTTTCCAAAAATAAGAAACGCTGTCTCTGCGACAACGTCTCTTACTCTAACATAATATATTTTCTTTTTCAAGCTTTTTTATGCAAAACCGTTTTTACAATCGACAGATGTCTGCCATCTCTTCTTCCGACATCGGGAATGGGTAATTTGCCATTTTCCCTTGGTTGGCAAGCACCGTTTTACCGTTTGCCAAAAGAACTTCTTCCGGAATATTTATCTCTCCGAGCAGGCGAGTTAAAAACAGGCGAAATTCATCCAAATCCTCAAACCCAAGCAATTTCAACACATTTTCCACGTCGCTCACATCCAAATATGCTTCTAAGAAATTCGGCAAGAAAACACCAACTGCTTTGCCGTGCGGGATGCCGTATTCGTAGGTAAGCATGTAACTTAAGCCGTGTGGCAATGAGGTGCCGGTGTGCGATATTGCCATGCCGGCCACCGTAGAAGCCTCCATGAGTAAGAAACGCTCAGCCGGCTCTAAATCGTTCGGCTGATGATTTAAAAGAAACTTTGCCTTGGCCCACAGTTTCAATCCATACTCAGAAAGCATGCGGCTGTAACCGGTTGCATGGGTATTTAAGCAGCTTTCTATCAAATGGGCCAACGTATCGACCGCTGTGTATACCATGCCACTCTGTGAAATTGAAGTTAGATATCTGCCGTCAACAAGGGCCAAATCCGGAAAAATCATATGTGGCAAGCTTTTTTTTGTACGGCTCTTGTGAATTGTGAGAATCGAGTACGGTGTTGCCTCGGAACCGGTTCCGGCTGTAGTCGGTACTGCTACCACAGGCAAATTTTTCGTCGGCTTTGTTCCATCGTAAAGCAACCTTTCGTCCTCGTCCGGGTTGGCAATCATCATTGCAATCGCCTTTGCCGCATCAAGCGGTGAACCCCCACCTATGCCAATGACAAAATCAACCTGTTCACGAAGCCCGAACTGTGCCGCACGCATTACCGTTTCAATCGACGGATTTTCTTCGATTTCATCAAACAAAACTGAGTCTACTTCTTCTTGACCGAGTGCTGATAAAACATCCGCAAATGCGCCACTGCTTTTTGCAGAATTTCTGCCGGTGACAATCAAGGCTTTTTTACCATACGCAGCAATGTCGAGGCTGTGATTGACCACGCACTGCTCTTCGCTGAAAATTTTTGTCGGAATGTAAAATCTCATAAATCTCTCCTTTTTTTTCGTATATCTCTTGTTAGTTTTTCATATAAATGATAAAATAATAACGTTTGGATTATGCTTGGCGGACAGCCGGCTTTAAATATTTCTCACCAGGAGCTTTTATGATTCAGTTTATTGTTAAAATCATCGCATTTATGCAGCGGATGCGTGAAGATAACGTTGGCGTATATGCTGCACAGTCATCTTTTTTCTTAATATTGTCAATGTTTCCGATTATCATGTTAATCCTGACAATCATCGCCAATACTAGCCTGACGATGGATTCTGTGCTCGGTTTGCAGGAGTATCTTCCTACGGATATTGCACCCCTTTATAAATCCGTAGTAACTGAACTTTATGCCAGCGCGAACGGTGCCATTATCTCCATTACGGCGGTAACCGCTGTCTGGTCCGCATCCAAAGGTGTTCTGTCTGTCATTCGCGGACTAAATTCTGTATATCATATTGAAGAATCCAGAAATTATTTTGTGCTCCGTTTTATTGCGATGTTCTATACTGTGATTATTGTAGTGTCGATTATTTTCTCGTTAATTGTGCTCGTATTCGGCAACAGTATTCTGGTATTGCTATCACAATATGTACCAATCATTTATAATGTAATCTCACATATTTTCCGCTCACGCACATTGATTTCTTTTATTATCTTAACACTTTTATTTGTATTTGCCTACCAGATGGTGCGCGTCAAGGATATGAAGTTTTTATCTTATCTGCCGGGGGCGATTTTCTCCTCCCTTGGATGGATTTTGTTTTCCTATTTCTTCTCGCTTTACATCAAGTATTCCAGCTCATTTTCCTACATGTACGGAAGTTTAACCGCCGTCGTGGTAATGATGCTGTGGTTTTATATCAATATGTATATTGTGTTTATCGGGGCGGAGATTAATGTGTATTTTCACGATACCTTTACGAACATTGAATATCGCATCCGAAAGCATTAACATCTCTTATTGAATAATCGTCAGTTCCTTGCCATCCGTTCGCATAATGACCGTGCCATTAAAGGTGTAGTAGGACGGAATGGCAAGATTATCCAAACACTCTGTCAGCTTCTCTTCCAAATTATCTTCTGATGTAGACACAATGCAATATTCCGGTGAAGTCTTTTCTAACACTTCCTCCAACATTTTTTTATAATCGCCGTGATGCGGTATTTTTACAACCGTATAGGCGCCTGAAATCTGCTCAACTATCTCTTCCATGCGCTCTTTTTCCGCATCGCCGGTCAACAAAAAGGAATGGTCACCGTAAGTAATTGAAGTGACAAGCGAATAGTCATTGCTCTGCTCATAAGAGTCTTTTTTCGGCGGATAAAAATGTATCCGATTGCCATCACCGAGTTCGATATCGCCTTCCTGCTTTAAATAAACCGGTTCGATGCCTGCCTTGGTAAGTGCTTCTAAATATGCCGTATGCTCCTCGCTATCCTTTTCATATTCCGGCTGAATTATATGTTTAACTTCATAATTTTCTAAAATATACGGTGTACTGCCGATATGGTCTTTATCCAAATGTGTCAACACCAGATAATCGAGCTTCTCCACATTGTTTTGATTCAAAATGCGACGGATTGCCTGCGCATCCTCTGAGGTGCCGGTGTCCACCAACATATTAAAGTCAGCCGTCTGCACTAAAATGGAATCCGCTTTTCCGACATCGATAAACACAACATTCAAACCGATATTCTCTTCAGCCAGCTTCGCCGTACTTCTCCATAAAAGAGAAACCAATACCAAAACGATTGACAAAACCATAAGAATCGGCCAAACTTTTTTCTTCACGCTTACCTCCATTCTGTCAAACTGACACCCTCATAAAATAAATTTAAAATTTGTTTATAATCATATCCTGCTTCGGCATAGCCTTTTGCTCCGTTCTGGCTCATACCGCTTCCATGCCCGTAGCCGCCGCCCGTAAGTCGGATGCTTGCTTGGTGTGTATCGTCATCATTCACCGAAATATAGAAAAAACCACTCGGTAGCATCATATCTGAACTCACTTCCGAACCATCGCTGCGCGTACACTTCTGCCCATTCAAACGAAAAAAACTACGGATTTGATATTGATTTTCAATCACTTTTGTACCTTTTGTGCCATAAATAGTAATCTGATCTGCTACTCCGTAACTACCGCGTTCGGTTACTTCAATGGCGGTAAGCTCACCTATGTCTTCCTCAATGCGCTCACGCAGTTGTGCAAGATCAAATGTCACCTGCCAGCGATACCACGGTTCCGCAGCTTCAATGCCGGAAGTATTTTCATCCATAAATTCGCAAAAGCTCTCTTCCTCTTTTAGCTGCTCTTTTAAATTTTCTTCCTCTTGCGCATCTTTCCGGCAAACCGCTCCGCCGTCAAGATACGGAAGCTCCATTTCCCAAATATTTCCATCCGTCGTTACCCCACACGACGTGGAAAAAAAGGTACATTGCACCGGTGCATTTTCGTACAGTAAAACTTCTGCACGTGTATCCGCCACTGCCTGTATACATTTGTCATTCGTCCCCTGTGCATTGTAGACCTGACATGCGGTGTCATCTGTAACATCCGCATGATAATCTGCATATTTTGCCTCTCCCATCTGATAGAGGGCATAGGTTCTAGCTGCAACCGCCTGCGCCTTTAATGCCTCATTCGGATAGGATGCCGGCATTTCGCTCGGCACCACATAAATCAAATAACGTTCCAGTGGTAAATGATTCACAAGCAACAGCCCCTCCTGCCGCCGCTCAATCGTAAAACTTCCTTCGTATGCGCGCGCATTTTTCTCATATTCAATCTCAAATATTGCATTTGATACATTGCTCTCATCGGGAAAATTAATACTTATCGTTTCATTGATTGCCAATGAATCCGTTGATACTCGAAACGTCTCCCCGCTGTCTACGACCATTTTCCCGTCATTCGATATAACAGTAAACGCTTGTTGTGCAGAAAAAATAAGTTCCTCATGAAAATATGTAGCTGCTTCTGCATTCGTAATCAGCACGCGTATCGCGGGATCGCTTTCTTCCTTATATATCGACAATTTTACCACAAAATGTTCTCTAGTCGCAATATCTGCCGTGCGATTTTCAATATTTTCCGGAATGCCGGCTGCTGAATATTCATATTGCTGTCCTTGCCAGGAAAAACATAAAATCTGTTCTTCTTCCCGATACTGCAAAATTTCAGCTTTTTCAAAAAACACTTCTTCGCTTTTATCGGCATCACGTTCTTTAAGATACATAACTCCAAAAAAAACAAGCAATATAAGGACTGTCCCTATCGCGACTACTTTGATTGATTTCATACAATTCCCTTACCTTTCCTTCTCAATGAGAAAAGCCTGCAAAAATATTACTTTCTGCATAAAAGTAATGTTTTTACAAGCTTTTTAAGTCGTCTTTTGTAAAATCAATCCATACATTTATTAACCCCGGAATGCCGTTTCCTCCCTTTTGATCCTAGCTTGCGCTAGGTGGGCAACCGCAACAGTCATTCTGCCGTCCACACAAAGGAGGCATGACATCCTGACTGCAATATAGGAATCCCTTTGAAATACTGTAGGTTCAAAATAAGGAGGATTTTCGAACATCCCAGGGAACTATTTTGTCTGAATTTATTATACTATATTTTATGTGGTTCTTCAATAAATATGTACAATATTTTATATTCTTTTTTTACCAGTTTATCTCTATTTCTCTTCGTTTGCCAATTTCGTTTCTTTCACCTGTCTTGCCGTCCTTGCTTTCTGATAATACGGCTGGATTTGATAAAAATCAGCGGCTAGCATATTCTCATTTTGTAGCTGCTTGACAAGCATCACTCTTCTTGAAACAAAATCATTTAATTTTTTCATATATTCATCCGATGTAATCGTGCCCTCCGCTACATACGATAAGCCTTTTTCCCAGCTTGCAGTCAGCTCCGGATTGAGCATCGCTTTCATCGATTTGTCGACCACCTGATAAATCATTTCTCCATAGAGCGTCGGTGTTAAAATCTGCGTTTTTGAATTCAATGATACGCAGTCAATACGGATAAGCTTTTGCAAAATCTCCGCACGCGTCGCACTCGTACCGATGCCGCTGCCCTTGATTTGTGCACGCAGTTCTTCATCCTCGATAAGCTGACCGGCATTCTCCATCGCCAAAATCATTGAACCCGAATTGTAGCGGTTCGGCGGTGATGTTTCTCCTTCTTTAATATTTAAATCATTCACCGGCAACACTGAGCCTTTCTTTAGCGCATTCAGTGCTTCAAACAGTTCTGGCGAACATTTTCCCTCATTATCATCCTTTTTCTTAGCAACAAAGGCTACTTTTAAATATCCTTGTTCTTTTAAAATGCGGAAATTTGCCGCAAACTGCTCCTCGTATGTCTCGTTTGTGCCCGCTTTATCATGCCTCATATGAAGCACCAAGCTCATCTTATCATAGACTGCCGGCGGATAAAAAATACTTAAAAATCGACGCACAATCAACTCATACACATTTTTGCCGATTTGCGGTACACTGCCAAGCGCGCCAAATCCCTGACCTGTCGGAATAATCGCATAGTGGTCCGTAATCTGCTTATCGTTGACATATTTTGTGCGCATCAAATTTTTATATGTGCCGGCCGCCAAAATTTCCTGTGCATAACCGCTCGCCCAATTCAGATGCGATAAACCTTTGATATTGCGGCTGATTTCCTTTGCCACTGCTGTGGAAAGAACACGGGCATCGGTACGCGGATAAGTAACCAGCTTTTTCTCATATAGCTCCTGCACGATTTTTAACGTCTCGCTTGGACTGATTTTGTAAATTTTTGAGCAGTCATTCTGCAATTCTGCCAGGTTATACAATAATGGTGGTGCTTTTTTTTCAATCTTTTTTGTTTTAGACTCGACCATCGCCTGCAACGGCTGCTTCGTCTTCAGGCGACCAATTAATTCCTCCGCCCGATTTCTATCCTTCCAGCCATTTTCCTTATACAAATCCGGATGACCGACATAAGCGGATGTATCACTTACCTTCCATTCCGCCTCAAATGTTTCTGCACCGATTAGGTTTTCCGACAACACACGATAAAACGGTGTCTTCACAAACGCACGAATTTCGCGTTCTCTTCGCACAATCATGCCGAGCACACAGGTCATTACACGACCAACTGAAATCACGGCGCGCTCTTTTTTCAAAAGTCCCGCCAATGTGTTCCCATACTTTAATGTTAAGATACGCGAAAAATTAATACCTATCAAATAATCTTCCTTGGCCCGTAAATACGCGCTCGCCGCCAGATTATCATATGCCGACAAATCCTTCGCTTCGCGAATGCCGCGCAGAATTTCTTCCTCAGTCTGTGAATCAATCCACACGCGTTTGCGATTTTTCCCGCTTACACCTGCTTCCTGCTCCACCAAGCGATAAATATATTCCCCTTCACGTCCGGAGTCGGTACACACATAAATGTCGCTGACATCACTGCGGCACAAAAGCGATTTTACAATGTTAAATTGTTTTTCTACCCCCGGAATAACCTCATAAAGGAACTTTTCCGGCAAAAATGGCAGTGTTTGCACGCTCCAACGTTTCAGGCTGTCGTCGTATACTTCCGGGTAACTCATCGTCACCAAATGACCGACGCACCAAGTAATAATCGTATCGCCTTCCTCAATATAACCGTTTCTGCCACGTTCGTCACGCAACCCGAGCGCTTTTGCGAATTCCCGGGCTACGCTTGGTTTTTCGGCAATAAAAACTCTTTTTCCCATAGTTATCTCCATCCCACCACACGAATTGGTGGCGCAAATGTGTTTTAATTAAACTGTTTTATGCCTGCTCATCCAAAGTCAGTTTGTATGCTGGCAGGAAATGTTCAAGAAAGTAGTCTGCTTCCGCAAGCTGCATTTTTTCCACCGCCCTGCGACAAGAGTATTCCGCACTGACAAAATCCTGGTTACCCATCTGTAATTCTTCCGTGCATTTGATGAGCGCAGAAATCTTATCGGCGGCTTTTACCAGCTTCCACAATTCTTTTTCTTCTTCTCTTTCCAACAAAATCGGTTCATATGCCGCTGCCAGTTCTTCCGGCAACTGTGTCAGCAATCTATCTGCCGCCATCTTCTCAACTTCCTTATATGCGTCACGAATGGTTGGTGCAAAATATTTAATCGGCGTCGGCATATCGCCGGTAATAATCTCGGTCGCATCATGGAACAGTGCCAGCAAGCAAACACGCTCTGCATCGATGTTTCCGCCAAAATATGTGTTGCGAATCATCGCTAAACAATGCGCCAGCATAGCGGTTTCTAAGCTATGCTCCGCAATATTTTCCTTTATTGTGTTGCGCATCAGCCCCCAGCGATTGATGTACTTCATACGTGAGAGCATGGCAAAAAAATCATAACTGTTATTCATAGCTTTCCTTCTTTAAGTAACGAAACTGTCCGGTAAAAATCCCTTACCGGACAGTCCATAAAAAATATAAATTAATTAGCGAACATAAAATTTATAAACAGTCGCTGTGCGGTAGGTTTCCCCTGCTTTCAATACCGGCTGCGAGAACTCAGGCACATTGATTGCGTTCGGATAGTACTGTGTTTCGAAGCAAACACCGCTTCTCTGGATATATGGCACGCCGCCTTTACCGATTTCGGTGCCGTCGAGGAAGTTACCGGAATAGAACTGCATACCCGGAAGGTCGGTGTAAACATCCATCGCTCTGCCGCTTTCTTCGTCTACCATCGTAGCTACGAGAGATAATCTGCCAGGCACGGTCTTCAAAATCCAGTTGTGATCGAAGCCCTTACCCCATACAATCTGATCGTAATCCGCATCAATACCGTCTGCAATTGGCTTCATTACGCTGAAATCCATCGGTGTGCCGGCGGTCTTTCTGATTTCGCCGTTCGGAATAGATTCTTCGTCCGCAAAGGTAAATTCGTCGGAATCAATCCAAACTTTCTGCTTTAAAGTGTCACCGGAAGCATGTCCGGCAAGGTTAAAGTAGCTGTGGTTCGTTAAATTAATTACCGTGTCTGCATCAGAAGTTGCGTCGTATGCAATCACGATTTCATTGTCATCTGTTAATGTGTATTTTACAGAAATATCAAGATTTCCCGGGAAGCCTTGATCGCCGTCCGGACTGTGATATGTAAATTCCATCGTCTCACCGGCTGCTGTCACATAGCTTGTCGCATTCCACACGCGCTTATGATAGCCATTAAAACCACCATGCAGATTGTTGTTGCCATCGTTTAAATCCAGCTTGTACTCTTTACCGTTTAATGTAAACGTCGCCTTACCGATACGGTTTGCGTGACGTCCGATGGTCGCACCGAAGTTTGGACCGTTGTCATAGTAGCTTTCTACGTTGTCGTAGCCGAGCACAACGTCAGCCATCCCGCCGTTCTTATCCGGCACAGTCAGAGATACTAAAATCGCACCAAAATCTGTAAATGCTGCTACCACACCGTTTTTATTTGTCACGGTGTATAAGGATACCGGTGTACCATCTTTTGCTTTGCCAAAATCTGCTTTGATCATGTTTTATTTCCCCCAATAAACTTAGATTCCGAGAATTTTTTCTACGGTTGCTTTCATCTCTTCTGCATCACATACGATATCATGAAGAATCGGTGCAGTGCGGATTTCATTAATAGCATTCGGAATTTCAAGATTACCGATTTTGCTCAACTCATCAACTAGTTCGAAATCACCCATCGCATCATACTTTTCATCGATGGCGTTCATAACGCTTCTTGTAAACTTAAACGGACTTGCAGTCGATGCAATGAGCATCTTTGTCTTATCTGCTGTTTCCGCCGCATATTTCTTTGCTACACAAGCCGCTACTGCTGTGTGTGTGTCCATAATATAACCAGTGTTATCATAAACATCGGCGATTGTCTTTAAGGTTTCTTCTTCGGATGCATAATTACCGTAGAAGTCAACAAGCTGTGCTTTCATTGCCAGTGTGATGTCGTACTTACCTTCAGCAGATAAGGACTGCATCAACGCACAGTTTGCCTTTGCATCTGCACCTGCAACCTTGTAAATCAGACGTTCCAGGTTGCTGGAAACGAGAATATCCATCGACGGAGAAACAGTCAGCATGAACTGGCGGTTCTTATCATAAGTACCTGTGGTAAAGAAATCATACAGCACCTTATTATCATTGGATGCGCAGATTAATTTGCCAATCGGCAGTCCCATATTCTTCGCATAGTAAGCTGCCAAAATGTTACCGAAATTACCAGTTGGAACAACAACATTCATCAACTCGCCCTCTGCAAGTTCACCACTTGCCAGTAAGCGCGCATATGCATATACATAGTAAACGACCTGCGGAACTAACCGACCGATGTTGATGGAATTCGCAGAGGAAAATTGATAACCGGCTTGGTTCATCTTCACTTCCAGCTCCTTGTCGCCGAAAATCATCTTCACGCCGGTCTGCGCCTGGTCGAAATTTCCATGGATACCAACAACAGAAACATTGTTACCCTTTTGGGTTAACATTTGCTTCTCCTGAATCGGGCTAACACCGCCCTTCGGATAAAATACAATAATCTTTGTTCCCGGAACGTCTGCAAAGCCAGCCAAAGCAGCCTTACCGGTGTCGCCGGATGTCGCGGTCAAAATAACAATATCATTCTTTACCTGGTTCTTTTTTGCAGCTGTTGTCAACAAATGTGGCAAAATGGACAATGCCATATCCTTAAACGCAATTGTTGCGCCGTGAAACAGTTCTAAATAGTATGTACCTTCTACCTTTGTAATCGGTGCAATTACCTCGGTGTCAAACTTAGCATCATATGCCTTATCGATACAGTTCTTGAGCTCTTCCTCTGTAAAATCAGTAAAATACTCTTTCATAACAGCATAAGCTACTTCTTGATAGCTCATTGCGGAAAGTTCCTTTAACGACTCCTTCAGTGTCGGAATCTCGGTCGGCACGAATAATCCGCCGTCCGCTGCCAATCCTTTTAAAATTGCCTGGGAAGCTGTTACTTTAATATCTTCGCTTCGTGTGCTTTTGTATAAAATACTCATGATTTCCTCCATGTCCATCGATGATTGAATTTCACATTCCATCAAATTATAACATAACTCTTTTTTCAGTACAACAAGAAATTTTGATTACAGTGTCAAAAGTCTTTCCCCCACGCCATGCCATGAGAAAAAGAAAAGGTGTAGCTTTTGCCACACCTTAATGCATCTTATTTAAAGAAACAATGATCTTTGTGCTGGAATAAGAAATCTAATGACTTAAACCAACCACCTGTGTACTTGTAGTTTGCGAAGAATAATGCACCTTCGGAATAGTCCTCGCCGGCTAATGCACGGTCAACTGCATCTCTTGTCGATTCGGAAACTGTGATACTGTAGAAACGTCCGTTAGAAACCGGTGAAAACTGACCCTTCTGAAAAATTACATCCGTAATATCATTCGGAAATCTCGAACTTTCTACGCGATTAAGAATTACGTTTGCTACCAAAATCTTACCGATGTCTCCTTGATTTTGTGCTTCTGCTTCTACAATGCGAAGCAGGTTGTTGTAATCTTCGTCAGAAATACCGGTAATGCTGCTCTTATATGTAGCAGTTAATTTCTTATTGTTCGACTTCTTTTCTGCTGCAGCTTTTTCTGCCGCTGCTTTATCTGCTGTTGCCTTCTCTTCTACTGCTTTTTTTACTGCTGCATTTAAGGTGTTGTTACTCCCCTGCAACTCTGTACCAACACTCTGCACGTTGGATGATTCAGAAGTAAAAGTATCTGCCGCGTTAAACTCCGCTTGGGCAACTGCCATCGCATTTTCCGCTGCCTTCTTTGTCATTTCTTCCTGTGACAGGAAAACTGTATTGGTTGCCTTCGCTTCAGTTATAACTTCCTGCTGGTAGAAATAAGATTCGATGACCTGATTGCCGTCCTCATAAGCTCCG
Source organism: Lachnospiraceae bacterium (assembly GCA_015057275.1). Lineage (GTDB taxonomy): Bacteria > Bacillota > Clostridia > Lachnospirales > Lachnospiraceae > SIG308. Next base: position 69,667 of record SVEO01000005.1, on the reverse strand, counting down.
GTCAAATCAAGGCTGCCAACCTGTACCTTCACGCGGAAGTCATTCCTACTTTCACTCTTTACCGTTGCATTACCGTAAGCAGTGAACGCCATCATTGAAGATAAAGCTAAAACAGAGGCCGTTGCAACAAATTTTATATTTGCATTTTTTTTGTTAACATTTTTGTAATTTATCTTTGGAGTAGAAGTTTTTTTCTTCATCTGAAACTCCCCTTTTCAATTTTTTCGAAAATCCGCATAAACACTGCGTTTTTCGCTTTAGCAATTATAACAAATTAAATTTTCGTGTCAATATAGGCCTTTCAATTTTGTGAAAACTGTATATCGAATATTTTTTCGACTTTTTTCATTTGTCAACTTTGTATATTTTAATCGTATTTTCTACCTTGTTTTTATGCACTATTTCCTATTGGCTCTTTTTAAATTGTTACAAATTTGTTACATTTTATTCGATTTGTTAATTCGTTTTTTCATTTTTTACGGATTATTTTTAATTTAATTCAAAAAAAGACCCGCAATAAGGATTTTTTCCTTATCCGGGTCCCTACTTTTTCATTTTATTTTGCTATTACAAAAACAAATTTGCAAAAAGCACAATCAAAGGAATGGCAATGATTGTTCTTTCCAAGAAAAGAATGAATAATCTTCCCAATTTTAATGGAATTTCACTCTTGATAATAATCGCACCAACTTCTGTCAGATAAATAATCTGTACCAATGATAATACACCGATAATAAATTTCGTTTTTACAGATTCAACCGCACCGATTAACAAAGCCGGAATGAACATGTCAGTAAATCCAATTAAAGTAGCTGGCGCTACAGCAAATGCTTCTTCTACCCCAAGAAGCTGCAGGTACAATCCCATTGGATAGGAAATCCAATCAAATACCGGTGTGTATGTTGCAATAATCAACGCCACAGTACCCCAGGATAATACAATCGGGATCAAATCAAACAGCATACCCATAACAACTTCCATACCACCGGAAACAACCTTCTTTACAGTAAAAGTCTCCGCTCTCTTGCAACTCATTTCTATTGCATGCTTGAAAATTCCTTTTTCATTCGGAACTTCTTCATTGATCTGCTTTCCAATTTGTTCCTGATAAGTGTCCGGCAACTTACTGATTGGCGGAATACGGCAAATAATGATAGCCAACACAATACCAACCAGACAGATACACAAATAAAATGCCGGGAACAGATTTGCAATTCCAATCGTATTTGCAATCAGCAGGCAGAACGGAATCGATACTAATGAGAAGTTTGTCATAATATAACCAGCTTCTCTTTTTGTATAGAAACCTTTCATATACTGCTCCCTTGTCAAAATAACTGCTGCATTGGATGCTCCAAACCAAGATGCAATCAAGTCCACTGACGCACGTCCCGGAACACGGAACAACGGACGAACCACCGGCTTTAAGATAACACCGAGAAATTCCATGATACCACAATCGGTCAGAAACGGTAAAATAAAACTGAAGCTGATTACGATACAAATCAATGTACAACATAAGTCAACCATCGTCGCACCGGTATCAATTGATGTGATAAATTCCGGTCCGATGCCGAATACAACCAGTACACATACAACTGCACCCAACACCTTGGAAATTAAGTAAAATAATGATGTAGAAAACGCCTTCGTCAAATAATGATTTTTGCGAATCCAATTTGGCTTGCAAATGTAATCATATACACTCATTACCGCAGCAATAACTACCAATACCGTAAGAATGTACACTAAACTTCCGCCAAACAAATCACTGAGGAAATTTTTGCAAAAATCTAACAATGTGGTGAATGAGTTTCCCTGTGGAATGGGAATTAAAAACATCAATACACCAAATGCAGAGCCGAGAATAAACTTTAACAAGTTTTTCGTATTTACATTTTTCTCTTTCATACTATGTATCTCCTTATTTTTATTAGAAACCTTCAACCGGTCGCGTTACAGCGTCTCGACCAGCTTGATGGCATCAAATATCATATCTTCTGTAACCTGATACGGGATGTGCTCCATATCCGGTCCGCTTACGGTTTCGGTCAAAACTGCCTGCAAATAGTCACGCTCTACCGGAACCTCCATTTGTTTTAATGTTGTCGGAATCTGTAAACGCTGCAAAAAGGCTTTCAATCTTGCAGCTTCCTGCAAATTGCCATCCACTGCCAATTGAACGAGCACGCCGTAGGCTACCACATTTCCATGCAACCACTTTTCTTCAAATCCCGGCAACAATACCAGTCCGTAATAGACAGAATGTGCAATCGCACAATTATAGTCGTCCAAAACCATCAATGAAACAAGACCGGTACTGACAATGTTTGCTAAAACAGCCTGTTCAAGTGCCACGCTGACCTGATAATTTTTGCAATCAATCAACGCCTGTTCGCCATATTCCAAGAGTGGTTCATAGCACATATTGCTAATTTCCCTTCCCAAAGCCGAACTATGTTCCAACTTGTCGCCGCGTGCGGAAAAATGGCATTCAAAAAATTTGCCGATGGTATCACCGATGCCGGCCTGCAAATATTTCCACGGTGCCTGTGAAATAACTGTCAGATCGATAAAGCAGTGATATGCCGGCCGTTCAAAGAAATAAAAGCTATCGAAATTTCCGTCTTCTCGATAGACAACCGACAGTGCAGTCGTTGCTGCACAGGTAGCCGCTATGGTAGGAAATGTGAATACCGGAAGCTCTAGCTTTGCACCGACTCCTTTGGCAACATCAATTACCTTTCCTCCACCCATGCCGAAAATCATGTCTGCCTGTATTTCTTTTGCATGATTTGCTAAAGAATCAATCACTGCATAGGTACAATCATGACCATACCACACAGTGTCGACAATTTCTAACTTGCTGCCGGCCAACTTTTCCTGCAAACGGTTACTTCCTGCTGCCAGTCCCTTTTTACCTCCAATCAGTAAAATTTTTGTACCGTAAATGCTGCAAACCTTTACAACATCTGCGTACGCATCTTCACCGATGGAATAATTACAATAATATACAGATCTCGTCTTCATTATTTTTTTAGCTCCTGTAATTTTTCCAGTCGCGCCAATGCTTCATCGATGGTCGCTTTTTCTCTTGCAAAATGCAAGCGAATCAAGTGGTTGACTTCTTCTCTAAAGAAGCTGGAACCCGGTACAGCTGCCACACCAATGTTCATAATCATCCATTCACAGAATTCCAAATCGGTATAGCCTTTAAACTGCGGCAAATCCAAAAATTCCTGAATATCAATCAACACAAAATAGGTTCCCTGCGGCACATTGTGCTTAAGCCCGATTTTATCAAGACCTTCTAAGAAATATGCACGCTTTTCTGTGTAAGTTGCCAGCAAATCATCATAATATGACTGCGGGAATTTCAAACCTACAGTCGCTGCTTCCTGCAACGGTGCTGCTGCACCTACAGTCAGGAAATCATGTACTTTCTTAGCATTTTCAATCACTTCTTCCGGTCCGATTAGATATCCAAGACGCCAACCGGTAATGGAATATGTCTTGGACAACGAGTTACATGTAATGGTGTGCTCATACATACCCGGTAAAGACGCCATGCAGGTATGTGTATTGGGCGCGTAAACCATATGCTCATATACTTCATCGGTTACCACAAATGCATCATATTGCAGCGCAAGCTTACCGATTGCCATCAACTCTTCTTTGGAGAATACTTTTCCACAAGGATTAGATGGATTGCAAACGATAATCGCTTTTGCCCCCTGACGGAAACCTTCTTCCACCAGCTTAAGATCAAAATTATATTGCGGCGGAACCAATGGAATATAAATCGGTTCTGCACCGGACAAAATTGCATCGGCACCATAATTCTCATAAAACGGCGAGAATACCATCACTTTGTCTCCCGGATTGCAAATAGTCATCATTGCACACATCATCGCTTCTGTACCGCCGCAAGTAACAACGATTTCCTTCTCCGGATCAATCTTTCTGCCAATCGCCTTTCCCTGCTTTTCTGCGAGGGCTTCACGGAAATTTTCTGCACCGAATGTAATAGAATACTGGTGCGGACCTTCATGCGCTGCCTTGGCTAAAGCATCCATAATTTCCTGCGGCGGATCAAAATCCGGAAACCCCTGAGATAAGTTAATCGCGCCGTGTTCGTCACTGATTCTCGTCATTCTTCGAATGACGGAATCGGTAAAAGTATGTACTCTATCACTAAGTTTCGGCATCTTCTTTTCCTCTTTTCTGTTATCGTTCTTTGCAAATGGCAAATGCCGGCATCGCCGGCGCCTGCATTTTTTATTCTATTTATTTCTTGTTAATATAATTAATTAAACCTTCTGCCTTGATAATTTCCTGCATGAACGGCGGGAATGCCTGTCCTTGGAAGGACGTTCCCTTGGTACGGTTGTAAATCATGCCGCTATCAAAATCGATTTCCACCTGGTCGCCGGCATCAACCCCCTGTGCCGCTTCCGGACATTCTAAAATCGGCAGTCCGATATTGATGGCATTACGATAAAAGATTCTGGCAAATGTCTCTGCAATGACGCAGCTTACGCCCGCCGCCTTGATAGAAATCGGCGCATGTTCTCTGGAAGAACCGCAACCAAAGTTTTTGTTGGCAACAATAATATCGCCCTTTTGTACCTTATTTACAAAGTCAACATCAATATCTTCCATACAATGCTTTGCAAGCTCCGCAGGGTCGGAAGAATTTAAATATCTTGCAGGAATAATAACGTCTGTATCTACATTATCACCGTATTTGAATACACTACCTAAAGCTTTCATTTTACTATCCTCCTTCTGCTTACATTCCTAATTCTTCCGGATCGGAAATCTTACCTGTGATTGCGCTGGCCGCAGCAACTGCCGGGCTTGCAAGGTAAACTTCAGATTCCGGATGACCCATACGGCCGACAAAGTTACGGTTTGTAGTAGCAACAGCTCTTTCGCCCTTTGCCAGAATGCCCATATGGCCGCCGAGACATGGTCCGCAAGTCGGAGTGCTGACAACCGCACCGGCTTTAATGAAGGTGGTAATTAAGCCTTCTTCAATTGCCTGCAGATAAATTGCCTGCGTTGCCGGGAAGATAATCGCTCTCATGCCCGGAGCAACTTTCTTGCCTTCCATCACTTTCGCTGCAATTCTCAAGTCATCAATTCGTCCGTTTGTACAGGAACCGATGACAACCTGGTCAATTACAACTTCACCAACTTCGTCGATGGTTCTGGTGTTTTCCGGAAGGTGCGGGAATGCAACCGTTGGGCGAAGTGTGCTCAAATCAATGGTATACTCTTCGTCGTAAACAGCATCCTCATCAGCTTCATAGATGGTATATGTTTTTGTGGAATGTTCCTTCATGTATGCGATTGCAGCATCATCCACCGGGAAGATACCGTTTTTACCGCCGGCTTCGATAGCCATATTGGTCATCGCGAAACGATCGTCCATAGAAAGATACTGAATGCCGTCACCGACAAATTCCATCGACTTGTAAAGCGCACCGTCTACACCAATCATACCAATGATGTGCAGGATAATATCCTTACCGCTTACCCACTTTGCAGGCTTGCCTGTCAATGTGAATTTGATGGCGCTTGGCACCTTGAACCAAGCCTTACCGGTTGCCATACCAGCAGCCATATCAGTACTGCCTACGCCGGTAGAAAATGCGCCGAGCGCACCATATGTACATGTGTGAGAGTCTGCACCGATGACTACGTCACCTGCCACTACCAAACCTTTTTCCGGAAGGAGTGCGTGCTCGATACCCATCTCGCCGATTTCAAAATAATTTGTGATGTCGTGCTTTTTTGCAAATTCTCTTACACACTTGCAGTGTTCTGCAGACTTAATATCCTTATTCGGTGTGAAGTGGTCCGGAACAAGTGCAATTTTATCCTTGTCATAAACCGATGTGATGGTCATCTTATCCATTTCATGAATCGCAACCGGTGTGGTTACATCATTTCCTAATACAAGGTCTAAATCCGCCTCAATTAACTGTCCTGCTACAACACAATCTAAACCTGCATGCGCTGCAAGGATTTTCTGTGTCATTGTCATTCCCATAGTGTTTCCTCCATTCTTCCGCAGTCTACGCTGCGTGTAAAATTAAATTAAAATATAAATTTATTTCATATGTGAAACCGACTGCTCCGTTTCTCTGAAACTCTCGCAGCCGAAATTTCGCAACTCCGAGTTATCACTCTACGTTGCTCAATTTCACACTCGTCAGATAGCAGTAAGTTTTTATGCAAGCATAAAACTTACTGCTATCTTCCTCGTTGTTTCCCACTAATTCTTGAAACTATGTACCGGTGCCGGAATACGTCCCTGTCTCTGTACAAACGCATCGCACGAGAAACGGTTAACCGGCATAATTGGTGCGTATCCGAGCAGACCGCCAAATTCGACCGTTTCGCCCACCTCTTTGCCGATGACAGGAATCACACGCACAGCGGTTGTCTTTTGGTTAATCATACCGATAGCTGCTTCGTCGGCGATAATACCGGAAATGGTCGTTGCCTTGGTATCGCCCGGAATCGCAATCATATCAAGACCTACCGAGCATACGCAAGTCATTGCTTCCAGCTTTTCCAGAGTTAGTGCTCCTTCTCTTACAGCGTCAATCATGCCCTGATCTTCGCTGACCGGAATAAATGCGCCACTTAAGCCGCCGACATAAGAAGATGCCATGATACCGCCCTTCTTTACCTGGTCGTTCAGCATTGCGAGGGCTGCGGTCGTACCCGGAGCACCGGCTCTTTCTAAGCCGATTTCTTCTAAAATTTCAGCTACACTATCGCCGACTGCCGGTGTCGGTGCCAACGATAAGTCGATAATTCCAAACGGCACATTAAGACGCTTGGACGCTTCTCTGGCAACAAGCTGACCGACTCTTGTAATCTTAAATGCAGTCTTCTTAATCGTCTCGCAAAGTACCTCGAAGCCCTGTCCTCGCACCGCTTCGAGCGCATGCTTTACAACGCCCGGTCCGCTAACGCCGACATTGATAATCGTATCTGCTTCTGTCACACCGTGGAACGCACCCGCCATGAACGGATTGTCGTCCGGCGCATTACAAAATACCACCAACTTCGCGCAGCCGAGGGAATCTGCTTCCTTCGTCTTTTCCGCGGTCTGTAAAATAATCTCGCCCATCAAACGAACCGCATCCATGTTGATACCGGTCTTTGTGGAACCAAGATTTACGGAGCTGCACACACGTTCTGTATTTGCAAGCGCATCCGGAATCGAGCGAATTAAAAGCTCCTCCGCCGGGGTCATACCCTTGCTCACGAGCGCCGAATAACCGCCGATAAAGTTGACGCCGCACTTATGCGCACACGCATCTAACACCTTTGCAATCTCCACGAAATCACCGGTTGTCTTACAAGCTGCCGCACCGATCAAAGCAATCGGTGTAACCGAAATACGCTTATTTACGATTGGAATACCGTATTCCTTAGAAATTTCCTCGCCGACTTCCACCAGGCGCTCGGCCTTCGCTGTAATTTTATTATAAATATTGTTTTTTACTTCCTCTAAATCGTTTGAGATACAGTCCAAAAGACTAATACCCATAGTAATCGTACGAACATCCAGATTGTCGTGATCAATCATGCGGAGTGTTTCATTTACTTCATAAATATTTATCATCTGCCACTTACCTCGTACTAAATTCTATGCATCGTATTGAAGATGTCTTCGTGCTGCATACGGATTCTCACACCGATGTTTTCACCGATTACGTCAAGGTCATCGGACATTTCCGCAATCTTCTTGCCTGCTTTTGTAACATCCGTAATCATCATCATGTTGAATACACCGCCGACGATGGTCTGGGAAATATCCAAAACATTTACATTGTTTTCTGCTAAATATGTACAAACTTTGGCGATAATACCTACGCCGTCCGTACCGATTACTGTAATAATTGCTCTTTTCATAAGTTCCTCCACTTCTGCCTTGCGGCATTTATTTTCGCCTGTATGACACAGGAGTTAAATCGTAATAATTTCGCTCGGCATATCTCGGCCGGCAATTCTTAAATCAAAGTCCTTCGCCTGATACGGTGTGTCTGCCATATTGATTTCCACACGCACGGTTTCGTATGCAAGCTCCGGAAAATTATTTTCTTTGCTCAAATGTCCGAGCAAAATGTGCTGTAGCCCCGGATGCAAAATCCGGTTCAGCAGTGCGCCGGATGCCTCGTTGGAAAGATGTCCTAAATCTCCGGCAATTCTGCGCTTTAACTGATATGGATACGGTCCCACCTGCAGCATATGTAAGTCGTGATTGGCTTCAACCAAGATACTGTCGAGACCGCTTAGGTTTTGCACGATTCGCTCATCAAACTTGCCCATGTCTGTTGCCACCGCCACACTCTTATTTCCATGAGAAATACGATATGCTACCGGATTAAACGCATCATGATAAATAGAAAACGGATGAATTTGCAAGTCGCCAATCTGAAACCCTTCCTCCGGCTCAATTTCCACAAAAAGGGACTTGTCGAGCTCACCGAGCGAGCTCGTCTGACGAATGCCTAAAAGTGTCTCCTTCGTTCCGTAAATCGGAATGTGGTATTTACGAGTCAGCACACCGAGACCGCAGATGTGGTCGCTGTGTTCGTGCGTAATCAGAATCCCTGCCAAATCATCGCCACCGAGTTCATAGCCGTGTAAGCCTTCCTCAATTCGTTTTTTGCTGATGCCCGTATCAATCAAGATATGTGTTTTATCTGAGCCAACGTAGATGCAGTTGCCGCTGCTTCCGCTGGCTATACTACCTAATCTCATATTGTAAAAAACCTCCAACGGTCTGCTCCCATTCTAGAAAGCAGACACGCAGAAATTTTATCACGTTTTTATGTTATGGTCAAATATTTAATGCAACGAATTGAGGATTTCCACCACATATTTGTACGTTCTTTCTACCGAGGAAACACTAATTCGCTCTTCTGTGGTGTGGATATCGCAAATATTCGGACCAAACGACACAATATCGAGTTCCGGTTTCTTGCTCATCAGGTAGCCGCACTCAAGCCCGGCATGAATCGTCTGTACTACCGGTTCCTCGCCATACAATTTTTTGTACAAGTCGACCATCAGCGGACGCAGCTTGGAATCTTCCTTATATTCCCATCCCGGGTAATCGCCGAGGCCGGCATAGCTGCCGCCGAGCGCCTCAATCAATACACGCACACGCTGTGCCAGTTCCTGTTTTCTGGATTCCACAGAACTTCTGACGGAGAAACCTGCATGCATCTTATCGTTATCAACACGGAATGTGCCGAGATTTAACGATGTCTCTACCAGGCCCGGAATGGTTGGGTGCCAGTGATAAATACCGTTTGGCGCCACTACCAAGAATAAACTAATCCGCTTTGTGTCCTCTTCACAAACAACATGGGTACGCTCGGCTGCGGCCTTTGTGACCGTAATCTTTACACCCGGGTCGGCAACATAATATTCTTTCTTTGCCTGAGTTTCAATTTCCGCCGTAATTGATTCAATAAGTGAATAGTCATTTTCATGGATTAAAATCTTTGCAAAGCCGATACGTGGAATCGCATTGTCCTTTTGGCCGATTTCGGCATCAATAAGGTATACTTCCGTTTTTTCCAAATAGGTCGCAAGCAGTCTGCCGAACAATTTTGCGGCATTGCAATGCTCTTTCTGGATTTCCACGCCGGAGTGTCCGCCGAGCAATCCGGAAATATCTACATTTACAACTAAACCTTCTTTCACTTCACGTGAAACCGGCAGTTCACACATGGATGACACACCGCCGGCACAACCGGTCAACAGTATGCCTTCTTCCTCTGAATCCATGTTAAGTACATATTTACCCTTCAAATCAGACATATCAAGCGCTGCCGCACCAAGCAGACCGATTTCCTCATCGACGGTAAAAATCGCTTCGATTGGCGGATGACTTAAGGTGTCATCTTCCAAAATGGCCATGCTGTAAGCGATTGCGATACCGTCATCGCCGCCGAGTGTTGTGTCCTTCGCGTATACGAGATCGCCCTCGATTTGCAAATCAAGCGAATCTTTTTCAAAATCATGTGCGGAATCTTTTGTTTTTTCCGCTACCATATCGAGATGCCCCTGCAAAATTACTGCATTCTCTTGTTCTCTGCCGGCGCTGCCGTTTTTCCAGATAACGACATTACCTAGCGCATCTTGTCTTGCTTTCAAGCCATTTTTTTTTGCAAACTCCATGCAATAATCGCTGATTGCCTTCATATTACCGGAACCACGCGGAATATTGCTTAACTCCTGAAAATAATACCACACTCTCTGTGGTGCTAACTTGTTGTAATCAAATTTCATATACTTCTCCATTCCCGTCGCTGCTTAGCGACAGTTCTTTCCTATTTTGCAGGAACATATTTCTCCCGCACATCACATACGATGAAATAAGCTGGCTTTATAATCATGCTCTCAGATTGGAGATTCCTATGCTGCCACGACTTCTGCTCCCATTTTTCGTTTTACTTCTTTTGTTTCCCGGGATTTGCGTCAAAGGCGCCGCCAATGGCTTAAGCCTTTGGCTGTTCACGCTGGTGCCGACCTTTTTCCCATTCTTATTCTTATCGAATTTGATGATTTCATACCGGATGACTGATAAAATAAGCTCGGTACTGTCACATATTATGCGCCCGCTTTTTAGAATATCCGCGCAGGGCTGCTATATTGTGCTGATGGGATTCCTATGCGGTTATCCGATGGGGGCAAAGCTGTGCGGAGATTTTGTCGCCGCTGGCTATATTTCAAAAGAAGAAGGCGAATATCTTATCACATTTTGTAATAATCCAAGCCCCATGTTCCTCATCGGTTACATCATGAGTGAATGTATGCACGAATCATTTTCACATATACTCATATTGACACTTTTTTATGCAACACCAATATTTACAGGAATTTTGCTTGCAAAACTTCCATTCTCTCCATATTATCACAAAAAAACAGATTTTAATAGGGGAAAGTTGAATAATTCTGCGAATTTTACAAAAGATATGCGCACCTTTGCGGTAATCCAGAAGAGTATGCTCGATGCCTTTCAGACTTTGTTGTATTTGGGCGGATATGTGATTCTATTTAATATTCTGTCGGTACTCTGTTTTAATTTGTTTCAGGGACTGCCGATGCTAAACTATATCTTTGCCGGTTTCTTAGAAATGACTACCGGTGCGATGTACTTAAAATCTTGCGGATTAACACCTACAATCATCAATCTGTTGATTCCGCTTACTACTATCTTCGGCGGATGCTCAACTCTCGCGCAGACAAAAGCAATGCTAACAGACAGCAAGATTTCAATTTGGCACTATCTGCTTGGTAAAATTTTGCAGGTGGTAGTATTTAGTTTGGGGTACTTTTTCCTCTTGCGTTGGATTTAAAAACGGGGGTTGCGTTCGCACCCCCGTATACTTTATGTAGTATTATTCTAATTCTGCATCAACATCTATAGATACTTCATCCACCATCGGCATTTCTTCTTCCTGCGGATAGAGTTCGTTACGATTGTTGACAACAACCTGCAATACTTCAGATAAGTGCTTCATAAGATAGTCATACTTATCAGAGAACTGCTGCATACCTAAGGTCAACACACCCTGAATCTCAGAGAGTCTGTCATCAGTGTACTGAACAGCTGCGGACTTGTAGTTGTTTGCTTCGGTGTTGGCAGCATCAAGAATCGCTTCTGCCTGCATGCGAGCTTCTTCTACAACTTCGTTTGCACGAACGTATGCCTGCTGCATAATCTCGTGTTCGCTTACTAACTCATTGATATGAGCGGTAGCTTCCATAATCATGGTGTTTGCCTTTTCATTGGCGCTGTTCAAAATGGTTTCCTTATTGCTGATAATCTTCTTGCACTTTTTAATTTCTTCCGGCACGTTCATACGAAGATTTGCCAATAATTCGTCTAATTCGTCCTTATTAACAATAATTTTTGTGGTAGACATCGGTACGAACTTACAGCCGTCGATGTATTCTTCTACTTCATTAATGCACTGTTCAATCTTATTTAATGCCATCTTCTTTTCTCCTAACTTTTTTGTACAATACGGGGATGACAGAAGCCGGAACAAACTTAGCTACGTCTCCACCGAACTTAGCGACTTCTCTGACAACACTCGAGCTTAAATACGAATATTCCAAGCTGGTGGTCAGGAAAAATGTATCAATGTTGCCTTGCATAATGCGGTTTGTCTGTGCCATCTGCAACTCATATTCAAAGTCTGTGACTGCGCGCAAACCACGGATAATCACACTCGCATGCAACTGTGAAGCAAAATCAACAAGCAGGCCTTCAAAAGCCATTACCTGCACATTTTCTAAATGCTTCGTTACCTCAACTAACATACTAACACGTTCTTCCGCCGAAAACAAGGGGATTTTTGAATTATTATTCAAAACTCCGACAATTATTTTGTCAAAAATCTTTGCCGAGCGCTCGATAATGTCTAAATGTCCCAACGTTACGGGGTCAAACGAGCCCGGATAAACTGCGATTCTTTCCATTTTCACTCCATTCCGAAGCGTTCTCGCTGAGGAATGCTCAAAAAAATCACGAATGTGATTTTTTTGTATCATCAAAGCAACTTTGTGACGCTTCGGCACAAATGTTGCCGAGTTAAAATCAACACATCCGTGTGATTTTTAACTCTTTACCTTGGGTTTTAAGAAAACATGCATGTTTGTTTTATATTCTTTGATGCGTTCAATTTCAAAGCCGGACAAATCCATCTCCTCCACCTTCACATCCAGTGATTCTTCGAAAATAACAAGAGTGTCTTCATGTACCAGATTGGAGCCTGTCAGCGCTGCCAACACTTTTCCCTGCAATCCTTTGCCATACGGCGGATCCAAAAATATAATATCAAACGCTCTGCCGCTACTATCCAGTCGGTTAATTGCCGCGAGCGCATCCATCGCAAACACCGCACTCTGCTTTTCAAAGTGGGTCTTTTTTAAATTTTCCTGAATACAAACAACTGCTTTACGACTATTCTCTACAAATACCGCTTCGCTTGCCCCGCGTGATAACGCTTCAATACCGATGCCGCCGCTGCCGGCAAACAAATCAAGAAAACAGCATCCCGGAAGTTCCGGCTGCAAAATGTTAAACAATGTCTCCTTAATCCGGTCAGTGGTCGGTCGTGTGTCAAGACCAGCCGGGGTGGTTAATGTAATTCTTCTGGCACTTCCCGCAATAACTCGCATAATACTCTCCGATTAATTTTAATAAGAATTCACTTGCAAATTCTCCTACAGGGCGCATTTGCAACGCAATCATTATCGCTGCACACCTACAAATACACAAAAAGGGATGCACTGTCGCATCCCTTTCGCTTACTTTCAAATTATTCCTCTTCAGCTACAGCTTCTTCTGCTACAGGTGCTGCTTCCGGTTCTAATTCCTTCATGCTTAAGCTAATCTTCTTGTCAGCTTCATTGAAGTCAACAATCTTAGCTTCGATTTCCTGACCTACGCTTAATACGTCAGCCGGCTTTGCAACGTGTGCTCTGGAGATCTGAGATACATGTAATAATGCATCAACGCCTGCTGCGAGCTCTACAAATGCGCCGAAATCTGTCATACGGGCAACCTTACCGGTTACCACATTACCTACTGCGTACTTAACGTCTGCGTTTAACCATGGATTTTCTTCTGCAAACTTTAAGCTAAGGGCGATCTTCTCACCGTTGATTTCCTTAATGAATGCCTTAACAACGTCGCCTGCCTTGAATACCTTCTTCGGATTTTCTACTCTGCCCCAGGACATTTCGGAAATGTGAAGCAAGCCGTCAGCGCCGCCAAGATCGATGAATACACCGAAATCTGTTACATTCTTAACCGTACCTTCTACTGTCATACCTTCGGAGATGGATGCAAATAATGCTACCTGCTTTTCCGCCTTTTCCTTAACAATAATCTGCTTGCAATCGCCAATGATTCTTCTTCTCTTCGGGTTGCACTCGATAATAACGAAGGAAACCTCGGTATCTAAGTACTTGTTTAAGTCTCTCTCAAAACGATCGGATACAAGGCTTGCCGGGATGAATACCTTTGTGCCTTCTACAGTTGCGCAGATACCGCCGTTCATAATCTGAGTTACCGGTGCTGTTAATACTTCCTGATTCTCAAATGCTTCTTCTAAGCGCTTGTTAATCTTTTCAGCAGCAAGACGCTTGTATGTTAAAGCAACCTGGCCTTCGCCGTCATTTACCTTTAATACTTTAACTTCCATTTCATCACCAACATTGATAACAGTCGTCAAATCAACCGGTGTGTTGGAATATTCATTTCTGGAAAGAACGCCGTCGGACTTATAACCGATGTTTAATACGGCTTCATCTTCCTTAACGGAAATAACAACTCCCTTTACTACCTCTCCCTGTCTAATTGTCTTAAGTGATTCTTCCAATAACTGTTCAAAGCTCTGTTCTGACATATAATTGAACCTCCTCTATAATATTATTTGGGGTGGAAGCCCCCGCTGTAATACCAATTCTACCTATGCAGGAAACATGCTCTTCTTGCAAGTCAACGAGTGTCTGTATATAATAAGTTTCTTCACATTCTTTTTTACAAATCTCAAACAACTTCTGCGTGTTCGAACTATTCTTGCCACCGATAACAATCATCTGCTCGACCTGCTTCGCTATTTGCTGTGCTTCAACTTGTCGCTCATGCGTAGCATTACAAATCGTATTTACAACATTTATATCATACGACTTTTTTGAAATAATTTCAACTAAATATTGAAATTTCTTGTAATTAAATGTCGTCTGAGACACAATACAGACCTGTTTTGGCTCATTTAGCGTAAATTTTTCAGCTTCTTCCTCGGTTCCGATGACAAATGTGTCACTTTCGGACCATCCTTTGATGCCTTCGACCTCCGGATGCTTATCATTACCAATGATGATAATTGCCTTGCCTGCCTTGCTTTCCCGCTCGACAATCTTGTGGATTTTTTTCACAAACGGGCAGGTGGCATCGATTAGATTCAAGCCCTGTTCTCTAATGACATCATACACTGCACGCGTCGCTCCGTGAGAACGGATAATCATCGTGCCGGCGGATAATCCGGCAATTTCCTCCATCGTATCAATTACTTGTACGCCGCGCGCTTCGAAATCTTTTACAACTTCCTCATTGTGGATAATCGGGCCGAACGTGTAGATTGGTTTTTGCCCTTCTTCAATCTGGCGGTAAACCTGCTCCACAGCCCGTTTGACCCCGAAACAAAATCCTGCGGTTTTCGCAACGATTACTTTACCCATACTCCTCTCCATTCTAAATGTGCGAATTTATTTCACAAGCGCGATAATAGCGTTTACCACTTCATCAATGCTCATATCTGACGAATCAAGATATACCGCATCCTCCGCCTGTTTAAGCGGTGCCACATCACGGTGCATGTCACGGTAATCCCTCTCTTCGATATCTTTCTCAATTTCTGCGAGAGAAATATCAACACCCTTTTCTTTCATTTCCAGATATCTTCTCTTCGCTCTTGTCTCGACGCTGGCAGTCAGGTAAACCTTCACGTCAGCATTCGGCAATACGTTCGTACCGATATCGCGCCCGTCCATCACAAGGTCGCACTTTTTTGCCATATCACGCTGTAAATCGAGCAATACTTCACGTACTTCCGAATATACGGCAATCGCAGATGTCATGCTGCTGACTTCCTCTGTGCGGATGTACGGATTGACATTTTCGCCGTTTAATTTAACAATCTGTGCGCCATTCTCATAAGAAAGCTCCACCTTGCTTCTGCGACATACTTCGACAACCTTTTCCTTTTCCCCTTGCGTTACTCCTTCTCTTAAGCAGGCGTAAGCCAGCGAACGGTACATCGAGCCCGTATCTACATAAATAAAATTCAATTTTTTCGCTACTAATTTTGCGATAGTACTTTTCCCTGCTCCTGCAGGTCCATCAATTGCAATATTGTACATAATTTCTCCATTCGCCGCGGTTTGGCGGCATGTTTATATATTTCCTGCGTGAATTCCCGCCAGATAGCCAGTCGACCAAGCAATTTGTAAATTGTAACCACCGGTCATCGCATCAACATCCAACACTTCGCCGGCAAAAAACAATGATTTTACCTTTTTTGACTCCATTGTGCCGGCATTGATTTCCTTAACGCTAATGCCACCCTGCGTAATAATTGCCTCATGATAACCGCGTGTGCCGGTAACAGTCAGCGGGAACTGCTTGAGTACCCTGCGCAGATTTTCACGCTGCCCACGGGTAATCTCGTTTACTTTTTGCTCTGGATGAATTCCCGAAAGTTCAATGATAACAGGAATCAACTTTTTCGGCAACAGGGAATCAAGGGAATTTTTAAACTGTTTGTTGGCAAATTGTTCAAACTCACGCAAAAGACGTTTATCCAGCTGCTCCTCATCCAGTGCCGGCTTTAAATCAAGATACATCGTCAGTTCTTTTTCTCTTACCTTTTTCGCCACGATACTAGATGCCGAAAGAATCAGTGGACCACTAACACCGAAATGTGTAAAAATCATCTCGCCAAAGTTTTGGTACAGTTGCTTTTTGCCGTCCAAGATAGTTACGCAGACATTTTTCAAAGATAATCCCATCAAATCTTTGCAGATATCTTCTTTGATTGTCAGCGGCACCAGTGCCGGGCGCATCTGCGTCACCTCAATGCCTTGTTTGCGTGCAAACGCAAAACCGTCGCCGTCAGAGCCGGTCGACGGATAAGATAATCCGCCGGAAGCAACAATAACCGCATCCGCATACACACAATTACCGTTATCAAGCACAATGCCCTTGGCTTCGCCTGCCTGAACAATCAAATCTTTTACCTTTGACTTTAAATGCACCTGCACACCATTTGCATCAAGCGCTAAAGAAAGCGCCTTGATCACATCCGAGGATTTGTCTGATACCGGGAATACACGGTTACCTCGCTCGACCTTTGTCGGCACGCCGTAACTCTCAATCAAACCGACAATCTGCTCGTTTGTGTATGTATACAGTGCGCTGTACATAAACTTACGGTTGGTGACAATATTTTGCAGAATCGTCTCCATATCCGATGCGTTCGTCAAATTACATCTGCCCTTGCCGGTAATAAACAATTTCTTGCCGAGCTTTTCATTTTTCTCATATATATGGGCTTCGTGTCCGTTTTCAGCCACACCAATCGCTGCGAGCATACCAGCCGGACCACCGCCGATAATGACTACTTTTCCCATTTTTTCCTTTCTCTGCTGAAAAAAGCATAAGAAAGACTGTTGCACAAGCTGAATGTTCAGTTTCTGTAACAGCCTTTATCTTATCGTTTTCTGTGCCACACGGCACATCAATAATTATACCGGATATGCCCCGTTTTCTTTGTCAGCAACCTTCGGATCAACTTTTGTCTTCTGCGCCTGACGATATTCAAAGAAATCCTTCGCCACCTGTGGGAACAATGCGTAAGTTAATACGTCCTCATCCTGCTCCTTCCAAGGTGCGATTTCTGCTTCAATCTTTGCCAATTCGTTTTCGATTAAATCAGCCGGGCGGCATGTAATCGGTTCCTTGTCGCCGATTGCCTTCTTTTGAACTTCTTCGTTAAATGGCTTAACGGTCTGTCCGTATTCGCCGCTCAATACTGCTCTTGTTTCCTTTGTAACACTCTTGTATCTTTCGCCCATTACAACGTTAAGTACAGCCTGTGTACCTACAATCTGAGAGGATGGTGTTACAAGCGGCGGCTCACCTAAATCCTTACGAACGTTTGGGATTTCCTTCAACACTTCGTAATATTTATCAGAAGCGTTCATTTCCTTTAACTGGGATACCATGTTGGAAAGCATTCCGCCCGGCACCTGATAAAGTAATGTCTTAATGTCAACGCCCAATACACGTGGATTTAATAAGCCACTTTCTAATGCTTCGTCTCTCATCGGACGGAAGTAATCCGCGATTTCTGCAAGCAGGTTCTGGTCAAAACCTGTGTCATACGGTGTACCCTTGAAAGTTTCTACCATAACTTCTGTTGCCGGCTGACTGGTGCCAAGGGCAAACGGGGACATCGCGGTATCTACGATATCGCATCCCGCTTCGATTGCCTTTAAGTATGTCATGGACGCAACACCGGATGTGTAATGTGTGTGCAACTGAATCGGTAATGTGGTAGCATCCTTTAATGCCTGTACGAGTTCGGTTGCCTTGTATGGAAGCAGTAAGCCTGCCATATCCTTGATACAGATGGAATGAGCCCCCATATCTTCAATCTTCTTTGCCATATCCATCCAGTACTCGAGTGTATAAGCATCACCGAGTGTATAGGAAAGTGCAACCTGCGCATGTCCGCCTTCTTTTTTCGCTGCGTTTACTGCGCATTCCAGATTGCGGATATCGTTCAAGCAATCAAAGATACGGATGATATCCATACCATTTGCAATAGACTTCTGTACGAAATACTCTACTACATCATCCGCATAATGACGATAGCCTAAAATGTTCTGTCCGCGGAATAACATCTGTAATTTTGTGTTCTTAAAGCCATCCCTAATCTTACGAAGTCTCTCCCATGGGTCTTCCTTTAAGAAACGTAAGGATGCATCAAATGTGGCACCACCCCAGCATTCGACCGAGTGATAACCAACCTTATCCATCTTCTCAATAATCGGAAGCATCTGCTCCGTTCTCATACGTGTGGCAATCAGAGACTGATGCGCGTCACGTAAGACTGTTTCGGTAATCTTTACCGGTTTCTTTATCTGTTCAGCCATATTTCCTCCTAATCTGTCACTAAATTTATCCAAAGATTGCCATGAATGTACCGGCTGCAACTGCAGTACCGATAACGCCTGCTACGTTTGGTCCCATCGCATGCATAAGCAGGAAGTTTGTCGGGTCTGCCTCCGCACCAACCTTCTGCGATACACGGGCTGCCATCGGAACAGCCGATACGCCGGCAGATCCAATAAGCGGATTTACCTTGCCTCCGGTTACCTTACACATAATCTTACCAAAAAGAACACCGGCAGCGGTGCCGAATGCAAATGCAATCAAACCTAAAGCAACAATCTTAATCGTATCCCAGGTCAGGAATGCCTGTGCACTTGTTGTTGCGCCAACGCTAGTACCGAGCAGAATAACCACAATGTACATCAAAGCATTGGATGCAGTCTCTGTCAACTGCTTAACAACACCGCTTTCGCGGAACAGGTTACCTAACATCAGCATGCCGACAAGCGGAGCGGTCTCCGGCAAAATCAGACATACGATAATCGTAACGATAATCGGGAATAAAATACGTTCTCTTTTTGATACCGGACGAAGCTGCTCCATCTTAATCTTACGTTCTTTTTCTGTTGTCAAAAGCTTCATAATCGGCGGTTGGATAATCGGCACCAACGCCATGTAGGAATACGCTGCTACAGCAATCGGCCCCAGCAAACTGGTCTGTCCAAGCTTTGACGCCAGAAAGATGGATGTCGGGCCGTCGGCACCACCGATAATGGAAATTGCTGCTGCTGCCTTGTCATTAAATCCTAAGAAAATCGCAAAGAAATATGCGCTGTAAATACCGAACTGGGCTGCTGCGCCAAGCAAAAAGCTCTTCGGGTTTGCAATCAGCGGACCAAAGTCCGTCATCGCGCCCACGCCCATGAAAATCAAGGACGGCAAAATACTCCATTCATCTAATAAAAAGAAGTAATGTAACAGACCACCGATACCGTTCTCTGCTTTGTCCGGCTCAATCATAATATTCGGGAAAATATTAACAAGGAGCATACCGAAAGCAATCGGTAAAAGCAATAACGGCTCGTACTGCTTGGCAATTGCAAGGTAAAGGAAAAAGCATGCAACGCCAATCATAATAAAGTTACCCCAGGTAAGGTTCATAAATGCAGTCTGTCCAATGAAATTTCCGAGTGTTTCTAATAAATTCTGCATCAGACCAACCTCCTAAACGAATTAATTTAAGGAAGCCAGTACGCTGCCTGCCTCAACCGCGTCACCTTCCTTGCAGGAAATAGATGCTACGGTACCTGCTTCCGGTGCTACGATTTCGTTTTCCATCTTCATTGCTTCCAAAACCATGATAACTTCGCCCTTAGCCACAGAAGCACCTACACTTGTCTTAACTGCAAGAATCTTGCCCGGCATCGGAGCATTTACTTTAATCTTTCCTTCGCCGCCGGCTGCCGGAGCAGGAGCCGCTGTCTGCTTTGGTGCTGCCACAGGAGCTGCAATCGGAGCTGCTGCTATCGGTGCGCTTGCAACCGAACCCGTCTCTTCTACTACTACATCATATACATTTCCATTTACTGTAATCTTATAGCTTTTCATAAATTAACCTCTTTCCGCCACCGCTATGTGGCACGTTTTATGCGTGTAATAATTATGCTCTTTTCCACTTCGCGGAGCGTCTGATGGAACGTACCACAAATCCGTCCGGAGAAACTCCCTCTGTCATTGCAATCGCCGCCGCAATAACCGCAACGAGCTCTAAATCATCAACCAATTCTTCTGTTTCTTCCGCAACCGGTGCTGCCGGCACAACTTCTGCTGTCTCCTGTGCAATGTCGGCCCTAGTCGCTTTCTTGGCCGTCTGCTTTCTTTTCTTTCGCTCAGACAGTTTCTGAATCGCTTTGTCGATTAACATATCGATGTTCTTTAACTGTCCGATCACAGCAGAAATCACAATCAAAATAATAAATACGGAGCCCATGCCAAGCAATGTGTTGCCTGCTGCGCTGCCGAGCATTTCACCAAGCGAATAAACTGCCGTGCAGGCAATGCTGGTCGGAACTAAGTTGCCATTATCCACATAATAGATAACTTCCAGCGTAAAGGCTCTTTCCTTACACTCAACTTCCATCGTGGCAATCACTTCGTCCTCGGCTTCCTTTAACTCAACCTCGCCGTACTCACCCGTCGGGGTACCAACTTCCTCAAGAATCGCCTTATAAGATTCCACACCTTCGTAAATCACAAGGTTCTGCTCACCCAAGGTGCTTGTCGCGGAGCTTAAAATTTCCTCAATACTCGCATCATCTAATGCAACAAACTGCTGCAGGAGATATGTCGTATTTTCTTTGGCATCGTCTATGCTATATTCAAGCTTCTCGCCGCCGCATCCGCAAAGCAAAACCATCATGCTCACGGCAATTCCGAAAAGACAACTGATTTTCTTCATATATGTCACCTCTTAAACCGTACCATGTTTTTTGTTTGGACGTTCCTCTTTCTTTGAATAAAGCATTTCCAATGCGCCAATAATATATTTTCTTGTCGATTCCGGAGCAATCATCGCATCCACGTAACCTCTTCTGGCTGCGGAAACCGCACCGTTTTGAAGTTCCTGATACTCCGCAGTCTTCTCAGCAATAAAAGATTTCTTGTCTGCCGCCTTTTCAATTTCGTCCGCATAAATAATCTTCACTGCCAGTTCTGCATCCATCATACCGATTTCTGCGGATTCCCAAGCGTAAACCATATCCGCACCAAGTGCCTTGGAATTCATCACATTATAAGCAGAACCGTATGCCTTGCCGATCATCACGTTTACCTTCGGAACGGAAGCTGCCGCAAATGCGTATGTTAGCTTTGCTGCCGCCTTGGCAACGGACTTTTCTTCCTTTAAGCCTGCGGCAAATCCAACCGCATCGGTAAGGGTTACTACCGGGATATTAAATGCATCGCAGAAGTTTACAAACTCTGCTGCCTTTTCACAACCATCCGCGGTCAGTGCACCTTCATACTCGGCAACCACTTCGCTTTCCGCGCCGTAAACCTTTGTACGGTTCGCCACAGCACCAACGGTCATACCGTTTAATTTCATCAGGCCTGCTACCATTTCTTTCGCATAGCCTGGTTTGATTTCCATAAATAAATGATTGTCTGCAATCATCGAGAGTGCCAGCGCTGTGTCGCCGTCACAATTCGCGATATCTGCACACATTCTGTTCATGTCGTCTGTAATCTCGAAGCAAGCTTCTTCCTCACAGTTTGCCGGAAGCATCGCCACTAACTGACGCATCTTTAAGAGTACTTCTTCTTCCGTGCCGGTAAAATCAACATTGCCGGTCACCTCACTCTGATAAACTGCTGCAGAACTGTTACATTTTGTATCATCATTTGCAGGAATTGCATTCGGAGAATTCACGAACAACTTCGCGTTGTCTGCCATAAATGTAAAATCTGTCAGTGCCGGAATCAGGCTTAACCCGCCGCCGCAGGTACCAAAAATAGCTGTAATCTGCGGAATCAACCCAGATGCAGTCACCTGCTTTTTATAAATTTCACCGAATGCCTGTAATGCATCTGTTGCTTCCTGAAGACGGAAACCGGAGCAGTCAACCAAGCCAATGACCGGTGCGCCAACCTTCATCGCGAGTTCATAAATTTTACAGATTTTCTTTGCGTGCATCTCACCCATAGAGCCGTTCAATACGGATGCATCCTGACTGTAAACATACACAAGACCGCCGTCAATCACTCCGTAGCCGGTGATAACGCCGTCGGCCGGAGTATTCTTGGAAGATAAGTTGAAATCCGTACTTCTGGCTGTTACCAATCCGCCGATTTCAACAAAACTGTTATCATCAAGCAACATCTGAATGCGATCGCTTGCTGATAATTTTGCTGTAGTACCCATAATGTGTCCTCCATATCAAAAATTTCGTTAATATTTATTCAAAGTGCACAACCGCTCTTTGAACAACAATATGGCGATTGTAAAAATAAACCATTCTAATCATATAACGTTTGGAAGAAAATAGCAAGTAGTTTATCATAATCTGCCAATATTTTATAATTATCCATTTGGTGTTAATATGTCCGCATTTTGCATAAATATTAGGAAGAAATACTCTTTTAGGTAACTTTTATGAAAAAATTTTTTCCCATTCTTTTTTCCCTTACGCTTACATTTTTACTATTCTTTCCGCAAAAAATAGCTGCTGAACCGGAATCCGTACCCAGCCTCAAGCTCTACGCCTCCTCCGCTGCTCTGATTGATGCCTCAAATGGTCGTCTTCTTTACGGCAAATCACCTTATGAAGAAATGCCGATGGCCAGTACGACAAAGATTATGACCTGTATCATCGCCTTGGAATACGGAAAGTCAGATGATGTGGTAACCGTCAGTTCCTATGCTGCCTCAATGCCGGATGTGCAGCTTAATGTGCGAGAGGGCGAACAATATTATCTTGGCGATTTACTCTACTCACTGATGCTTGAGTCACATAATGATGTGGCGGTGGCAATTGCCGAACATATCGGAGGCTCGGTGGAAGGTTTTGCGGAGCTGATGAATCAGAAAGCAGACGCGCTCGGCCTTGGTCATACACAATTTGTAACACCGAATGGGCTGGATGCAGACGGTCATTACACGACCGCGTATGAGTTGGGAATCATCGGTGCATATGCGATTCGAAACGAGGAATTTCTAGCCATAACAAACGCCTCATCGCACACTTTTTCGTCACTGGATGGTGTACGCAGCTTTACCGTTAATAATAAAGATGCTTTTTTGACGCAGATGGACGGTGCCATCGGCATCAAAACCGGTTTTACCAGCAAGGCCGGCTATTGTTTTGTCGGCGCATTAAAACATGATAATAAAACTTTTATTAGTGTGGTTTTAGCCAGCGGTTGGCCGCCGAACAAATCGTATAAATGGGCGGACACCCGCACTTTGATGCAATACGGATTAAATCATTACAGCTATCGCAGTGTATTTTCTCCGGTAGATTCCTTCAAAACCCTGATGGTAACAAACGGGCAGGCAGACAGTGTGAATACATGGGTGGACGGGTCACTGAATATACTTTTGCGGGATGACGAGCAGGTCGATGTGATTTATGACTATAAAAAAACGATATCTGCACCGGTAAATACGGGAGATATCGTTGGTTATGCTCATCTGACAATTGACGGGGATCTATTTACTTCGTTCCCGATTCGCGCTGCGTCCTCGGTCAAGCAAATTGATTATTCATATTATTTAGATAAGGTTCTGTATGTATTGTTTCATCTGACGGATTAATCATTGCTCTTTAAGGAGATTTCTTCTTCTGCTTCGAGCATAAACTCTTCCGTCTTGTCGGAACGAAGTTCCGGCATTGCGTCTAAATTCGGTAATCCGAATCTGCGCAGGAACTCTTCGGTCGTACCAAAAAGCATCGGACGTCCCGGTGCTTCCAAACGACCCTTTTCTTCGACAAGTCCGAACTCTACCAGCTTGTTTACCGCATGATCGCATTTAACACCACGAATTTTTTCCAGTTCCAACTTTGTGACCGGCTGTTTATAGGCGATAATCGAAAGTGTTTCGATGACCACCTCGGTCAGTATCTGCTTTTTCGGCTGCACGGCGACCTTGATGAGGTAATCATACATCTCTGTTTTTGTGCACATCTGATAGCTTCCGTCCAGCTCGATGATGTGTACGCCGCGCTCCTCGCTGTTCATCTCACCCATCATCTCATTTAATAGCGCAATTGCTTCTTTTTTCTCAATTTCTAACGCGTTTGCGATAACATCGGCCGGCACGGATTTTCCCATCGTAAAGAGAACCGCCTCGATGGCCGCTTTCATTTGCTGCTTTTCCATGTTACTTATGATACCTCCGCTTCCGTTTCATCGGTATTTACATCTGCTGACGGCGCATCGTCTGCGCTCTGTACACCTTCACTCGTGATAATAATATCATCAAAGGTACGCTCCTGCTCGGCATGAATTTTACCGTTCTTCATCAGCTCAAGAATCGCTAAAAATGTCACGATAACTTCCATCTTGCTGCCTTGACGCTGCAGAAGCTTCTTAAAACTGAACTTCTTCTTTTTACCCGCATACGAACGCACATAAGAAATTTTATCATTCAAATTAACTTCTTCTAACTCAATCGTGCCGAATTTGCTACGCACCGGGTCAATCTTATTTTCCTGACGCTTCAAAATATCCTGGAAAATCTGCCCCATTTTATTTAAAGTCAGGTCGCCGACCAACTTATCAAGATCGACCGGCGGTACATATTTTGCCACTTCCTTTGGAATATCCTCTTCCTTAAAAAAGGCCCTCTCGGCAATGCCCTGCATGTCGCGAAGTTCGAGTGACATGTATTTGTAAGTTTTGTACTCGATGAGTCGCGCCACAAGTTCTGCACGCGGATCGCCTTCCTCCTCGCCTTCCTCATCCTCTTCTTTCGGCAAAAGCATTCTTGATTTGATGTCAATCAATGTCGCCGCCATCACAAGGAATTCGCTGACAACATCCAAATCTTCCCGGTCCATGTGATTTACGTAGTCGAGATATTGCTCTGTAATCAGCACAATCGGTATGTCATAAATATCTACTTTATTTTTATCAATCAAATGCAAAAGTAGGTCAAGCGGACCTTCAAATGCCTCTAATTTTACCGGAATTCCCACGGTTCTTCCTCCGTTAATTACAAAACTTTTATTATTCTACTATAATCTCTTAAAATTTACAACCAGCAATTCCGGCGTATTTAAAAACCGAATCTTGATCGTGTGCATACCGAGCCCGGCACTTAGCAACATCATCGTGTTTTTTTTTCGGTATTCACCGCGGTCGAATTTATCAAACAAATGCAGACGCGGTGAAATAACTCCGCCAAGCATCGGCAGACGCACTATGCCGCCGTGATTGTGTCCGGCAAGCACACACTCGCTTCCCCATGTTGCGTATGCGTCAAAATATTCCGGATTATGCGCTAGCAACACACAAAATTCCTTAGGCTTTTTCCCCAGCCATGCTTCTATCTCCTTGTCTGTCATCAGCGGTTTTTTACCTCTTTTGTAAAATGCTTTGCCGATGGAAAGTCCTGCAATCGCAATTTTGTTCTCTCCTACTGCAATATGTTGCACTTCATTTTCAAGATAAACTGCACCGCATACCTCCACCAGCATGAAATAATCACTTTCTGTTTTTGTCAAACGTTCCTCATGATTTCCCGGTGCATAATAGACCGGACAGATTTTTACGGCTTCTTTTAAGAATGCCAGTGCCTCCTCTGTGCGCTGCTTTCCCTTGCAAACAATCAGGTCGCCGGGGATAAACATCACATCCGGCTTTTGCTGACGGATTTCCGTAAGAAGCCTCTCATTATCCTTACCATACTGCTGACAATGTAGGTCTGCTACTACAACTGCTTTGAAGTCTTCCTTTAATTTATCACTTTTTATCTCATATTCTGTCACTTTAAAATTTTGCAACTCCCACACCATGCGGCTAATACATATTACCACAATCAGAAGCAACATAATGCAAAGGAAGATTTCCATTTCGTTTCCCCCATTTATCACACATTATATGAATTATACAAAAATACTGTCTCCAGCGCAAGAAAAAGTTCTAAAAATACACTGTTTTTATTAGAATAGCAGTAAGATGAACAAATAATTAAGGTCTTTTCATGAAACGTATTCTCTCTTATTTTCTTGCCGTTGTTTTTCTGTTTACCGGTATTCTCAGTATGTTACCTGCTAATCATCTCCATGCACAAACTGCTGTCACAGACTTTGGTTCTAATGGCACCGATTCTGATGATTCTGACACTTCCGTAACAGGCATCGAGAAATCAGCCGTTTCCGGGAATACATTGACGGTTTCCGGAGCAACCGATTTGGGTCTGACGTGCAAGTCTGCCGTTTTGATGGAAGCTTCCACCGGCACGGTGCTCTACGAGCTGAATGCCGACGAACAGCTAAGTCCGGCAAGCATTACCAAAATTATGACACTAATTCTCATTTTTGATGCACTGAAAGAGGAAAAAATTAAGCTTGATGACATGGTAACAACAAGCGCTTACGCAAAATCGATGGGCGGTTCGCAGGTCTTTTTAGAGGAAGGGGAACAACAAACGGTCGAAACAATGATTAAATGCATTGTCGTCGCTTCCGGTAATGATGCCAGTGTGGCAATGGCAGAGCATCTTGCCGGCTCAGAAGCAGAATTTATCCGTCAGATGAATGAGCGTGCCAAGGAACTAGGTATGTCGGACACAAACTTTGAAGACTGTTGCGGGCTGACTGACTCCGCCAATCACTATACAACTGCAAAAGATGTGGCAATAATGTCGCGCGAACTGATTTCCCAGTATCCACAAATCAGCAATTATGCCACTATTTGGATGGAAAATATCACACATGTGACAAAACAGGGTTCGAAAGAATTCGGCCTTTCCAATACAAATAAATTATTGAAAATGAATACTTCCTATAAAGTGCTCGGCTTAAAAACCGGTTCCACCAGCGTCGCCAAGTACTGCTTATCTGCCGCCGGCGAGCAAAATGGTATTAAGTTAATCGCCGTTATTATGGCAGCACCGGATTACAAAGTTCGCTTTTCGCAAGCGGATACACTACTAAAATATGGCTTTTCAAATTGTAGTGTTTACACAGATGCGCAAGAAGAAACCTTAGAAGATGTACCACTTTCCGGCGGTGTCGAATACTCGGTACCTTGCCGCTACGAATCTGATTTTTCTTACATAAGTACCACCGGAGAATCGTTTGACACAGTTCGCAAAGAAATCACATATCATTCAAATTTGCAGGCTCCGCTCAAAGCCGGCGATGCCGTCGGCAAAATCATCTATTATCTGGGAGAGAAAGAAATCGGCAGCGTGCCTTTAGTCGCTACGGAAGATGTGAAAAAAGCTGGATATTTTGATTACTTGAAGCTTGTATTAAGACATTTTGGGTGCTAAAAAAGGACTGTCGCATTAACGAATAAAATTCGTACGTGCGACAGCCCCTTTTTATTTTCCTCATTGTTTTATTAAAATGTTTGATATCTATCCTCGTAATATCTTGTTACTATATTGCGAATCTTTTCGGTCGGTGATGCCACATGCTCTGTGGAGAAATCGTGGTTCATCGTGTCAATAATAAGGGCCAAAAATTCGCTCATATCCGCTTCCAAGTAGTAAGGCTTTGTTAATAACTCCGGATTGCGGTACGTGAGATTGGTTGTTACTACATAATTGATATAACCCTTCTCATAAAATTCGTCGAACTTTTCAAATCCATCAGTAAAGAGACCAAATGGTGTACAGATAAATACACGCGCGGCATTGCGCTCTTTGAGCTGTTTGGCTACGTCGAGCATGCTTTCGCCGGAAGAAATCATGTCATCGACAATGATTACGTCCTTGCCGGCCACATCAGTGCCTAAGAACTGATGCTCCACAATCGGGTTCTTACCGCCCACAATCGTGGAATAGTCACGTCGCTTATAAAACATACCCATATCTACACCAAGAACATTGGCGAAATAAACCGCACGTCCCATTCCGCCTTCGTCCGGGCTGATAACCATCAGATGCTCCTTGTCAATCTGTAAATCTTTTACGTTTGACAAAATCGCCTTCACAAATTGGTACGGTGGCATATAATTGTCAAATCCATGTAATGGAATCGAGTTCACGACACGCGGATCATGGGCATCAAATGTAATAATATTTGCTACCCCCATATTGGTTAATTCCTGCAGGGACAATGCGCAGTCGAGCGATTCTCTTCTCGTTCTTTTATGCTGTCTGCCTTCATACAAAAACGGCATAATAACATTCACACGGTGGCTGGTTGCCATCGCCGCAGAAATAATACGCTTTAAATCCTGATAATGGTCGTCCGGCGACATGTGATTCTCATGGCCGCATACGGAATAAGTCAAACTGTAATTGCCGACATCCACCATTACAAAAAGATCGGTTCCACGCACACTCTCATTGATTCTTCCTTTTGCCTCTCCGGAACCAAAACGCGGACATTTGCAGTCAATCAGATAGGAATCTGCCTCATAGCCGCGAAATTCCATGCTTGTTTTATGTTCTAAGGCTCTTTTCTTGCGAATTTCGGCAATCTTTGCATCTACCTTTTCCGCTAAATCTTTGCAGCTTTCCAGCGCTGCAATTTTCAATGTTGCTACCGGAACTGTAACCGTGGATGGCTTCCCATTGGACATAATCATTCTCTCTTTCTATTGTAAAATCTGTCCTATTTATATCATTTTCTTGTATTTCCGTCAACCGTTTCGCCCCATTTCATCGAACACTTTTCTCTCACTTTAAAGACTCCTCGTTGATTTTTAAAAATGCACCAAGGTTTCCTCGCAAGCCTTTCGATGCGCGGTGCGAAAACAGCCATGTGTGATTGCAACAGGTACAAATTCCCGGCAGTGAAATCTGTTCCGGCTTCAGCCCCGCACGGATAAATTGCACATAATTTGCATACCACAAATTAAGCTGATAATGTATATCATCGGTTTGATAAAACAAATTTTCCCATTCCTCTTGCGGAAATGCAGCTTTAAATTCTTCGATTACATTTTCCGTGACCTCGTAGCACTCCTGACAGATGGACGGTCCAATCCCCGTGAGCAAATCTTCCGGTTGCGTACCGAATGCTTCTTTCATCTTTTTCATTGTCACTTCCGCCATATGGCCCACGGTGCCCTTCCAGCCGGAATGTGACAATGCAATTGCGCGGTTTTTGCAATCCACAAAATAGAGCGGCACACAGTCCGCATACAATGTTACCAATGCAATTCCCGCCACATTCGTCATCAGACCGTCAATATCATCATAGTCACGCTCACAAATTAATCCTTTTCCACGGTCCGCCTCTGTTACCAAGCGAATATTTGTTGTGTGTGTTTGTTTAGAAACAACAGTATCCTCCATTTGAAAACCAATCGCTTTGCCCATTCTACGGTAATTTTCCAGCATATTCTCCTCAGAATCACCTCTGCCAAAGCCGAGATTCATACTTGCAAGATGCCCTTCGCTCACACCGCCTAAGCGTGTAGAAAAGCCGTGTGCCAGCCATGGAATATTAGCAAAGGCCTCATATTTTAGCACCGGTGCCATTCCCTTTTTATCCAAATACATGCGCGGATGACTACTGCAAAACTTTGCATCTTCCTTTGCTGTTATAATCTGAATCATTTATAATCCTCCAAATGCATTTTTCAGCCAATGAATTTCGTTACCGTTAATTTCAATTACATCAAACCTACAGGGTACATTCGCAAACTGTCGGTTCCGATATAAATAATATTCCGCACACTTGTAAATCGTTCTTTGTTTCTTTTTCGTTACTGCCTCACATGCAGGTCCGTTCTTTGTGCTTTTGCGATACTTTACCTCGACAAAAACAAGTGTTTCCCCCTCACACAAAATCAAATCAATCTCGCCGAAATAACAGTAAAAATTCTTTTCTAACAAAATAAGACCCTGCCGCTTGAGAAATTCCATCGCCAGAGTCTCTTTTTCCGCTCCGATTTTGCGGTTATTTTGCTTCATAGTGCTCTCCTCGTTGTTTACACGAAGTTGTGGATAAAGCTTTTTCTATGTATCGGGCATGGTCCAATTTCTTTCAGTGCCGCAATATGCTTGCTTGAACCATATCCTTTGTTGCTTGCAAAATCGTAGCCCGGGTAGATTTTATCGTAATCTTCCATCAAATGGTCACGGTAAACCTTAGCAATAATACTCGCCGCCGCAATTGATGCGCTCTTGGCATCGCCCTTGATAATCGGCACTTGACGAATTGCCACCTGCGGAATCGTTACCGCATCGTTTAACAGCACATCCGGCGTTACCGAAAGCCTGTTGACCGCCTGACGCATTGCCTCGTAAGTCGCCTGCAATATATTAATTTCATCAATGCGTTCCGGGGAAACAATACCGATTGCATAGGCAACAGCCTTTTCACGAATTTCCAAATTCAGCTCTTCACGCTTTTTCTCGCTCAACTTCTTCGAATCGTTGAGGTACAAGATATCGCAGTCTTTCGGCAAAATCACTGCCGCCGCCACGACCGGTCCGGCGAAAGGGCCACGACCAACCTCGTCGATTCCGCAAATATACTGTGCACCTTCCTGCATCCTTTCATAAAAAAACATCTGCTTCATGCGCGCAAGCTCAGATAAATAATCCGCATACTTTTTCTCATAGCGTGCAATCAACGCCTGCACATTTTTTCGCTCATCCTCTTTAAAAAGAGAGAGAATCTGTGGCAGATTCTCTGTTTTTGTCAACTCAAGCTGTTCTTTTATCTCTTTTAGTGTCTGCATAATCTTCTCACTTCTGCAAAATTTTAATCAAATGTACCAAAATCAGCCAACGGCCAGATTCTCAAAACCGCTTTACCGATAATGATGTCACGCTCAACCAAACCTACGTCCGGCTCGCCGTTTGGCAATAAATAACGGCTATCACGGCTTCCGCCCGCTTCACGATTATCGCCGAGTACAAAATACTGGTCCTCACCAATCGTAATCGGCTCTTCCGCATATCCTGCCTCCGCAGGCTCCATTCTGCCGTAGGTATCCTCTTTAAGCTTTTCGCCGTTAATGTACACATAACCGTCAATAATTTGCACCGTCTCGCCCGGCAAACCGATAATTCGCTTAATATACGCATGCGTCTCTCCGGTTAAATAATCATAGTGCGGAAACACAATTACATCAAAACGTTCCGGGTCACTGAAACGATAAGAAATCTTGTCCGTGATTACATTATCGCCGTCCATAAAGGTCGGATACATTGAGTAACCGTCTACAATCGTTCTCTGACCCACATAAGTTACAATAAGATACGCCACACCGACCGCAATAATCGCATACAGCGCGGTTTCAATCCATTCTATTAGCTGCGATTTTTCCTTCTTTTTTCTCGCACGCTGTTTTTTTTCTTTTCCCGATTCCGCGACTTCTGTTGTTACCTCTTCAACAGCTTCTTCAGCCATTTCTGCTACGGATTCTAATTCTTTCATTTTACTCCTCCTTTATCCTTCAAAGCCATCTTTCTTGTCGCGTTACTGATTTTGAAGTGAGCCGATTGCATCCATTGGCCACATGCGGAATATTGCTTTGCCTGTAATACTCTCAAGCTTTACCATGCCGAAATCATTTAAGCGGCTATCTGCACTGTGGTTACGGTTGTCACCCAGCACAAAATATTCCCCCTCGCCAATCATCATTTCTTCGTATGCATCATAACCGTTGAAATCCGCTTCATAATAATACGGCTCCGCAAGCGGTTCTCCATTAATATAAATAACACCCTCCTGAATCTGCACGGTCTCGCCCGGCAGACCGATGATACGCTCTATGTAATAGCCTCCCCCGCCATATGCGTTCTCAAATACAATCAAGTCATAGCGCTCATAGGCATCTGCCGATTTGTCAATCACAACTCGGTCTCCCTCCGCAAATGTCGGGTACATCGCATCGCCCGAAACTACATAAACATCATAATCTTTTATCAGGAATAATGCTCCTACTGCAAGCAATCCACCAATCAACACTACTCCAAAAAAACCAATCACTGCTTTTTTCATCTTATAACACCGGCCTTTCTAATGTAATTTTCCCTAATTTTCCTTGTCTGAAATCGTCGAATAAAATTGCTGCTGCCTTTTCCAAATCCGGCTCATCGCCTTTCTTTTTACACGAGCGTGAGAGCGCAATCTGATTTAAAATTGTAATCTCGTTTGCATATTGGGAACCAGCTCCAAGAAACAAAGTATCCGCAGGTTCTGTCTGTGGATAATAGCGTTCCTTAAGCACACCCGGATAGCTCTGCTCCATAAATCGGATAAATTCAAGCGCCAGCTCCTCTGTCTGAATAATCTGGTCGTTTATCGTGCCGACAAATGCCAGTCTAAGCCCCGCTTCCGGATCTTCAAACTTCGGCCACAAAATTCCCGGTGTATCTAACAACTCGAGCGTCTTGCTCATCTTAATCCATTGCTTACCTTTTGTCACACCCGGTTTATTTCCCGTCTTTGTACAGGCCTTGCCGGCATAACCGTTAATCAGCGTCGATTTGCCGACATTCGGAATGCCTGCTACCATTGCACGAATCGGGCGGTTTAAAATACCGCGTTTTCGATCTCGCTCAATTTTCTCTTTGCAAGCCTCCTGAATGACCTTGTCCATCTGACGAATACCTGCACCGCTTCTGGCATTGACCGTAATAACATGCATTTGCTTGCTTTCAAACCACTGCTTCCATTCCTCGGTCACCGCTTCATCGGCCAAGTCTGCCTTATTCAGAACAATTAGACGTGCTTTATTTTTCCCTAGCTCATCGATATCGGGATTACGGCTGCTCTTCGGCAAACGCGCATCCAAAATCTCGATTACTAAGTCAATCAGCTTTATATCCTCCTGCATCATACGCTTCGCTTTCGTCATATGACCCGGATACCACTGTATATTCATCTATTTTACCTCTCTAATCTACCAATCCAATATCTTTAAACGGCCAGGTTTTCAGCCAGACTTTCCCTTGAATCTGCTCTCGCTTCACGTTGCCAAACTCTCCGGTGCGGCTGTCCTGACTGTTGTTCCAGTTGTCACCAATCACAAAATATTCGTCCTTGCCGAGCAGTATCTGGCTGTCAGCCACGCCGGCATTCAATACCGACTCACCATCGGTCTGGAAATCAAGCTTCTCATCATTAATATAAATCCAGCCGTCTATAATCTGCACTACCTCGCCCGGCAGACCGACGATACGCTTTACAGTCACTTCATCCCCCTGTGAAATAGCCACAACATCCAATCGCTCCGGCTCTTCAAGCTGATAGTGCATCTGACTTACCACGACTTTATCCGAATCTGCTAACGTCGGCAGCATAGAATTACCGGAAACGTTAATCTGTTGCCCCAGCATAAACACGAGCCAAAACGCGAGTGCCACAAAAAATATGCAATCCACAATCCATTTTCCAATCACATCCGTCCAAACATTCTGGTCGGGAATGGGATGAAAGTAGCTCATCGAAGTCCTCCAATCCTATCCGCACGCTATTTTCGGTACGGACTGTCTTATTATAAACAAAAAAGGGACAAATATCAAGATTTGTCCCAATTCTTTTCGGTAATTATTTTACTAATTCTTTTACCTTTGCAGCCTTACCGACTCTGTCTCTTAAGTAGAATAACTTCGCACGTCTTACCTTACCTGCTCTAACTACTTCTACCTTTTCAACGTTAGGGCTGTGTAATGGCCAGGTCTTTTCTACGCCAACACCGTTGGAGTTCTTACGTACTGTGAATGTTGCACGGTTGCTACCGCCCTGCTTCTTTAATACAGTACCTTCAAATACCTGAATTCTTTCTCTGTTGCCTTCCTTAATCTTAGCGTATACCTTAACAGTATCACCTACGTTAAAGTTGTCAACCTTTTCCTTTAACTGTGCTTCTTCAATCTTCTTAATGATTTCGTTCATTGTGTGCCTCCTTCATAATTCGACATTCTTAATACATGCAAGCAGTGGTAACAGCGGAATATCAATTTTCACAACCATGATAATATAACATACACTTACAATATTTGCAAGCAGTTTTTTCGCTATTTATCAGCATTTTCAAGTGATTTTTGGATAAATTGCCGCTCTTTTTCAGTGAGTTCAGCCTTCTTTAGCAAATCCGGACGGAATTTCGCCGTCCGCAGTAAGGACTGCTCTCTGCGCCAGGCATCAACTTTGCCGTGATGCCCGCTAAGGAGTACTTCCGGGACCTTTTCTCCCATAAATTCCTCCGGTCTGGTGTATTGCGGATATTCAAGCAAATTCTCGTGGAAACTCTCGGTTTCCGCTGAAACCTCATTTTTTAAAACCCCCGGCACGAAACGGGAAATCGCATCAATCATTACCATGGCCGGCAACTCGCCGCCGGTAAGCACATAATCACCGATGGATACCGGGTCGGTCACGATTTTATCTAGCACGCGCTCATCGATACCTTCGTAATGCCCGCAGAGGAAAATCAGATTTTCTTCCTGTGCCAATTCCTTTGCCATATCCTGATGGAATACATTTCCGGTCGGAGTCAAATACACAACTCTCGTCGGACGTTCAGACGCAATTTTATCCACCACACTTTCATATGAGCGATACACCGGTCCCGGTTGCATCAGCATACCGGCCCCTCCACCATACGGATAATCATCTACCTTACCGTATTTATTACCGGCATAATCGCGGATATTAATCGCCTCAATGTTCAAAAGTCCTTTTTCTACACCCTTACCGATGATACTCGTATTTAATCCGCTCATGACCATTTCCGGGAATAAGGTCAATACATAAAAATTCATTACATCAACCCCTCTAACACATGAACCGTCATGCGGTTTTCATCGACTGACACATCAAGAATGCACTCACGAATCGCTGGAAGTAAAAGTTCCTTGCCATCTGCAAGCTCAACTACATATACATCATTAGCGCCGGTTTGTAATACATCCTTGCAGATACCGAGTAGCTTGCCATCTTCGTTATACACTTCCATATCAATTAAATCGGCGATAAAGTTCTCGTTTTTCTTGCATGGAACCGCCTGATCGCGCGTAATATAAAGCTCGCGACCGCGGTTTAATTCAGCGTCGTTCATACTGGCTATTTCCTCAAACTTGACAATCACCATGTTCTTAAAAAACTTTACCTGTCGGATATGCAGCTCAACATAAGCATTGCTTTCATACTCTACTGTTGCTTTTTCGCCGCGCAACGGCTTTGCCAATACTTTTTTAAATTTTTTGTAGTGCGCAGGGTCATCATTCGTCGGAAAAATCTTTACTTCTCCCGCCACACCATGCGGCGATGTGATAACACCTACCTGAAAAATCATTTCCTTCATAGTTCTCTCCGCATTCGTCCGTATAGACAACACGGCACCGGGTTCATACCCGATGCCGCACATTTGGCTTCCTTACTGAATAATGTCAACAACAACCTTCTGGTCATCTTTGGAAGCTGCCGCCTTAACAACGGAACGAATTGCCTTTGCAATCTTGCCCTGCTTACCAATGACTTTACCCATGTCCTGTGGTGCAACTTTTAATTCAACGACTAAAGTATTCCCGTTCTGCTTTTCAGTTACCATAACTTCTGCAGGACAGTCTACCAACGCCTTTGCAATTACTTCAACTAATTCTTTCATTTGCACACCTCAGCAATTATTTCTCAATACCTGCAAGCTTTAATAACTTAGCAACAGTTTCTGTTGGCTGAGCACCGGTAGCTAACCACTTCTTTGCTGCTTCTTCATTGAAAGTGATTACGCTTGGCTCTTTTGTCGGATCATATGTGCCGATTTCCTCGATGAATCTGCCATCTCTTGGGGATCTGGAATCAGCTACAATAATTCTATAAAAAGGTGCCTTCTTCTGTCCCATTCTTCTTAATCTGATCTTAACTGCCATTGTTATTTTCCTCCTGTAAAATGTTTAATATTTGTATTGGCTGTTCCGTACTTTGCCGGGCAACCTGTATGATCAAGTGTCGCTAATCGCAATAACACCTATCAGCTAAAATGAAAATGGTAATTTAAATCTGCCACGTTTGCCAACCTTGCCCATCATGCCGGACATCTGTTTCATCATCTTTCTGGACTGCTCAAACTGCTTGACAAAGCGATTTACTTCCGCAATATTTAAGCCGCAACCGAGGGCAATTCTTTTTTTTCTCGAGCCGTTCAACAGCGCCGGATTCGCACGTTCCTCCGGGGTCATTGAGTAAATAATCGCCTCGATTCTGCCTAATGACTTCTCATCCGGAAGCATGTCGTTTGTAATCTTTCCACCCATGCCTGGCATCATGTCAAGTAAACTGCCAAGGCCGCCCATATTTTTAATCTGGCCCATGTACTCGAGATAGTCGTCAAAGCTGAATTCAGCTTTTTTCATCTTCTGCTCGAGTTCTTTTGCCTTATCCTTGTCAATGGCCGCTTCCGCCTTCTCAATGAGTGTTAAAACGTCACCCATGCCGAGGATTCGGCTTGCCATACGTTCCGGATAGAACTGCTCAACATCGGAGAGCTTTTCGCCTGTACCAATGTACAAAATCGGCTTGCCGGTCACGGCTTTAATGGATAACGCCGCACCGCCTCTTGTGTCGCCATCAAGCTTTGTCAAAATAACACCGTCAATGCCCACCTTATCCGCGAACATACCGGAAACGTTAACCGCATCCTGACCGGTCATCGCATCAACAACGAGAATTGTTTGATGCACATTCAGATTTTCTTTTATCTCAATCAGCTCTGCCATCATGTCCTCATCAATGTGAAGACGGCCGGCTGTATCGATCATTAATACATGAAAGCCCTGTTTTACCGCATGTTCATACGCTGCCTTAGCAATGTTAACCGGCTTATGACCGCTACCCATGGAAAATACTTCCACGCCCTGCTTCTGTCCGTTAATCTGCAGCTGTTCAATCGCTGCCGGACGGTAAAC
This sequence comes from Lachnospiraceae bacterium, assembly GCA_015057275.1. GTDB lineage: Bacteria > Bacillota > Clostridia > Lachnospirales > Lachnospiraceae > SIG308. The sequence goes on along the minus strand of SVEO01000005.1, from coordinate 32,387 downwards.
GTCACAGGCTGCGAGCAGAACTTTTTTACCCTTCTGCTTGAATTTACCAGCAAGCTTGGCTGCCATCGTTGTCTTACCGGCGCCCTGCAAACCTGCCATCATGATGACAGTCACTTCATTGCTTGGAAGGAACTTGATTTCCGTCGTCTCGGAACCCATTAAGGCAATCATCTCTTCATTAACGATTTTGATGACCATCTGTCCCGGTGTGAGGCTATTTAATACATCCACACCAACCGCACGTTCCTGCACGGACTTGATAAACTGCTTTACTACTTTAAAGCTGACATCGGCTTCTAATAAAGCCATCTTAACTTCTTTTAAAGATGCTTTTACGTCTTCTTCCGTCAAGCGACCTTTGCTGCGAAGATTTTTGAAAATATTTTGAAGCTTATCGGATAAACTTTCAAATGCCATATAACCAAACCTTTCAACTTAGGTGGGATTTCCCACATTACATCTCGTCTAAAATCTTATCAGAGACCACTTCAATTTTTCGTAAATAATCCTCATCGTTCGTGTCGCGAAACGCTGCCGCCGATTTCTTAATCTCGGCCACAAGCTCTTTTGTGGCTAGGAAGCGCTCTACCAAATGGAGCTTTGCTTCGTACTGGGAAAGTGTTTTATCACAGCGCTTTACCAAATCATGCACACCCTGACGGCTGATTCCGTGTTCTTGTGCAACCTCACTCAAACTGTAATCATCTAAAACAACGGCTTCGTAAATATTTTTCTGATGCTCTGTCAAAAGCTCACCGTAAAAATCGTACAATAAGGATTGCTCTAAAATTCGATTCATTTGCTTACCAGATTTCAACTATTTGAGGTGTTATTTTTATCACCCTGCGTATTCTACACGAAAAAAAAGCAGGTGTCAAGTATTTTTTCTTGACACCTGTAAAAATTTATAATCTTGGCATGACATCCCTCGGATCGTAGCCTTCTGCTCGCAATCCTTCGATAATTTCTTTCTTGTGCTCATGTCCAAATGCCTCAATCGTCATCTGCAATTCCACCGCCGCATTGCGGTTAATGCTGACAAACTGATTATGCTCGATTTTCACGACATTACCTTGCAATTTAGCGATAATGGATGCTACACGCACCAGCTCGCCCGGCTTATCCGGCAACAGAACGGAAACCGTGAAAATACGTCCTCGCTGCACAAGACCGTGCTGCAAAATCGAGGACATCGTGATGATATCCATGTTGCCGCCGCTTAATACTGCGACAATCTTCTTATTCGTTACATCCAGATGCTTTAAGGCAGCTACCGTCAAAAGACCGGAATTTTCTGCCACCATCTTGTGATTTTCCACCATATCAAGGAACGCATCAATTAATTCTTCGTCTTCCACTGTAATAACACCATCAAGATTTGCCTGCAAATATGGGAAAATCTTACTGCCTGGTGTCTTAACCGCTGTACCGTCGGCAATCGTCTGCGCGCTTGGCAGAGTTACCACATGGCCGGCTTCAAGCGATGCTTTCATACAGCTTGCATTTGCCGGCTCCACGCCAATAACTTTGATGTTTGGGTTGAGCATCTTGGCAAAGGTACTGATACCGGTTGCCAGCCCTCCGCCGCCAATCGGCACTAAAATGTAGTCCACCGTCGGCAGTTCTTTAATGATTTCCATAGCAATCGTTCCCTGGCCGGTGGCAACATCGAGATCATCAAACGGATGGATAAAGGTATAACCATTTTCTGCTGCCAGTTCGTATGCTTTCTTGCATGCTTCGTCGTAAACATCACCGTAAAGCACAACTTCTGCACCGTAGCTCTTGGTGCGGTTTACTTTCATCAGTGGTGTTACGGTTGGCATCACGATGGTTGCCTTTGCCCCATACAATTTTGCTGCGTATGCAACCCCCTGCGCATGGTTACCGGCAGAGGCCGTAATGAGGCCCTTCGCACGTTCTTCTTTTGATAATGTGCTGATTTTATAGTAAGCGCCGCGCACCTTGTATGCACCGGTAAGTTGGAGATTTTCCGGCTTCAAATACACTTTGTTGCCGGTACCGTTGCTCAGATGGTCGCTGTAAATCAGCTTCGTTTTCTGAATCACCGGACTTAAGAGGTCGGTCGCTTCTTCGAATTTTTCTAATGTCATCATATTACGATTCCTCCGCTTTCTTCTCAAACAATGCGTTCACAAAATCGTCGGAGTCAAATTTGTTCATATCGTCGATTTTCTCGCCGACACAGATATATTTTACCGGAATGCCCAATTCGGACTGAATCGCTACCACGATACCACCTTTAGCAGTACCGTCCATCTTCGTTAAGATAATGCCGGTAATCGGCGCTGCTTCCATGAATAATTTTGCCTGCACAAGCGCATTCTGACCAGTGGTTGCATCCAACACAACAAGTGTTTCACGATAAGCGTCCGGATACTCCTTGTCGATAATGCGGTCAATCTTCTTTAATTCTTCCATAAGGTTTTTCTTATTGTGAAGTCTGCCCGCCGTGTCACATAATAATACATCTACGTTTCTGGCCTTTGCTGCCTGAATCGCATCGAAAACAACAGCCCCCGGGTCTGCGCCCTCGTGCTGGGCAATAATTTCCACGCCGGCACGGTTGGACCATTCCCTTAATTGCTCGGTGGCCGCTGCGCGGAAGGTATCGGCTGCCGCCATCATCACCTTCTTGCCCTGTCCTTTTAACTGGGCAGCCAGCTTACCAACAGACGTTGTCTTGCCAACACCGTTGACGCCAATTAAAAGCACAACCGACTTGCGGTTTTCAAACTCGTAAGCCTGCTTACCCAAATCCATCTGTTCTTTGATGCTGTCGATTAAGAGTTGTCTGCATTCCTGCGGGTCCTTGATGTGTTGCTCTTTTACTTTGCGACGCAAATCATCGAGAATTTCTTCTGTTGTATGCACGCCCAAATCACCCATAATCAGCAGTTCTTCCAATTCCTCATAGAAATCGTCATCGATGCTTGAAAATCCGCTGAAGATCGAGTCAATTCCGGCAACAATATTATCTCTGGTCTTTGCCAGACCGGACACTAATTTATGAAAAAAACCTTTCTTTTCTGCCATCTGCCTTGCCCCCTTATTTATCTAACTGCTTTTCCAGCAAGTCGACGGAAACGAGCGTGGAGACACCCTTTTCCTGCATCGTGATACCGTACAGACGGTCCGCACACGACATGGTGCCGCGGCGATGCGTAATAACAATAAACTGCGTGTTATCGGTCAACTTATGTAAGTACTGCGCAAAACGCACAACGTTGGAGCCATCAAGCGCCGCTTCAATTTCGTCTAAAAGACAGAACGGTGACGGTTTTAAGTTCTGGAACGCGAACAATAATGCAATCGCAGTCAGCGCCTTCTCACCACCTGAAAGCTGCATCATATTTTGCAGTTTCTTTCCCGGTGGCTGTGAAATAATCGAAATGCCTGCTTCAAGTACGTCCTCATCTTCATTCAACTCAATCGTACCTTTACCACCACCGAACATTTCCTTGAATACCTTGTCAAATTCCACACGGATGTCAGCCAGCTTTTCATTAAACTGTTTACGCATACCATTTTCCAGTTCTTCGATGATGCCTAACAAATTCTTCTCTGCCTCTACAAGGTCATCATGCTGTGTCTTTAAGAACTCGTACCGCTCGGAAACCTCCTTGTATTCTTCGATGGCGTTAATGTTGACCGGTCCAAGACCCTTAATTTCATCTTTGAGGCCGCGAATCGTCTTTTTCAATACACTGTGGTTGGTAAGTTCCGGATTCTTCAGTGGAAGAGCCTGATTGTACGTAAGTTCGTACTCATTCCACATATAATGTGCAAGGTTCTCTTGCTGTTCCTCCTGCTTCTCTTTTTGATGTTGTAAACGATAAATTTCTTTATCAAGTACGTTCATACGATCCGAAATTTCCTCACGTTTTGTGAAGAATTCCTTATGCTCCTTGGACTGTAACTCTTTCTGCTCGCCCAATTTTGCAATCTGCGCGGTCAGTTTTTCAATTTCTGCATCGGCTGCTGCCACGGTCTGTGTGAGCTCATCAATCTGCTTTTCTTTTTCGCCAATTTCTGCAGATGCACCGGCACTGCTCTCGGTCATACTGCGGCATTCTGCCTCTGCTTCTGCAAGCTCTGTCAGACAACGATTCTTCGTTTCTGCAAGATAATCGCACTTCTGGCGCATAGTAGACAATGCCAAACGAAGTTCCTCCGCCTGCATTTTCTCTTCTTCGAGCTTAACACGCATCTCCTCAATCTGCTTTGCCAAAGCTAGCGTTTCTTTTTCAAGCGACGTATTTTCCTCATCCTTGTCCTTCAACTGCTTGGAAAGCTCGTCGGTACTAAAGCGCAGGTTTTCTAACTGCACTTGCATCATTTCGCTCTCGCGGCGAGAATGTTCTAATGACTCGGTCATATCCTTTTCTTTGTCACCGTATGCCTGCAGATTCATCTTCACTGTGTTCTGCAACAACATCTGCTCCTGCATAAGCTGTCTGCATTTTTCCAGTTCGACATTCATGCCCTGCACGTAAACTTCCAGCTTTAAGAATTCCTTCTGCAAAGCTTCGCCTTCCGCCTTAATATTCTTTAACTTCTGTTCGATTTCTTCGATTTCACGACGACGTCCGAGAAGGTTGGAATTATTTTTAAACGCGCCTCCGCTCATGGAACCGCCCGGAGCTAAAAGTTCACCCTCCAAGGTTACAATACGCAGCGAATACTGGTATTTTCGGCTAATTTTAATCGCATTATCAATATGGTCAACGACTACAATTCTGCCGAGCAGGAACTTTGCAATCGCCTCATATTCTTTCTTAATCTTTATAATGTCGCTTGCCAGACCAATAACACCCTGCTCCTCAAGTACAGCTTCATTATTAAAGCCGGTACGGTTCGCAATGTTAGACAATGGCAAGAAAGTCGCACGACCATATTTATTTTTCTTGAGGAATTCAATTAAATTCTTTGCAGTATTCGCATTGTCAGTAACAATATTCTGAATATTTCCACCAAGCGCGGTCTCGATGGCCGTCTCGTACTTCTTCTCAGTCTTGATGATATCTGCCACGACACCGATAATACCGACATTCGCATCTTTCTGCTCCATCACACGACGGATACTGTCGCCGTATCCTTCGTAGCGCTCGGTCAGGTTCTTCAATGATTCAAGACGGGATTTTTCCTGATGGTACAACATTTGGTTGCGCTGGCGGTTCTTTGTGCATTCCTCCATCTGGTCGGAAAGCTTTTTCTGCTGTGCGCTCTTTTCATCGGACTGCGCTTTTGTATCCGCAATCATTTGGTTAATTTCATCAAGCTCTTTCTGCAGCTTTTCGATTTCACGACGCTGCATCTCCTTGTCCTCAGCCTGCTTTTGCGACTGCGTAAGCAGTTGTTCTCTGCGCATGGAAATCTGCTCCAGCATCGTGTCAAAACGCTCCATCTGCGTCTGCACATTCGCTTTTTCATTCATCAGTACGATAATATCGGACTTTTTCTCTTCTAATTTAGACTCCAAATCTTCGATTTCTGATTCTTTTAAATGAATCTGTGAAGTAAAATCTGCTTCCTTGCGAATTTCGTCTTGAATCTCCTGTTCTAAAGCAGTTTTGGATGCGGTAATACTTTCAATCTCTGTCGTACGTTCTTCCATCTGCTGCTTGATGGCATCCAATCTGCCACCTAAAAATTCATCATTGCTGCGAATCGAGCGAATCTGTTCCTCCAGTAAATGAATCTGACTGATTAATTTTTCTTTATTTAACTGCGCTTCATTTTTCTGTGCGGTTGTTTCTTCCAATAAGCGGGTATGTTCTTCAATGATAGCTTCTAACTGCTCATATTGCTGCTTAATCGCCTCAAATGCCGCGGTTGTTTCGGCCATATCCCCGGTTGCCACCGTCGTCTTACGCTCGATTTCTTCGAGCTGACTGCGAATCTGTTCCATATCCATAAGGAACAAGTTCACATCCTGCTCCTTTAAGGCGTCACGCAGTTTCAAATACTGCTTTGCTGTCTCAGACTGGCGTTCGAGTGGCTTTACCTGACGTTCTAACTCAGATAAAATATCACTCACTCTGGCAAGATTTGCCCTCTCATTATCCAATTTCTTCATCGCTACGAGCTTACGGCGCTTAAACTTTACGATACCAGCCGCTTCATCAAACAACTCACGACGTTCTTCCGCTTTTCCACTCAAAATCTTATCAATCTGGCCCTGTCCGATAATGGAATAACCCTCTTTACCAATACCGGTATCATAAAACAGTTCCTGAATGTCGCGCAAACGACAAATAGCGCCGTTGATTTTATACTCACTCTCACCGGAGCGGAACAAACGACGCGAAACTGTAATTTCATCATAATCAACATTTAACTTGTGATCTTTATTGTCAAGTGTAATGGCAACATAAGCAAATCCGAGCGGCTTACGATTCTCCGTACCGGCGAAAATAACATCCTCCATTTTGGAGCCGCGCAACTGCTTTACTTTTTGCTCACCGAGTACCCAACGTACTGCATCTGCAACGTTACTCTTACCGCTGCCATTCGGTCCAACAATACCTGTAATACCATTATGAAATTCAAATACAAGTTTATTAGCAAAGGACTTAAATCCCTGAATTTCTATACTTTTTAAATACATATCTACCTCGATTTTCTTAGATAAACTCTGAATTTACATCGGTGAGTGCCTGATAAGCTGCCTGCTGTTCCGCTGCTTTCTTTGTCTTGCCGGTGCCAATGCCAATCGCTCGGTCATGAAGCATCGCCGCCACTTGAAACGACTTATCATGGTCCGGTCCCATTTCCTCTAGTAACTGATAGTGGATTTCCACATGATATTTAGCCTGCACTTTTTCCTGCAAAATTGTTTTTGCGTCGTAGAAAAGCTTCTTGCGCTCAATATCATTTAACACAAAGGTGTGAACAAACCGCTTTGCCGGCGCAAGTCCTCCATCTAAATAAATCGCACCAATTAATGCCTCGAGTGCATCCGAGACAAGCGAATCTTTGCTTCGTCCGCCAGTGCGGTCTTCTCCTTTGCCGAGGAGCAAATAATCGCCTAAACAAATTTCTCTGGCACAAATCGCCAGCGTTGGCTCACATACAATGCTGGCACGCAGCTTTGTCATCGCACCTTCCGGCATATCCTCATGGGTTAAAAATAAAAATTCACTGGAAGCCAGTTCCAAAACCGCGTCCCCCAAAAACTCCATGCGCTCATTGCACACAACCTTTTTGCCACGGATTTCATTGGCGTAGGAACTGTGGGTCAACGCTGTTTTCAGCAAATTTTTATCCTTAAATTCATAATGGATACTTTTTTCTAAATCTTCTAACTTAACATCAACCATCTTTGTATCCTCTTAATTATATTTTTATGATAGGAAAGACCCGCTCTCCCGGCCTTTCCCATCAGCATTTTCATTATATATTCGGATGATTCAGCGCTTCCACGGCATCTCCAATGGTAACAATACCTTCCGCCGCTTCCGGAGCAATGGAAATTGAAAATTCCATCTCAATCTCCGTAATAATCTGAAACAAGTCGAGCGAATCTGCTCCCAAATCGTCCTCAAATTTCGTTTCCGATGTAATCATATCGGCATCTATATTTAACACTTGTGCGACAATCGCACGAATCTTTTCAAATTCCATGACTACCTCTTTCTTCTTATTTATGCCAGATGTTCTTGAATCTTCTCGTTAATCTTCTGCTTTTTAAACTGTACACACTGCAGAATGGAGTTCTTAACTTCGGTAGCCTTAGAGTTACCATGCGTCTTCACTACCAACCCCTTGCAACCAAGCAGCGGTGCTCCGCCATGCTCTTCCGTCTGGAACTTCTTTAATGTCTGCTTTAATGCCGGCTTCACGAGCAGTGCGCCGATTTTGCTGCGCAGACTCGTCATCATACCTTTTTTTACTTCGGAAATCAGTGCGGATCCAACGCCCTCAAACAGTTTCAAAATAACATTGCCGACAAACGCCTCGCAAACAATAACGTCGGCATAACCAAACGGAATATCTCTCGCTTCAATACTGCCGATGAAATTAATGTCTGTGCATTCTTTCAACAGCGGCATTGTTTCTTTCACAAGCTGGTTCCCCTTTTCTTCCTCAGCACCGATATTTACGATTGCCACGCGCGGATTCTTTACGCCGACAACATTTTCCATATAAATAGAGCCAATCTTTGCAAACTGTACAAGATGTGACGGTCTTGCATCGACATTTGCACCCGAGTCAAGCAATAAAGATACGCCCTTTGTCGTCGGTAGCAATGGTGCAAACGGCGGACGCTCCACGCCTTTTAATCTGCCAACGATAATCTGACCGCCAACTAACACAGCACCGGAATTACCGGCCGATACAAGTGCATCTGCCTCACCTTTTCTTACCATATTCATAGATACTACGAGGGAAGAATTCTTCTTTGTACGCACCGCCTGAACCGGATGTTCGTCAGTCGCAATCACTTCTTCACAATTTACAATCTCAAGGCGCTCGCTGTCATATGTATACTGTTTGAGAACTTCCTCGATTTCTTTTTCCTTCCCACATAGCTTAATTACAATCTCGGTCGATTCATTTACCGCTTCTACTGCACCTTTGACGATTTCAAACGGTGCATTATCCCCACCCATCGCATCAACAGCAATGATTACTTTTTCTTCCATAAACACCTCCAAAACACCTACTCGTATTTAAAAAAGGACAAGTCGTCGGACTTGTCCTCTTCATTTTAACTAGTCAATAGCTATTATTATGCTTCAACCTTGATGATTTCCTTCTTATTGTAGGAACCGCAAGCTTTGCAAACTCTGTGAGGCATCATTAATGCGCCACACTTGCTGCATGTGCAAAGGCTCGGAGCGCTCATTTTCCAGTTTGCTCTTCTCTTATCTCTTCTTCCCTTGGAAGACTTATTCTTTGGACAAATAGACATAGTCTTACACCTCCTCATTTCGGTATTTTAAACAAACCTTTGTAATTATACATAGGTGTCAAGCATTTGTCAATTACAAATTTTAACTTTTACCAAGATTTTTTGCAGAATCTTTTCCGAGCGAACTAAACGCGGCTTTGCTGAAGAATGCGAAGCAACTCAGCTTTTGTTGCTTCTTCTTCCTCCTGCGATTTACCGTCGATGCGAATGCACAACGTTTCGCCACACGGCACTTTCATTCCCATAAGGGCGAGCAGGCTTTTGCCGTCAACCTCACGTTTGCCGTACATCACATGAATGGCACATGGATGCTTTACCGCCTCCCGCACAAAGAGTCCAGCCGCCCGGGCATGAATACCGCTTGGATCTTCTATTTCATATTTAAATTCTAACATGGGCACCTCCTAAAACTTCATATTAGAAATTATTAGGTAGTATGCCCATGCAATTTTTTTCTATACGAGAGCTCTTGTTTCTCTTGCAATCGCAAGTTCTTCGTTTGTTGGGATAACGCAAACCTTAACCTTGGAATCCGGTGTGGAAATAACTCTTTCTTCACCGCGAACCTTGTTCGCTTCCGCGTCCATAGTAATGCCAAGATATCCTAAGTATTCGCAAACCTTGCCGCGAACAACGCCGTCATTTTCACCAACACCGGCTGTAAAAGCAATTACGTCAACACCATTCATAGCCGCCACATAAGCACCGACATACTTGGCAACGCGGTAGCAGAATGCATCCATTGCCATCACAGCTCTTTCATTTCCTGCTGCGATGCCTGCATTGATGTCACGAAAGTCAGATGTTAAACCACTCATCCCCTGAACACCGGACTTCTTATTTAATACGTTCATCATACCATCGATATCAAGATTTTCCTTTTTCATGATGAATTCCATGATGGCCGGATCGATATCACCGGAACGTGTACCCATGATTAAACCTTCTAATGGTGTCAAGCCCATGGAAGTATCAACAGACTTGCCGTTCATAACTGCAGAAATACTTGCACCGTTACCTAAATGGCAAACAATGGTCTTTAAGCTGTCGTATGGCTTGCCAACAATTTCTGTTGCCTTTTTGGAAACATAACTGTGAGATGTGCCGTGGAAACCGTAACGACGAACTTTATACTTCTGGTAATATTCATACGGAAGTCCGTAGATATAAGCCTTTTCCGGCATTGTCTGATGGAATGCAGTATCAAAGACACCGACCATCGGTGTGTTCGGCATCAGTTCCTTACAAGCGTTGATACCAATTAAGTTTGCCGGGTTATGCAGTGGTGCAAGGTCGTTGCATTCTTCAATTGCTGCCAAAACATCTTCTGTCAGTAATGTAGAAGATGCAAACTTCTCACCACCATGTACCACACGGTGACCGATTGCGCCGATTTCGTCGAGGCTCTTAATTACGCCTGTCTTTTCATTCATCAAAGAATCAATCACAAGCTGAATCGCCTGTGTGTGGTTTGGCATCGGAGATTCGATTGTCTCCTTCTCGCCGCCCTGTGGCTGATATACAATACGGGAACCTTCAATTCCGATTCTCTCGCAAATACCCTTTGCCAATACTTCTTCGGAATCCGAGTTAATCAACTGGAACTTTAAAGAAGAGCTTCCGCAGTTAATAACTAAAATATTCATTGCTTATCCTTTCTGCCTTATGAGGCATCAGCCGCAATTCCTTGCAGCCGTTTATAATAAAATAATGTATAAAAGTAATTACATCATCTGTGCCTGTACTGCTGTAAATGCGATTACGCCTTCGATATCTGCCGCACTGCAGCCTCTGGACAGGTCATTTACCGGCTTTGCAATGCCCTGACACATCGGACCGTAAGCTTCTGCTTTCGCCAGTCTCTGCACTAACTTGTAACCGATATTACCTGCATCTAAGTCAGGGAATACTAAAACATTTGCCTTACCTGCTACATCGCTGCCCGGAGCCTTGGATGCACCAATTTCCGGAACGATAGCTGCGTCAAGCTGTAATTCGCCGTCCAACTTGATGTCCGGATACTGTTCGTGAGCGATAGCAACTGCTGCGGTCACCTTGTCGATATCCGCATGCTTCGCGCTACCCTTGGAAGAATGGGATAACATAGCAACCAATGGTTCTTCTCCAACTAAAGACTTGAAGGACTCTGCGGAGGACGCTGCAATCGCCGCTAACTCTTCGCTGGTCGGGTTCTGGCAAAGACCGCAATCGGAGAATACAAATGTGCCGTTTGCACCGTACTCGCAATCCGGAACTACCATAATGAAGAAAGAAGAAACTAACTTTGTGCCCGGCTTTGTCTTTAAAATCTGTAAAGATGGTCTTAATGTATTTGCTGTGGAATGGCAAGCGCCGGAAACAACGCCGTCTGCATCACCAAGCTTTACCATCATGCATGCATAATACATATAGTCTGTGGTCAATAATGTATATGCCTGCTCTGCTGTCATGCCTTTGCTCTTTCTTAATTCAACGAGTGCATCCACATAAACCTGCGTCTTCTCGGATTCGAACGGATTTATAATCGTAGCGGCGGAAATATCGTAGCCTTCGCTGTTTGCCGCAACTTCTTCCGGTGTCCCGATAATAATCAGGTCAGCAACACCTTCTGCCAATACATTTGCAGCTGCCGCGAATGTTCTCTTGTCCATAGACTCCGGCAATACAATTGTTTTCTTGCACTCTCTTGCTTTTGCTTTAATCTCATCGATAAATGCCATTTTGTTTGGCCCCCTTTACGTATGTATTTATTGATTCATTATAAACCCATCAAACAAAGTTTACAAGGATAATTTTTCCGTAAAATAGTAGATTTATTGTACTTTTTGTGATACAACAATGAGGAAGGTAAAAACGATTTCCGTGCTTGCACGAGAAATTGTTTTTATCTGACGAATGTCCATCATGAGCAACGTAATGCGTCAGCATGGAGTTGCGAATGATGCGGCTGTGAGAGTCGCGAAGCGACGAAGCAGCCGGTTGTATCACTTATAGGCTTGCGTCGCGAAGCGACAAAGCAGCCGGTTGTATCACTTATAGGCTTGCGTCGCGAAGCGACAAAGCAGCCGGTTTTATCATTATTATGGGAGCACACTATGAAAGTTGCAGGAATTATCGCAGAATACAACCCGTTTCACGACGGGCATGCATATCAAATCAGAAAAACGAAAGAATTGACCGGTGCAGACTACGTTGTCATTGTAATGAGCGGCAATTTCGTGCAGCGCGGTCTGCCGGCAGTGATGGAGAAGCATCTGCGTACGGAAGCAGCTTTATTACATGGTGCCGACGCTGTATTTGAACTTCCGGTCCCAGCCGCCACCGGAGGTGCATCTTATTTTGCGCGTGGTGCTGTTGCACTTTTATCTGCGCTGGGTGTTGTTGATTATTTGAGTTTCGGCTGCGAGACGGATGATTTAACATTACTTACTCGCACCGCCGAGTTTCTTCTTGATGAACCAGCAGCTTATCAGGCAGATTTTCAGCAGTTTATGAAAGCTGGTTTCTCCTATCCACTTGCGCGAAAAGAGGCACTTTTCAAGCATTTGGGAGCAGAATGTGCGTCGCTCGTTGATACCCCGAACAACACGCTTGCCATCGAATATTTGAAAGAAATCAAGCGTCTGAATTCTCAGATGATTCCGATAGCTGTTAAGCGTCTTGGTAATTATCACGATGCCACACTGAATGTAAATAACATAGAAAATGACGACAGCAAAAATCGTTACATTTCTGCTACTGCTTTTCGCAATGCTTTGGAAACGGGTGATTCCTATGCGGTATTAAGGAATTCTATTTCCTCAGATTTATACGATTTTTATCAGCCGCACTACAATAAATCATTCCCTATTTTCCCGAATGATTTCTCGCTGGTACTCGGGCATACTCTGCTTTCTTTGCCAGCAGAAAATAACTGTTTTGACTGCTCCGAAGATTTGTATCGCCGCATTTACCGCATGCGCAAGGAGTTCACTTCTTATGAAGAATTTTGCCAAATGGTTCATACGAAGCAGTTTCCGCTTGCTACCGTGCAGCGCAGCATTTTGCACTGTATCCTCGGCTTAAAAAATGACGCAGCGGTGTTCCCGGCATACCTTCCGTTACTCGGATTCCGCAAAGATTCCGGCGCGTTGCTGTCGGAAATTAAGGAGTCCGGCACATTGCCATTGTTGGCAAAACCGGCTGACGGCAAAAAGATTTTCGCGACGGACAGTGCAGAATATGCACAGTGGAATACGACTTTGCGTAGCGATTATTTATACCGGCTGGTGCAGTCACAACGCTTTGCAAATATTTTTCCAACACCGGAAAAAGCCGGAATTGTCCTATTGCCAAACGAAAAATAATGTGCTATAATGCGTGAGTGCGCAAAATGGCGGCACATTTTGGAGAGTTATCGAAGTGGTCATAACGAGCTTGACTCGAAATCAAGTTGTCCATCCGGGCACGTGGGTTCGAATCCCACACTCTCCGCTTCTAAATTACTAGGGAAGTTTTCCCATGACTTTACTGCCACCGGGTAGTGAATGCAGAGCATTCGTTGACACATCGTTAGGTCTTTGAAGATGTGTGACGGGTGCTTATTTTTTTGTGAGGTGACTATGCATAAAATGAAAGAATATTTTAAATATTTTTCGAAAACGGAGCTTGCTTTGTGGATTTCTTCGGTAATGTTGATTTTGATTTCTTTTCTTGCTTTTGATCGCGAGAATTGGTTGACGCTCGTCGCTTCACTCATTGGCGCGACTTCTCTTATTTTTAATGCTAAAGGCAATCCGCTCGGGCAATTTTTAATGATTGTGTTCAGTTTACTTTATGGCATCATTTCCTTTTCTTTTGCTTATTACGGCGAAATGATTACCTATCTTGGCATGACCGCTCCCATGGCCTTGTTCGCACTCATCTCATGGTTACGCCATCCGTATAAAGGAAACAAAGCCGAGGTAACGGTCAATCAATTAAAAGCCAAAGAAATCGTCTTTATGTTGGCCCTTTCTGTTGTTGTCACCTTTACTTTCTATTTCATTTTAGAGGCATTCGACACTGCAAATATCATACCGAGCACGCTTTCCGTTACCACCAGTTTTATCGCAGTTTATCTGACCTTCCGCAGGAGCGCTTACTTTGCTCTGGCATATGCTGCAAATGATCTTGTTTTGATTGTACTGTGGGCGTTGGCGACGATTTCAAATATTACATATGTATCTGTTATCCTCTGTTTTGTGATGTTCCTTGTAAATGATTTGTACGGTTTTGTAAACTGGCAAAAGATGCAAAAAAGGCAACAGAGGGGACGTTAGATTATGTGATTCTCTCAAAAACCCCCGATACTGCCGTGAACACATCTTCGTTGACCCGCAACCGAGCTTACTACGATTTTGAGAAAGTTCGCTTTTTGCATATAGATGGCGCGCGAACGTGGTAAATTATTTTTATATATATAAAACGGGCGAATCGTAACGATTCGCCCTCATTTTTTAATCAAATCCGTAATGTGCGTTGATATGTTTTCCTTCTTTCATTGCGTTAAGAAGTTCTCTTGACGTTGCATCCGCTTCGCCAGTCGCCACGCACTTTTCCATCCAATAAATCGCCGAACTGCGGTCACCTGCAATCAGGCAATGGCGCGCATAGTTTTCCATCGCTAACGCATCGCCCAGTTGCGCTGCCTGGTAAAAAAGAGCCTTTGCATCGGCATATCTTCCGTTTTTTTCCGATTCGAGTGCCTGCTTGCGCTTCCGTTCGCGTTCCGCAACCTTTGCTGCAAATGCCGCCGCTGCACGCGCTTTCTCTTCTTCCCTGCGTTTGGCTTCTTCCGGGTCAACTCTTACCCAGTAAGCATCCGCCAAATTACTTAACATACTAAATTCCGATGAATTAAATTTGTAGAAAACACCGTTGATTGCAGTGGAAATACCAAGTAACAACTTATATAGCAAATGCATCACAACCGCTACCGCTGCCAATCCGATACAGAATGACACAGTAATCATCTTCATCTTATAAGCAACAAATAAGAAACTGCCGCAAACGATTAATGTAAAAAGCCAGTTGCAAAGAATTCTCCAAGCTGAGCTTTTATACTTAAATCCAACCAATGAATTTGCCTGTTTTGAAATTTCTGCAAGACGCTTTGCTCTGCCTGCTTCCGCTTCAAGCGGCGTTTCTTCAGCCTTGCCGCCACCAAGAATTGTAACTAAAATCCAAATCACAAAACTTGCAGCAAATGGTACCAAATACAGCACGCCCACGCAGACGAGTACATTTATGTACCATACACGTTCGGCATCAAGTGCTACGCCGGCAAACCATTTTCCTACGGCTCCAAGCACCGGCAAGCTGTCCACCAATGCCTTATCCTCCCCGTCTCCATAAAAATAGATAAGGGCAAACACAAGTATTACCGACACTATGAAAAACAAGATACTGCCCATAGCACAGACAAGATTCCTCGTCCATCTTTTCTTTTTAACTGTCTGTAGTCTTTTTACAGCCTGCTTCCATAGCAGCTCAAAATTTTCTGCATTAAAATTTGTTATTGCCTTCGCCATAAAATCTCTCCTTTCTCTTTTGTACACGCTCCAATTATAAAATTTTTATAAATTATTTATATCATATACCTGTGAAATATGCAACTATAACCGCAAATTCTCTACAAACTTCCATTTTGTAAGAAAATTGTAATATTATCGTCACGTACGAATCCTTGTAATATTTAGGGATTCATGCTATAATTCTACAGATAGTGATAACACTAAAATAGAATACTTATATTCGTTTAAGAAAGGAATATTTTTATGAATTTCAGTATGAACGCAACAGAGGATAAGCGCGAGGAATTATCGTCAACCTCCAGAAAGTTTACAACAAAGCTTTCATTTCTGGGCTTGAAGATCTTTCTGCTCCTCTTTCTTCTCGTAGGAACTTCGGTAGGATTTTTGGTACTTGGTATGGCAAGCGGAATTATCAAAACTGCACCAAGCGTTTCCGATATCAGCATTGCACCGAGTGATTACCCAACAAAGATTCTTGATACCGACGGAAATGTTATCGAAACATTGGTAACGACCGGTTCGAACCGTGAGTCGGTAAGTATTGATGAATTACCGGAACACTTAAAATGGTCCTTCATCGATTTAGAAGATGAACGATTTTATGAGCATAACGGAATCGACTTAAAAGGTATCGCTCGTGCCGCTTTTATTGCGGCGACTACGTTTGACTTATCGCAGGGTGCCAGTACGATTACACAGCAGGTTTTAAAAAATAATGTATTTACAACCTGGACAGATGCTCAGACAACCGGTTCCCTTTTCAAACGTAAGTTGCAGGAACAGTATCTTGCTTTACAAGTTGAAAAAAAATTAAGTAAAGATATTATCTTAGAAAACTACTTAAATACGATCAACTTAGGTTCCAATACACTCGGTGTACAGGCCGCTGCCAAGCGTTATTTCGGTAAGAATGCCGCGGATTTGACGATTTCGGAAAGTTCGGTAATCGCAGGTATTACTCAAAATCCTTCCTTCTATGACCCGATTAATCATCCGGAAAACAATGCAGAACGTCGTGAAACATGTTTGGAGTATATGTATAAGAACGGACATATTACCAAAGAGGAATATGATGAAGCATTAGCAGATGATGTTTACTCCCGTATTCAGCTCGTCGATTCGACGATTGAATCTACTGACTCTGACCCATACAGCTATTTTGTAGATGCGGTTTATGAGCAGGTAATTAATGATTTGATGGAACAAAAAGGCTATACCGCCACACAAGCCAGCAATGCAGTTTACAGCGGTGGTCTGACAATCCATTCAACGCAGAACACCGAAGTGCAGAAAATTGTCGATAGCGTTGTCAATAATGACAGTAATTATCCATCGAAAAAATATTCGTTCTCTTGGAACTATTCCGTACAGCATGCGGATGGTACCGTGGAAAATTACGGTGAATATTCCATTAACTACTATCACAAGACGTTACTAAATGAAACCACTTTTAAGTTGATTTTCAATTCGAAAGAAGATATTGATAAGCTGGTGGAAGAATATAAGGCTTCTCAATGGAAAGAGGGCGACGTTGTACTTGGCGAAAACATCACCTATACGTTACAGCCACAGGCATCTTTCGTCATCATGGATCAAGCGACCGGTTATGTTCTCGCATTAAGCGGTGGCCGCGGCGAGAAAGAAACGAGCCGCGCTTACAACCGTGCAACGCAGGCAAAGCGTCAGCCGGGTTCCACATTCAAAATCTTATCCACTTATGCGCCGGCACTTGATACTGCAGGTTATACGTTAGCCTCGGTCGTAAAGGATGAGCCTTACAAATATGCCAACGGACGTCCGGTTACGAATGCGGGCGGCGGTTACAGCGGCAACCTCACACTTCGTAAAGCGATTGAAAAATCAACAAACGTAGTCGCAGTTAAGGTATTCACAGCGATTACCCCACAGCTTGGTTATGATTATTTACTGGATTTTGGTATTTCAACCTTAGTAGAGAGCCGCGTTTCCGGCAATGACACTTATACGGATATTCAGCAGGCGACGGCGCTTGGTGGTATTACTGATGGTGTTACAAACCTTGAAATGACCGCGGCCTATGCAGCAATTGCAGACGGTGGTCTCTACCATGAGCCGACGCTCTATACTGTCGTATATGACTATGACGGACGCATTTTGCTTGATAACCGCACCACTGCAACTAAGCAGGTTATCAAAGAAACGACCGCATATCTTTTGACGGATGCAATGAAAGATGTTGTAACTGGCACAAACGGAACCGGTAAGCTTTGTAACATTCCTGATATGACGGAAGCCGGAAAGACCGGTACAACTTCCAACACATACGATGTGTGGTTCTGCGGATATACTCCTTATCTTACCGCTTCTATTTGGTCGGGTTACGATGAAAACACACAGTTAGGCAATGCTTCTTACCATAAGAAGATGTGGAAAACAATTATGCAGGAAGTACACGAGTATTACGGTTACGAGGATACGGCTTTTGAAGTTCCGAACGGCGTAGCCGAATATGCAATCTGTAAATCATCCGGCAATTTGGCTGGCGAAGGTTGCGCTACCAAAAAGGAATATTATGCAACCGGCACAGAGCCGTCAACCCTCTGTACCTTGCATGTTCCGGAAAAGAAACCGGAAGTTCCTGAAGTTACTACCGACACGGAGGGTGAGACGACCGGCGACCCAACGACCGCTAATCCGACCTCGACTCCGGAATCCGGTACAATGACCGGTACCGCAGATACTATCGATTAAAAGCTTTGAGGGATGGCAAGTGCCATCCCTCTTAATATTCTGTATATTATTTGCTGCTATACTGAATCAAAAGCAATTCAAGAGCCATGTTTTCATCCATACGGCCACTCTTTACGGCTTCTTCCATCTCCATGCAATTTCTCAACGCTTCTTTTAGCTGTGCAAGCGTAAAATTCTGCACCTGACGTAATGTCTTGCGCACGACAAAACTCTGAGAACCAATTTTGGCGGCAATAGCATCTGCACGAAGACCTTTGTCGGAAAGCTGCTTGACCTGCATCAATAAACGAAACTGTCGCACAAGCATAAATAAAATTCGCATCGGTGGTTCCCTAAGCGCCACCAAATCA
This sequence comes from Lachnospiraceae bacterium, assembly GCA_015057275.1. GTDB lineage: Bacteria > Bacillota > Clostridia > Lachnospirales > Lachnospiraceae > SIG308. The sequence continues at coordinate 13,815 of SVEO01000005.1, read as the reverse complement.
TAATAAAGTTCCAATATCCGCTCGCGATTCTTTTCTGAAATCGCATCCATCATATCGAATATTTTTGCTTCCAAACGCACCGTACAGATTTCCAATACATCCTCTGTTTCAATGACATCCTTGCCGGCGGTATATGAAAACAGCTTCTCCAATTCACATTCCAACAGTTCCATATCATCGCCGATGCGCTCAAAAATCAGATTCAACGTGTCGCGCGTGATTTTTTTCTCTTCACGCTTTAGACGCTGTAAAACCCAACGTTCAAGGTATGCCTCATTTTGCTTCGCACACTCACAGACGTATCCAAGTTCTTTGACCGTTTTAAACAGTTTGTTCCGCTTATCCACTTCCTGCTCCACGAAAATCATACAGGTCGTCTCCGGCATAGATTTCAAATAATCCGCAAGTTCCTCGTCCTTCTTTTTGAAAAGCTCAGAATCCTCAATTAAAATCACACGTCGCTCGGCAAAAAACGGCATCGTCTCTGCCAAATCAATCAGCGGACGAATTTCAATTCCTTTGCCGGCATACTCGTTAAAGTTCATCGTGTCATCGCCAACCATCGCTTCTACCAGCTTATTTTTATAAAATCGTTTTAAATAATTCTCCTCACCATAAATCAAATACATCGGACGGAAGGTCTGATTTTTGATATCATTGTTAATTGTCTGCATGATCTTCTCCACTTTTAAATCTACGGACTTGCACTCGGCCGTCCTTATAGATAACCTCAATACAACCGCAATTCATTGTTGTTAGTATTGTACTATGAACTTGCGCCAATCGCAAGAGCGTTTCTTCATGCGGATGCCCATAATTGTTATTTTTTCCGACAGAAATGATCGTCAGCTGAGGGGAAATTGTCTCTAAAAATGCTTGAGAAGATGAGTATTTCGAACCATGATGTGCCGCCTTAAGCACGGTTATCGGAGTAAGTTCCTGCTCAGCAAGCAATTTTTCTTCCGTCTCCTTACCGATATCACCGGTTAGAAGTAACGAAAAATCCTGATACTCACACCAAAGCACCGCCGATGCCTCATTGGTATCCTCGTACACTTCTCCCGCTGCCGGGGCAATGCATCGCATGGAGAAATTGCCATTTTCCCATTGAACACCTACGCTCAAACGCATAACCGGAATATTGTGTGCACGTGCCAGCGCGCAAATTTCCTGATATGCTTCCTCCTCCACTATATCCGGTACTAGGAAATTTTTTACTTTGATTCCCAGCTCCGAGACCTTGATAATTTCCATCAATCCTGACATATGGTCTTGGTCTGTATGTGTCAAAATCATATAATCAAGGCAGGAAATACCCTGTGACTTCAAATACGGAATGATACGATACACCCCTACTCCACTCACATCACTGCTTCCGCCATCCACCAACCAGGTCATGCCTGACGCATCTGTAAGGACAATACAGTCCCCCTGCCCGACATCCAAAAACGTAACACTCAAATCAGCAGTATCTCTATGAGTAAGCGCCAAAATCATAAGACTAACAAATATTCCCACAAATGTAAAACGCTTGCACTTATCCCAAAAACTCCGATAGAAACCTCGCTTCTTCTCGTTGGCGTATTGCATGCGCCGTTTCTTTTTACATTGCAGTTTTGGAAAAAATGCCGTCAGCCGGATGCTGATAAAATTCTTATAAAGTAAGGATTTTTCCTGTTGTTCCTGCTGTTGTTCCCGTACAATTTTAATCTTCATATAAATTGCTATGGCAAATAGCAACATGTAATAAATTATGATGTTACCTGCTTTCGGTTGCCCGACAATCCATGTTCCTCCGGGTAGTTTCAGGCTTTTGTCGCAAAGCCAAACATATACATCCAGCATCTTTCCTCCTACATTAAGAAGTATTTCGCCCACAGTCGGAAGAAAACCTCCCAGCACAACACCGATGATTCCTATCCACAACACCAACCCCATCGACGGAATTACTAAGACATTTAGAAAAATACTATATGGTGCAATTTGAAAAAATGTATATAGCTGCACCGGCAAAATCGTTACTTGCACAATGATACTGAAAAAAATGGAATTCAGCCAACCTGTTGTTAATTTCATATACCGCTCCCAAAGCGGCCCCAAAAAACCCACACCAAAAATGGCTCCAAACGACATTTGAAAACCACTGTTTAATAAGTAAAATGGTTCCTCGCACAAAATCAAAAACGCACTACACCCGATAGCAGATAAAAAATCATACCGCCTGCCACAAGCATCTGCCAGTAAATGTAAAATAAACATAATCACGGCCCGAATTGCTGATATACTGCTGCCAGTCAGAATCACGTATAAACCCATAAAACCAAACGAAAAAATTGTTGCAGCTTTGATATTTGTAAGCTTACGCATGATGTGATAAAGTGCCATACCAATCAGCGAAATATGCAAACCAGAAATCGCTAAAATATGTCCGATGCCGCCGTTACGAAATACCGCCTTATCCCCCGACACTATTCGGTAACTCTCTCCCAGCAATATGCCGCAATAATAGGAAGCAGTTTTTTCATCACACAGTTCGTAAAATTTATCTGCGAAAAAACAGCGAATGCGGTAAAGATACCTCTCCATTGAAAAATTTTGCTTATCACTCACTTCACAGGATATTATTTCCGCACGAAAACCGATACCGCAACTTTGATAATACGTCTGCTCATCATAATTCCCCGGATTTGCAGCTTCCTTAAACGGCTGATATGTTACCTGTGCAACAATTTGCTGTCCCAAATACTGCGATTCCGAGTCATCACCCACAAGAATCCCCTTGCTATAAGTCGCAATCGGTTCTGCATCGGCATACACAACCACATCCGATGCATAATAATAATTTGCATACGCACGGTGCTCCAGATAAGTAATCTCTCCGGTTACATAGCACTCGCCCTTTTCGTATGCACTTAAATCCTGTTTATACTCCGCTGCTCGTTCCGCATATAACAAACAACCAAGCAAACAACTACAAAAAGAAACAGCAAACGCTACCGCCTGCTGTTTCGAAAATATCATCTCTTTTTTCATGAAATATCGCCCGACACATGCAAATATCGCAAGAATCACACTCGCACCTAACCCACATGTCAAAACCCGAATATTCCCCTGTTTTTCTAAAGAAAAAGCAGCAAGCACCTCTCCAAGTACATAGAACACCGCCAATAACAGAAACGGTCTCTTTATCACGCTTTCTCCTTCTATTGAGCTGATTTTAAATAGTTCCAGTTTGCACTGAACGAATTTTCCAAAGATATGTCTCCCATGCTAATCTGATTATCTCCGTCAACAGAGATTTGCACATAATTCACGTAGCTCAGTTCTGTTAACGAATTTACAACCGAATAAACGGTAATCGCCGGGTCTACACCCAATACCCCCGTGGCAAAGGTACTGTCAAAATTAACATAACAAATCGTGTCCTTCGTCGTTACACTCAGCAACTGTGTCCCTTTCGGAATTGCTGAAAGATAATAGTCATCATCCCACGCTAGAAGCTGATCGATAATAAATTTCTCCATCGATGTATTTTCCGGAAAGGCCCCATCAAATGAATACTTTTCCAGTTCCTTGCCGGTTGAATTTGTCAGATACAAGGTAATCTTCTCCACGCTGTACAAATCCATGACCTCTTCCGCACTCGACGAAAAATCCGACGGTGCGTAAGCAATTACCTCGCCCAAATCATTCGTCACAAGTACATCATCCACCTTAAACTTGACATTTGCAACCCCATCAATCTGTGCGAGTGTAAATACAATACCTGCATTACACAAATTCTTTTCGACAACTCCGAGACTTAAATATTCCTTCGAAAGTGTAACAATCATGCTTTCTTCCACCAACTCGGTCGCAATGACATCCACCGTATCCGGAATCACTGATAAATAGTTAGTCTCCGCATCCTTCATCTTTAGAAGCATCTCTAATGCAATCATCTGCGGTAGTTTCTCTTCGTCAATATCATACTCCACCGAAGTAAAGGTACTTCCATCTTTTGTAAAATAATAAATTCTATCGCCCTGCGTTACCGTCTTATCTGTGCCGGAAGATTTGCATCCTGCAGCGAGTGCAAATATAAGCAACATACAGAGTAGAAATAATTTCTTTATCTTCATATCTTTGCCGCCTCCCACTACTGTTTTACATAATTGAGCGGAATACGCACGGTAAATGTGGTACCCTCGTTTTCACGGCTATGTAGCTTCACATCTCCGTTATGCATTACAATAATATTTCTGGTAATGGAAAGTCCAAGGCCTGTACCACCGGTTTCTCTGGAACGTGCTTTATCAACACGGTAAAAACGCTCAAAAATCATTGTCTGACTTTCTTGCGGAATGCCAATTCCGGAATCTGCAACCGTAATATACATGTATTTGTGGTCGGCATTGAGCGAAACGCGTACCCAACCATCTAACACATTATACTTAATTGCATTTTCCACGAGATTCGTAATCGCCATCGTCATCTTCACTTCATCGACATCGGCGATAACCGGCCGGAAGCTCTCAAACACAAGCTCTATGTTCTGCTTGGCTGCAATCGGACGCAAACGTTTCAAAATCAATTCAATCATGTTGTTCATATTGATTTTGTCTATATTGAGCGGAACATTGTTTTTATCCAGCTTAACCATCGCAAGCAAGTCTGTAATAATCTCATTCTCTCGGTCAATCTCCGCCACGATATCCGTCATGAATTCGCGGTAAAGTTCCGCCGGCAAATCTTCCTGCAATAGCAAAGAATCAGCAAGTACTTTAATTGAAGTAATCGGGGTCTTTAATTCATGCGACACATTACTTACAAATTCCTGACGCGATTCTTCTAACTGTTTTAAGCGACTTAACAGGCGGTGGAATGGCTCCTCAATCTCAGCCGTTTCTTTATATCCCTGCTGCGGCAGCTCGTCTTCCAGATTGCCCTCGGCAATATGGCGAATCGACTCACCGACCGTTTTAAATGGTTGCAAAACATGACCTGCAAACACATAGCTGGCAACCAGACCTATCAAAAGGCAAATGACAGAGCACATATACAGTGTTTCCATTAAATCATCAACCACAAGCTCCACATCCGTCAAATCGATCACGATGTACAACACACCAAGAAATGTCGTTCCTTCTTCATTTTCCGTTGAAATACTAACCGCATAATCGATACAATTATCTTCCCGGTTATAATCCGTCACATTTCCTTGGCGGAAGCACTGAATAACCGTCGGATTTACGGAAATCTTGCCCTCATCAATTACATACGTGTCCTTCACAATATTCAAATTGCTGTCGATAATCTCCACACGGCAATCATACAATGTGGAAATATGGTCAATCTCCGTACTGATAATTGAAGATTCCCCCGTGTTATAGTAATTTTCGCTGATTAAATGATTCTTTAAAATCAAGCTCTGCGACGAAATTTTCTCGATACGCATATTTACAAGCATATCTTCCACAAGTCGCGGCACAAGCAAGTTAAAAATCAACAATACACACAAGATTAACAATGAAGTGGCTAGGAATACTTTGCTACGGATTGACCGGAACGGCAATTTATTTTTTAATTTATCAATCCTTAAAATAGTAACCAACTCCCCACTTCGTTAATACGTACTTCGGCTCGCCCGGGTTCGGCTCAATCTTCTCACGCAATCTGCGTACATGTACATCCACGGTTCTTACATCACCCGGATATTCATATCCCCATACGAGGTTTAACAACTGTTCGCGGTTGTATACTTTGTTCGGATTCGTCGCTAAAAGCTCTAATAAATCAAATTCTTTCACTGCGAGGCTGATTTCCTTACCATCAACCACTACATTTCTGCCCTCAAGCTCAAGCTTCAGACCTCCCTTTTCGATGGCCTTCTTCGCTTCCGGCTCAGTCTTTTTGCGGGAATTTCTACGCATAATTGCCTTAATTCTTGCTTTTACCTCCAGTATGTTAAATGGCTTTGTTATGTAATCGTCGGCGCCGTATTCCAATCCAAGAATCTTGTCCATATCATCACCTTTTGCCGTCAACATTATAATCGGCATAGTGGAAAATTCACGAATTTGCTGACACACTTCAAAACCGTTTAACTTCGGCAACATCACATCAAGCAACACAATATCATACTCTGTCGCTCTTGCAAACTTCACAGCCTCTTCACCGTCATAGGCACAGTCTACTTGCATGCCGTCCTGTTCCATGCTGAACTTGATTCCTTTTACGATTAATTTTTCGTCATCCACAATTAATACCCTAGCCATATGTAACCTCCATTCGCGCGTACGCTGATTCTATATCCCCATTAACTCACAGTGATGTAACTTTTAATTTTTTCATAGACAGATTGTTTAATTCCATCAACTTCCATAATCTGCTCGATTGATGTAAAGCTGCCGTGTTCTTCACGATATGCGATAATAGCTGTTGCCTTTGCTTCGCCGATGCCCGGAAGTGTCATCAGTTCCGCCTTAGATGCCGAATTGATGGAAATAAGTCTCTCATCCGTCTCCTCCCCGGAAAAGTCACTGCTCTTTTCCGTGAAGTCCCCACATGCCGTTTCCGTAATCGTGGGAATGTAGTACATTTCTCCGTCGACAAGCTTTTGTGCTAAATTCCAGACCGTTTGATCTGCCTGGTCTGTAAAACCTCCTGCCAGCCGGATTCCTTCGTCCAGACGTGCATCCGATTCCACCTCGTATACACCCGGACTTACGACAGCCCCGCAAATATGCACAACCAACACCGATGCTTCCGTCACATCCGGCAAACTCGATTGTGTCGTCTCCGCTTCTGTCTCCTGTGACAGCACCTCCAACGTGAGTGCTTCTTGCTGCTTGCCACATCCGGCAAGCGACAAAATAGCAAACAAGAGAGCTGCCACTGTTGCGCAAAGCATTTTACTTCTTCGCCCTAATTTTTTTGTTGTATCTTCGATACTCTTCTGCCTCCTTCCTAAAAATGGAAAAAGCCAGAACGCTACCCTTATTTTAGCGAATTGCGAGAGACTTATCAATAGTAATTTCAAATTTTTTATCGATTTTCTATTTCCACTGGAACAAAACGATGCCTCCGGCCATAATCAGCACACCAATCAGCTTGTGCCACTGGAAACCCACCTGCTCGGTTCCGAACATACCAAACAACTCAATCAAATACGAAACAGACAACTGAGAAATAACAATCAGCATCGTCGCTTTACCGGGTCCTAAGCCACCCATGCTTTTGATTACCGTCCAAGTAATCAATGCACCTAAAATCCCCCCCAACAGATAATATTTCGGTTCTACTTTCAAGAGTGCGGCAAAGTTTTCGCGCCCGGTAAACAACCAACCGGCAAGACAGGCCGCCAGCGCTGTCAGTTGCACAAAACTGTTCGCTACCCATAAACTGCTCTGCTTTGTTACCTGTGTATTCCACACCCCCTGTACACTCATTAACGCGCCGGAAAGTAACGCGATGAAAAATCCCAACATAAAAACCCTCCGCATATACTTTTTTCTTAGTATATCTGGAGGGCGTTTCTTTATTCATTACATTTCGCTTTCCATTTCCTTTAAGGAAGCTTTTAAAATCGTCATCATATCGTCCACATCTTTTTCGGTAATAATGAGCGGCGGAACAAAACGCATCACATTGCCACCGGCGGAAAATACAATCAGTCCCTTATCAATAACTTTGCCGATTAACTTTCCTAAGTCAATTTTCTCGTCAAACACGAGTCCTTGCATCAGTCCAATGCCGCGATGTGAAGTAATATACTCCTTCTCAGAAACTAACTCGTCAAAGCATTTCGCCATATATGTGCCGACATGCTTTACATTCTCAAGCACATTTTCCTTTTCGAATAAGTCAAGCACCGCTTCAATCGCTGCACATGCCAACGGATTGCCGCCGTAAGTTGTACCATGGTCCCCCGGCACTAAGGCTTCTGCCACACTTTGCTTGGCAAGAAATGCTCCAACCGGCACACCGCATCCGAGTGCTTTTGCCAGCGTCATCACATCCGGCTTCACACCGTAATTTTCCCAAGCAAACATCTTACCGGTTCTGCCCATGCCACACTGAATTTCATCGAAGATAAGTAAAATATCTTTCTCATCGCAGAGCGCACGCAATTCTGTTAAAAATTCTGCCTTCGCTGGATAGATACCACCCTCGCCCTGTACAGGCTCTAAAATAATCGCGCAGGTTTTCTCATTTACAAGTGCTTTTACGCTATCAATGTTATTATATTCAGCAAACTTCACACCGCCGATTAGTGGCTTAAAAGCCTCCTGATATTTCGCATTGCCGGTCACAGATAACGCTCCCATGCTTCTGCCGTGGAAAGAATGATGCATGGCAATAATCTCATGGTCCGTACATCCATCCTTTAAATATGCATACTTTCTGGCAAGCTTGATAGCACCCTCAATCGCCTCTGTACCGCTGTTCGTAAAGAAAATGCGGTCCAGACCGGATAACTTTACCAAACGCTTGGCTGCAAAGGTCGCCGGAACATTATAGAAATAATTCGATGTGTGAATTAGTTTATCGACCTGATTTTTCACCGATTCATTGTAATATTTATTGCCGTAGCCGAAGGCAAACACCGCAATGCCTGCACCGAAATCCAGATACTTCTTTCCGTCTGTATCATATAAATACACACCTTCACCCTTTTCCATCACAATCTGGTAACGATTGTAGGTATGTAAAAGATTTTCCTCGGCAACATCAATATACTTTTTCGAATCCATCTTTTTCTTCTCCAATCTATTTATTTTCTTCCGGATTGTAAAACTTTACGTTGTCATCGGCCAAAATAGCAGTACCAATTCCTTTGTTTGTGAAAATTTCCAACAATAGACAGTGCAAAATTCTGCCGTCAAGAATATGTACTCTTGATACACCGTTTTCAATTGCATCGATGCAGTTATTAAGCTTCGGAAGCATGCCACCGCCGATGGTACCGCCGGCCAGCAATTCTCTGGCTTCTTTTACGTGGAGCTCCGAAATTAATGTGGATGGGTCTTCGCGATCACGATATACACCTTCGATATCGGTTAAAAATGCAAGTTTTTCTGCGTGTACCGCTGTGGCAATCGCGCATGCTGCATCATCCGCATTGATATTGTATGTCTGGAAGTTTTCATCCAAACCAATCGGACATACGATTGGCAGATAATCTTTCTCTAATAAATCATATAAAATCTTCGGATTTACATTTGTAATCTCTCCGACAAAGCCGATATCTTCACCGTCTGAGTATTTTTTTGTTACTTCTAAAAGTTCGCCGTCCTTACCGCTGATACTGATTGCCTTAACACCCAAGGATTGTACCAACGTCACAAGCTCCTTGCCGACACGACCAAGCACCATCTCGGCAATTTTCATCGTCTCTACATCCGTTACGCGTAAACCGTTAACAAAGCGTGGTTCCATGCCGGAACGCTCTACCCACTTGGAAATTTCCTTGCCGCCTCCATGCACAATAATCGGCTTGAATCCTACTAACTTAAGCAGGGTAACATCCTTGATTACGTTTTTCTTTAATTCTTCGTCAATCATCGCACTGCCGCCGTATTTGACAACAATAATCTTGCGGTTAAAACGCTGAATATACGGCAATGCTTCGATTAACACATTTGCCTTATGTAATACTTCTTCTGAAATTCTCATATCTAAATCTCCCTTATCGGTTTATTTTTTTCGATATTCTGCATTTATTTTTACGAATTCGTGTGTGAGGTCGCAGCCCCATGCCGCAGCGCTCGACTCGCCCATATGCATATCGGCTATAACGCTCACCTCACCCGCAGAAAGAATCTGCGTCGCTTCTTCTTCGCTGTACTCAGCCGCCATACCTTGTGAAACCACCTGTACTTTCCCGACTTTGCTTGCAAAATACAAATCCACATTTTCCGGTTCAAATACGATACCGGAATAGCCCATTGCGCAAAGGAATCGTCCCCAATTCGCATCCCGACCGGTAATCGCGGTTTTGGTCAATATGGAAGAAACCATCGATCGTGCCAGCACGGAAGCTTCTTCCTTGGACTTTGCGCCCACAACCTTTGCCTCTAACAAACTCGTAGAACCTTCGCCATCTCCGGCAATGCGCTTGGAAAAGTATACGTTGATTTTATTTAAAGCTTTACAGAAAAGTTCATAATCGGCGTTTTTTTCTGTAATCTTGCGATTTCCGGCTTTTCCGTTTGCAAGCAGCAACACGGAATCGTTTGTCGATGTGTCACCATCTACGGAAATCATATTATATGTGACCTTAACATCTTCTAAAAGTGCCTCCTGCAAAAGCTCCGCGGAAATGTTTAAATCTGTCGTTAAAAAGGAAAGTACTGTACACATATTCGGATGTACCATGCCGGAGCCTTTGGAAATGCCGCCGAGCGTCACTGTCTTCCCCTCAATTTCAAAGGAAAAAGCCATTGTCTTCGGGTAAGTATCCGTCGTTAGAATTGCCTCAGAAGCTAACGTTCCATCCTCCAATGTGTTGCCAAGCATTGAAACCATATGCTCAATGCCTGCCGTCACTTTGTCCATCGGCAGTTGTCTGCCGATAATACCGGTAGAAGCCACAAGCACATCTTCCTCCTGTAGCGCAAGCAAACCGGCTGTCTTTTCTGCCATCTGTCTGCAGTATTCCATCCCCTGTGCACCGGTGCAGGTATTCGCTATACCGCTGTTAATCACAATCGCCTGTGCTTTTCTGCGCTCATGCACAATTGCCATGTCCCACTTGACCGGCGCTGCCTTTACAATGTTAGTCGTAAATGTTCCGGCTGCGGCACATGGAGCATCGCTGTAAATTAACGCCATATCTTTTTTCACTTTTTTAATGCCTGCATGTAATCCGGTTGCATAGAACCCTTTGGCAGCCACCACGCCGCCTTCCTGTTTTTGGAACATATAACTACCTGTTCTTTCTTTATTTTTAGAAGAAACGCTTTTTATGGGAACATCGATACCTGCATCAGCCCCTCAGTCTCATCAAAACCAAACATCAGATTCATATTCTGTACCGCCTGGCCTGCAGCACCCTTTACCAGATTGTCCATCGCTCCCATCATTATAATGCGATTTGTTCTTTCATCAATCGCAAAATTCACATCCACGTAATTGCTACCTTCTACCCAGCGCGTTTCTGGCGTCTCACCTCTGTCAAGCACACGCACAAAGGTCTCATTCGCGTAGTATTTATCGTAAATTGCTTTTACCTGTTCATATGTAACTTTTTCTTTTAAGTTGCCGTAAGCGGTAATTAAAATACCGCGGTTCATCGGCACAAGATGCGGTATGAAAATGAGTTGTAATTCCTCTCCTGCAGCATATCCGAGCTGCTCTTCGATTTCAGGTGTATGTCTATGTGTTGTCACACCGTAGGCCTTGATATTTTCATTTACTTCGCAATACAAGTTATTTACCTTCGCACCACGGCCGGCACCGGACGTACCGGACTTCGCGTCCACGATAATCGATTGCGGGTCAAGTAATCCTTCTTTTAATAAAGGATAAATCGCTAGTTGCGTGCAGGTCGGGTAACATCCCGGATTTGCAATCAATCTTGCCTTCTTTATCTGATCACGATTGATTTCACACAAACCGTAAACTGCTTCATCGATAAACTGAGGTGCCTTGTGCTCAATGCCATACCACTTTTCATAGGTTGTAACATCTTTAATCCGGAAATCCGCGCTTAAGTCGATAATCTTTACCTTATTTAGTATGTCCTCATTCACAAGAGATGCGCATAACCCCTGCGGAGTTGCCGTGAAAATCACATCCACTTCTTCCGCCAGCTTTTCCATATTATCATCCAGACACTTATCATCCACAATCTGAAACATGTTGCGGAACACTTCATAATACTTTTTATCGATATAACTTCTGGAACCATACCAGACAATTTCTGTATCTTTATGCTGTAACAGTAACCGTACTAACTCGTTGCCGGCGTAACCGGTGGAACCAATAATACCAACTTTAATCATAATAACCTCCATTCCGATTCCGAAGCGCTTACGCTGAGGAATCGCTCAAAGAAATTCGCGAATGCGATTTCTTTGTAGCATCAGGGCTTCTTTGTGACGCTTCGGCACAAAAAGCCGTGTGAAAAATCAACGCATCAGTGTGATTTTTCACATTAACCTCCAAGATTTTCTTCCAAAAAATCACGTAACTTTAATTATATACCTAATTTCGCGAAAATACCACTTGTTTTTGATTTTTTCGCGAATATTTTAGATTTTTGCGAACTTTGCATATTATACATGTATTTATGTATATTTTCAAGCTTTTTTGAATAAAATTCGAAAAATATTTATTTTTTCGCTTGCATTTTTAAATAATTAGTTGTATAGTGGCTCTAGCGAAAAGCACTCGCACAATTTTGGATGCTTTTTAAATCATTTACATACATTTTATGGAGGTATTATCATGAAGGAAAAAGTTATTTTGGCTTACTCCGGCGGTCTTGATACGACTGCAATCATCCCTTGGTTAAAAGAAAACTTCGATTACGAAGTTATTTGTGTTTGTCTTGACGTAGGACAGGGCAATGAGCTTGACGGTCTTGAGGAACGTGCTATGTACTCAGGCGCTTCCAAGCTTTACATCGAGGACTTAGTTGATGAGTTCTGTGACGACTACATCATGCCTTGTGTACAGGCAAACGCTGTATATGAAAACAAGTACTTATTAGGTACTTCTATGGCTCGTCCGTTGATGGCTAAAAGATTAGTAGAAATCGCTCGTATGGAAGGCGCTACTGCAATCTGCCACGGTGCTACCGGTAAGGGTAACGATCAGGTTCGTTTTGAGCTGACCATTAAGGCGCTTGCTCCGGACTTAAAAATTATCGCTGCTTGGAGAAGTGACCTTTGGACGATGGATTCCCGTGAATCCGAAATTGAATACTGTAAAGCACACGGTATTGACTTACCGTTCTCTTCCAACGACAATAGCTACAGCCGTGATCGTAACCTTTGGCACATCAGCCATGAAGGTCTTGAGTTAGAATCTCCGGCAAATGAGCCGAACTACGACCACCTTCTTGTATTAGGCGTTTCTCCGGAAAAAGCACCGGAAGAAGGCGAATATGTTTCCATGACATTTGAAAAGGGTGTTCCTGTTGCATTAAACGGCAAGGCTATGAAGGTTTCCGAAATAATCACAGAGTTAAATGAACTCGGCGGCAAGCACGGTATCGGTATCGTTGACATTGTTGAGAACCGTGTTGTTGGTATGAAATCACGTGGTGTTTATGAGACACCGGGCGGTACCATTCTTTTAGAGGCTCATCAGCAGTTGGAAGAATTAATTCATGACCGCGATACCATGACCTTCAAAAAGATGATTGGTAACCGTTTCGCTGACCTTGTATACGAAGGTAAGTGGTTCACACCGCTGCGCGAAGCACTGCAGGCATTCATCGAATCCACACAGCAGTATGTGACAGGTGAAGTTAAGTTCAAGCTTTATAAGGGCAACATTATCAAGGCCGGTACTACTTCTCCGTACAGCCTTTACAATGAGTCTCTTGCTTCCTTCACAACCGGCGATTTATATGACCACAAGGATGCCGAAGGCTTCATCAATCTCTATGGTCTTTCCTTAAAAGTACGTGCGATGATGCAGGCAGAAAACGAAAACAAATAATTATATCAATTTTATGGAAAATAGGACCTGTCGTTTTGAACCGACCCCCAAAAGTTAGACCAAAAATCTAACGATTGGGAGGTCGGTTTTTTATGTCTAAATATAGCTACGAATTTAAGAAGAAGGTAGTTCTTGAATATTTAGCAGGAAAAGGTGGTCCTG
>SVEO01000004.1 GCA_015057275.1 Lachnospiraceae bacterium | reverse complement strand
AGGAGAACAAAGAACTATTACCTGATTGACACTAGGACAATTATATCATGGGCTTAACTAAGCCTATTGAACAATTATTTATTAAATTATCAAGGTGCATTTATGTATCTAAAAATATTATACGAGGGAGAAAAATAAAATGAAAAAACGTTTATTTGCAGCATTTTGCTGTGTTTTGATGGCGGCAAGTTTGTTTGCCGGCTGTAAAAAGGAAGAGAAAAAGACAAACACCGGATCCGTAACTCTTGCCGAATACGAAGGTTTAAGAGTCGGCGCTTCTTTAGTAGAAGTATCTCAAGAAGATATTGATGAGCAGGTACAGTACTGCTTAGAAGCTTACGGTAAATCCGAAAAGCTTGAAGAAGGTACTGTTCAGGAAGGCGATACCGTGAATATCGACTATGTCGGTACAATCGCGGAAGGTGTATTCGAAGGTGGCTCTGCGGAGGCAGCAAGCCTTGAAATCGGCAGTGGCACTTTTATTGACGGTTTTGAAGATGGACTTGTTGGTGCAAAGGTTGGAGATGTGGTAACATTAAACCTGAATTTTGGCCCTAATTACAATCGTACGACGACCGTTGAGGGCAGCGAGCAAGAAATCTCGTTGCTGAATAAGGATGTTACTTTTGAAGTTACCATCAACTATATCACAAGAACAAAGCTTCCGGAGTATAATGACCAGTTCGTGGTAGAGTACTACGGCGATTATGACCTTAAAACAACCACAGAATTCGAAGAATATCTTGGCCAAATGCTTCGCTACAACCTGATTTTAAATGAAGTTTGGGCAGATTTCGTGGAAGAGTGTACTGTAAATTCCTATAACCAGGCCGAAGTTGATGAGCTGGTAACGCAGATTGTAGAATACTACACCTCGCTATACGAACAACAGGGCGTGGCAATTGAAGATTATCTGGAATACATGGGCATGACGATGGAAGAATTCAAAGAGCAGAATGTTCGTCCGGCAGCGGAAGATACCATCAAAGAAAAGATGATTACCAAGCAGATTGCAAAAGAACAGGGAATCGAAGTTACGGAAGAAATCTACCAGCGAGAAGCAAAACTTTACATGATTTCCGACGGATTCGAGACCATCGAAGACTTGGAAGAGTACTACACAAAAGAAGAAATCGAGTTTAGCATTCTCTATGACTTAGTAACTGAGTGGATTGCAGAGCACGTAGTGATTTATGATGATTCCGCTGAAATTGCATCTAATACAGATGCAGAATAATACATTGCATTGAGAAAGGAAACAGTTATGGCAGAAAGACAGTGTAACAATTCAAGTTGTACGCAGAGTAGTTGTGAGGGATGTCCTTCTAAGCAGAATCCGCAGAGTTTAATAGAACCATTAAATGCGCAGAGCAAGATTAATAAAAAGATTATTGGCGTTGTCAGCGGAAAGGGCGGTGTAGGTAAGTCGTTTGTGACAGCTTCATTGGCAACTGCATTAGCAGCGAAAGGTTATAAAGTCGGTATCATGGATGCCGACATTACCGGGCCATCGATTCCAAAGATGTTCGGCATTACCGAACACGCAATCGGCGATGAGCAGGGGATTTATCCGGTAGAGACGAAGAACGGAATTAAAGTCATGTCCATCAACCTTCTTTTGGAGAATGATGACGATCCGGTCATCTGGCGTGGCCCGGTTATCGGCGGCGCGGTAAAGCAGTTCTGGACCGATGTGGTTTGGGGTGAGCTTGATTACATGCTCATCGACATGCCTCCGGGAACCGGTGATGTGGCGTTAACTGTATTCCAGTCGATTCCGATTGATGGCATTGTGCTTGTTACATCCCCGCAGGATTTGGTAAGCATGATTGTAAAGAAGGCATACAACATGGCACGCATGATGGGGATTCCAATGGTTGGTGTAGTCGAAAACTATAGCTACCTTGTGTGCCCGGACTGCGGTAAGAAGATGTATATTTACGGAGAAAGCAAGCTGGAGGAAGTGGCAGCTCCGCTCGGACTGCGAATCCTCGGACAGATTCCGCTGATGCCGGAAGCTGCGGCTAAGGTAGATGCCGGCGAAGTTGACTCCATCGTGAACGAGTATTTGGAACAGGCAATCCATGCAATATCTGAATAATGGGCAGATTCGCATTTCGGTGCGTAATCTGGTAGAATTTATATTTCAATCTGGTAACATTGACAATCGGCGCTCACGGGCAAGCGATAAGGAAGCGATGCTTGCGGGCGGCCGAATTCACCGGAAAATACAGAAAAATATGGGCAGTGATTATCGCGCGGAAGTACCGCTTAAGATAACGCTGCCCATGACTTGTAAAGGGATAAATTATGACATCCTTTTGGAGGGACGCGCAGACGGTGTCGTGCGGCGCGGTAATGAGCTTTTGATTGACGAAATCAAGGGCATGTATCAGGATGTCATGAAACTTACAGACAGTTTTTACGTACACGAAGCGCAGGCAATGTGCTATGCTTATATGTACAGTACGACCGTGCTTACGCTATCTGAGGAGCAGCGGGCGAGCAAAGAAAAAAATATCGTCATCCAACTGACATATTGCAATCTCGATACCGAGGAAATTCGCCGCTTCCGCAAAGAGTACACCTTCGCAGAAATGGAAGAGTGGTTTTTGAATCTGATTGCAAAATATAAGAAGTGGTCAGATTTTCTTGTCTTGCACCAAAAAGTGCGCAACGAATCAATTCGGCCACTGCAATTCCCATTCCCGTACCGCGAGGGACAACGCGACATGGTGGTATCTGTGTACCGTGCGATTAACCGCAAAAAAACGCTCTATGTGCAGGCGCCGACCGGTATCGGCAAGACAATGTCGACCGTATTCCCGGCGGTAAAGGCCATCGGCGAGGGACAGGCGGAGAAGATTTTTTACCTGACCGCCAAGACGATTACACGCACGGTAGTGGAGGAAGCGTTTGATACACTGCAGCGCGAAGGTGCACACCTTAAATCCGTCACTGTCACGGCGAAAGAAAAAATGTGCATCTGTGAGGAAATGAAATGTAATCCGCTCGATTGTCCGCGGGCGAAGGGACATTTTGACCGGATTAATCAGGCGGTTTATGAAATTGTAAATGAGAAGGATCACATTACGCGTGACGACATTTTTGCGTACAGCGAGAAGCATCATGTGTGTCCGTTTGAGTTTTGCCTTGATATCACATACTGGGTTGATGGTATCATATGTGACTACAATTATGTCTTTGACCCGAACGTGAAATTAAAGCGCTACTTTGCGCAGGGTGCGGAAGGAAATTATATTTTTCTTGTTGACGAGGCACATAACATGGTCGATCGCGTGCGGGAGATGTACAGTGCGGAGCTACATAAAGAAGAATTTCTGGCAGTCAAGAAACTAGCCAAAGATGATGCATATTTGGCGAATCTGTTAGAGAAATGCAACAAGGTGCTGTTAGAATACAAACGACAATGTGATACATGGATGATTCGCTCGGAAATCAATGCCCTGCTCGGGCCGCTCGAACAATTGGAAAATCGTTGTAGCAAGATTTTCGAGGAGCCGGGTGAGCGTTTATACCAAGAAGAATTGCGGGATTTGTTCTTTAAAGTGCGAAATTTCCGGACGGTTTCAGACAATCTGGAAGATAGCTATGTGATTTATGCCGAGCATCGGGAAGACGGCTTTTATTTGAAGCTGTTTTGCGTAAATCCGTCACGCTTATTGAGTGAATGCATAGGATCAGGAATCAGCACGATTTTTTTCTCAGCAACGTTACTGCCAATCACATATTATAAGGAACTGCTCGGCGGCAAGCAGGATGATTATGCCATTTATCTGCCATCACCGTTCCCACAGGAAAACCGCAAATTGCTGGCGGTAACGGATGTAAGTACGAAATACTTAAGCCGTGGGCAGGAACAATACCGCAGGATGGCAGAAGCCATTGCGCGTGTGACCAGCGTGAAAAACGGCAATTATATGGTGTTTTTGCCATCTTATAAGATGCTTGATGCAGTGCTTGCAGAATTTGTGCAGTTAGCCACCGACGCGCGTATCTTAAAGCAGTCCACGAACATGACTGAGCAGGAAAAAGAAGACTTCCTGCAAGCATTTGCGCTTGATGCGACCGAAGAAACCACGTCGCTGATTGCATTCTGCGTGCTTGGCGGTATTTTCTCAGAAGGCATTGACTTAACGGCAGATCGCCTGATTGGTGTTTGCGTTATCGGCACCGGTATCCCACAAATCTGCACGGAACGCGAGATTTTAAAGTTTTACTTTGATGGTGAGAACAAAAACGGTTTCGACTACGCATACCGTTTCCCGGGAATGAACAAGGTACTGCAAGCAGCAGGACGTGTGATTCGCACGAAGGAAGATGCGGGCGTCATTTGTCTGATGGACGGGCGCTTCCGCGAAGCAGCAAACCGCAACCTTTTCCCGATGGAGTGGGACGACATATCTTATGTAGATAAGCATTCCTTGCAGGATGCAGTGGAAAAATTTTGGCAAATTAAAATTTGAAAAAGGCTTGTATAAATGCAAACATCATGTTACACTACGCAATGGATATTTAGTTATATTTCTAATGATGTTTCGTGATAAACGGAGGTACTTATGAGCAAGGTAAGAAGAGTCTATGTAGAAAAGAAGGCGCCTTACGCCGTAAAAGCTGTTGAATTATTAGATGAAATCAGCAGCTATCTTGGAATCGAGACCGTTACAAATGTACGTGTTCTGGTTCGCTACGATGTAGAAAATATTTCGGAGGAAACATATCAGAAGGCATTGTGCACAGTGTTTGCCGAATTGCCGGTTGATAATTATTATGAAGAAAGCTTCCCGTGTGGTGAAGCGGACCGCATATTTAGCGTGGAATATCTGCCGGGGCAGTTCGACCAGCGTGCAGACTCTGCTGTTCAGTGTGTGAGATTCTTAAAGGAAGATGAAGTTCCTGTCATCCGCACAGCGACCACATATGTATTAGAAGGCGAAGTGACCGATGAACAGTTTGCAGCGGTTAAGTCATTTTGTATTAACCCGGTGGACTCCAGAGAAACCGGCATGGAAAAACCGGAAACATTAGTTACCGTATTTGATGAACCGGCTGACGTGCATGTGTTTGAGGGATTCATTTCCATGGAAGAAGATGCGTTGCATGAATTGTACGCTTCGTTGAATCTTGCTATGACTTTCCGTGATTTTAAACATATTCAGAACTATTTTGCGGGCGAAGAAAAGCGTGATCCGTCGATGACGGAAATTCGTATGCTCGACACCTATTGGTCTGACCACTGCCGTCATACCACATTCTTAACTGAGCTTAAGGATATTGAATTTGAAGAAGGCTTCTGTTCTGAACCAATTGTGACTACATTCGAAAAGTATAAAGCCACCCACGCGGAAATCTTTGCCGGCAGAGAAGACAAATTCATCTGCCTGATGGATTTGGCGCTTATGGCGATGAGAAAGTTAAAGAAGGAAGGCAAGTTAGACGATCAGGAAGAATCCGACGAAATCAATGCATGCAGTATTGTTGTACCGGTAGAAATCGACGGTGAAGTGGAAGAATGGCTTGTTAATTTCAAGAATGAGACACACAACCATCCGACCGAAATCGAACCGTTCGGCGGTGCTGCTACCTGCCTCGGCGGTGCTATTCGTGACCCGCTCAGTGGTCGTACTTATGTATATCAGGCAATGCGTGTGACCGGCGCGGCAGACCCGACAAAGCCGATGGAAGAAACGCTAAAGGGTAAGCTTCCACAGAAGAAGCTTGTGCGTGGTGCAGCCAGCGGTTACAGCTCCTATGGTAACCAGATTGGTTTGGCTACCGGCTTAGTAAAAGAAATTTATCATCCGGACTACGTGGCGAAGCGTATGGAAATCGGTGCCGTTATGGGTGCTGCTCCGCGAAAGGCTGTAAAGCGTTTGACGTCTGATCCGGGCGACATCATCATCCTTCTCGGCGGCCAGACAGGACGCGACGGCTGCGGCGGTGCAACCGGTTCTTCTAAGGTGCATACGGAAGCTTCCATTGAAACTTGCGGTGCAGAAGTTCAGAAGGGTAATGCTCCAACCGAGAGAAAGTTACAGCGTTTATTCCGCAGACCGGAAGTAAGCTGCTTAATCAAGAAGTGCAATGACTTCGGTGCCGGCGGTGTATCCGTGGCTATCGGCGAATTAGCAGACGGCCTGCAGATTAATTTAGATAAGGTTCCGAAGAAGTATGCCGGACTTGACGGCACGGAAATTGCTATTTCCGAATCTCAGGAGCGTATGGCGGTTGTTGTAGACCCGAAGGATGTTGCGGAGTTTATGGCATATGCCAAGGAAGAAAATTTAGAGGCTACGGAAGTGGCAGTTGTTACGGAAGAACCAAGATTGGTAATGTTCTGGAGAGGCAAGGAGATCGTTAACGTTTCCCGTAAGTTCCTTGATACCAATGGTGCGCACCAGGAGACAAGTGTAGCGGTTGAAATGCCGAAGAAAGACAAGAACTTCTTCGCAGACAGAGCAATTGGTGATGTAAAGGAAGAGTGGTTAAAGACACTTGCTGACTTAAATGTCTGCTCCCAGAAGGGGTTGGTAGAAATGTTCGACGGTTCCATCGGCGCGGGCAGCGTATTTATGCCTCATGGTGGTAAGTACCAGATGACCGAGACACAGACGATGGTAGCAAAGCTTCCGGTATTAAAGGGTAAGTGCGATACTGTTACGATGATGAGTTACGGATTTGACCCGTATTTATCTAGCTGGAGCCCGTATCACGGTGCGGTTTACGCAGTGTTAGAGTCGATTGCTAAGATTGTAGCCAACGGCGGTGATTATAAGAAGATTCGTTTCACGTTCCAGGAATATTTCCGCAGAATGAGTCAGGATCCAAAGCGTTGGAGTCAGCCATTTGCAGCGTTGCTCGGTGCATTTGAGGCACAGATGCAGTTCGAACTTCCGTCCATCGGCGGTAAGGACAGTATGTCAGGAAGCTTCAATGAAATCGATGTACCTCCGACTTTAGTATCTTTCGCAGTTGATGTTGCGAAAGAGGGTGATATCATTACACCGGAATTTAAAACTCCGGGTAATGTATTAGTACAGTTTGCGATTGAGAAGGACGAGTACGAGCTTCCGGAATACGCGCAGGCGAAGAAAATGTTTGATGCAATCCACGAACTGATTCAGCGAAAGAAGATTGTTTCTGCTTATACATTGGATGCGAAGGGCTTAGTAGCAGCTGTGAGCAAGATGGCGTTTGGTAACAAGCTCGGGGTAAAGATTGCGGATTCCTTAAGCAAGCATGAACTGTTCATCCCGGCAATCGGCGATATTGTAGCGGAAGTTCCGGCGGATATGATTGATGACGTGAAAGATTATATCGACGGCCTCGGTTTATCTTGTGCAGTTGTCGGTGTAGTAACCGCAGAGCCGGTATTTGCTTTCCGTGACGTGACTATTTCCATGGATGAGGCGGTTGATACATGGACCGGAACTTTGGAAAAGGTATTCCCGACTAAGAGCACAACCGACACGACAAAGACAGAAATTCCTGTTTATGATGCAAAGAATATTTATGTTTGCAAAAATAAGGTGGCAGTGCCAACCGTATTTATTCCGGTAATGCCGGGTACAAACTGTGAGTACGACACCGCAAAGGCATTCGAAAAGGCCGGAGCGAACGTGATTACGAAGGTGTTCAAGAACCTGACAGCAGAAGATATCAGAGATTCTGTAGAATGCTTCGAAAAGAGTATCGCACAGTCGCAGATTATCATGTTCCCGGGTGGGTTCAGTGCCGGTGATGAACCGGACGGTTCTGCGAAGTTTTTTGCGACTGCATTCCGTAATGAAAAGGTAGCAGAAGCAGTACACAAGCTGTTAGATCAGAGAGATGGTCTGGCACTCGGTATCTGCAACGGTTTCCAGGCATTAATCAAACTTGGGTTAGTACCAAATGGCACGATTACCGGTCAGGACGAGGCATCACCGACCTTGACATACAACACCATTAACCGTCATGTATCCAAGATGGTATACACAAAGGTTGTTTCGAACAAATCCCCATGGCTGCAGGGCGCTGAACTCGGTAAGACATATGTTACCGCAGCATCTCATGGCGAAGGACGTTTCGTAGCAAATGATGAGTGGTTAAAGAAGCTCATTGAGAACGGTCAGGTGGCAACCCAGTACGTGGACATCGACGGCAACGCATCCATGGACGAAGAGTGGAACGTAAACGGTTCCTACATGGCAATTGAAGGTATCACCAGTCCGGATGGACGTTGCTTCGGTAAGATGGCGCATGTAGAGCGTATCGGCTCCGGTGTAGCGATGAACATTTTCGGCGATCAGGATTTGCATATCTTTGAAAGCGGCGTAAAATATTTTAAATAAAAATGTAAAGAGACTGTGTAATTTCTCGACGGATATCATAAATCCTCAGTGGAATTATAACAGTCTCTTTTTAAATACTACTGATATGATAAAAATACAGGTAGAAGAAATGAAACGAAAATTGGGAATCATATTATGTTACATACCCGGCAGGTATTCCTGAAAATCTCGAATTCCAGGTTGGCGCTGACGGCGGTGTTGTAACATTGATTGACGCAACTTTCGGAGCAGAAATCAATTCCGTAGATGATGTGGATGCTACCGGTTGGTGGGCAGCTCACTCCGAGAGCATTTTAGTTGATGAAGCCGGTGTTCTTATTCAATTTGAGACACAGACATATGAAACAGCAACAAACAACTGGAACGCTCCGATTTATGTTGTTTATACAGCAGACGAAGCGTTCGCAGGCGGTGCAGGCATCAGCGATACTCCGGGGTATGCAGAATATGCGGTAGTTCGTAGTGATCTCTACGGTTGGACACCGACTACAAACACAAATGACGTAGAAGGTTGGGAAGCAGCAGGTAACACATGGGAAGCAGACGCACCAACTGACTGGTCAACATGGTTAACTGAATTAAAAGCAGGCGGCTTCGGTATAATTATGGCATATCTTGAAGATGATGTATTGACAATCTACTATGGTGTTGGTGCTGATACGGAAGCAGCAACTTCTGTAGCACAAATCGTAGTAGACAGCTCAAAGCCTGTTTACCTCTCTCTTACCGGTGAACTTTGTACCTTAACAAACATCGCCTATACGTCTTTAGGTTTGGAAGAAGGGGAAGACGATGATATTGTTGACGATGATATTGTTGTAGATGACGACATTATACATGACGACATCTTAGGTGATGAAGATTTGGAAGACGAAGACGCAACAGGTGTAGCAACAGACACAGATGCTCCAGCAACATCCACAGGTGACGTTGCAACAG
Source organism: Lachnospiraceae bacterium (assembly GCA_015057275.1). GTDB lineage: Bacteria > Bacillota > Clostridia > Lachnospirales > Lachnospiraceae > SIG308. The sequence goes on along the minus strand of SVEO01000004.1, from coordinate 120,981 downwards.
CAGCTATGATCGTAGCTATGGTTGGTGCAGCTGCAGCAGTAGTTGTATTAAAGAAGAGAGTTACAGAATAATCGTAAAGCTTTGAGCAAAGCGATAACTTAACAATCATGAAAGAGCAGGTGTGCACTTCAGTGCAGAAGCCTGCTCTTTTTGTAATAATTAAATAAAAAGAAACAAATAAATTTTGAACATGGACTGTTAGGTAAAAAACATCCAAAAAATAGTTGACAAGGCCTAGGATTCGTTGTAATATTGTCGTACAAGAATATCAGTATGCCTTGAATAAGGGGTATACAAAATTAAAAGGAGGAAATTCAAAATGAAGAAGAGAATTCTTGCAGTTGCTCTTGCAGCAACAATGGCACTTACAAGTGCAATCTCTGCTATGGCAGCTTCTTTAGCAGATGTAGCAGCTACAGGTTTCTGGGCAGCTCACTCTGAAGGTGTTGAAGTGACAGAGGAAGAGGTTACTATTACATTTAAGTCTACAACAGATGCAGCAGCAACCGATAACTGGAACGCACCTATGTACGTTCTGTACAGTGCTGACGAAGCTTTCGCTGGTGGTGTCGTTTCTGAGACCGCAGGTTACGTTGAGTACTTCGTTATGAGAGCTGACATTTACGGTTGGGCTGGCGCTGGCATCCCTAATGCTGACTATGTTGGCGGCAATACAGCTACCACAATGGCTGAGTGTGTTACAACAACAGCTCCGGCAGATTGGGCTGCATGGCTTGCAGCTAACCAGGCTGGTATTGATTGTACAGTAACAGCTAAGCTTGATGGTTCTAACGCAGTTGTAACAATGACAGTAGGTGAAGCTGTATCCACAGCTACAATTCCTGTTGACACAACAAAGACTGTATACATCACTCTTAGTGGTGAAAAGTGTACATTAACAGACATCACTGTTGTTGAAGATGCTCCAGAAGCTGACGCTCCATCCACAGATGCTCCATCCACAGATGCTCCATCTACAGATGCTCCAGAAGCTGATGCTCCGGCAACAGATGCTCCATCCACAGATGCTCCAGCAACATCCACAGGTGACGTTGCAACAGCAGCTATGATCGTAGCTATGGTTGGTGCAGCTGCAGCAGTAGTTGTATTAAAGAAGAGAGTTACAGAATAATCGTAAAGCTTTGAGCAAAGCGATAACTTAACAATCATGAAAGAGCAGACACGTGCAAGCACGAAAGTCTGCTCTTTTTATGATTGTAAAAGGCGGGCATTTTGGGAATGCCCGCGTGCGGATGACTGGAGCGAAAGCGAAAGTCAGACGCAAAGTTATCGCGAAAGAAGCAGAGGAAAGAGCAGACACGTGCAAGCACGAAAGTCTGCTCTTTTTATGATTGTGAAAGGCGGGCATTTAGGGAATGCCCGCGTGCGGATGACCGGAGCGAAAGCGAAAGTCAGACGCTAGTTATCGCGAAAGAAGCAGAGGAAAGAGCAGACACGTGCAAGCACGAAAGTCTGCTCTTTTTATGATTGTAAAAGGCGGGCATTTTGGGAATGCCCGCGTGCGGATGACTGGAGCGAAAGCGAAAGTCAGAAGCAAAGTTATCGCGAAAGAAGTAGAGGAAAGAGCAGACACGTGCAAGCACGAAAGTCTGCTCTTTTTATGATTGTAAAAGGCGGGCATTTTGGGAATGCCCGCGTGCGGATGACCGGAGCGAAAGCGAAAGTCAGACGCTAGTTATCGCGTAAAAAGAAGATTTTGAGGGACGACTTTAAAAGTCGTTCTTTTTTTGCATCTTGCGTAATAAAAACAAAAATATTTCTATTTTACCTAAAAATTTTTCGCGATGAAAAGCACAAAGTATGGTAAAATATTATTATATATCATTTATTTTGGGAGGTTATGCATGAGACAAATTTTGAACTTAAATTACAAGTGGGCGTTTACGAAGCAGGCGGTCGAAGCGCCACAGGCGATTGACCCACATTGGTATCTGGTAAATTTACCGCATTCTTGGAATAATATTGATGGACAGGATGGCGGTAACGACTATTATCGTGACACTTGCTACTATGTCAAAGAAATCGATAAGCTTGATTTGCCGGAAGCGGAGCAGTATTATCTTGAGTTTTGCGGTGCGAATGCGTCAGCGGATGTATATATGAACGGAAAGAAGCTGGCGCACCATGACGGCGGTTATTCGACCTGGCGCGTGAATATTACAGAGGCGCTTGAAGCAAAGAACCTGCTCGTTGTTGCTGTGGAAAATGGCATCAATGACAGAGTTTATCCACAGAATGCAGATTTTACCTTCTATGGCGGATTATATCGTAATGTAAACTTGATAGCCGTAAGCGAATCGCATTTTGATCTTGACTATTACGGCGGCCCGGGTATCGCGGTAACACCGGAAATCTGCGGCTCAGATGCAGAGGTGGCAGTAAAGGTTTATCTGACAAACGTGAAAGAAGGACAGGAGCTTGCTTACACGATTAAGGCGGCTGACGGTAGTGTAGTGGCTGAGGGTAAGCAGAGCGCAGACGAGACAAAGGCTGTCTTGAAGATCGAAAATGTACATTTATGGCACGGCAGAAAAGACCCGTACCTTTATACCGCAGAAGTTGCACTTTTAGATGGCGATAAGGTACTGGACAACGTTTCTACAAGATTCGGTTGCCGTACTTTCGTGATTGATCCGAATAAGGGCTTCATTTTAAACGGCGAAGAATATCCGCTTCGCGGTGTATCCCGCCATCAGGACAGATGGGGCATTGGTAACGCTTTATTACCGGAACACCATGAAGAAGACATGGATTTGATTTGCGAAGTGGGTGCGACGACGATTCGTTTGGCACATTATCAGCATGACCAGTATTTCTACGATTTATGTGATGAAAGAGGTATGGTAATCTGGGCGGAAATTCCTTACATTTCCAATCATATGCCTACCGGTCGCGAAAATACCATTTCTCAGATGAAGGAATTGGTTGTTCAAAACTACAACCACCCAAGTATCGTTGTTTGGGGACTTTCCAACGAAATTACGATGTCCGGCAAGAGCAGTGATGACCTGCTTGAGAACCACAATATTTTAAATGATATGGTTCATGAAATGGACAAGACCAGACTTACCACCATCGCAGTTGTCAGCATGTGTGACATCCACGACCCATACATCCAAATTCCGGATGTTGTATCTTACAATCATTACTTCGGTTGGTATGGCGGTGATACTTCGATGAACGGTCCTTGGCTTGACAATTTCCACAAGGAATTCCCGAACATTCCGATTGGTATGAGTGAATATGGTTGCGAAGCATTGAACTGGCATACATCCGATCCGAAACAGGGTGATTATACCGAAGAATATCAGGCATACTATCATGAAGAGCTGATTAAGCAGTTATTCACAAGACCATATCTTTGGGCAACTCACGTATGGAACATGTTCGACTTTGGCGCGGACTCCAGAGCAGAAGGCGGAGAAGACGGACAGAACCACAAGGGTTTGGTAACATTTGACCGTAAGTACAAGAAGGATTCCTTCTATGCATATAAGGCTTGGTTGACTGATGCCCCATTCGTACACATCTGCGGCAAACGTTATGTGGACCGTGTGGAAGATGTGACGAAGGTTACCGTATACTCCAACCTTCCGGAAGTTGAACTGTTTGTCAATGGTAAGAGTCTTGGCAAGCAGACAAGTGCAGAGCATTTCTTCTACTTTATGGTACCAAATGTTGGCGAATCCGTGTTGACTGCGGTGGCAGGCGATTGCAAGGACGAGAGCCGCATCTGCAAGGTAGAAGTATTCAACGAAGCTTACCGTTTAAAAGAAAAGGGTGCGGTATTAAACTGGTTCGACATTACCGAAATCGACGGTTATTACTCCATCAACGACACGCTGGATGATATTATGAAGTCTCCGCAGGGCGCACAGCTTTTCATGAGCATGATGGCACAGGCAATGAAGCCGGAAGAAGGCAAAGAATCGATGATTAAGCCGGAAAACATGGGTCAGATGATGCAGATGATGGGCAGTTTCACTGTAGTTCGTCTGATGAAGTTAATGAGCGCAGCGAATGTGACGGTAACAAAAGAGCAGATGCTCGGCGTTAATGCTATGCTTAACCAGATTCCGAAAGTCAACTAATATGTGATGCCTTACGGCGAAAGGAGATAAAAAATTATGGAAATGACATTAAGATGGTACGGTTCGAAATTTGACACAGTTACATTAAAGCAGATTCGTCAGATTCCGGGCGTAACCGGCGTTATCACAACATTATATGATACTGCTCCGGGTGAAGTTTGGAGCAGAGAACACATTCGCGCGATGAAGGAAGAGGTAGAAGCTGCAGGCCTTCGCGTCGCAGGTATCGAGAGTGTAAACATTCACGATGCGATTAAGACAGGTGCTCCGGAAAGAGACATGTACATCGCAAACTATATCGAGACACTGGAAAATCTCGGTCAGGAAGATATTCACATGGTATGCTATAACTTCATGCCGGTATTTGACTGGACACGTACCGAGCTTGCTCGTATGAGACCGGACGGTTCGACAGTGCTTGCTTACACACAGGAAGCAGTTGACGCGCTTGATCCGGAAAAGATGTTTGATTCCATCGCAGGTGACATGAACGGCACGATTATGCCGGGCTGGGAACCGGAACGTATGGCGAAGGTTAAGGAATTGTTCGCATTGTATGAGAATGTTGACGACGACGCATTATTTGACAATTTAAAATATTTCTTAGAGAAGATTATGCCGGTTTGTAACAAGTATGACATCAACATGGCAATCCATCCGGATGATCCGGCGTGGAGTGTATTCGGCTTACCTCGTATCATCATCAACAAGGAAAATATCCACCGCATGATGAATATGGTTGACGATCCGCACAACGGCGTAACCTTCTGCTCCGGCTCTTACGGTACAAACTTAAATAATGACCTACCGGATATGATTCGCTCCTTAAAGGGAAGAATCCATTTCGCACATGTGCGTAATTTAAAGTTTAACTCTCCGACAGACTTTGAAGAAGCAGCGCATCTTTCCTCCGACGGAACTTTCGATATGTACGAAATCATGAAGGCTCTCTACGACATCGGCTTTGACGGCCCAATTCGTCCGGATCATGGCCGTATGATTTGGGACGAAGTTGCAATGCCGGGCTATGGTCTATATGACAGAGCTTTAGGCGCAACGTACTTGAACGGTCTTTGGGAAGCAATTGAGAAAAGTTCAAAGAGATAATGGAGGGAAATATGAGATTAACAGATGCTGAGCTGAAAAACAGAGCACAGTGGGAAGAAAAAGGTTATCGTTTACCGCAGTATGACCGCGAGGCGATGAAGGCCGCTACGAAGGAAAAACCGTTCTGGATTCATTTTGGTGCCGGCAATATCTTCCGTGCATTTCAGGCGAATGTTGTGCAGAATATGTTAAATGCCGGTACGCTTGACCGCGGTCTCATCGTTGCAGAAGGCTTCGATTACGAGATTATCGAAAAAATGTATCGCCCGCACGACGATTATACCTTATTAGTGACATTAAAGGCCGACGGCAATGTGGAAAAGACGATTGTCGGCAGTCTTGCAGAATCTTGCATTTTAGATTCTGAGGATGACGCGGAATTTTCCCGCCTGCGTGAGATTTTCGAAAAGGATTCCTTGCAGATGGCTTCCTTTACCATTACCGAGAAGGGCTACAGCCTTGTAAACGGTAAGGGCGAAATGCTTCCGGCAGTGGAGGCAGATTTTGTGGCAGGCCCTGCAAAACCGGCCAGCTACATCGGTAAAGTGGTTTCTCTGCTTTACACACGTTACAAAGCAGGCGAGAAACCGATTGCCATGGTCAGCATGGATAACTGCTCCCACAATGGCGACAAGTTGTATGCGGCAGTCAGTGCTTTTGCAGAAAAATGGGTGAAAAACGGTCTCGTGGAGCCGGGATTTGCTACTTATATTAACGACAAGAATAAAGTTTCCTTCCCGTGGTCGATGATTGACAAAATTACCCCGCGTCCGGATGCGTCCGTGGAAGAAATTTTGAAAAATGATGGGATTGAAGAGTTAGAATCCGTTGTTACTTCCAAGAACACATACGTAGCTCCGTTCGTAAACGCAGAAGAGTGTGAATACCTCGTCATCGAGGATGCATTCCCGAACGGTAGACCGCAGCTGGAAAAGGGAGGTCTGATGTTTACCGAGCGCGAAACGGTTGATAAAGTAGAAAAGATGAAGGTTTGTACCTGCTTGAATCCGTTGCACACTACACTGGCCGTGTTTGGTTGCCTGCTCGGATACGAAAAGATTTCCGACGAAATGAAGGATGCACAGTTACGCAAGATGGTAGAAATTATCGGTTACGAAGAAGGTTTGCCGGTAGTCGTAAATCCGGGCATTCTTGATCCGAAGGAATTCATCGACACCGTATTAAATGTGCGAATTCCGAATCCATTCATGCCGGATACCCCACAGAGAATTGCTACGGACACATCTCAGAAGCTGGCAATTCGTTTCGGTGAAACCATCAAAGCATACAATGCCTCCAAGACACTTGACGTGGCAGATTTGAAGCTGATTCCGCTCGTATTCGCAGGTTGGTTGCGCTATCTGATGGCAATCGACGACAACGGCGAAGCATTCACTCTGAGCCCGGACCCATTGCTTGATACCGTTTGTCCACATGTGGCAAATGTCAAACTCGGCGAAGAAGCAGACGTGGAACAGATTTTAAAGCCGGTACTTGCTGACAAGAGCATTTTCGGCGTTGATTTATATGAAGTCGGTCTTGCTGATAAGGTTTGCGGTTATTTCCGCGAGCTGACTGCAGGTATAGGCGCTGTGCGCGCGACGCTCAAAAAACACGTAGGTTAAAAATAATTGTTCCGCCGGCAACGGCGGCAGAATGGAGATTAGTGTGAAAAATCACACCGATGTGCTGATTTTTCACATGGCACTTTGTGCCGAAGCGTCACAAAGTTGCCATGATGCTACAAAGAAATCGCATTCGCGAATTTCTTTGAGCGATTCCTCAGCGATAACGCTTCGGAATGGAGATGAATATGAACAAAGTATTAGAACAGATTCAGGAAATCGGTATTGTGCCGGTTGTTGTGCTGGATGAAGTTAAGGATGCAGAACCACTGGCACAGGCATTGTGCGATGGTGGATTGCCATGCGCAGAAGTTACTTTCCGTACGGCTGCAGCAGAAGAATCCATTCGCATTATGTCTGAGAAATTCCCACAGATGCTTGTAGGTGCGGGTACGGTACTGACAACCGAACAGGTAGACCGTGCGGTAGCAGCCGGCGCAAAGTTTATCGTGAGCCCGGGCTTAAATCCGCGCATTGTCAAATATTGCGTAGACAAGGGAATTCCGGTCACACCGGGTTGCTCCAACGCCAGCGATATTGAGCAGGCATTGGAATTCGGTCTGGACGTTGTGAAGTTCTTCCCGGCAGAACCGGCAGGTGGACTGAACATGATTAAGGCGCTGGCGGCTCCTTATGTAGGAGTGAAGTTCATGCCAACCGGCGGCATCAATGCGAAGAATGTGAAAGATTATCTTGCTTACAACCGCATCCTTGCATGCGGCGGCAGCTGGATGGTAAAGGGCGACCTGGTAAAGGCCGGCGACTTTGAAAAGATTAAAGAATTGACAAAAGAAGCAGTAGAAATTGTAAAAGAAAGCAGAGGCAAATAAGCGATGAAGAGAGTCATTACATTTGGTGAGCTGATGCTCAGATTAGCACCGGAAGGATATTACCGTTTCGTACAGGCAGACAAATTAGGAGCTACCTTTGGCGGCGGCGAGGCAAACGTAGCAGTTTCCTTAGCAAATTATGGTTTTGATGCAGCATTTGTAACGAAGTTACCGAAACATGAAATCGGTCAGGCAGCTGTGAATTCTTTAAGAAGATACGGTGTGGACACTTCAACCATCGTACGCGGCGGTGACAGAGTCGGTATCTACTATTTGGAAAAGGGTGCATCTCAGAGACCGTCCAAGGTTATTTATGACCGAGCAGGTTCTTCCATCTATACAGCAACGAAGGAAGACTTCGACTGGAAGAAGATTTTTGCAGGCGCAGAATGGTTCCACTTTACCGGAATTACTCCTGCATTAAACGATGAAGTAGCAGCCATTTGTTTGGAAGCTTGTAAGGCAGCAAAGGAAGCAGGCGTGAAAATTTCCTGTGACTTAAACTACCGCAATAAATTGTGGAGCAAGGAAAAGGCAGGCCAGGTAATGGGCGAGATTTGTAAATATGTAGATGTTTGTATCGCTAATGAAGAAGATGCAGCTGACGTATTCGGTATTCATGCAGCAAACACTGACGTAACTGCCGGCGAAGTAAATCACGAAGGTTACAAGGATGTAGCAAAGCAGTTAGCAGACCGCTTCGGTTTCGAGAAGGTTGCGATTACATTAAGAGAATCACTTTCCGCCAACGACAACAACTGGTCCGCAATGCTTTATGACGGCGAAAACTATTGCTTCAGCAAGAAGTACAAGATGCACATCGTTGACCGCGTGGGCGGCGGCGACAGCTTCGGCGGCGGCTTGATTGCAGCGCAGCTTAGCGGCTATGATTCTCAGGCAACCATCGAGTTTGCGGTAGCAGCATCCTGCTTAAAGCACAGTATCGAAGGTGACTACAACATGGTATCCATGGAAGAAGTGTTAAAGTTAGCAGGCGGTGACGGCTCCGGACGAGTACAGCGTTAATCATTTATTATGCGCACGCGCGCAGTGTGCGTGCGCAGTTTTTCTATCGTTTTAGAGGTGTAAACTATGAAAAAATTTATGGATAAAGATTTTCTATTATCCACGGAGACAGCGAAGAAGCTGTACCATGAATATGCAGCGGTAATGCCGATTATCGACTATCACTGCCATATTAATCCGCAGGAGATTTATGAAGACAGGAAATTTGACAATATTACGCAGGTTTGGCTCGGTGGTGACCATTATAAGTGGCGCCAGATGCGTTCAAACGGTGTGGAAGAAAAGTATATCACCGGCGACGCAACCGACCGTGAGAAGTTCCAGAAGTGGGCAGAGACATTAGAGCTTGCCATCGGCAATCCACTCTACCATTGGAGCCATCTGGAGCTGCAGCGTTATTTCGGTTATGAAGGCAATCTAAACGGCGAGACCGCAGAAGAAGTTTGGAATCTTTGCAATGAGAAGTTGGCGCAGGATTCAATGACGGCGAGAAATCTCATTCGTCAATCGAACGTGACACTTCTTTGCACGACCGACGATCCGGTTGATTCGCTCGAATGGCACAAGAAGTTGGCGGAAGATGAGAGCTTTGAAGTCCAGGTACTGCCGGCATGGAGACCGGACAAAGCTATGTATTTAGAAAAGCCGGATTACACGGATTATATCGAGAAATTAAGCGCCGTTTCCGGTGTGAAGATTGACAGTTTCGCAACGTTGGTGGAAGCGCTGAAGGTTCGTATCGAATTCTTTGCTTCGATGGGCTGTTCGGTATCTGACCACGGTCTGGCCTATGTGATGCATGTGCCGGCGACAGAAGCAGAAGTGGAAGAGATTTTTGCGAAACGCATGGCAGGTGAAATGCCGGATGAGCTTGCAGAGGCAAAATTTAAGACTGCATTCCTTGTGGCCATGGGAAAAGAATATCATAAGAGAGACTGGGTTATGCAGTTGCATTACGGTGTAAAGCGCGACAATGCAAGGCGTGTGTTCAATAAACTTGGTCCGGATGCCGGTATCGACTGCATCAGCAATGATACCCCGTCTACACAGTTGGCGGATTTTTTGAACGCACTTGATGAGACCGACGAGTTGCCGAAGACGATTATATATTCGTTAAATCCAATTGACAACGCGGCCATCGGCACGATTATCGGATGTTTCCAAAATTCCTCGGCTGTTGGTAAGATTCAGCAGGGAAGTGCCTGGTGGTTTAATGACCATAAGACAGGCATGCAGGAACAGATGACAAGCCTTGCAAGTTTAGGGTTACTTGGCAACTTCATCGGCATGTTAACCGACTCCCGTAGCTTTTTATCTTACACCAGACATGAGTATTTCCGCAGAATCATGTGTGAACTCATCGGTGGTTGGGTAGAAAACGGCGAATACCCGGCGGATTACCGGGCGTTAGAGCGTATTGTGAAGGGGATTTCCTACAACAATACGGTGCGTTATTTTGGTTTTAAGAACGTATAAACATTACAATATGAGATATGCCGGCATGAGTGACCATGCCGGCATATTTACATTAAAAGTGTGCTGTAATCATTTCACGGTATTCCTTAGGTGTTTTACTCACTATCTTTTTAAATGTCTTGGTAAAGTAATTCACGTCAGGAATGCCGCAATATTGGGCAATCATCTGAATCTGCATATCGGTGGAGTTAAGTAACAACAGCGCATGCTCAATTCGCTTGCGATTGACATATTCGGTCAGTGTGGAACCGGTTTCCTTCTTGAAAAGTGTGGAAAGATAACTTGGATTCACATTTAATTTTTCGGCCTGCGTTTTCAGACTCAAATCCGCTGTCAAATCATAATTAATGTCCGTAATTACCTTACGAATTAAAAGTGAATAGCCTTTTAGTGAGTGATTTTTTACAAGCAAACAGTATTTACGAACCATCTCACGGTAGAGGACGGTTGCGGCGACCGGCGAAGTTAAAAGTTCAATCTTTTTTGCATACTGAGAAGAAAGCGAATCAATATGGACCGGTGGGACTGCCGCAGCTTCTGCGCTCTTGCGCAGAAGCGTGTTCAGCACAATCGCGTAATTCTTATAGTCGCGCAGGGGATTGTTCGTGTTCCACTCGTACTGGCGGGAGGAAATGTTCGATAAAAACAGCTCCGCTTTGTGCAACTGTCCGTTGCTTACCGCCTGAATCAGATTCTGCTCGGATTCATAGCGCTGCTCCACAATCTGCGCACTTAAAACAGCCTCTTCCGGGGTCTGTACTTCCGGAATCGGAATAATGGCATCACCGGCAAAAGTAGAGAAATAGAAGCTATCACGCAAAGTAAAATTGTCTGAATCGCCCCACATATATTCGCCCAGTGTGTAAATCAGTGTCAAAAGTACACTCTCATCGGAAAGCATCGGCAAATCCTGGTAAAAGTATTCTAACTGAGTTAGGTTTCCGGGCGTTACACGATAATGATTTGCCAGCTTTAAAATATCCTGCTTGGAAATCGGTTCCAGAGTATATGGACCGATATATGCGAATATCGGTTTTGACTCGTCCGGAAAGCGGAAAAGCATATAGTTGCACATCAACACATTGCGCACACGGTAAATTGTATTGTGCTCGCATTCGCGCTCTAGACTCCGCATCAGTGATGCCGGATCAAAGCTGTAATTCAACACATTTTGCAAGCCTACTTCGTGTGAAACTATCAAATCCTCCGACGTTTCATCTGAAATATAGCGCACCTTCAAACAGAAATTCTGTAGCAATTTTTCAACAAATTTCCAAGTGTTATGCTGTATCATCGTGCACCACCTTTCAAATCGTAGTATTTTTCTATATTATCGTACAATTTTAAAAAAAAATTCAAGTGTTTATAGTTTCTTTTGATAGCAGGTATTACAGACATATGAGGCCGATTCCTATTTGTTACGTCTGATCGAAACATATGTTTCGCAGTAATCGTGATAATTACACGATTATAAAGTTAGCACCGGTAATTACAGAAATCATCTTCTCCATATATGTGTTGTACTGCACATTGTCTGGCAAACTTACAGTCATTACCGCCAGGATAATTATCATGAATAAAAGTACGATTTTCTTTTAACTTATGCGCTATCGTTGACGGATGTCTGCTCAATCGCTTGGCAATTGCTTTAAAAGATTCTTTTCTCTCAATAGCAACTTCTATTGCAAGTCGGTCTGATAATGTCATCTGTGGTTGCTTTTTATAGTAATTCATATCTTCTTTTAGCAGATAGCAATCGATATCACTACTATAACACCTTTTCTGTCAGACCTCGTTGCAAAAGTGAATTAGATTTTTTAATCGTTTTCAGTTGTCAAAGTACGGGTTTAAATTTTCGTTCTAGGTTTATAATAATATTATATTAACAAATGTCAGGGGGATAAAATTTATGACAGAGAAAAAAGTCAGACCTTTTGGTATGAGAGATAAGCTCGGTTACTTATTCGGCGACTTTGGTAACGACTTTACTTTCATCCTCTCAACTTCAATTTTAATGAAGTTCTACACCGACGTTATGGGTGTAAGTGCAGGTGCTGTTGGCGCAATTATGATGATTGCACGTTTTGTTGATGCGGTAACTGATGTTACGATGGGACGTATCTGCGACCGCAGCAAGCCAACAAAGGCCGGTAAGTTTAAGCCTTGGATTTTGCGTATGTGTGTGCCGGTTGCGCTCGCATCCTTCCTTATGTATCAGAACGGTTTTGCAGGACTGCCTACCGGTGCTAAGGTTGCATATTTAGCAATTACCTATATTTTATGGGGTTCCTTCTGCTACACCGGTATCAACATTCCTTACGGTTCTATGGCATCTGCAGTATCTTCCGAGCCGGGCGACAGACAGTCTTTATCTACGTTTCGTACCATGGGCGGTATGTTAGCCGGTATGATTATCGGTGTTGGTTTGCCGATGTTTGCATATGAGAAGGTCAACGGTGTTGAAACATTAGTCGGCAGAAAGGTAACTTTGCTGGCAGGTATCTTCTCCATCCTAGCAATTCTTTGCTACTTACTTTGTTACAAGCTCGTTACTGAGCGTGTCGTTCCGGAAGCGATACAAGACACAGCGCAGAAGACTTCTGTTGGTCAGATGATTAAGAGCGCTGTTACAAACCGTGCATTGCTTTCCATTATTGTTGCTTCTATCCTGATGCTGTTAGCTCAGTTGACAATGCAGAATATGGGTAGCTATATTTATCCGGACTTCTACAACAATGCAGATGCACAGGGAGCATCCACCCTGTTAATGATGGTTGGTATGATTGCAGCAGCTATTTTTGCGAAGCCGCTTGCGAATAAATTCGGTAAAGCGGAAGTTAGTATCGTTTCCAACCTGTTTGCCGGTGGTGTATGTGTGCTGTTATTCATTATTCGTCCGGAGAATGTTTGGGTTTACGTTGCTTTCCAGATGCTTTGCTGGTTAGGACTCGGCGTATTTGCTATGGTAAACTGGGCATTGATTACCGACGTTATCGACTACTCCGAAATTAAGAACGGTGTTCGCGAGGATGGTTCTGTATACGCAATTTATTCTTTCGCTCGTAAGCTCGGTCAGGCAGCAGCCGCAGGTTTAACTGGTTTGTTACTTGAAATGATTCATTACAATACAAACGCAGCGACCGAAGGTGTGAAGCAGACGGCGTCGGTATTAAGCGGTATCTTCAATATCTCTACATTAGTGCCGGCGATTGGCTTTATTGCATTAGCTTTAGTTCTGTGGTTCTGGTATCCGCTTCACAAAAAGCAGGTGGATGCTAACGTTGCAACATTAAAAGCTAAGCGCGGTGAATAAGAAAAACAGTAGGAAACTTGTTTATTAAGTTATAAAGTGATGGGACCCATGACGGTTGAATATACCGGCGTGGGTCCTTTTTGCAAATTGTACTTGTTCTTTTTTGTCGAATTATGTATAATAATATCAAATTATAAATTTTTTATAAACTAACTATAAAAATGTTGGAGGGTATTATGTTCACAAAAAGACCGGATGGGGTTCTGGTAAAAGATTTAGAACCGATGGAAATGATTATGCCGTACATCTTAAAGAAACGCTACGATTCTATGAATATGTACGAAGAAATGTTTCCGTGTGAGGGTATGGATGAGTATATAAGAGAAAAATTAGATCAAGGTGTTCGCATCGGATATATGCATATCTTAATTGCGGCGACCGTGCGCATGCTGGCGCTGCGCCCGCTCTTAAACCGTTTTGTCATGAACGGACGAATTTATCAGCGTGAAAAAATTTGGGTAAGTTTTGTTGTGCATCCGACCTTAAAGGACGGCAGTGTAGGCACGACGATTAAACTTTGCTTTAATGGTGATGAAAGTATTTTGGAAATTGCGGAAGCAATCAACAAGGCAATTGAAAAGGAAACAACAAAGCGTGTAGGAGAGAATGATACAGATAAGCTGATGCGTATACTGATGAGCATTCCGAAGCCAATTATTAAATTGGTGGTTAATACGTTGATGTGGATGGATAAGCACAATATTATGCCGAAAGCGATTATTGATTTAAGCCCGTTCCATACATCGTTCTTTATAACAAATTTGAAATCACTCGGTCTTAACCATATTTTTCATCATGTATATGAGTTCGGTACGACCGGCCTCTTTTTGGCGATGGGCAAGGAGAAGACGGTGCCTGTCATCGGCAAAGGAGATGAAATCAAACAGGAAAAACAGATGGGCTTTGGATTGGTGTCTGATGAGCGTTTCTGTGATGGCCTTTATTATGCCATGTCGCTGCGTCAGATGCGCAAATATATGAAGAATCCGAAATTACTGGAAAACCGTTTGGAGCTAAAATTAGAGGAGGCATAAGTGGTAGGCCAATCAGCGTGACTTGGGCGAATTATATACTACCGTGGATTGGGTAAAAATGAATTAGTTACAAAAATGAAAGAGGTGGTTTCCGTAAAATGCAGGAAACCACCTTATTTTTTTGTGGAAATGTAAAGCTATATTGAAAAATTCTATTCTTTGGGTGGGATATATTCAATAAGGTCATGCAAATCACATTCCAAAACGTAACAAATTCTTTTTAAGATATCAATGTCCAGTCGCTGGATTTTATTGTCGCGATAATTGCGCAACTGTGTGCGTTGCATCTCTGTGCGAAAAGAAAGCTGATTCATTGACACATCTTTTGCTTCCATGATTTCGCGTAATTTAATGCGAATAGTACCATATTCCTCTGGGTTAATCGGTAACTGTTTTAAAGGATTTTCTTTCTTTGGCATAATTTTACCTCCATAATTCTTATTATATTTCTTAAATTACCACTTGTAAGATTGATTTAAATATGGTACATTTATACATGAGATAGATATATGCTCGTGATAAATGAATTGCATATAGGATAACTGCGTTATATCTATTTTGATATAGCAACAAAAAAATAATACGGAGGAATGAGAAATGAAGAAAAAAAAGAAATTTGTATTGGCTGCATTATCAGCAATGCTTATGCTTGTTGGTGTGCTGAATGTCAGCCTGACCAAGGTTCAGGCTGCGTCAAAAGCTGAGATTACGGTTTCGGCTGTAAAAGGTTGCGAAGGAGATACGGTTATGGTCGATGTATCCGTTACAGAGAATCCGGGTATGTGTGGTATGACCATTGGTATTAAGTACGATAAGGAAGTACTTACCGTTGTTAGTGCCGTTGGTGCTGACGATGTATTTTCATCAGATGATGCCATTATCAATGCAGAGGGTGAGGGACTTGTAGCTTACATGTACGGCGGTTTGAAGGACAAGACAGAAACCGGTAAGTTGATGACAATCACTTTTAAGATTAATGAAGGTGCAGCAATTGCAGATTCAGCTGTTACCGTAGGCGATGTGAACGGTAACATGGAAGCATCTAATTTTGACGGTGATACTGTTGAACTTGCAACAGTAGCAGGTAAGGTTACAGTGGAATGTAAACATGCAGAAACAAAAGAGGTAGTAACAAAGGAAGCAACCTGTACCTCAGCAGGCACAAAAGCAACCGTATGTGAAAAATGTGATGCTACAGTAAAGACTACTGCCATTGCTGCATTAGGTCATGCATATGGTGAATATGTAGCAACAGTTGCACCGACCTGTACCGAAGTGGGAGAAGCAGCCTCGACATGTGCAAAGTGTGAAGATACGCAGAAAAAAGAAGTTGCAGCCTTAGGACATACCTACGGAGAACAGATGGTGGTAAAAGAACCGACCGCTACAGAAACGGGCGAAGCGAAAAAGGTATGTGAAACTTGCGGAGATGAAGTTGTAATTGAGCTTCCGATGATTGGAACGGAAGAGGAAACAACGACGGAGGCTGAGACCGAGGAAGCCGAGACTACCGAGGAAAGCGTGGAAGAGACTACAACAGAAGAAGCTTCGAGTGAAGGAATTACGAGCGAAGAAGAAACTTCCAGTGAAGAAGAAGCTTCCGGTGAAGAAGTTTCAAGCGAAGATGCTTCCAACGAAGAAGATATTTCCAAGGAAGAAACCTCAAAGGAGGGCGTTTCAACCGGCGATGTAACAGGTTATGTAATGCCAACATTGATTTTGTGCATTCTCTGTGCCGGTGCAATTGTAACAGTAGCAAAGAGAAAAAATGCATAATGTAAGAATGTGATGCTATGAAACCCGGGAACTGTAATAAGGACTCGGGTTTTGTGGACGGAAAGTGTACGGAGGTTGAAAGGTGCGGAACATGAGAATTATAAGAATTATAAGAAAAATGGCGGTTCTCTTGATAATTCTTGCAGGTATATGGAGCGCTACATTAATTATAAATCAAGAAGGTTTTACTAGAAATAGTAGTACCGTATATGCAATGTCACAGAGCGAGTACGATCAAAAAGTAAATGAATTTATTAATGACAGTAGATGGAGAAATGGAACATCGTGGGGATATTATCAGAAACCTAAAATTGCATGGAATGGAATAGGATGTTGTGCATATGTAAATGATTTTGTTCGCTATGTTTATGGTGCTGATTCTCAAAATGTAGGAACAATATATACTGGGGTATCAAATATTAGGACGGGTGATGTTTTATATATTAATAACGCCACATGGGGAGAACACTGGATAGCTGTACTTGGTAAAAATGGGAATATTTTATATACGGCGGAAGGAAATGTATTATCAAATAATAATTATGTAGTAAAAATATCTAATGCTCAGTATTCAATAAATGGAAGTACAATTTATAGTCAAGGTGTAGGAACATATACGTTAACACGAGGATATCATTATGAAGATATATCATCAAATCAACCCTTCCATGTTTGGATTGACACTCCGACCGTCAATACGTCCTTTACCAACAAGGATGTAGAAGTTTATGGTCTGTCGATTAATGGAAACGGTGTGACAAAAGTAAATTGTGTGATTAATGAACAAACCTTCCCATGTACGCAGTTTGAAAGAAAAGATGTTGCAGCTGCATATCCGGGATATCCAACCGGAAAAGAAGGCTTTAAGTGCACGATTCCGCAGTATGCACTTTTAGAGGGAACCAATACACTGAGGGTAGACTCTTATTGTGGAAACACTCTCCTTGGAAGCAAAACTGTAACGTTTACATACAAGAATAAGGGATCGCAGACACTAAAGGACGGCATGTATTACATCAAATCGGCATTGAATGAAAAATATGCCTTAGATGTAGATAATAGCGGAACGACCAATGGCTCGAATGTTGAAATCAATGAATTGACGTATGCTACAAGTCAAAAATTCAGTGTGAAATATCTTGGTAATGGCTATTATAGAATCTTGTCCGAGCCGAGTGGAAAATGTGTTGAGGTTAAGGACGCATCATCAGCGAAAGCCGCGAATATTCAAATAAGAGATTATTACGGGGAAAAAGGGCAAATGTTTATAATCAAGTCGGCCGGAGATGGATATTATTATATGATTTCATCGACTGGAGGTACCTATTTGGACGTTGCAGGGGCAGTTGTGGCAAACGGTACGAATGTACAGACTTGGGTTGGCAATAATAATAAGGCACAAAAGTGGAAGTTCGTGAGTACAACCCCACATCTTTCATCGGATGGATGGTATTATACACATGAATTACCTTCTAGCATTAATACTACAAACAGTGAGATTCAATATCAGAACATATATTTCACATTTTTTTCAAATATTACATCTTCATGGGGAACAACGGCGGACGATGATGCAAATCTCATATATTATAGATACAGATTGAAACCAACGGCAGTGTCTTTGAATAAAACAACACTTTCCTTAACGAAAAAAGGACAAACGAGTACATTGAGTGCGACCATTTCGCCAAGTAAAGGTACGAATACAAGCGTAACGTGGAAGAGCAGCAACACCTCGGTAGCAACGGTAAGCGCAAAAGGCGTAGTGACGGCGGTCGGAAACGGAACCGCAACGATTACGGTAACGACGGCGAGCGGAAGTAAAACAGCGACATGCAAGGTAACGGTCAGCATAGCGACAACCGGAGTAAGCTTGAATAAGACGAGTGTTACGCTGACCGAAAAAGGTAAGACACTGACATTGAGCGCGACCATATCACCAAGCAACGCCGCAGACAAAAAGGTAACGTGGAAGAGCAGCAACACCTCGGTAGCAACGGTAAGCGCAAAAGGCGTAGTGACGGCGGTCGGAAACGGAACTGCAACGATTACGGTAACGACGGCGAGCGGAAGCAAAACAGCGACATGCAAGGTAGTGGTAAATATACCTTCAATTCTTTACGGAGATGCCAATAATGATGGAAAAGTTAACAGTAAAGATGTTGTAATGATGAAGAAGCATCTTGCTGGGTATTCAGTGAATATCTATCTTGGGAATTGCGATGTCAACATTGATGGAAAAGTCAATAGTAAAGATGTCGTGATGGTTATGAAGTATCTGGCTGGATATAATGTAGTGTTAGGAAAATAAATTATAATATAGGGAAAGCCCACATTTTTTATATTCGCATAAAAATGTGGGCTTTCATAATGTCAATATATGTCTTGTTCCTGCACCGCCTGAATCAGCTTATAAAGCACCGGTTCGAATGCCGCGCCGTACCAGTGATTATCAAGCTGCTGAGTCGCTTTGATACATTCAACAACATAATCCGCAGCAATCTTCGCGGAAGCGTACGCGCTTTTTCCCTGCAGCAGTGCGCCGACAAAAGCAGAAGCGTACACGTCGCCGGTGCCGTGGCAACCATTTGCAATGCGGTCATGCTCGTAATAAGCATAGGTACCATGTTCAAAAACAACTATGCCGGTTTTGCCCTCTGCATAGGAAACACCGGTCAGAATGATGTTTTTGCAGCCAAGCGCAAGCAACTTATTGATTAACAAGTCGATATATTCACGGTCATATTGTTCCTTGTATTCAACAGCGGTTAAGAAGCAAGCCTCGGAGATGTTCGGCAACAGGTAGTCGGCCTTGCCGCAAAGTCCCTTCATCGCCTGCACGAAAGCGTTGTCAAAGCCCGGATAGAGCTTGCCGCCATCGGCCATCGCCGGGTCTACAATCAAAAGCGCACCCTGTCCAGCAGTCGCTTTAAAAATGTCTGCCACATAATCAATCTGCTTTGTGCTTCCGAGATAACCGGTATAAATTGCATCAAATTTGATGCCTTCCTTCATCCAATGTTCCTTAATATGAGGCATATCCTCAGTAAGGTCGCGGAAGGTGTAACCGGAAAAACCGGCAGTATGTGTCGACAAAACAGCTGACGGCAATACGCAAGCCTCGATGCCGCAAGCGGAAATAATCGGCAGCGCCACAGTCAGTGAACACTGACCGACACATGAAATATCCTGAATGGTAAGTATCTTTTTGTATGCCATGAGAATCACTCCTTCTCGAAACTTTTTCCGTATCATACAACTGGATTGGTAATGCGTAAATGTTCAAATTGGGATAATTAAATATAACCAGATGAAAATGCCGGATGAAAATCCGGCATTACTTATTGCATTATTTACTTATTGTCGATATCCCGCGACTTTCGGCGTGCGCGCCGTACGCGGTTGATATGGCGCTCAAAATCGCCGCTGTTAATCAGCTCGGCGAGCACATATTGCTCAAACACTGGCACTGTGCACGAATAAAATCCCAGCTTATCCTCGAACATTTTTAGCAGGTTGTTCGGCAATACCATATAACCGACACGAATGGATGGCGCGATGGTCTTGGAAAATGTGTTCAGATAAATAACCATACCGTCCGGTGCGAGCGAGAATACAGTGTCCTCATGCTTACTGGAAACGGTCAGCTCGGAATCGTAATTGTCCTCGATAATGTATGCATTTTGTGTCTGTGCCCAGCGAATATATTCGTTGCGCTTCGACACACCGGCCGTAATGTGGCTCGGGTAGCTGTTAAATGGAGTGATATGCAGCACCGTCGCTTTGGTACGATTCAGCTCCGCGGTTTCGATGCCGTCCGGACCAAGCGTTAACATGTCACACATTACGCCACATGCTTGATAAACGCGGTAAATCTTATCATAAGACGGGCTTTCGAGTGCAAAAATTCGCTCATTTCCCAATAACTGAACAAGCAGGCTGTAAAGATATTCGGCACCGGAACCGATGATAATCTGCTCCGGTTGCACATGGATACCGGTACTGCGTGCCAGATAAGAAGCAATCGCCTCTCGTAGCTCTACGCAGCCGTGATTCGGCGATTTTACCAAAATATCTTCACCATAATCGAGCATGATTTTGCGCATTGTTTTCGATAGCACGGAAAACGGAAATTCGCTGTCCGTGTGGGTGTGCGCGGCGTGAGTATTATGTGTGATATGTGTGCCGGTATGCGGTCCATAAAATGCCTGCGCTGAAGTGTCAGTCGTGCTTTCTGCAGATGATAAGAAATCATGTTTACGGTAAATTACAAAATAACCGCTGCGCTGGCGCGTCTCAATATACCCCTCATCACATAAAATCGCATACGCATGCTCTACCGTGATTACGCTCGTGCCGGATTCCTCTGCCAAAAGACGCTTGGATGGGAGCTTTGCACCATAGCGGTACGTACCATCTGCAATATCCTCCCGTAACTGATGATAGAGCTGCATATATGCACTTGTTGTAGAATCTTTATCAATATGATACTTCATAAATCACATTACCTTACAAATTTCTTGGTTTTAACTTTATATCGAAACAACGGACGCGTCAAGCATTTTTGCAAATTGACACCGTTACGGAAAAATAGTATGATGATACAAGGGTATCAAAGTCCTGTTTCCCATGCTTGCATGGAAGAACAGGACCTTGATGCCCGCAAAAACATGAGAAGGGAGCCCGATAGGGCGGAATTCGAATGTTTTACGGATTTCGAGAGAACGAAGTGCGAAGAAATCCGAGTATCATAGGAAATGAAAAGTAACGAGAGCTACAAAAACATGAGAAGGGAGCCCGGGATGCGTGCATTTTCATCTTATCATCCGTCTGTTTTATTGATATATTTTGCATCGGTTTTGCTCATTACCATGTTTACCACGCACCCGTTGTTGCTGGCGGCAGCGTTCCTCGGAGGAATCTGCTTTTGTGCGCTATTGGAGCGGCCGCGCGTCTTTTTGCACAGTATGTTGTTTTATATTCCGCTGTTTGCCCTGATTGCGCTAACGAATCCATTGTTTTCGCATAATGGCGAAACAGTTCTATTCTTTTTGTCGGGAAATCCAGTAACATTTGAAGCGTTTTTATACGGTGTGGCAATGGGGGCGATGTTCGTATCCGTGTTGCATTGGTTCAAATGTTGTAATCGAATTATGACGAGCGATAAAATGTTGTTTTTGTTTGGGGAAATGGTGCCGAAGCTGTCGCTCTTACTTTCGTCTGCACTGCGTTTTGTTCCATTGTTTCAGAGGCAGTTTGTAAAAATTTCGCAGACCCAAAAGGCAATGGGAATGTATTCACAAGACAGCTATGTTGACAAAATAAAAAGCGGTTCAAATGTGTTTCAAACGATGCTTTCGTGGTCGTTAGAAAATGCGATGGACACAGGCACATCGATGCGGGCGCGCGGCTATGGCGTGCATAAAAGAAGTAGCTTTGCGGTGTTTCGTTTTGCAAAACGGGATGCAGTCATGCTAGCATTGATTTTGGTTCTTAGTGCCTGCACTTTGAGCGGCACATTTGTTTTCGGAGAGGTGTTTGCTTATTATCCGCGCCTTTCAAAAATACAATTGGATGCTTCTACAGGTACCGCTTGTGTGGCATTTTTGATACTATGTTTCTTGCCGTTTTTGATTGAGATGGAGGAGAAATTGCGATGGAAATATTACAGGTCGAAAATTTAAGCTTCCGCTATCCTGATGCAGAAAAATGTGCGCTGGATGGCGTGAATTTCTCGGTAAATTCCGGCGATTTTATTGTCATTTGCGGAAAATCCGGCTGCGGAAAAACGACGCTTTTAAAGCTTCTGAAGCGTGAACTTACACCTTTTGGCGAATGTACAGGCAGTATATGTTACATGGGGAATCAACTTGTTGCGCTTGATGCTGACATTACGGCGGGGGGAATTGGTTATGTGTTCCAAAATCCGGAAAATCAGATTGTGACAGACAAAGTGTGGCACGAACTGGCATTTGGTTTAGAAAATCTTGGTCTGCCGACGGAAGTCATTCGCCGGCGTGTGGCGGAAATGGCGAGCTATTTCGGCATTCAAGAGTGGTTCCGCAAAAACACGTATGAATTGTCCGGCGGACAAAAACAGATGTTGAATCTGGCGTCTGTGATGATAATGCAGCCAAAAGTGTTGCTGCTGGATGAGCCGACCGCGCAGCTAGACCCAATCGCGGCAGCTGATTTTATCGCTACCTTGCAAAAGCTGAATCAGGAACTCGGATTAACCGTAATTTTGGTCGAACACCGATTGGAAGAAGTGTTTCCGGTAGCAGATAAGGTGATGTTGTTGGAGGATGGTAACTTATTATTTTATGAGCATCCGAAAAAAATGGGAGAATATCTGCGCACACATATGCATGAGATGATGGCGGGATTGCCGAGTGCGATGCGCATTTTTGAGGCGCTGAGCGGCGAAGGAGATTGCCCGCTGACGGTCAAAGAAGGACGCGAATACATTACGAAACAGTATGACAACAGTATTGACCGACTGGAAATTCCGCCATATGAGCACAAGGACGCGTTGGCATTAGAACTGAAAAATGTGTGGTTCCGCTATGAAAGAGATTTGCCGGACGTGCTGCGTGGTATATCGTTAAAAGTATATGAGCAAGAAATTTTCTGCATTCTCGGTGGCAACGGCACCGGAAAAACAACTGCCCTCGGTGTGGCGGCGGGGCTGTTGAAAGCTTACCGCGGCGATGTACTCGTTGACGGCAGGAAAATCGCCGCTTTTAAAAACAACGAATTGTATCGTCATCATCTAGCCATGTTGCCGCAAAATCCGCAGACCGTATTTTTACAACAGACGGTACGCGAGGATTTTGCAGAAATTTGTACGGCCATGGGATATAAAAAAGAAGAACGCGAAATGATGATAACCGAAATCGCAGGAAAACTTGATATTACGAATTTGCTGGAAAGACATCCGTATGACCTAAGCGGCGGCGAACAGCAAAAGGCAGCGGTTGCGAAAATCCTGCTGACAAAACCGCGCATCTTATTGTTGGACGAGCCGACGAAGGGCATTGATGCGCATACAAAGCAGTTGCTGGCCGACATTTTAAAGCGGTTAAAAGCGGACGGACTTACCGTTCTTATTGTCACACATGATGTAGAATTTGCAGCTGCAAATGCCGACCGCTGTGCATTGTTTTTTGACGGAGAAGTGATATCTGTAGACACACCGACAGCCTTTTTCTCTGGCAACAATTTCTACACGACCGCGGCAAACCGTATCGCCAGGGGCAGGTATCATAATGCAGTGACGTGTGAGGATGTTGTCGAATTGTGTCGGAAAAATATGCCGACAGTGGAGGAAAAATAGCATGAAGCAAATGTCACATAAAATGAAAAACAGTCTAACGCTGTTGGTGATAGCAGTGCTTATTCCGTGTATTGTCCTCGGCGGCATGGTGTTGTTTGAAGGAAAGTTTTATACGTGGACTTCCCTGTGCATTGCGATACTTTCATGTGTACCTTTTTTGTATTTATTTGAACAAAAAGACACATCGGCCAATGAGCTGATTGTACTGGCAGTATTGGTAGCAGTCGCGGTGGCCGGCCGTTTCCTATTCGCTTTGATTCCGGGCTTTAAGCCGGTGACGGCGATGGTAATTCTGGTGGCGATTTACTTCGGTAAAGAGGCTGGCTTTGTGGTTGGTTCGCTGGCGGCGGTTGTGTCAAATTTCTATTTTGGGCAGGGACCATGGACACCGTTTCAGATGTTTGCCTGGGGATTTGTCGGTTTTCTGGCAGGTGTTCTCACAGGACTTCTGCGGCGCCATAAAGCATGTCTCTTATTGTACGGAGCAATTGCCGGCGTGCTTTTTTCTGTTATTGTTGACATCAATACGGCAATGTGGATTGACGGTACGTTCCGACTTTCAAGGTTTGTGGCGGCCTGCATTTCGGCGCTGCCGTTTACTATCGAATATGCGCTTTCCAATGTACTCTTTTTGCTGATTTTGGCGAAGCCAATCGGTGATATTTTACAAAGAATGAAGAAAAAATACGGCCTGTTTGCAGGCGTTAAATAAATAGACGATGGCGTAAACGCTTCAAAATGGAGGATGAAATGGATAAATTTAAAAATGTGGATGCAGTGATTTTAGACGTGGACGGTACCTTGTGGGATTCAACGCCAATCGTTGCGAAGGCGTGGACGCGTGCGGTACAGGAAAATGGCTGTAACATGACGGTGACGGCGGATATGTTGAAGCAGTTATTCGGTCGCACGATGAAATTGATTGCGGATTTGATGCTACCGCATATTGAGGAAAAGAAGCGATATGAAATCTTAGATGTTTGTTGCGAATATGAACATCAGGCGCTCGAGGAGGATGAATGCAACATCTGTTATCCGGGTGTGAAAGAGACAATTATAAAACTGTCGGAGCACTTGCCGGTATGTATTGTCAGCAATTGTCAGTCGGGCTACATTGAGCTCTTTTTGGAAAAGACCGGCCTGGCGCCGTATGTGACAGATTTCGAATGTTACGGTAACACCGGCAAAAGCAAGGGAGAAAATATTCAGCTTGTAGTGGAAAGGAATCATTATGTGACGCCAATTTACGTGGGCGATACCGAAGGCGACCGCACGGCAGCAGAAGCAGCCGGCATGCCATTTATTTACGCATCTTACGGCTTTGGCAAACCGGGACGTGCGGATTATGTGATTCAGCAGTTTGATGAATTGCTGCAACTTATTACAAAATAGCGAGAAAAATAAAAACTTCGGGATGGAGATTACGTTATGAAAGTAGATTTGGAAAGATTAAAAAAGCCGTGCAGTTGCAGACATACGCATGATATCACGGTAAAGGGTGTTTATATTGAGAGTGGTGCGGTTAAATATTTGTCGGAGCTGATTGCCGATTATGCGCATCCGGTCATTCTATGTGACGCGCGCACGAAAGCGGCGGCGAGTGTGAGCATGGCGCAATATTTTGAGAAAATCGAAGTGTTGGAAGTAGAGGGGGATGACATTCACGCCAACGATATTTATGTGGAAATTGTGCAGAAACAATTAACGAAAGAGGCTGACATTCTAATTGCAGTCGGTGCCGGCACGATTCATGATCTGACACGTTATGTTGCATATACGCGAGGTATCAATTTTATTTCCGTACCGACAGCGGCTAGCGTGGACGGGTTTGTTTCTTCGGTGGCGGCGATGACGTGGCATGGCATGAAAAAAACGTTGACTGCGGTAGCTCCGCTCTATGTGTTGGCGGACACCGATATTTTTGCAAAGGCACCTTTTCGCCTGACGGCATCCGGTATTTCAGATTTGATGGGAAAATACACTGCGCTTTTAGATTGGCGCGTGTGTCATATTGTAACCAATGAATATTTGTGTGAGGAAGTGTATAAACTGGAATTTGAGGCAGTACGAGAAGTGGAAAGCGTGCTTACAGAAATTCGCGGAGGGAACTCAGCGTGCATGGAAAAATTAATGTATGCACTCATATTATCGGGACTGGCGATGCAGATGATTGGAAATTCGCGTCCGGCTTCCGGTGCGGAGCACCACGTATCACATTTGTGGGAAATGGAAATCATCAACGATTACATTGATGCGCTTCACGGTGAAAAAGTGTCTGTCGGACTGATTCTTTGTTTGGAATATTACGAGAAAATCCGCGAAGCGATTAAGAAAGGCACATGCGAAGTTGTAGACGGCCGTGCATACGAAACGGAGCTTTTACAGCAGACATTTGGTGCCAAAGGCAAGTATCAGGAAGCACTTGATGAGAACAATCCGAACGTGATGGCAGGTCTTGATTTGGCAAATTTACAGGTAAAATTACCGCAGATAGCGGAGGAACTTGAAAGGTTGCCGGGCAGTGCGGAAATGCAGAAACTACTGGCCAATGCAGGCTGTGTAACGACAATGAGTGACTTGCAGATTCCGTCGGAATTAAAGAATGTAACATTAAAGCTTTGTCCGTATGTACGCAGACGTCTCACATTGCTGCGACTTGCGAAAAATTTGAAATTTCCTGGAAGCTTAGAGTAAAAGGAGCAAAAAGTATGAAAAAAATCTACGAAAGCGTAACAGAATTAATCGGCAGAACACCACTTTTGGAGGCAAAAAATTATGCAGCAAAAAGAGGTATTCCGGCAAAACTGATTGCTAAACTTGAATATTTCAATCCGGCAGGCAGTGTGAAAGACCGTGTAGCTTATGCAATGATTAAGGACGCAGAAGAGAAGGGCTTGTTAAAGGCAGGTTCTGTCATCATAGAACCGACAAGCGGCAACACCGGCATCGGGCTGGCGGCAATTGCCGCGGCACGCGGTTATGAAATCATTCTCACTATGCCGGAAACGATGAGCGTGGAGCGTCGCAATTTATTAAAGGCTTACGGGGCGAAAATCGTACTGACTGAGGGAGCAAAAGGCATGAAGGGGGCCATCGCAAAAGCAGAAGAATTGGCAAAAGAAATCCCGAACGCCTTTATTCCGGGACAGTTTGTGAACCCATCTAATCCGGCAGCACACATGGCAACCACAGGTCCGGAAATTTGGGAAGACACAGACGGCAAAGTGGATATCTTTGTGGCAGGTGTCGGCACAGGTGGTACGATTAGCGGAGTTGGTGGCTATTTAAAGTCAAAAAAAGCAAATGTTAAAGTAGTTGCGGTAGAGCCGGCAGATTCTCCGGTACTTTCGAAAGGCACTGCTTGTCCGCATAAATTACAGGGTATCGGTGCGGGCTTCATTCCTGATACACTGGATATTGAGGTTTATGACGAAGTCGTTCCGGTAGAGAACGAAGCAGCCTTCGTAGCAGGACGTGAGTTTGCCAAGGCAGAAGGCATCTTGGTCGGTATTTCCGCCGGTGCAGCATTATATGCGGCAGAAATGCTGGCAAAACGCCCGGAAAATGCTGGAAAAAATATCGTTGTTCTGTTGCCGGACACTGGCGACCGATATTTATCCACCGAGTTATTTGCAGAGTAGAAAACCAGTTTTTACAAAAAAATTAAGATATTCTGGTTGATTTTATGGACGAATTATGTATAATATGGTATTAGAAGTTAGAATGTCCTATCTGTAACGAGACGTTAGTTGTTGCGTTCGTTCGGTTTTATATTCCTAACTTAACAATTATAACCATTAAGGAAAGAGGTAATGAATGATGGCAAAAATTGATTTAAGCAAGTACGGTATTACCGGAACTACTGAGATTGTTTACAATCCTTCTTATGAACTTTTATTTGAAGAAGAAACAAAGCCAGGACTTGAAGGTTTTGAAAAGGGTCAGGAAAGTGAACTTGGCGCTGTTAACGTTATGACGGGTGTTTATACCGGACGTTCCCCTAAGGATAAGTTCATTGTTATGGATGAAAACTCTAAGGACACTGTATGGTGGACTTCTGATGAATACAAGAATGATAACCATCCTGCAACTCAGGAATGCTGGGATGCAGTAAAGGATATTGCTATTAAGGAACTCTCCAATAAGAGACTTTTCGTAGTAGACGCATTCTGTGGTGCAAACAAGGATACCCGTATGGCAATCCGTTTCATTATGGAAGTAGCTTGGCAGGCACATTTCGTAAAGAATATGTTCATCCAGCCAACAGAAGAAGAACTTAAGGATTTTGAACCTGACTTCGTTGTTTACAATGCTTCCAAGGCTAAGGTTGAGAACTACAAGGAATTAGGTCTTAACTCTGAAACAGCAGTCGTATTCAATATCACAAGCCGTGAGCAGGTTATCGTTAACACATGGTACGGCGGCGAAATGAAGAAGGGTATGTTCTCCATGATGAACTACTACCTTCCATTAAAGGGCATCGCATCCATGCACTGCTCCGCTAACACAGATATGAACGGTGAAAACACCGCTATCTTCTTCGGTCTTTCCGGCACAGGTAAGACAACACTTTCCACAGACCCTAAGCGTCTCCTCATCGGTGATGACGAGCACGGTTGGGATGATAACGGCGTATTCAACTTCGAAGGTGGTTGCTATGCGAAGGTTATCAACCTTGATAAGGAATCTGAACCGGACATCTACAATGCAATTAAGCGCAACGCTCTCCTTGAGAACGTAACACTTGATGCGGAAGGTAAGATCGACTTCGACGACAAGAGCGTAACAGAAAATACTCGTGTGTCCTACCCAATTGACCACATCGAGAACATCGTTCGCCCGGTATCCACAGCTCCTGCAGCTAAGAACGTAATCTTCCTTTCTGCAGACGCTTTCGGTGTACTTCCTCCGGTATCTGTTCTGACTCCGGAACAGACACAGTACTACTTCCTCTCCGGTTTCACAGCTAAGCTTGCCGGTACAGAGCGTGGTATCACAGAACCTACACCAACATTCTCTGCTTGCTTCGGACAGGCATTCCTTGAGCTTCATCCGACAAAGTACGCGGAAGAACTCGTTAAGAAGATGGAAGTAAGCGGCGCAAAGGCTTACCTTGTAAACACAGGTTGGAACGGCACAGGCAAGAGAATTTCCATTAAGGATACACGTGGTATCATCGATGCCATCCTTAACGGCGACATCTTGAAGGCTGAAACAAAGAAGATTCCATACTTCAACTTCGAAGTACCTACAGAGCTTCCGGGTGTTGATACAAACATCCTTGATCCTCGCAACACATACGCTGATGCTTCTGAATGGGAAGTTAAGGCTAAGGATCTTGCTCAGAGATTCACAAAGAACTTTGCGAAGTACGAAGGTAACGAAGCTGGTAAGGCATTAGTTTCTGCTGGTCCTCAGTTATAATAAAAAAACAATATGATTTTAAAGCCATGCAGCTAAAACTGCATGGCTTTTTTTAAAATAACAGTCGCCAAGTTGTGATTAAGCGTGTATAATAGACATAACAGGCTGCCGGTGTGGCGGCAGAGAAGCAGGAACGCTTCGGAATGGAGGTATTATATGAAAAAAGCAGAATTAGTCATTGATAAAAGTTTTGTTGTGGGGGATGTAGACCGTCGTATTTACGGCTCATTTATCGAGCATCTTGGCCGTGCAGTTTACGAAGGTATTTATCAGCCTGAGAGCCCATTTGCGGACGAGCAGGGCTTGCGAAAAGACACACTGGAGCTGGTAAAAGAACTGAAAGTGCCGATGGTTAGATACCCGGGTGGAAATTTTGTGTCAGGCTTTTATTGGGAAGATTCTGTCGGTCCAAAGGAAGAACGCCCGGCACGTCCGGAGCTTGCATGGGGCGTGATTGAGACGAACCAGTTCGGATTAAATGAGTTTGTCGACTGGGCAAAGAAGGCTGACACCGAAGTGATGATGGCGGTAAATCTCGGCACGCGCGGTATTGATGCTGCAAGAAACTTATTGGAATACTGTAACTTTAAAGGCGGTACATACTACAGTGATTTAAGAAAGAAACACGGTTATGAACAGCCGCACAACATCAAAATGTGGTGTCTCGGCAATGAGATGGATGGCCCATGGCAGATTGGACATAAAACAGCAGATGAATATGGACGCATCGCATTGGAAACCGGTCGTGTAATGAAGCTTTTAGATCCGTCGATTGAACTTGTGGCTTGTGGTAGCTCCAATTTATGGATGCCGACCTTCGGAGAATGGGAAGCGACTACACTTGATCACTGCTATGATGTAGTGGATTACATTTCGCTGCACCAGTATTATGGCAACCGTTCCAATGATACAAAAGATTTCTTAGCCAAGAATCTTGGTATGGATGATTTTATCAAATCCGTTATCTCGATTTGTGACTATGTAAAGGCCAAAAAACATGGAAAGAAAAATATCAATCTTTCCTTTGATGAATGGAACGTTTGGTACCATTCGGGTGAGCAAGATCGCAAGATTGAAAAATGGAGCAAAGCGCCGCATCAGCTTGAGGATGTTTACAATTTCGAAGATGCGTTGCTTGTCGGCAGTATGTTAATAACGATGTTGCGTCACTGCGACCGCGTAAAATGTGCTTGCTTGGCGCAGCTTGTAAATGTAATTGCACCGATTATGACATCTGATACCGGTGCATGGAGACAGACGATTTTTTATCCATACATGCATGCCAGTGTATTTGGCAACGGTACGGTATTAAATACGATTGTAAAATCGCCGGTTTATGATTCAAAGAGTTACACGGACGTTCCTTATATTGATAGCGTGTGTATTATGAATGAGGAAACGGAAGAACTGGTAATATTCGCGGTAAACAAAGATTTGGAGGAAGATATTGAACTGAGCTGTGACTTAAGACAGTTTGCAGATTACGGCATTGTAGAGCATATCCTCCTTACTCATGATGACGTTAAAGCTGAGAATACCGAAGCAAACCCGGATAACGTGGCGCCGGTAACCTGTAATCATTCCAAGAATGACAATGGTAAGTTTACGGCATTGTTGAAGTCAAAGTCGTGGAACGTGATTCGCATGAAAAAAATTCACTAAAATTTCATAGAAAGTTTCGTACGGATTCCCCCGTAGCGGTTGACTAGTTTTTTGCAAATGTGGTATGATATATGAGTATCATAATATTCCGAGCGGAATGCTTGGAATATGTAAAAAAGAACCGTTACGGGGGATATTTATGAAAATTTCTACAAAAGGAAGATATGCATTACGACTGATGATTGACCTGGCGAGCAACTTAAATGGTGAACCGGTACAGATTAAGGAGATTGCTGCCCGGCAGACAATTTCAAACAAGTATTTGGAACAGATTATTTCAGCGTTACATAAGGCCGGTTACGTGAAGAGCGTGCGCGGACCGCAGGGAGGTTATCTTTTAACCAAAAAGCCGGAAGAATACACAGTCGGTATGATTTTGCGCACCACCGAGGGCAGTATGGCGCCGGTTAGCTGCCTGGAGTTTGAAGTGAACGATTGTGAGCGCAAAGATGCGTGTGTCACACTTGAATTATGGAAGAAACTCGATGAAGCGATTCGAAGTGTCATTGATGTAGTTACGCTGGCAGATTTACTGGAAATTCAGCGAGAAAAAATGACTGAGAATTAAGGTTATTCCCTTGCATTTATGATATATCATTGTTATAATGATTAGATACGACAAGGATTTTAGTCAACACCATTTTATAGAGCAGTGAGGCATTTATGTTAAACGAAGAAAAAGTCATTCTTATGACAAAGCTTGCCATTTATGAAAAAAATGAGGGCAAGAAAGAGATTCCGTTAAGTAAATATTATCAGAACGATTATGTGGGACTTCGTATGGTTGGCACATTTGTGACGACGACGCTGGCATATTTGCTGGTGATTGCACTATATGTGCTGAAAGATTTCGAGGGCTTTTTGAGCGGCTTAACGACGATGAATGTGCCGAAAGTAGTGGCGATTATAGTAATTAGCTATGGCGCATCGCTGGCATTATTTTTGTTTATTGCAAGTGTTTTATATCGGAAAAGATTTAAGAAAAATCGTGTGCATCTGAATGGATACAGTGCGGATTTAAAGAAGCTTATGAAACTTCATAAAGCAGATAAAGAAGCGATGCAGAAAAAACTGGAAGAAGGCAAGGATGACTGGACTGTGCCGATTATGACGAAGTTACCTGAATATGCGGAGAATGAGTCGCAGACACAAGAATCGCAAACTGTGGGTAAGTTACAGAGCGAAGCTGACGATTTGCCGGATGATGACGGTGCAGTACTGGATTCCGATTTAGACAACGAATTAGATAAGGTCCTGAACGAACTCGAAGAACTTAATTTGAATATGGAGGAGGATGAGGACGATGACTTCACTTTTAGTTTATAAAGATAAAATTAAAGAATTTTACGGGCAGAACAGTATTTACATCCGTCCGTTCACGAAATTTTTGCTTGCGTTTTTCTCCATGATGTTTTTACACATGGCAACGGGGTACATGGACTTGCTCGGGTCACCGGCGATTATGCTGATTTTGGCGTTATTATGCGCGTTTTTGCCGAACAATCTGATGATTGTAACACTGATTATCTATATTGTGGCGGAGATGTACGGGGCAAGCATGGAAGCAGCAATTGTCCTGCTTGTCTGCCTGATGATTATGTATTTGCTTTATTATAAGTTCGCACCGAAAGATAGTCTCATATTGATTTTGATGCCGGTATTTTTTGTGCTTAAGATGCCATACCTGATTCCGATTCTTGTTGGTTTGCTCCTGACACCGTTTTCGGTGGTATCGGTTGCTTTCGGTACATTTTTGTATTACGCAATTAACTTTATCAGCACGAGCGGCGCGGCGTTTGCTAAGACAGGTGAGGACGCGGTTGCCGGTAATTTATCGCAGTTTATTGCAGGCATTATCGGCAATAAGATGATGTATGCGTCCATCGTTGTATTTGCATTGACGATTGTTGTGGTATATGCTGTGAAGCGTCTGTCGATGGACAATGCTTCTATGTATGCGATTGGTGCAGGCTGCCTTGTACAGATGGTCGGTTTTGTGCTTGTACGTATGACAGTAGATGAGACAGTTGCGATTTTGGTGGTGATTTTGATGACCGTAGTTTCCGGCATCATTGCGGCACTATTAGATTTCTTAATCCTTCCGCTCGACTACAGCCGCACAGAAGTGGTGCAGTACGAGGATGACGATTATTATTATTATGTAAAGGCTGTGCCGAAGTACACGGTAACGAAGCCGGAGATTCGTGTAAAGCGAATCAATGCAAGAAAAGAAAGAACCCATAGACATCCGGAGAGCGATACAAAGAGACGCACCCGGTAGTAAGATTGATTTAGGGCAGGATGTGAGAGAATGCAGGTTGTTTTTGAGTATATCAGAGACTTTTTTAAACAATATTTAGAGATTCCGAACGTACATGTCACGGATATTATTGAGATTATCATTATTGCCGTATTAGTGTATGAAATTCTCTTGTGGGTAAAGAATACGAGAGCTTGGACGTTATTTAAAGGGATTATTTTGATTTTTGCGTTCGTACTCATTTCGGCACTTTTGAATTTTAATACGATTTTGTGGTTGGCAGAGAAGATTTTTAATGTGGCAGTAATTGCTATTGTTATTATTTTCCAGCCGGAGCTGCGTAAGGCATTAGAGCAGCTTGGCCAGAACAACTTGATTTCTCATTTGTTGCCGTCAGGCGATAACCGACAGGTAACAGAAAAAATCAGTGATAAGACTGTAAATGAGCTGGTTAGTGCGGCGGTTAACCTGGGTAAGGCGAAAACCGGTGCACTGATTGTTATTGAAAATAATATTGTGTTGGATGATTATGTAAATACCGGCATCGAACTGGATGCGCAGGTAACCAGCCAGTTGCTTATTAACATTTTCGAACACAACACACCGCTGCATGACGGGGCGGTTGTTTTAAGGGGAGACCGCATCGTGTCCGCGACCTGTTATCTGCCATTGTCAGACAACAGGGAACTCAATAAGGCGCTCGGCACGAGACATCGCGCGGCACTCGGTGTGAGTGAGGTAACGGACTCTTTTACGATTGTAGTATCTGAAGAAACCGGTAACATATCGATTGCATCAGGAGGCGAGCTGGAGACGCGAGTTGATTCGAACCGGCTGAAAACCCGCCTGATTGAATTCCAAAACAAGAAGGTAGAACAGGAAGAACGTCGATTCAGTTTATTAAAGGGGAGAAGGCGCAATGACAAAGCTTCACAGGAACGAGATAACGACAAAACTGAAAAGAATTATAACGATTAATCCAATTTTAAAACTAGTGGCAGTACTGATTGCAATTTTGCTATGGATTGTCGTTGTGAATGTGAGTGACCCGGATTATATTGTTACGGTGCGCAGCATTCCGGTGGAATTGGTAAATGACAGCTTTTTCCTTGACCAGGACAAGGCGTATGATATCACAAATCAGGATATTTCCTCAGTGTCTGTAACAATCAAAGGACCACGTTCGATTGTCGAGAATTTGGAAGCGTCGGATTTTCAGGCGACAGCGAATTTGAAAAATTTCGATTCAACGGCTAGTTCGGTGCCGATTGAAATATCGCTTCTCGGCTTGTATTCTTCGTATCAGAATCAAATTGAATATTTGAAGCGACCATATACATTGTGGCTGTCATTGGAAGACATTACTGAAGTAACCTATGATGTACAGGTAGAGACAAGAGGGACTTTAGAGGATGCCTACATTGCGGGAAAACCGATTTTGTCTAGTAGTAAGGTTGTCGTAAAGGCACCATTGTCCGTACATGAAACCATCGGTAAAGTTGGTGTGCATATAAACATCGATAATGCAGCGGAGGATGTTACATTAAGCGGTGTGACACCGGTAATTTATTCGACCGTTGGCGGTGTTATCAGTACATCGAAAGAAGTTAGCGTGTTATCGACTGTTGATGTGACGGTTCCGGTTTATTATACGAAGACGGTACCGGTAATGGTAGAAATTACCGGCGAATGTGCAGCCGGCTATGAGGTAACTGGTGTTGCGCAGGATAAAAA
Source organism: Lachnospiraceae bacterium (assembly GCA_015057275.1). Taxonomy (GTDB): domain Bacteria; phylum Bacillota; class Clostridia; order Lachnospirales; family Lachnospiraceae; genus SIG308. The sequence continues at coordinate 86,266 of SVEO01000004.1, read as the reverse complement.
TGAAGTATTGATTCACGGTAGCAAGCAGGTACTTGACTTGATTGACAACATTGCCATCAACGGCGAAAGTGTGTCGATTGAAGATTTAGCGGAATCGAAAGATTTTGTACTGAACATAGCCGATTATTTGCCGGAAGGTGTCGGCGTCAGCAATACTTTGGATGAGACAGTTACCGTGTCGGTAACAATTGAATCGGTAATGCAGAAGACGATTACGATTAGCAAAAGTGAGATTATGTGCGCGAATGTACCGAAAGAGTATCTGGTTGAATTTGCCGATGAAAATGCGGTACGCATTACATTACGTGGCTTAAAGGCCGATTTGGATAGCCTGGATGAGGAAATGCTCAATCCATATGTCGACTTGGAAAATATCGGTGTTGGCAGCAGTGCAGTAAAGCTTAACATAACATTGCCGGAAGGCGTGACGATGGACGATGAGATTTATATTGTCATGGTCATCAAAGAAGCTGAGTCGGGTGAAGTAGGTGGTGGAGTTACTCCACCGGAAACCGAAGAACCGACGACGCCGCAAGAGGAGCCAACGACACCGGAAGAAGAGCCGACGCCACCACCGGAGGAAGAACTGACAACGCCGCAAGAAAATGAAGTAAGTGCATTAAGTGATGTAAGTGGCGAGAATGATGAGCACGACGTAAGTGAGGTCATGCAGACCGTATAAGGCAGATAGGGGGAATTTACGTGGTACAGAAAAAATATTGTATTCTTTTGAAAGAGGGGATGCATTTACGTCCGGCCGGAGAATTCTGTACGGAAGCGGCAAAGTATTCGTGCAAAATTACGGTAAAAACGGCGAGAAAAGAAGTAAGTGCCAGGAGCTTGCTGGGAGTCATCGGAGCGATGATTCAATGCGGCGAGGAAATTACACTGACATTTGAGGGAGAAGATGCAGAGGATGTTGCACGCTCCATGACAAAATATATTGTCGATAGGGGAATCGGCAAAGAAGTAATTGATTAAGAGGTTAAAAAGATGGGCAAAGATACAGAAGATATAGAGATCAAGTTGTTAAGCTCAGAAGAAATTTTGATGCTCGGCGAAGAAGAACCACTGGATATTGTGTTGGATGAGAGCATTATTGAGGAACTTTATCAGGAACAGATCATCGAGGAAAAGCAGGCGGAACTCAACGAAAGCGGACAGGTAGCTGAGGATACCGGATTTGTATTTGTAGGCAACACCGGGGTGCTGCCGAAGGAAGCTGTGACACCAGAAGAAGCGGAAAGTGTCGGGAAGGAAGAACAAAAAGAAGAAGCTGAGGATAACACTGAGGAGCCGAAAAAGAAAAAAGGTGGCGTAGTGAAAAAAATCTTCAAGGGAATCCTGCTAACATTTGAAATCCTGCTTTTGGCACTGGTGGCTTATGTTGTCGTCATTTTAGCCCAGTCCGACTCGAAGAAGGATTTTGTGGCGCGTTTGAGCCAGAGCTTTTTAGGAAAAGCAGTAATCTCGATGGTCGGGGAAGAAGCTTACAACGAGGGTGTGAAAGAAAATATTGACAAGGACGACATCTTGGTCAATGATGAGTTAGAACCGATTTTAGAAGGAGAATATACGACCTTTGTTATTTTTGGTGTTGACGCCAGAGGCGATGAGTTTGAAAGCGGAACGAATGCCGATACGATTATTATTGTCAGCATTCACAATGAGACAGGTTCGGTTCGTATGGCGAGCATTTACCGGGATACGTATTTGCAGATTCCTACGAAAAATGGCGGCGTGCGATATGGTAAGGCGAACAGCGCCTATTCTTCGGGTGGCGCGCTCTATGCAATCAATATGTTAAATACAAACTTTGACCTGACGATTGAGGATTACGTGGTTGTTAATTTCTCCGGTGTGGCAGATATTATTGATGCGCTCGGAGGTCTTGATATCAACCTCACAAAGGGAGAGGTCAGTCAGATTAATTATCACTTGAATAGTACAATGCAGTCGACCGGCGAAACATCTGAGCGAGTGCAGAGTGCTGGACTTAACCATTTGAATGGCATGCAGGCATTGACCTATGCGCGTATTCGTAAGGTGAAATTCACACATCCGGTAACCGGGGAAGAATCAAATAATGACTACGGCCGTGCGGCAAGACAGCAGTATGTGATTTCTCTGCTGGCTGACAAGGCAAAGAAGGCCGGCGTGAGCGAGGTGACGGCGATTGCTAAGCGCATTTTTGACAGCAATGCCCAGGAAAAGGTAATCGGTACAACATTCGAGTTTGACAAGATTATCGATATGATTCCGCTGGCGATGGAGTTTCATATTGATGGTAATGCCGGCTATCCATTAGAAAAAACGACAAAGTTGATGAGTGATTTAAGCGGCGCGGACTGCGTGTTACCGACGAACCTTGTCGAGGACGTGTCAGCGTTACATGCATTCTTATATGATAAAGAAAATTATACACCGACCGCGGCGGTTCATAGAATTAGCGATGCGATTCAGGATAGAATATCGATTTACGGATATTAAAATTTGATATTTTGTTTCGAATTTTTTCACGATGAGAACACAAAGTGAACACATTTCATTGCTAATATTCTTTCATAAAATATTTGGTTCGCGATTACAAACTATGGGCGCGGATTTTAGGAAGGAGTAAGAAAATTTATGTCAGATGAAAATAAAGAGTATGAGACGGAGAAGTTCTATCAGAGCGACGAACCAACTTGGAAGCCGGATGAACAGTACAACACTTATAATGGAGGAAATTATTCTTCCGGCAGTACACAGCCGCCAAGACAGAACAAAAGCAAGTGGTCGATTATTCTTGCGTGTGTGATTGCGGTACTTGTGATTGGTTTCGGCGTATATTATGTTGTAGAGAAGTTCGGCATTGATTTCGGTGGCTCATATAATGTAGAAACACCGTCGGATGCTGAGGATGTGACCGGCGGCACAAAGATTGAATCGACCGGTAATGCATCCCAAAATAATGTGCAGATGTCCATTTCCGACGGCACAGGCAGTCAGACGAGTGGTGTGTATATTACGGATGTCTCGCAAGTAGTAGAAAATGTTATGCCATCCATCGTGGCGATTACAAGTAAAACCTTAGTAGATTCCGGATATTACGGCCCTTGGTATGATGAGGAAGAGTATTATGTGCCGGGCGCAGGCTCTGGTATTATTATCGGGCAAACGGAAGAAGAACTTTTAATTGTGACAAATAAGCACGTGGTAAGTGACACTACATCTTTGGAAGTACAGTTTGTTGATGGTACTTCGATTGAAGCCTACACAAAGGCGACATCTTTCGACAATGATATTGCGATTGTTTCAATTCCGCTTGACAGTATTGGAACAGAAACGCTCGATGTGATTAAGATCGCGACGATTGGTCGTTCGGATTCATTAAAGGTTGGACAAGGCATCATTGCCATTGGTAATGCACTCGGTTACGGCCAGTCGGTTACGGTTGGTGTCGTAAGTGCTTTAAATCGTGAAGTTCAGGTGGATGATACTTCCGAGCCGATCGAGATGATTCAGCTTGATGCTGCTATTAACGGCGGCAACAGCGGCGGCGCACTGTTAAACAGCGCCGGTGAGGTTGTCGGTATCAATTCTGCAAAATATTCCGCCACCGGCTATAGTTCAGCAAGCATCGAAGGAATGGGATTTGCGATTCCGATTTCCGATGTGCTTGAAGAGATTGAAGAGCTGATGAATAAAGAAACCCGCTACAAGGTTGATGAGGATAAGAGAGGTTATCTTGGAATTGCCGGAGGCAACGTTGACAGCAATATGCAGATGTTTGGTTATCCATCCGGTTTTTAATATCACAGAAATTTACAAAGGCGGGGCAGCAGAAGCGGCTGGTATGCTGGTGGATGATATCATCGTTGCATTTGACGGAAACGAGATTAAAAACTACGAGGATTTGGAAGATATCATGCAGTATTATGCGGCAAACGAAGTTATTACAGTAACAGTTCAGAGAAGAAATATGCAGACACGCCAGTTTGAAAAGGTTGAACTTGAAGTAAAGCTTTGTGAACGATTTGAATAGTCGAAATATGTAAAAATATGATGGAAATGGCAGTATCAACAGATATTGCCGTTTCTTTTTTTAAAAAAGTATTGTATACTAGAGGGGCATAGCGTGAGTAATAGATGTACAGGCGCCGGAATTGCTATGCAGCGGAGCGCCGGGGTTCATAAGAGAAAGAACAGAGGTTATATATATGCAAGACAAATGGAAAGATAATATAGAAGAAACAGAAAAAGAAGAATTGATGGAAATCGATGATTTACAGGATGATGACGATGAAGATGACGATTTTGAAAAAATCTGCTATATGTGCCGTCGTCCGGAAAGCAAGACCGGAAAAATGATTAGCTTAAGCGGGATGACGATTTGTCCGGACTGTATGCAGAAGACGCTCGATTCAATTAACGGCAGCGGAATTTTGCCGCAAACACTAAATATGGACGACATCAAAAAGATGCCGAACATCCATATGATTAATTTGGCGGATTTGCAGGGACACATGCCGAAGGCAAAAAAAGTGAAGAAGAAAGCGGCGAAGGCACCAGAATTTTCCTTGCAGGATGTGCCGGCACCGCACTATATCAAACAACAGCTTGATGAGTACGTCATTGGTCAGGATTACGCGAAAAAAGTGATTTCTGTAGCTGTTTACAATCACTATAAGCGCGTGGCGACCAACACGATGAACGAAATTGAGATTGATAAATCTAACATGCTGATGATTGGACCGACCGGTAGCGGTAAGACCTATCTGGTAAAGACGCTGGCGCGCCTGCTGCAGGTGCCGCTCGCGATTGCAGATGCCACCTCACTGACGGAAGCCGGCTACATAGGCGATGATATTGAAAGCGTAGTATCAAAGCTTTTGGCCGCAGCCGACAATGATGTGGAAAAGGCTGAGCGTGGCATCATTTTTATTGACGAAATTGACAAGATTGCAAAGAAGCAGAATGCGCACAGTCGTGATGTCAGCGGCGAATCTGTGCAGCAGGGATTGTTGAAATTGCTCGAAGGCAGCGAAGTGGAAGTGCCGGTGGGCGCGACGAACAAAAACGCCATGGTGCCAATGACAACCGTCAATACGAAGAATATTCTCTTCATATGCGGCGGTGCATTCCCGGATTTGGAAGACATTATCAAGGAGCGTCTGAATAAGCAGGGCTCTATTGGTTTTCGGGCAGACTTGAAGGACAAGTATGACAACGATCCGAATCTAATTGCGAAGGTAACGATGGAAGATTTACGTAAATATGGCATGATTCCGGAGTTTCTAGGTCGTATGCCGATTGTTTATACGTTAGAGGCATTGAATAAAGAGGCGTTGGTTAAGATATTAAAAGAACCGAAAAATGCGATTATCAAGCAGTATCAGAAGCTTTTGGAACTCGATGAAGTGCAGCTTTGTTTTGATGAGGGTGCACTGGAGGCGATTGCCGAGAAAGCGCTGGAACGTAAGACCGGTGCACGTGCGCTGCGCTCGATTATCGAGGATTTCATGCTTGACATCATGTACGAGATTCCGAAGGATAACAACATCGGACGGGTAACGATTACGCGTGAATATATTGAGAAAACCGGCGGCCCACGCATCGAAATGCGTGGCTATCAGCCGCAGATTGCGCAGAATGCATGATAAATCAGTTTGCGAAGGAGAGAAAACAATGATTATAGGCATTATCGGGGCGATGGAACCCGAAGTAGAAGCATTAAAAGAGACAATGACTGATAAGAAGATTACGAATAAGGCACAGATGGAATTTTACCACGGTAACCTCTGGGGTGCAGAGGCGGTCGTTGTCCGCAGCGGAATTGGCAAGGTAAATGCTGCAATCTGTGCGCAGATTCTGGCAGATGATTTTCATGTAGACGTGTTAATCAACACCGGTGTAGCAGGTTCGCTGCATAATGAAATTAACATTGGTGATATCGTATTGTCCACCGACGCGTTGCAGCACGATATGGATGCGGTTGGTTTCGGCTATGCGCTCGGTCAGATTCCGCAAATGGAAGTATGGGACTTCCCGGGAGACCGGAAGCTGCTTAGTCTGGCGAAGGAATGCTGTGCGAAAGTTATTCCGGACACCGGCGTATTTGAGGGTAGAATTGTTACCGGTGACCAGTTTATTTCCAGTCGTGAGAAAAAAGAGTGGATTAAGAAAAATTTTGCTGGCTACTGTACCGAAATGGAAGGCGCGGCGATTGCGCAGGCGGCCTATTTGAACCATATTCCGTGTCTGATTATCCGCGCGATTTCTGATAAAGCGGATGACAGTGCGCAGATGGTTTACTCTGAATTTTTGGAAATTGCTGTCGCAAACAGTATCAAGCTCTTAAAAGAGATGCTGCAGAAATTGTCGGCAAACTAAGTATTTTTACGCAATAAAACAAACAATGGCGAACACAAAAAAACGCGCGCGCATTGTGTCGTGGGAAGGCAGAATTTGATGAACGATTCTGCTTTCTTTTTTTGCAAAAAAAGGGTATTCTCTGCTTATAAAAATTGCCGAAATCACTACAAATCGAAGGCAGAAATAAGGAGGTTTATGTTATGTTTGAAGCGGGGGGGATTCTAATTGTAATGTGTAGCGCTTTTCTTATCGGCATGATAAGTCAGGGAATACTCAGTATGTTCTATCAGAGCAATTTAAAAGATGCATCCGACATGGAAAGACCCGGGAAAAAACTAATGAAGTTAAGCAATCTACGATATGAGACAAGCTACTATTTAAATGGTACGGTACATAATGCAAAAAGTATGGTCTACAGTATGCTGGAAAATTATAAAATGGCGGGGCTGAAGCTGTGGACATGGCATCATCTGGGCATGGTGGCTCAGCTTTTGTGCGGACTTATTGCCGTAGCCGTTGGTGCACTGTATGTTTTGGGAATCTATGTGCCGGCAGTGAAAAATGCTTTGCCGATTTCCGGACAGTCTGCGGCCATTCATGTGTGTGCGGGATTAGCCTGTGTTGTTATGCTGGAAATCTGGCAACGAAACCTTGATAACAGTAAAAAGAGAAAACGTCTGGAAATGATTATGGTCGATTATTTTGACAATGAGAGATATCATCAGCTTGGCAGAGAAATCGCGCTTTCCGGGCGCGTGCGTGGGATTGTCGGTGATCGCGGCATGAATGAGGATCCGGGCAGTATTGCGATGGAAATGCCGGCGACAGAGAAAAAGATAAAAGACAAGCCGGAAGATGATGCTGCAGCAACTTCTGTAAGTGAACCGAAAAAAAGTCGTGGCAAGGAAAAGAAAGTGATTGCAGCGGAGGAAAAGCAGAAAAGTGAAAAGGTGCAGGAGACAGAAAAAACACCGACGAAACGTCGGAGTACAGCAGCAAAAAAAGCGGTCAAAGACACAGACGACGTAATTGTACCATTAAAACGTGATTCTGCAGCTGAGGAGACCGCAGCGACCACCCTTGCACCGACAAAAAAGCGGTCAGGCCGTACAAAAACTGCTGTTGCAAAAGAAGTGTCAGATAAAGTGCCGATGACTGAAAAAGAAGAACAACTGCTATCGCTTCTGCGTGAATTTATGAGTCCGCAAAATTAAGAAAATCGGGAGATACTACTTGTAAAAATATAGGGGCGGGTGGTATAATAAAGATATCTATGAAATTAAATTTCATACAACGTGATTTACAATGCTACATAGCAGAATGGAGGAAAATAAAGATGGCAAAAGTTACATTTGACTACTCAAAAGCTGCACCGTTTATTTCGAAGGACGAAGTAGAAAGTATGAAGGTGTTGGCAGAAGGAGCAAAGCAGACATTAGTAAACAGGACCGGCGCGGGAAATGATTTCTTAGGATGGATTGACCTGCCGGTGGACTATGATAAGGAAGAATTTGACCGCATCAAGAAGGCGGCTGAAAAGATTAGCGGCGATTCTGATGTATTATTGGTAATCGGTATCGGCGGATCTTACCTCGGTGCCAGAGCCGCAATCGAATTTTTAAGACACAGCTTCTATAACGTTGTTCCGAAGTCCGTGCGCAAGACACCGGAAATCTACTTCGTTGGTAACAGTATCAGCAGCACATACATCAAGCACTTGATGGATGTCATTGAGGGCAAGGATTTCTCAATTAACATCATTTCTAAGTCCGGTACGACCACTGAGCCGGCAATCGCATTCCGCGTGTTCAAGAAACTGCTCGAAGAGAAATACGGTAAGGCAGAAGCCGCAAAGAGAATTTACGCAACAACCGATAAGGCGAAGGGGGCATTAAAGAACCTGGCAACGGAAGAAGGTTACGAGACATTCGTTGTTCCGGATGATGTCGGCGGACGTTTCTCCGTATTGACAGCGGTAGGTCTTTTGCCAATCGCAGTCAGCGGTGCAGATATTGACGCACTGATGGCAGGTGCAGCAAGCGGCCGAGAAAAGGCGTTGAATGCTCCATTCGAAGAGAATGATGCTATGCAGTACGCAGCAATCCGTAACATCTTATTAAGAAAAAATAAGAACATTGAAATCGTATGTAACTATGAGCCATCCTTACATTATGTATCTGAGTGGTGGAAGCAGCTTTACGGCGAATCCGAAGGTAAGGACCAAAAGGGTATCTTCCCGGCGGCTGTTGATTTGACAACCGACTTACATTCCATGGGTCAGTTCATTCAGGACGGTGCTCGCATGATGTTTGAAACGGTCATCAATATCGAGAAATCCCAGTGCGAAGTGTTGATGGAAGAAGAACCGGTTGACCTTGATGGACTCAACTATTTAGCCGGCAAGAGCGTAGATTTCATCAATAAGAGCGCGATGAACGGAACGATGCTCGCGCATACTGACGGTAATGTACCGAACCTGATGGTAAATGTGCCGGAGCAGAATGAATTCTACTTAGGTGAATTATTCTACTTCTTTGAATTTGCCTGTGGGGTATCCGGTTACTTGTTGGGCGTAAACCCATTCAACCAGCCAGGCGTAGAAAGCTACAAGAAGAATATGTTTGCACTTCTTGGCAAGCCGGGTTATGAAAAGGAAAGAGAAGAGCTGTTAAAGCGCTTGTAATTAAAAAATAAGGGGGACATGCTTTTGCATGTCCCTCTTACTCTTCCAATATATGAAATTCTAAAAAATCAAAATCAATCTTTTCAATAAAACTATCCTGATAAAAACGAGTCTTATTCAGTCTTTTAAATTCATTGATATTATTGTCCAGCCAAATCGGCACGCCGAGGTCGAACTTATAACAGATTTCTTCCAGACCGTTAAAAATTTTACGCGTGCGGTTTGTATTCTCATCCGTTGAAAAAACGGTATCTTTTAATAAACGATTATCTTTAAAGATTTTTCCCCAAATTCTCATAGCAGGTAACTCCTTTCGCATGTAGTGTACCACAGGATTCTTCCAAGTACAACATGAAATCCCACTTGTTATAAGGACATTTTTATGTTATCATAAAAGATAGAAATGTAGAATTGACGGAGAATAGCATCATGAACGGTGAAGAGAGAAGGAAACAGATTCTTCGGATGATTGAAATGGAAACGATTTCCGGCACGAAGCTTGCGCAGCAGTTTCATGTGAGCCGACAGGTAATTGTGCAGGACATCGCCCTCTTACGTTCGGCTGGGGCAGATATAATTTCCACGAACAGAGGTTACATGCTGCAGTGCCACAATAGAGCGCAGCGCGTGTTTGCAGTAAAGCATAGCGACGCAGAGATTGAAAGAGAACTGAAGATCATGGTGGACGCCGGCGGCTTTGTCGAAGATGTAATTATTACACATGAGGTTTACGGGGATATCCGGGCGGAGTTAAACATTGGTTCGCGCAAGCAGGTGCAGGAATTTATTGCGGACATGCAGTCGGGGATGGCCGTACCGCTCAAAAATCTGACGGAAGATGAGCATCGACATACAGTTACGGCGGAGAGTGAAGATGTGCTTTGTTTTATCGAGGATGAGCTTCGCAGAGTAGGCATTTTGGTCGAATAAAGATAGGAACTTCATTGGATAAGGCAGTTTAGTTGCAAAAGCAGCGGAATGGAGAAGGGTATGGCTCAGAGTATTTTATCTTCCGGAGTCGGTGAGTTGGTTGTTGTAAAAAATAAATTAACGGAAAAGCAGTCGTTGACGGAGATGATTGCACAGATTGAAAATAAACGCGTGCAGCTTGACCGCGAAATTCTTGCAGAAGAAAAGCTGATGACGGATAATATCAATTCGACTGTGCGCAAGCGCAGAACGGATTTAGAAAACAGTTTCAACAAGGAACTGGAGAAGGATCAGGCACGCTTAAAAAAAGCGAAAAATGCACGAGAAAAGGCCAAGAGCAAGGGTGTTTCCGGTCGCATCGATGCGGAGACTTCCGAATTAAGAGAAGAAAACAGAACATTGCATTCTGCGGTACGCACATTGTTTAAGCAAAAAGGATTGCCACGATTCTGTGATTCCCATTTATTTTATGCGCTGTTCATGACGAAAGGAATCAAAGATGCAGCAATGTTGCTTTTGTATACCATATTGGCATTTGGCATAATTCCGGGTCTGACTTGCATGTTTATCAAACCTGTTTGGCTGAAAATTTTGGCAGTATTGCTGATTTGGGTTTGCTTCGGCGGTCTGTATTTTTTGATTTACCGCATGACCAAGGGCAAGAATGCGGAAGTACTTGAGGATATGCGTGACAGTCGCAAGAAAATCGAGCGCAATGAATGCGAAATCAAGAAAATTGAAAAAGAAATCAAGAATGATAAAGACGATGAGATTTATAATCTGAAGCGCTACGACGAGGAAATCGGGGAAATTGAGGATCGTATCCAGCAGCTTGTCGACCGCAAAAATATTGCCATGAGGGAATTTGAGTCCAACACGAAAAGAGTCATTGCTGATGAAATCACAGCCAAAGACATGCAACGAATTAACGATTTGAAAGGCGAAGTGACGGCGCTCACATTGCAGCTTTCCGAAGTGACGAAGCGCCAGAAGGAATTGCTCGCTGACCTGACATCGGACTACGAGGTGTTCCTCGGTAAGGAATATATGGACGTAGTGAAAATTGATACGCTGATTTCCATTTTGGAAGAAGGCGGCGTCGAAAACGTCAAAGAAGCGATGGAAGAAGCTGAGAAGCGCAGCAAAGAAGCGACACAAACGGCGAATATGTAATGAAAATAAGGACAGAAAAGGAGGCACTTCATAAGAAAGTACCTCCTTTTTAAATTTTTAGTTTTTGCGAGTTAACCGAAGTTACTTTCCCGGAACTATATAGATGAAAGCTTTCAAAAACCAATGTTGAAGGGAGGAATTGTCAGAGGAACGCCTGTTATGGGCAGTGTTGTGCTTGCTTATGCGCCAAGGTTATCAGTGCATCGAAAAAGAATATCCGACACTTCAGGAAAGAGATACCTTATATGACGGTGCACTAGGTACAAATTATGGGATTGCGAATGATAAGCATGACGGCGAGTACGGCTGTAATACATTTGCCGGTTATTCAGCTATTGATGAAAATTACTATGCTTCCGGCGCAGATTTTAGCATTTTGCCGGAAAAGAACCGTTATTTTAACAAGGCGGGTTATGCTGCGGTGAAAGAGAAAATCTACCAAACCGTTTCCGGTCAAATGGAACCGGAGTTTTTGATTCTCACTGCGGCGGAGGAAACGGTCAATCATAATTATATTGCCTGACAGATGCATTCTGCTACCACATCCGCCATCCTCGATATGAACGCCCGTGGGGTCTGCTTGAGCTGTTGCAGCACATCCGGTCCCGAGAGACCGACGATGCCGGTAATGGAAAAATCGCCGATGGCCGGCAGACTTTTGTGTAGGGCAATGCCCGGCAAAATTGCGCCTTCGCGCAGAGAGAGCATACCGATTTGCTCGCGGCTGCCGACTCCGGCATCCACAGCCACAACAGCCGCGTCCGGATGCTCGCACATCAATTTGTGATATTCCTCAGACAAATTTACGGCGTGAATTGGGTGCTCTAAGGTTCCGGCTACATAAATATTCTTTTGCTGCAGTCGCTCGGTATGCGGCTTTAATTTTTGCCCGATGAGCGGTCCTAAGCTGTCGCCGGTTACCCGGTCGGTGCCGATGCACAAGATTAACAGCTCTCGGTCATGGGCCGCATTTGTCCGCCATTCTTGAAAACAATGTGTGAATAAACCACATGCGCGTGGATGCGCTGCGGAAAAATAATTTTCGTACATTTCTTGTCCTTTCGTTTATGCATTTCGAAATCACTTCTTCGATTGCATAACATTTTGTGTCATCTTTCAAAATCATTCCCACAAATCAAAACCGTAATCAAAAAGTCGAAATGTTTTCGATTTTGCACCATTATTTCGACAGATTGTGCATAGGCGCTATGCTAAGATGAGAGTACCAGTGGCGAAATTTCCAAGCTAGCCCGTATACTGGATACAGTTTGAAAGGGGAAATAACATGATTGAGGTGGTTTATAAGGAAAATGACGGGGGAACCCCGGAACAACGTGTAATACAAAAACCGAAAAACATCCGGCAAATCGGTTCGGGAAGTTCAAAATTTAAGATTTATGTTGAAGACTATGTACTTTCGTACATCAAGCGGGGACCGCGGCAGGAAAATGAGGTCAAATACGGCTTGCTGCTCGGCGAGCTGAAGCGTGGCGAGGGCAATACATACCTGTTTATTCGCGGAGCAGCGGAGGCGACCGGACAATCGGAGCAACTCGAATGGAATGAGGAAATCTGGAGTAGTTTGTATGAGGATGTGCACAAATATTTTGAAAAGTGGCAGGTTGTTGGTTGGTTTGCTTCCTTGCCGTTTGCCAACGATACCGTGTATGCAGAGCTAAATCGTATGCAGTATTCACATTTTGCCGGCGCAGATAAAGTGCTGTTTCTTGTCGACCGCACGGAAAATGACGACAAATTCATGCGGCACAATGGCATCTTATTGCAGGAAATCGAGGGCTATTATGTGTTTTTTGAGCGCAATGAGGAGATGCAGAATTATATGGCAGAAAAGGGCATGACAAGCGGCACAGGTAAGGAAAAGGAAAAGAAGACGCGCCACGGTGTGTTAGGGGAACGTTTAAAGTGGCAGAAAAAAATTCCGGCTGCATCGCTACTAATTACAGCGGCGTTGCTGGCGCTGGTGCTTTTGATGAATAATTATGGTGAGCTGAGAAAAATCAATAAAGCACTGAGTGAACAGACAAGCAAGACTGAAGTTGAATATAAAAATAACAATGACGACGGAGCATTGAAGGTCGATGCAAACGTCACGGATAAGGAGACCACGCCGCAGGCAGATGGTGGTAAAGAGGAAAACACGACCGTAGATGATTCTGTCGGAGAAGCTTCCGGTGAGAATCATGGAGACACTGCACAGACCGGACGTCTGCCTGTGCGCTATTATGTCGTGAAACCGGGCGAAACCCTTTACCAGATTTGCCTTGATGTCTACAAAAGCGCGGCCATGGTTGAGGTTGTACGCGAGCTAAACGGAATCGACAAGGATTATGTGATTCATGAGGGGCAGAAAATCATATTGCCTTAGAATGTCATTTATGGTATATTAAAGTCGAGTATAATACGGAAAGGGGTACCAAAATTTCATGAAACAGAAGAGAAAATCCCGCGAAATTCGGCAGGAAGAGGAGAATCTCAACGAAGAGATTGACTATGAACAGGCACTGAAAAATCACAAACGAAAGCGCCTAGTTGTCGCACTTTCAATGATTGCGGTCATTGTTGTAATTGCTCTTGGCTGTTACATTTATTATCAAAACAAGGTCTATACAGAGTATAACGTAAAACATACCAAGGAGATTGACTACGGCGGCACCAGTTCGTTTACTGCTTTTGGTGATTATGTGCTGCGCATCAATTCCGACGGTTTTTCTTACCTCACGGAGAAGGAAAATGTTTGGAATGCCGCCTATGAGATGGATGATATGGTGATGGATATTTGTGAAGATTATGTTGCTGTAGGGGAGAAAAACGGCAACACAATTCACATCAGCAATACATCCGGTCCGGTCGGTACCGTTGAGACAACTTATCCGCTTGTAAAGGTTGAAGTTTCGGCGGACGGCGTGATAGCAGCGTTATCGGAAGATGAAACAGCAAATTACATCGAGGTAACGGCGGCGGACGGCACACAGCTCGTGACCGGCAAGACGGTGCTTGAGGGCAACGGTTATCCGCTGGATATGTCGCTTTCGGCGGATGGCACGAAGATGATTGTATCATATCTCTATGTTAGCGGAGGCGTGCTGCAGTCGAAGGTGGTATTTTACAATTTCTCAGATGTCGGCATGAACGAAGTGGACCGTATGGTCGGCGGATTTAATCAATATGAGGACATGCTTGTACCAGAAGTAGATTTTATTTCCGAGGATGTGGCGATTGCCGTGGCAGACGGTATGTTATCGATTTACTCGATGAAGCAGAAGCCGTCTTTGACAGCAGAATTTTCTATTACACAGGAAATCGTTGATGTGTTCTCGAACGACGAATATATCGGTATTATTACCGAGACCGATCAGGCGGATACTCCGTACAACCTGATTGTGTATGATGTAAAGGGCAAGGAGATTCGTAACTCAAAGGAGGCGCGCCTCTACGACACCTATCAGTTTGTGGATAATATGATTTTGATGTACGATGAAACACATTGCCGTGTGGAATCCGTGCGTGGTAAGGTCAAGTTTGACCGAGACATAGACGGAGGCATTGTTGATATGGTGGCAACCGATAAAGCTTATGAATACTTATTGGTGCAGAGCGACCGAATTTTAAGAATTCGTTTGAACTAAAGACAGGAGAGAAAATATGGAATTATTTTTAGTCATTGGTGTGATTGCGATTCTTGGTATCGGGGCATTAGTCGGATATGCAAGAGGATTTCTTCACATTGTACTGTCGTTTGTGGCACTTTTTGTGGCTTCGATTGTAGCAACGATTTTGACGGATCCGGTTAGTCAGCTTGTGAGCGAGACACCCGTTTATGAAAGTATTACTGAAAATGTACAGCAATATGTGTCAGATAATTTGGAACTTGGTGTGACAAATGCGGCAGAGGTTGTCGAGCAGAATGTGCTGGAAAATTTAAAATTGCCGTCCGTGCTTACAGATAAAGTGAATGAGGAGCTGTTAAATATGCAGGAAAGCCTGACAACAGCGGACGAGATTGCGGCTTGCATTACGGATAAGCTGACAGGAATTGTGCTGGCGACGGTTGCTTTTTTATTCATTTTCCTGCTTGTACTGATTGCGTTGAAGGTTGTGATTGTTTTAGCGGATCTGGTATCACGTTTGCCGGGACTGAAATCCATCAACCGCACACTCGGTCTGGCATTGGGGGTGGTGCAGGGCATCATTGTCATTTGGATTGCCTGCATGGTACTGACGATGTTCTCGGGCACGGAAACCGGCATGGAGTTGCTGCAGGCAGTGCATGCAAATCCGTTCTTAAATTTCATTTACAGTAATAACATATTAATGAACATATTAACATCGATGATTGCTTAAGTTGCAAAGGATGTGAGGGAAAATGAAGAAAAAAATATTGGTGCCTGTGGTTGTGGCAGTACTGTTTTTGGCAGTAATTTATTTTAGTTTTTTCAGTTACTATCAGACGCATTTTTTACCGAACACGACAATCAATGGGGTAGATTGCAGCGGTAAAACTGCGCAGAAGGCAGAGATACTCCTTGATGAGGCAGTAAGCTCGTATATGTTGCGCGTGCGTGAGAACAAGAAAACAGAGTTTTTCACGGCGGCAAAGCTAAATTTGACACGGACATATGATGAGGGCTTCGCTGAATTACTAAAAGAACAGAGTGTGGGACTTTGGTTTGTGGCTTTGTTTAAGAAGCAGGATTTGACAGTAGCATCGACGATTACTTACAGTGAAGATGCACTGCGCGCCTGCATGGAAAAGCTTGCGTGCATGAATCCGGACAAGATTGTGGAACCGGTCGATGCGTACATAGATGAGGTTGACGGTGAATTTGTAATTATCGAGGACCAGGCCGGCAACGAGGTTGACAGCGAGAAGCTTTATACGGTTTTAAAGGAAGCAGTTGATTCTCTGGCAGAGGAAGTGAATTTAGAAGAACACGGCATTTACAAGCGGGCAGAAGTGACAGCAGATAACGAGGAATTGTTGGAACAGTTGGCGCTCTGCAATGAATATAAAGAGATTTCGATTACGATTCCGTTCGGTGAGACGCTGGAAGTGATTGATACCGGTATGATTTTAAATTGGCTGGTGGAAGATGCGCAGGAGGGTATGGTAGTTTCTGAGGCAAAAGTTAAGGAATACGTACAGACGCTTGCGACAGAGCATAACACGTTCGGTACCGGACTACCGCGAGAGTTCACGGCACAGGATGGTACGGTACGCTCAATTTACGGCGGTGACTACGGATGGTGGATGAATCAGGCTGACACGGCTGCGGCTATTTTGGAAGCGGTAAACGGTAAAAAGAGTACCGAGATTGCACCGGTTTGGCGCCAGGAGGCGGCCAGTCACCAAGGTCTGGATTACGGTAATACCTATTGTGAAGTAGACATTTCCAAACAGCATGTGTGGATATTTGTCGATGGTGAGCTGGTGTTTGAGACGGATTGTGTGACCGGCAAAGTGAGCACGGGACATGATACACCGACCGGATGCTTTAAAGTGCGCTTCAAACGCACAAATTACACGCTGGTTGGTCAGGATTACGAGTCGAAAGTATCTTATTGGGTGCCATTCTACGATGATGTCGGTTTCCACGATGCATCATGGCGAAACAAATTTGGCGGTACGATTTATTTAAAGAACGGTTCACACGGTTGCGTGAATCTGCCGGTAGAAAATGCAAAGACATTGTATGATTTGACCTATGTCGGTATGCCGGTGTTTGTGTATGAAAGTAAATAGAAACAAAAAAGCATCGGTAAAAACCGATGCTTTTTTAAGAGGCGACAACCAGATTTGAACTGGTGATGACGGTGTTGCAGACCGGAGCCTTACCACTTGGCTATGTCGCCATTTTGTTTCCTTGCGGAAAACCTTTTGTATTATAGCAACCAAAATCAATATCGTCAAGGACTTTTTGAAAAGATTTGAAAAAAGTTTTATTCTGATTTTGCAGAGAATAAGTTAATAGTAATGTATGCAATTGAGAGGAAAAGTGTGCTGGAATTTTTTTCAAATTTAATGATCCCGCTGTTATTCTTTTATATTGTGGGCATGGGATTGATACAAAAAGTGAAAGTATACGACTGTTTCGTGAAGGGTGCAAAAGAAGGAATGCAGGTCACATGGCAAATATTTCCCACGCTTTTGGGACTAATGACCGGTGTGGGCGTGTTGCGCGCATCGGGATTTTTCACTTGGCTTGGCGAGTGGTTGGCAAAATTTCTTGCTTGGACAGGGCTGCCGGAAATGATGTTCCCGCTTATTTTCGTGCGCATGTTTTCCACATCGGCCGCCAATGCGCTCGTATTCGATTTGTTTAAGGAATTCGGGACTGACAGTCTCGAAGGAATGATGGCTTCGATTATGATGGCATGCACGGAATCCGTGTTCTATACAATGTCCATGTATTTCATGGCGGTCAAAATCACAAAAACACGCTGGACACTGGCAGGAGCGCTTGTTTCTACGCTTGCCGGAGTGGTGGCGAGCATCGTGCTGGCAGGATGGATGGTGGTTGGATAAGATCCTATCAGAGTGATTTGTTGATAACGAGCGAAGGGAAATTTCGTAAACGTTTCAATCCCCGTTTGTAAAGACAAATAAGGATTTTTATACGAAAAAAGTTGAATATCAGCCGTAAAAAATGTATAATAATATAAGGTGC
Organism: Lachnospiraceae bacterium; assembly: GCA_015057275.1. Lineage (GTDB taxonomy): Bacteria > Bacillota > Clostridia > Lachnospirales > Lachnospiraceae > SIG308. The sequence goes on along the minus strand of SVEO01000004.1, from coordinate 68,437 downwards.
AAGGCATCAGGTTACAAGATTACAAAAAGGAAACATTCATAATGAGAAAAAGTGGTATTTTACTGCCGATTAGCAGTCTACCAGGGGCATACGGGATTGGTTGCTTTTCAAAAGAGGCATATAAATTTATAGATTTTTTAAAGGAGGCCGGTCAGCATTACTGGCAGATTCTTCCACTCGGACCGACCAGCTATGGGGATTCGCCATACCAGTCGTTTTCAACGTTCGCCGGCAATCCGTATTTTATCGATTTGCAGGAATTCATCGACAAGAAGTGGCTGACGAAGAAGCAATGCCTAATCTGTGACAATGATAATAATTATGTGGAGTATGGCGATTTGTACAAGAAGCGTTACAAATTGCTGGAAAAAGCGTATGCAAAGTTTTTGGCTAAATGCGATGCGGAGGAGGCAGAAGCTTACAAACAATTTGAGCATGAAAATGCAGATTGGCTCGACGATTATGCATTGTTCATGGCGATTAAGGATTTGTTTGGCGGCATTAGCTGGATTGATTGGCCGGAAGACATTCGTTATCGCTGGGGCTATGCGCTTGATTATTACCGCAGTACATGTAGCGAGAAAATTGGCTTTTACAAATTTTTGCAGTACATGTTTTTGAAGCAGTGGAGACAGGTAAAGGAGTGCGCGAATGAGGCCGGCATACAGATTATCGGGGATATTCCGATTTATGTTGCATACGACAGTGCAGATGTTTGGTCGCACCCGGAATTGTTCTTGTTAAGAGAGGGCAGTTACCCGGCAGCGGTGGCAGGATGTCCGCCGGATGGATTTTCGCCAACCGGACAGCTTTGGGGAAATCCGTTGTATCGCTGGGATTTCCACAAAGAGACTGGTTACGCGTGGTGGACGCGCCGCATGGAACATTGCTGTGCGCTCTACGATGTGGTGCGTATCGACCATTTTCGTGGCTTCGACGAGTATTTCTCGATTCCGGCGGGAGAAGAGACAGCGATGAACGGTCACTGGAAAAAAGGGCCGGGGCTTGATTTGTTCCGCGTAATGGAGGAAAAGCTCGGCAAGCAGAACATCATTGCGGAGGATTTGGGTTACCTTACTCCGACGGTTAAGCAGATGGTAAAGGATAGCGGCTATCCAGGTATGAAGGTGCTGGAGTTCGCGTTCGATGTAGAAGATACGAAGGCGGAGAATGATTATCTGCCGCACAATTACGACCGAAACTGCGTGGTTTACACCGGTACGCATGACAATGAGACACTGCGTGGTTGGATTGACAGTATCACAAAAGAAGAACTGGCGCTTGTGCGCCGGTATTTGCACCGCGAAAAGGCTACAAAAGATGTGCTTTGCCGCGAACTGATTCGCATGGCGGTAGCAAGCTCAGCGAACACCTGTATCATCCCGATTCAGGACTGGCTGGGACTTCATAATGCAGCACGCATTAATTTTCCTTCCACGCTCGGCAACAACTGGAAGTGGCGCTTAAAAGGTGATGAGCTAACGAGTGAACTTGCTGCGGAGATGAGGAAATTAAATCAGATTTACGGCAGATGTTAGTATAAAATGTAACGAACACATCGGGCAGGTAACATCAAAAATATCCTGCTATTACCGCCGCCGTGATAATAGCAGGATTCCATAAGAAATATTTTACAGGGTAACTTCGTTCGGACACGGGTTGCCCTGCTTTACTGCATAGGCATTTTCCATCGTTTCAATGGCAATTGCCTGCATCGCTTCCATCGTAAAATATCCTTGATGCGAGGTGATGAGAACATTTGGGAACATCAGAAGCCGTGCCAAAGTGTCATCATCGACGATGTCATTCGACTTATCTTCGTAGAAAATACCGCCTTCTTCCTCATATACATCGAGTGCCACACCTCCGATTTTGCCGGGGAGACGTAATGCCTCCACCAACGCCTTTGCATCAATCAGCGCCCCACGCGACGTATTGATGATGTACACACCATCTTTCATTTTCTTCAATGTGCGACGATCAATCATGTGATAATTGTCTTTCGTTAACGGGCAGTGCAGCGAAATCACGTCCGAGCGCTCAAACAACTCATCGAGCGAAACATATTCCACATCCAGTCCATCAACCGGATAGATATCGTATGCGAGAATACGCATACCAAAGCCTTTGCAGATTTGAATCATTGCCTGACCGATTTTGCCGGTGCCAATGATGCCGACAGTGCGGTTTTTAAGGTCGTGTCCCATCAAACCATGAATATTCATATTAAACATGCGTGTGCGCACATACGCACGCGGAATTTGACGGTTTACAGCAAGCAGCAGACCCATTGAAAATTCAGCCACCGCCTCCGGTGAATAACCCGGTACACGCAATACCTTGATGTCATGCTTCTGTGCGGTCTTCAAATCGACCTGATTAAAGCCGGCACAGCGCAACAGAATCGTTTTTACACCGAACTCTGCCAATTGTGCGATTACTTTGCCGTTTACATCATCGTTGACAAATACACAAATCGCATCCGCACCCTGTGCGAGTGCCACCGTCTCTTCTGACAAATTAACTTCAAAAAAACGAATCGGAAATCCGTACTGCTTTCCCATCTCCTCAAACCACATGCGGTCATACGGCTTCGTGCCGAAAAATGTGATATTCATGCTCTTAAATCCTTTCGGTAAAATGGTTTTCTTTTGAATAGTATGAACAGAATCAGGGAAAATATTTGCATAAAAAATGGTTGCAGAAATGAATCAGCAACCATAATTGTTTATAAAATTACTTTCTTCGAAAAATCTTATTTCGCAATTTCAAAATTCTCAGCCCCATCGGCAGGTCGATGATTTCTTGGTCGGTAAAGCAGTTGCCACCCAAAATCACAAACACGTACACAATGACCGCTGCGATAATCGCGAACAGAATCGCCACGAAGTTACTCGGAATAATGAAATGAACACTGTGATAAACGCCGAGAGTAGCAATTCCCATCATAAGTGATGCCACAAGCGGTGTGCCGAACAGCGCCATCGGGCAGAAACGGTAATTCAGATGCTTTGCCACACTACGGCAGTTCAACAAGCTGACAATCAGCGGGAAGCTGACATTACCAATGAGCAGCGCGTAGGCACCCAGGTCGGTAAAATAAAGTAAGCCAGCCACAATAATCACGTGCATTATAAGAGATGCGAGCGAGTGAATTACCGGCAACTTCATATAATTGCTGCCCTGCAAAATCGAGGTCGTAATCGTTGAAAGTGCGTAAAATACGACGGCGGATGAGCCGAACATCAAAAAGTTTACCGCTAATGGCTGATATGTTACTAAATTCGGGTACAAAAGCATCATAATCGGCTTGGCAAGCACCGCAATGCCCACTGCCGCCGGAATCGCAATTACCATATTTATCTTAATCACGGAAGTAATCTGCGCGCGAGCCTCGTCATGTTTTTTTTGCACATTAAGTTGCACGATGTTCGGGATGGTAGTAGCAGCCAAAGCAGTCGCAATCGCTACCGGCAGATTGACGAGCTGGTTATACTGCGTGCTGTACACACCCTGCATCGACTTGATGACTGCTTCCTCGAAGCCTTTCAATTTCATCAAATTTCCAAAGAGAAAGTCGTCGAGGGTATGTCCAATCTGATAAATTGTCTGACTCAAAATGACCGGAATAACCGTCAATATGAGAGCCTTGCATATTAAAGCGTGATCTTCATCTTCGTTTGTATCATGCAGCATTTTCTTTTGGAAACGCGGACGGTAAAGGATGAACAACAGTGCTACGAGCGCAAGTGCTGATGCCGCGCCGGCTAGTGTACCAATCGTGCTGCCCATCGCGCCGTAAGCGGCAACTTGTCCGGATTCTGCGAAAATTCGCGTTAGCTGATAAGCTGCAACCACGCTGACAATTGCGTTAACAATCTGCTCTAAAATCTGCGACATCGCAGTCGGCACCATATTTTTCATGCCCTGGAAAAATCCGCGGAACACGCCGAGAAATGCCACGATAAACACGGTCGGCGCCAAAATGCGCAGCGGTTGTTCAAGGCCTTCACTTTGGTAGATGTCCGCCAACGCATCTGCCCCGAAGAAGAGCAACGCAAATGCCAGACCACCGGCAATTAGTGCAAAAAGTAGCGCATCCATCAACACGCGATATGAATTTTTATATTCTTTTTTCGCCAGTCTCGCCGACACAAGCTTCGAAACTGCTAATGGCAGACTGTACGATGAAAGCGTGAGTGCGATATTGTAAATGCCAAACGCAATCGAATACAAGCCATTTCCCTGGTCGCCCAAAATATTCGCTACAGGAATGCGGTAAGCAAAACCAATCAGCTTCGTAATCAGCCCAGCACCCGCTAACACTGCGCCCTGTATCATAAATGAATTTTTGGTTGATTTTTTATTGTTTTCCATAAGTACTTCTTTCTGTTTTTGTAATTGATTTTAGTTGATTATAGTATAAAAAAATGGAAGATTCAACCGAAAACATAAAAAGTCCATACACACCCTTTGTGTCCATGGACTTTTTGCAAGAGAAAGAGAGCTTTATTGCAAAAGCTCCAAAATCGCATCTACTGTTTGATAAATTTGTTCTTCGTTTGAAATGGTTGGTGTGCCGTCGCCGTTCTGAGCCCCGTACATACCGAAATAGGAGTGACAGCCCCCATCAATAATAGCCTCAATGAAATGGTCCGGTAGGTTCGGCTGGTTTTTTACATATTTTTCGAGGTTTAATATCTTGTCTTCACTGCCGTAAACAGATAGAACATTCAATGAACTGTCTGATAAATCGGCTGTCGAATACGCACCGAGCAAAATTAAACCATCATAAGTGTCGGTGTGTTTGGCAAGATACGAGGCCGCCATAGAGCCACCGAGCGAATGACCGCCGATATACCAATTTTCAATTTGCGGGTACATCTCCGGGATTCCGTCCGCCGCCGTCATGTCGAGCACTGCCAGCCGAAACGGCATCTCGACAAGAACACAAAGAATACCTTTTTCAGCCAATGCTTCCATCAACGGCACATAAGCCGTATGCTCAACCTTGCCACCGGGATAGAAGATAAAGCCGGTCATGGCATCTTCCGGTGCATAAACGATGGAGCCATCGTCAAGCTTCTGTGGCGAAAATCGGCTATCCTCGGTAAATTGAGCGATAGCGTCAGCGTCCGCATGGTAGTAGTCATTTAGATAAATCGCGCAGCCACCGATGATGATTGCCAAAAACGCGACAATCACGATAATCCATATAAGTAGTTTCTTTTTGTGATTTTTTAACATTTGCGCATCCTCTTTCTTTTTCAATCGATTTTTAAACTTGTTGTACCAGCCTTTTACGATGGCGAGTGTCTTTGTGTCGTTCGGAAAAAGAAGCCGCAGCAGCAACATGGCAATGGCGGCTGTAGCGAGTTTCTCCGGTGAAATCGGCAACCACAGAAAGGCCAGATAGCCGCTGGCAATCGCAATCATCCAGCCGACTTGAAAATAAGTACCCACGACAAACAAGACGTAGGACCAACCGTTGGTAATAACCCAGGCGAGGCCCACGCAAAGCAGCAGCCGTGGGTTTAAAATAAATTGTATGATTTTCTTGATTTTGTCTTTTAACATAATTTCTTTATTCAACTGGGGTTAAATTATCCTCGGTCACCATCTCGTATACAGCTTCAATGGCATCGCCGAAGGTGCTTTTATCGAAGGTTGCGGCAATTTCCTCGCTGCGTTTACCAGCCGTCACGCGCCATTGCGGATGCTTGATGATGGCATCAAGGGCAGTTAAAAATTCCTCGATGTTTGTATACTGATAACCATTCTCACTCTGCATAATGACATCTTTTAAGCATAAATCCTTTCGACAAAGAAGCGGCAAACCGTTTGCTGCAGCCTCCACATAGGTAAGACCCTGCGTTTCACTTGTTGATGCGCTCACAAAAATGTCTCCAAGCTGATAGTAATCCTGAACTTCAGACGGAGAAACCATACCGGTAAAAATTACATGCTTGGAAATACCAAGCTCATCGGCCTGCTTTTCCAAATCTTCTTTCGCCGGACCATCGCCGACGATTAAGAAGATTAAGTGATTATAATGTTTTAATGCTTCAGCAAAATAATCCATTAATTCGTTAAGATTCTTCTCGTTACCAAGACGGCCGAGATTGAGCAGCACCAGATCGTCCTCTGCGATGCCGAGTGCCTGACGTTTTATCAGACGTTTCTCTGGGGAAATGCGCTTTTTGTGCTGTTCGAGGCTGATTCCGGTCGGTACAACATTAATTGGGTTGTGCAGGCCGTAACTAAGTAGCGCATCTTCTACCTTGTGAGTCGGAACAACCACGCGTTCCACGCGCTTTAAGCGACGACGCGAAACCGTTCGTACGATAAATTTGCCCAGACGCTTGCTTGGCGTAATATAGCGCACGTACTGCTCATATAATGTGTGATAGGTATGAACAATCGGTGTGCCGGTCAGTTTAGAAATGCGCAAGGCAAACTGTAGGCTGAAAAACTCACACTGACTGTGAATCACATCCGGTTTCCAGTCAATCAACTCCTGAATCAGATGATGGCGATAAGAAATCGGCATCCGTACATCCGGGTAAATCACACCCAACGGCACCGAACGAATATAATATATGGCCCCATCTTTATGACTGTGCATCTTGTCGGAAAGCGTCAAAATACGTACATCGTGTCCTTTTTTTTTCAATTCGTTCCATAAATTCTTTACGGAAGTTACTACACCGTTCGTCTCCGTGGTGAATAAATCCGTTGTAATTAAAATTTTCATAACCAGACTCCTAATAATTCGCCTTATTATACCACACAATGTTAAACTGTGGTAAATTTTTTTGCAATTGTGAGAAAAATATAATATTTTGGCTAATTTTATAGAAGAAATGTTATAAAAAGTTTAAGGAATCTTTTTAAAATATTAAATTCCGCTTTCTCGGCGCAGTTTATCCATGCGTTCGTCAAGTTCGACGCTTAAACGGGCACACTCCAACAATTCCTGTGCGGTTTGCTGTGTAAAAGAAATATCCTTCTTGTAATAAAGCTGATGCTCCAGACTCGCCCAACAGTCCATGGCAATCGTGCGCAACTGGATTTCTACCTTCATCATGCGCTTTTCATCTTGTAAAAAAATTGGAACGGCCACAATAAGATGTAGGCTGCGGTAACCGTTTTGTTTTGGATTGACAATGTAATCTTTGGCTTTTATCAGTACAATATCGTCCTGCTTGAGTAGCGCTTTCGCCAACGTGTACACATCCTCAATAAATGAGCAGACAACACGAATGCCGGCGATATCATTTAGATTTTCCTCAATCGACTCAATGCTCATCGACAGATTTTTGCGTTCCAGCTTTTCTAAGATGCTCGGCATCTGCTTTAAGCGTGACTTAATACTGTTAATCGGATTTCGGTCATGTTGTAACGAATATTCCTCGTCCAATACGCGGAATTTTGTTTCAATTTCCAACATCGCACATCTATAATAAGACATTAATCTCTGTAAATTATGGTAATCTAGCATTATGTGATACTCCTTTCCGGATAATCTTTGGTAGTTATATATAGTGTAACGCAAAAAAAAGGATTTTCAATGAAAGATTTGTTAAATAAATATAAAAAGAAATAAGTAGTGTGTTTACTTGCTATTTACAAAAAAATGGTATAAAATATATAAGAATAACTGGGTTGACGAAAGGCAGGGTTATTACGATGAAAGAAGATTGTATTTTTTGCAAAATTGCAAACGGAGTTTTTGGCTCCTACACATTATATGAGGATAACGATTTTCGTGTAATTTTTGATATCGGTCCGGCGACGGTGGGACATGCACTCATTTTACCGAAACAGCATGCGAAGAATCTATTTGAATTAAGCGACGAGGTAGCGGCAAAGGTGCTGCCGCTGGCAAAGAGGGTCGGCGCGGTACTGATGGAAGAATTGCATTGCGACGGCATGAATCTTGTACAGAATAACGGTGAAACAGCCGGTCAGACAGTATTCCATTTCCATATGCACATTATTCCGCGCTACGAGGGTGATAGGGCGAATATCACTTGGACACCGGGCGAACCGGATAAGGAAAAGCTAGAGGCGCTGGCGAAAAAGATTCAGGAAATTGTGCAGTAACATTTAGATAGGAAGTCAGAGAAAGCGAAAGGAAGATAGAAATGGCAGTTTTATTGATGAACGGTCGAATTTTGGACCCGGCAAACGGTATTGATGAGATAGGTGACGTGCTGGTTGTCGGTGATAGGATTGCGGCAGTGGAGACCGGTGATACACGCGCAGACATCACAAAAAACCTTGATGAAGCGGTTTGGGAGTTTGATGCCACTGATTGTTTTATTATGCCGGGGTTGATTGATTTGCATGTGCATTTACGAGAGCCGGGGTTGGAATATAAGGAAACAATTGCGACCGGAGCAATGGCAGCGGCGCGCGGCGGCGTGACAACGATTTGCGCGATGCCAAACACTTCGCCGTCCACCGATAATCCGGAGCGTGTTAAACTGGTGGTAGATAAGGCAAAGGCCGAAGCACTGGTTCATGTGCTGCCAGTCGGTGCGGTAACCATCGGGCAGATGGGCAAAGAGATGACCGACATTGCCGGTATGGCCAAGGCAGGCATTTGTGCTATCAGCGAGGATGGTAAGTCCGTTATGGACAGCGGCATTTATCGCAAGGCGATGAAAGAAGCAAAAAAAGCAGGTGTGCTTGTGATGGCACACTGTGAAGATATCAATTTAGTGGAAGGCGGAGTGATTAACGCAGGCGCAAAATGTGAGGAATTTGGCGTGAAGGGAATCACGAACGCGGTGGAAGATATCATTACCGCCCGCGACATTATGTTGGCGCAGGAGACCGGTGTGCAGTTGCATCTGTGCCATTGTTCGACAAAGGACAGCGTGCGTATGATAAAAGAAGCGAAGGCATTGGGCTTGCCGGTGACCGGTGAGGTTTGCCCGCATCACTTTATTTTGGCGGACAGCGATATGGACACTGCAAACAGCAACTTTAAAATGAACCCGCCGCTTCGCTCGAAAGAAGACGTAGAAGCACTCAAGGAAGGCTTGCGCGACGGTATCATGGATTGTATTTCCACTGACCATGCGCCACACAGCGCAGAGGAAAAGGCAAGACCAATGGATAAAGCACCGTTCGGTATTGTCGGGCTGGAAACAAGCGTGCCGTTGACGTACACTTACTTGGTGGAGAACGGCTACCTCACACCGCTGCAGATGGCGGAAAAGATGAGTTACAACCCGGCGAAGGTGCTTGGCATTGACAAGGGAACGCTCGGTGTTGGTAAGGCTGCTGACATCACGGTCATCAACCCGAAAGAAGCATTTAAGATTGACCCGAACGAATTTGCATCGAAGGGCAAAAACACACCGTTTGGCGGTTATGAAGTGCGCGGACGCGTGAAATTGACGATGGTAGACGGACAGATTGTGTTTAATGACTAAGGAAGATAAATCACAGAGTGAAGGAGAAAAATATGATTAACAAGCTTGTAGCAAAAATTCAAAAAACGAATGCACCGATTGTAGTAGGACTTGACCCGATGCTTGCATATATTCCGGAGCATATCAAGGAAAAGGCATTTAAGGAATACGGTGAGACATTAGAAGGTGCAGCAGAGGCAATCTGGCAGTTTAATAAGGGGATTCTCGACACAACCGCAGATTTGATTCCGGCGGTAAAGCCGCAGATTGCGATGTATGAGCAGTTCGGCGTGCCGGGTGTGGCAGCGTATAAGAAGACGGTAGATTACGCAAAGAGCAAGGACCTTGTGATTATTGGCGACGTAAAGAGAGGCGATATCGGCTCCACGTCCGAGGCTTATGCAGTCGGACATCTTGGCCGCGTACAGATTGGCAGTAACCGTATTGCCGGCTTTGATGAGGATTTCGCAACGGTAAATCCATACCTCGGATCCGATGGCATCAAGCCATTTATCAAAGTTTGTAAGGAAGAAAACAAGGGTATCTTCATTTTGGTAAAGACATCCAATCCATCCTCCGGCGAGTTTCAGGATCGCTTAATTGACGGCAGACCGTTGTACGAGTGGGTTGGCGAAAAGGTAAATGAATGGGGCGCTGAGCACATGGGAGAATGTGGTTACAGCTATGTTGGCTGCGTCGTTGGCGCAACCTATCCGGAAATGGGTAAGGTATTAAGAAAAGTAATGCCGAAGACCTACATCTTAGTGCCGGGTTACGGCGCACAGGGCGGCAAGGCGAAGGATTTAGTTCATTACTTCAACGAGGACGGCTTAGGTGCTATCGTAAATTCCTCCAGAGGTATCATCGCTGCTTATAAGCAGGAAGCTTATGCGAAGTTCGGCGCAGAAAATTATGCCGATGCTTCCCGTCAGGCAGTGCTTGATATGATTGAAGATATTGACAGTGCATTGAACTAAGATACATTCGGAATGGAGATTAGCATGAATCGAGAAAAACAAAGAGTTACAGTTATCAGTCAGGAATGTTTGGCGGACGAGATTTACAGTATGTGGCTTTCCTGCCCAAGTATTGCAGCGATGGCAAAACCGGGACAATTTATCAATTTATATAGTAAGAACGGCGCGAATCTGATGCCTCGCCCAATCAGTATCTGCCAGATTGACAAGGAAAACGGTGAGCTGCGCATCGTCTATCGCGTGGCAGGTAAGGGTACGAAGGAATTTTCCGGATTTGCGGCCGGAGATACCGTAGAAGTATTAGGACCGCTCGGTAACGGATTTTATTTAAAAGATAAAAAAGCACTCTTAATTGGCGGCGGTATCGGTGTTCCACCGATGGTCGGCGTTGCGGAAGCGCTAAAAGCGGCTGGCTGTGATGTGACTATCGTAGCTGGTTACCGTAGCAAAGAATTGACATTTTTGATGGATGAGCTGAATGCGTCAGGTACACTTTATGTGGCATCGGACGACGGTAGCATCGGCACGAAGGGTACCGTTATCGATGCAATTCGCGAAAATAGTATCGAAGCCGAAGTGATTTATTCCTGTGGCCCGACCCCAATGTTGCGTGCAATTAAGAACTATGCGCTGCCTTTGGGAATTGAGACGCAGATTTCCATGGAGGAAAGAATGGCATGCGGTATCGGCGCCTGCCTTGCCTGTGTGTGCAAATCAAAGGAAGTTGACCATCACACAAATGTACACAATAAGAGAATTTGTAAAGATGGCCCGGTATTCTATGCCGAAGAAATCGAGTTATAAGGAGAAGATGTATGAACACAAAAGTGAATTTAGCCGGCGTTGAATTAAAGAATCCGGTCATGACTGCATCGGGCACCTTCGGTTCCGGCGCAGAATACAGCGAATTTGTAGATTTGAGCCGCCTCGGCGCAGTCGTTACCAAAGGTGTGGCGAATGTTCCTTGGCCGGGCAACCCGACGCCGCGAATTGCAGAGACACATGGTGGTATGCTTAATGCCATTGGTCTGCAAAATCCGGGCATCGATGTGTTTTGCAAACGCGACATTCCATTTTTAAAGAAGTACGATACAAAGATCATTGTAAATGTCTGTGGAAAATCCACCGAGGACTACTGCGAAGTGGTAGAGCGTTTAGCAGATGAGCCGGTTGACTTATTGGAAATCAACGTTTCCTGCCCTAACGTAAAAGAAGGCGGAATTGCTTTCGGACAGGACCCGAAAGCACTGGAAGCTATTACAAGAGAAGTGAAGAAATATGCGAAGCAACCAATTATTATGAAACTTTCCCCGAATGTTACCGACATCACGGTAATGGCGAAAGCGGCAGAAGCCGGCGGCGCGGATATACTCTCGCTGATTAATACATTGACCGGCATGAAGATTGATATTTATCGACGCACGTTTGCGATTGCCAACAAGACCGGTGGTATGTCCGGACCGGCAGTGAAGCCGGTAGCGGTGCGCATGGTAAATCAGGTGGCAAATGCAGTAAAACTGCCGATTATCGGTATGGGTGGTATTGCAACTTATGAAGATGCACTGGAATTTATTATGGCGGGAGCCACAGCCGTATCCATCGGCACAGCGAACTTCTACAATCCAACAACGACCGTTGAAGTGGTGGAAGGTATCGAAAATTATATGAGAAAATACGGATTTAACGATATTAACGATTTGGTTGGTATTGTCAATCGATAGAACATGTGGCCGGAATGCAAATGTCCGGCCCATTTTGAAATAGGGGGAATTTTATGAACAACAATATGTTACATACAGACCACATCACATTGGGTGTGTGTTATTATCCGGAGCATTGGCCGCAGGAAATGTGGGCAGATGATTTAAAGCGAATGAAGGAGTGTGGTATCGAAATCATCCGCGTTGCTGAGTTCGCTTGGAACAAATTTGAGCCGAAAGAGGGCATCTATACCTTTGAATTTTTTGATTCTTTTCTGGAGCTGGCCGTACAGGAAAATATGAAAGTGATTTTCTGTACACCGACGGCCACACCACCGATTTGGCTTTCTGAAAAATATCCGGAAATTTTAAATGCCGATATTGACGGCAACCTTTATTATCATGGCACGCGCCGCCACAACAATTTGAATTCGCCGATTTATCGCGAGTTTTCGCGCAAGATTACCGAGAAGTTGGCGGAACATTACTGTAAACACCCGAATGTTATCGGTTGGCAGCTTGACAATGAAATCAATTGCGAGCAGGATGTTTATTATTCCGAAAGCGATCATAAGGCATTCCGCGAATACTGCAAAAACAAGTTTGGCACGCTCGACAACTTCAATGAAACGATGGGTACGATGTTCTGGAATCAGTCGTACACTGATTGGACGCAGGTGCATCTGACACGCCGCACGAATACGTACCGCGAGACAAACCTACACATTCAGTTGGAGGAGTTGCGATTCATCTCTGCGTCTGCAATTTCATTCTTTAAAGAGCAGGCGGATATCATCCGTAATTATGCACACCATTACGGACGTGATGACCAGTTCATCACGACGAACGGCTTGTTCCGTCACATCGATTATCAGAAGCTGGTAGGCGAGGTGCTCGACTTTATCACATATGATAACTATCCCGCGTTTGCCTTTGAAACATGGCTTAATCCGGAGCATACGAACGGCTTAAAGGACCGCAATACCTCATTCAATTTGACGCGCGCCCGCAGCATTTCGCCGATTTTCGGCATTATGGAGCAGCAGACCGGCGCGGGCGGCTGGAATTGCCGCATGATGATGCCGATGCCGAAGCCGGGGCAGATGCGCCTTTGGACAATACAGGCAATTGCGCACGGTGCGGATTATATCGGTTATTTCCGCTGGCGCACAGCCACGTTTGGCACCGAGATTTACTGGCACGGTCTCAACGATTACAGCAACAGCGACAACCGCCGCATCCGCGAACTAAAGCAGACATTTGTAGATGTTAGCAAAATCCGCGTACTGGCAGGTGCAAAGTATCAGGCGCAGGTGTCGATTTTGATGGATTACGACAACGATTGGGACGGTGAACATGATATTTGGCATGGGCAAACCGACCCGAAGAGTCGCGATGCATGGTTCTGTACTCTGCAAAAGAATCATGTGCCGTTTGATTTTACCTTTATTAATGATGAAACGAAGCCGGAAGAGCTGGTGGCTTACAAGGTACTGATTTATCCGCATGCGACGATTTTTACAAAGAAGCGTAAAGAACTTTTGGAGAGCTACATCCGTCAGGGCGGGACGGTCATTTTCGGCTGCCGCACCGGATATAAGGATATTCACGGGCAGTGCCACCGCATGGAACTACCGGGTTACGCCGGTGAGCTTTGCGGCTGCAAGGTGGAAGAATACACGCCGCTTTCGCAGTTCGATGAGCCGGTGCGTATCTGCACTATTGATAACATGATTGCATCGGCACCGATGTTTCATGATGTACTGATGCCGACCGACGGCGAGGTAATGGCGAGTTTTGACGGTGCGCATTACAGTGGCAAGCCGGCGATTGTGCGTAAGCAAATCGGCGCGGGCTACGGTTGGTATGTGGGTAGCGTATTCGCCGAAGATACCGCGGAAATGTTAGCGAAGATGACGGGGATTGCGATGCCGGAAGAATATCGCGCATGTCTCACATTGCCGCAAGAGGTGGAATTTGCCGTACGCAAAAAAGAAGATTGCGAAATGATTTTCCTTTTGAATTACGAAAAGACACCGACCGTCGTGACAATCAGTGATTGTGAAAATGTGGTATTTCGCAATGCATTGTCCGGCGAGAAGTTGTGCGGCAAGATTGAAATTTGCGGCTACGATTGCCTGATTCTCGAGCGAATGAACGAAAGACCAACAAAAAGAACGCCTTTTTGACGGCTTAAAATTTCTCGTATACGGCCGTATAAAATTAGCCGGTGCCACCGGGCTTGACGTATCTAATACGCCCACTTTGCGCATACCATCATATGTAAACCGATGTTCACAGGGGGGCTATGCTCCGCCGCACATGTTCGGTGAGAAAGTAGCTAGATATACTTATTCTCTCTTGGCGGTTTAATATCATAATATGCCTTGCCCCAAAGTTCATTCATAGGCTCACGGAGTGCATTTTGAAAAAGTTTTTTTGCCAATTCTGATTGAAAAACACAGGGAGTTATGATAGTATGAATGCAGGATATGCGTAACTATAGGAGGTTAACATAAAATGGAACAGTATAAAAAAGAGTTTATAGAGTTTATGGTTGACAGTGAAGTATTAAAGTTTGGTGACTTCACATTAAAGAGTGGCAGAAAGTCCCCGTTTTTTATGAATGCAGGTGCATATGTGACAGGTACACAGCTTAGAAAGTTAGGCGAATATTACGCAAAGGCAATCCATGATAATTACGGGCTGGATTTTGATGTATTATTTGGACCGGCTTACAAGGGAATTCCGCTCAGTGTAGCGACCACGATGGCCATCAGCGAATTATACGGCAAAGACATTAAATATTGCTCAAATAGAAAAGAAGCAAAGGATCACGGCGATGCAGGTATTTTGCTCGGCAGCTCGATTAAGGATGGTGACCGTGTGGTAATTATCGAGGACGTTACCACATCCGGTAAATCCATCGAAGAGACATTCCCGATTCTTATGGCACAGGGTAATGTAGAAATTAAGGGTCTGATGGTATCGTTAAATCGTATGGAACGCGGCAAGGGAGAAAAGAGTGCACTCGAAGAAATCAAGGAAAAGTACGGATTTGAAGCGAATGCAATCGTATCGATGGCGGACGTAATCGAGCACTTGTACCAGAAGCCTTGCAATGGTAAGGTGGTCATTGACGATACGTTAAAGGCAGCGATTGATGCATATTATGAGCAGTACGGCGCAAAGAACTAAAGAAAAGCAGTAGTTTTATGCATGGAGGTAACAAATATGGAAAGAGTATACCGTGAAATGAACAATGTAGGCGGCTGGAATATTGCGCTCGGTGTTGTGATGATTGTTGTGGGGATGGCAGTCGGCGTACTTTGCATTGTGCATGGCGGACGTCTGCTCAGACGCAAGTCGGATGTTCTGTTCTAATCATTTGTGATAGGTAAATATTAAGAATTTGAAATCGTACTGTACCAATCTACAGTACGATTTCTGCGTTGCTTACGCTTGGAGGATATTTTGAAAAAAGAAGGAAATAACAGGCTTCTGCGTTTTTTTTGCGCGGGACTCTTTTTGATATATTTAGCATTTTTGTTATATTTTGCGCTGGCAAGCGAGGACTTTGGACGCGTAGATCATACTGCTGATTATCGCTATAATCTGCAGCTTTTTCAGGAAATTTACCGGTTTTGGCATTACCGCCAAACGGTTGGATTAAGCTGGGCGACGATTAATTTGCTGGGCAATGTGGTGTGCTTTGTGCCATATGGATTTTTTGTACCTATTTTGCGGAAAAAGAAAACGAATTTTCTTATGACGGGGATTTATTCCTTTGTCGCAAGTCTGGCAGTGGAAGTGGTGCAACTGATACTGAAAATAGGTGTATTTGACGTAGATGATTTATTTTTAAATACCATTGGTGGTCTCATCGGCTATCTTTTTTATTGCCTGATGCGCGGATTGTATAGAAAGTATTTGCAGCGAAAGTGCAAGTAATGGATGTGGTGATACAATGAAAAAGAAAAAATTTTACAAAAAAGTTAGAACAAAATACGATTCGAAGGGCGGAATTCTCTCATCACTGATTGCAGTGTTGGCCATTTGCCTGTTTGGTGCATCGATTTTTTATTCGGTGGTAAAAGGCGGAGCAGCCAGCAGTATAGTCGGAAAAATTTCTGCTGTGTCGCTTATTTTGGCATTAATTGGTTTTGTGCTTGGCATGGTAAGTTTCAAAGAGAAGGACAAGTTCGAACGCTTTTCATGGATTGGATCGTTGGCGAACGGTGCAGTGTTAGTGATGTATGTGTGCATGATGCTGATTTATTCGTAGGAGATAGTTTAAAAATCACACCGATGTGCTGACTTTTTAAACGGCATTTGTGCCGGAGCGTCACAAAGTTGCCTTGATGCTACAAAGAAATCGCTTATGCGAATTTCTATGAGCAATTCCTCAGCGTAAACGCTTCAAAATGGAGGACATTTATGGAAGAAAGGCTGCAAAAGCAACTCGATTTCATACTGGAAATCGATAAAATCAAGCAAATTAACCGTCAGACTTACCTGGCCGACGGCTCCCGCAAGGAAAATGATGCGGAGCATAGCTGGCATCTGGCAGTGATGTGTCTGCTGCTTGCGGAACACTCCAATCAAGAAATCGACATTTTAAAAACGATGGCGATGGTGCTGATTCATGATGTGATTGAGATTGATGCCGGCGATACTTACGCATACGACGAAGTAGCGAATGCTACGAAAGCAGAGCGCGAGAAAAAGGCGGCGGAGCGGCTTTATTCCTTGTTGCCGGATGACCAGGGAGCGTATTTGAAAGCGCTCTGGGAAGAGTTTGAGGAGAAAAAGACGAAAGAGGCGCTATTTGCGAATGCGCTAGATAAAGTGCAGCCGATTTTACTAAATGTAGCCAGTAGCGGCAGAGCATGGCGTGAACATGATGTTTGCGCATCGCAGGTGCTTAACCGCAACAAATTGACGCCGGAGGGGAGCCAGGATTTGTGGGGATACTGTCTGAGATTGATTGAGAAAAACGTAGAACTTGGCAATCTGCGAAACGAATAGTGACTGTGATGGAGGATGAAAAGAATGTCATATTGTAAATTGTTTGAAGAAGAAAATAGCAGCGTAAGCGAACGTTATGAGCTGGCTGTGGAACGTATTCGCGAGATTTTGTCAGAGGATATAGTAAAAGAACCGTTCGCAGAATATTTTCATGTGATAGCAGATTTCCTGCTTTTGCTGCATGATGTGTATGAGCAGACGGAGAGCGGCGCATTGCGTGAAAAATCCACAGCGGTATTAAAAAAGCTGAACGGGCAGTTGTTCGCGGATGTGGACGAGGTTAATTACCACCAGTCTTATGCAAATCCGCAATACGCAGCATTCCGTCTGGGTGAGGAATATGCGGGTATGCTCTGCTTTTTGTACACCGAGCTGCGCAGCAATATTGCCTGCGCGTTCGAGGGCAGAAAGAGCGAACTGGCGATTGGTTTTGAATTATTTGTGCAGATTTACTGCCTGTTTGCAGACGAAGAATTGCCGGAAGCAGCGGAAGTGCAGTCGGTGCTCTACTGGTACATCAGCGATTACAGTGAAATTGCCATGAATCATCGAGTGCGTGAGCTCGTGGACCCGGCGCTTGATTTTGCAACCGACATTGTGATGAATTGTGATTTGTTGGATGAGAAATACTTGTATTTTTATGGAGAGCCGATAACCGACACTGAAATTGAGGTGGCGAGATTTATGGCTGAATTACCGGAGGAAGATATCAAGGACGTGGCGGCAACATTTACCGAGGGCTTTTACCGTGGCTTTGTGAACAGCGGCAAAGATCTTATGAAAAAAAGTACGGTCAATATCCGTTATCCGCTCGGATTTGAACGCATCATCAAAGAGGCGGTAAAAAATTTCCGTGCTATGGGATTGGAACCGCTCATGCACCGTCCGGCCTATCAGTCTGTCAATAAGAGACAGAATCGCTTAATCGGTTATGCAGGCACCGAGCCAAACCGTCAGTACGGTTACGACCACCGTTTTGACGAGGCAATATATCTTGATAAAGCGTTGGTTGAGCGTAAACTTGCGGTATACCGTCAGGCACTCGAACAGTACAAGGAACTGGCGGCAGGCGTGTCCGGTCCGGCCGTGCTTGAGGTGTTCGGCGAGAAGCAATTCACTCCGGTAAATAAAGAAGAAGCATACAAGTTAAGCGAGCAACAGCGCGAACTGACGGCACAGCATCGCAGTGAATCGCAGCAGATTATAGAAGAATATATGCCGAGCGAAACGACCAGCTTTACGATTATGGCGTTGCCGTTGCCGGATATCGGCCCGGATTTTCAAGATATTTTCTGTGACACGATGCGCATCAACACACTTGATACGAACGTGTACGGTGAAATTCAGCAGAAAATCATCGACGCGCTCGACAAGGCAGATTATGTACATATTACTGGGCGAAACGGTAACAAAACGGATTTAACGATTGCCCTGGCACCGCTTGTAGACCCGCAATATGAGACGAAGTTTGAAAACTGTCTGGCTGATGTCAACATTCCGCTTGGCGAAGTATTTACCTCTCCGCAGCTTGAAGGCACGAACGGACTGCTGCACGTTAAGGAAGTTTACTTAAACGGCATGGCATTTAAACAGTTGGCGCTGACCTTTGAGGACGGAATGATAAAGCAGTATGATTGCAAAAATTTCTCAGATGAGGCGCAAAACAAAGACATTGTCAAAGAGTTGGTAATGGACAATCACGACACGCTGCCGATGGGCGAATTTGCTATCGGAACAAACACGCCGGCTTACGTGATGGCAAAAAAGTACGATATTTTATATCAGATGCCGATTCTTATTGCTGAAAAGATGGGACCGCATTTTGCGATAGGGGATACCTGTTTCAGCCACGAAGAGAATGCCGTAACGAAAAATCCGGACGGCAAGCGCATCATTGCTAAGAGCAATTCTTTGGCAGACTTGCGAGACATCGACCCGAATAAGGCATACTGTAACTGGCATCTTGACATTACCATCCCATACGAGGAGCTCGGTGACATTGTGGCAATTTCTGCGGCAGGCGAGAAAACGAAAATTATCGAGAACGGACGTTTCGTCCTGGCAGGTACAGAGAAGCTAAACGAGGTATTTTTATAAGGTAAAATTGTTGACTTATGAAAAATCATCAAGTACAATGAAAGTTGATGTAAAATAATTGTCGCTCGCCGACATAGACAGAAAGGAAACGAGGAAATCATGGCACAAGTAGGAATTGTGATGGGAAGCGATTCAGACCTTAGCGTGATGGCGAAAGCCGCACAGTCTCTGGAGAAATTCGGAATTTCCTATACAATCAATATTATTTCTGCGCACAGAGAAGCGGACGTATTGGTGGATTATTGCAACAAGGCAGAGCAAGGTGAGACGAAAGTACTTATTGCAGGTGCGGGTATGGCAGCAGCCCTTCCGGGTATGATGGCAGCTTTATGTCCGTCGATTCCGGTTATCGGTGTACCGATTGCAGGTAGCGGAGCAGCGCTTGGCGGTAACGATGCTGTGTATAGCATTTTACAGATGCCGCCGGGAATTCCGGTTGCAACCGTGGCAGTCAACGGTGGTGCAAACGCAGGCATTTTGGCAGCGAAGATCTTAGCCGCTTCCGACGAAGCAATGGCAAAGAAATTAAGAGAATATACCCAAAACATGAAGGCGGAGGTTATGGCAAAGGACGCAAAGCTTCAGGAACTGGGATATAGAGATTACACAAAATAAGAAATCCTGATTTAGAAAACGGAGGAAATCACAATGGCAATGGATTACAAGACAGCGGGCGTGGACGTAGAAGCAGGCTACAAGTCCGTAGAGTTAATGAAAAAGCATGTTAAGGAGACAATGAGACCTGAGGTATTAGGTGGTATCGGAGGTTTTTCGGGAGCATTTTCTGTTTCTGCATTTAAGGATATGGAAAAACCGACCTTAGTTAGCGGTACGGATGGTGTAGGTACAAAGTTAAAGTTGGCATTTTTATTAGATAAGCACAACACGGTAGGTATTGACGTGGTTGCAATGTGCGTAAACGATGTGGCTTGTGCAGGCAACTTCGCAGAACCGTTATTTTTCCTTGATTACATTGCATGTGGCAAGAACTATCCGGAAAAGATTGCTGAAATCGTTAGTGGTGTAGCAGAAGGCTGTAAGCAGGCAGGTTGCGCATTAATCGGTGGTGAGACGGCAGAAATGCCGGGCTTCTATCCGGTAGATGAATATGATTTAGCAGGTTTCACGGTTGGTGTGGTTGACGAGAAGAATTTAATTACCGGTAAGGATGTAAAACCGGGTGATGTGCTTCTTGGTATCGCCTCCAGCGGTGTACACAGCAACGGTTTCTCTTTAGTACGTAAGGTATTTGAGATGACCGCAGAAAACTTAAATACATACAGAGAAGAATTAGGCAAGACATTAGGTGAAGCTTTAATCGAACCGACAAAAATTTATGTCAAGGCATTAAAGAGCGTGAACGAAGCAGGCGTTATGATTCACGGTTGCAGCCATATTACCGGCGGCGGATTTTACGAAAATATTCCAAGAATGCTTCCGGACGGCGTTCATTGCATCATTAAGAAGGACAGTTATGAAGTTCCGGCATTATTCCGTCTGATTGCCAAGGAAGGTGACATTGCAGAACAGATGATGTACAACACCTTCAACATGGGTATCGGTATGCTCTTAGCGATTGATGCAGCAGACGTGGAAAAGGCACAGAAGGCGCTGGCAGAAGTCGGCGAAACAAGCTATGTGATTGGTGAAGTTGTAGCAGGAGAAAAGGGTATTACCATATGTTAAGAATCGGCGTGCTTGTATCCGGCGGCGGAACAAATTTGCAGGCAATTATCGACGGTGTAGAGGCGGGACGTATCACAAATACAGAAATTTGTGTTGTCATCAGTAACAACAAGAATGCCTACGCGCTTGAGCGTGCGAAAAAGAACGATATACCGGCGGTGTGTCTGTCCCCGAAGGATTTTGAGGAAAGAAAATTTTATAACGAAGCTTTGATACAGACGATTGACAGCTATCAGGTGGATTTGATTGTGCTGGCCGGCTGCATGGTAATTTTACCGCCGGAGTTGATTCAAAAATATCGTAACCGCATTATTAACATCCATCCGGCGTTGATTCCGTCTTTCTGCGGTACCGGCTATTACGGTTTACGTGTACATGAAAAGGTACTCGAACGCGGTGTGAAGGTAACGGGAGCGACCTGCCATTTTGTGGATGAGGGTACGGACACCGGCCCAATTATTGCCCAGAAGGCAGTCGAAGTTTTGGAGGGCGACACCCCTGAGATTTTGCAAAGAAGGGTGATGGAGCAGGCAGAGTGGATTATTATGCCACAGGCCATTGACGATATTGCAAACGGAAGAAACAAAATATTTGGTACAAAATAAACGCTTCGGAATGGAGGAAAAGATGAAAGTTTTAATCGTAGGCAGCGGCGGAAGAGAGCATGCGATTGCATGGAAAGTCGCACAGAGCAGCAAGGTGGACAAGATTTACTGCGCCCCGGGTAATGCAGGGATTGCTGAATATGCGGAGTGCGTACCAATCGGCGCGATGGAATTTGATAAACTGGTAGCTTTTGCCAAGGAAAAGAGCATTGATTTGACGGTTATCGGTATGGATGACCCACTCGTTGGTGGCGTGGTTGATGCTTTTGAGGCAGAAGGCCTAAGAGTTTTCGGACCAAGAAAGAATGCCGCGATTTTGGAAGGCTCCAAGGCATTTTCCAAGGATTTGATGAAAAAATACGGAATTCCGACGGCAGCATACGAGAATTTTAATTCTCCGGAAGCAGCACTGGCATATTTGGAGACATCAAAGTATCCAATCGTTTTAAAAGCAGATGGTTTGGCATTAGGTAAAGGCGTATTAATCTGTATGACGAAGGAAGAAGCCATCGAGGGTGTAAAGACTTTGATGCTTGATAAGCAGTTCGGCAGTGCAGGCGATACAATTGTTGTCGAGGAATTTATGACCGGACGTGAAGTGTCCGTACTTTCGTTCGTAGACGGCGAAACGATTAAGATTATGACATCCGCGCAGGATCACAAAAGAGCGAAGGATGGTGACCAGGGCTTAAACACCGGTGGTATGGGAACATTCTCCCCATCCCCGTTCTATACAAAGGAAGTTGACGAGTTCTGCCGAAAGTACATTTACCAGGCAACGGTGGATGCGATGAAGGCAGAGGGCAGACCGTTTAAAGGAATTATCTTCTTCGGGTTAATGCTCACACCAGATGGACCAAAGGTGCTTGAATACAATGCACGTTTCGGCGACCCGGAGACACAGGTGGTTCTTCCTCGTATGAAGAACGATATTGTAGAAGTGTTTGAGGCATGTGTTGACGGTACTTTGGCAGATATTGAACTTGAATTCGAAGAGAATGCAGCCGTATGTGTCGTACTGGCATCCGACGGATACCCGGAAAAATACGAAAAGGGCTATCCGATTTCCGGTCTGGAGACATTTCAGGATAAGGACGGTTACTATGTATTCCACGCAGGCACCAAGTTTGACGGTAATACGATTGTGACAAACGGCGGACGTGTGCTGGGCGTGACTGCAAAGGGAGAAAATTTAGTGGAGGCGCGTAAAAACGCATACGCAGCAACCGAGTGGATTTCCTTTGACAACAAATATATGAGGAATGATATCGGTAAGGCGATTGACGAGGCCTAAACCGAAAAAATAAAATAAGAGGAAACTTAGAGGGATAAGTACATATTAAGGAGTTACAATGAAGATGATGAAACGAATGAAATGGTTCACCATCCTAAGTTGCATAATATTAATTGCAGTGGTAGGAGGGACCATTGCAATTAATTTTTTCAGCGAAGTGAAAGCGGCTACCATTCAATACGGTACAGTCAATGCGGACACGGTTAATGTACGAAGCGGTCCGGGGACAACCTACGGTGTGCTGACGACAGCGGCCGGCACAAAAGTGCAGTTGTCGGAGGGGAGCAGTGTTGTCGTTGAGGGCACTGCAAAGGCGACGGACGGTACGACATGGTATAAGTTAAGCTTTATTTATGATGATGGCAAAGAATACACCGGCTATATGTCCGGAAAATATGTGAATTTATATAAGGTAGACGCAGAATTTGACGCGTATTTGGATGAACAGGGATTCCCGGACAGCTATAAAGAAGGATTGCAGGCATTGCATTCACTGTATCCAAACTGGATTTTTGAAGCCGACCATTTGAACTACACATGGGACGAAGCCGTAGACGGACAGATGGTACTTGGGCGAAATCTTGTATCAATATCGGATATTTCCGCGTATAAATCGACCGCTCCTGGTGCATATGATTGGGAAACCGGTAAATGGACAACGTTCGACGGCGGTTCGTGGAATGCAGCCTCCGAAGCGATTGTTTCCTATTGCATGGATCCGCGAAACTTTTTAAATGCAACGCAGATTTTCCAGTTTGAATTACTATCGTATGATTCCGAGGTACATACAAGTTCCGGCGTGCAGAACGTAATCGACGGTTCCTTTATGGAGAGTGCCAAGATTACAAACACCGCAGGCAAATCGGTAACTTATAATCAGACGCTGATGGATGCAGCAGCAAGCTCCGGCGTCAGCCCGTATCATTTGGCAGCGCGCATTATTCAGGAGATGGGTACGAACGGTAGCAGTAAATCAATATCGGGTACTGTGAGTGGCTATGCCGGATATTACAATTATTATAACATCGGTGCATATGCGGCGAATGGAAACAGTGCGATTGTCAATGGCCTGATTTATGCTAAGGGTGGCAGCAACGGCACGCTCACGACTTACGGCAGACCTTGGAACACGAGATATAAAGGGGTGGTCGGAGGAGCATCTTACATCGGCAGCGGCTATATCAATATTGGGCAGGATACGCTTTATTACGAAAAGTTCGACTATGTCGGTTCACCGTTTACACATCAATATATGACTTATGTGATTGCTCCGCAGAGCGAAGCAAAGAAGATGGCGGCGGCTTATTCGGAAGAAATGCGTAAGGAAACGGCATTCACATTTAAGATTCCGGTATTTAAAGATATGCCGACGGCTCCGGCAGCTAAGCCGGCGGACAACACGAGCCCGAATAATTATCTGGCATCGCTTGCAGTGACCGGCCAGACATTATCTCCAAGCTTTAGTGGTGCAACGACCGAGTACAGCTTGATTGTGGGTGAGGGTGTTACGAGTGTTACGGTAACAGCAAAGACAGCTGACAGTAAAGCATCAATTTCCGGTACAGGAACACACACGCTTAAAGTTGGCGAAAACACCATTACAGTGGCTGTAACGGCAGAAAACGGTGATTTGCGTGTATATCGCATTATTGTGATTCGAGAGGGTGAGGAGAACGAGCCGCCGACCACGCAACCGCCGACCACACAACCACCGACAACAACGCAGTCTAAGCCGATAGTTACGATGACGTACACCGTGTTTGATATGAGCTACGTCAGAGGATTTACCGTAGGAGATACGATATCTAACGTATTAAAAAATATAAAGGTTACAAACGGCAGCGCAAAGATTACGGATGTGAATGGCACAGCGAAGGGAAATACAAGTATTATTACCACCGGCGACCGGCTGGTAATTAACGACAGTACCGGTAGTGTTTATTCGACGTATCACATTGTATTGTACGGCGACATTAACGGCGATGGGAAATTGGATATTAAAGATTTATTAAAATATAAAAATACGATTCTGGGTAAAATCGAACTGTCTAAGCTGTATACGACAGCAGGAGACACAAGCCGGGACGGAAAGATTACTGTTGTGGAATTGTTGAAAATGAAGAATCAGATTTTGGGGAAAGAACTGATTTCACAGAAGTAGACGAGGTTTACGGTGCTGCGCAAAAGGGTGCGGCAGAAACGGAGAAAAGAGTATGAATATACAGGGATTTACAAGGACGAAATATTGGAAAGTATTGGCTGGAGTTGCATTGCTTTTTCTAATGGTAATTGTTATGAATGTGAAAGCAGAAGCTGCCACAGCGACAGTAAGTGCATCGGGTGGCACGGTTTCGGAAGGGGAAAGCGTGTTGGTCACAGTAGCTGTAAAATCGGACGTAATTATCGGCTATGGCCAAATCTTTTTAGAGTATGATTCGAGCATTTTACAGGTAACAAGCACAAATATCGGCGGTGGTGACGGTATTATCAGTTGTATTATCGGCAGTGATACCGCTAGTGTAAAGGAAGCCTCCACGACAATTACATTTAAGGCATTAAAGGCAGGAACTACAAACATTTCCATTGGTGCGGATAGTAATGTGATTGATGAGAATTATGAAGATATGACGCTTACACGCGTGGCAGGTAAGGTAACGGTCAAAGCACCATATACCGCTTCTTCAGATGCAACCTTATCTTCATTAAAAGTTACCGGGACGACGACGGGTGGAAAATCGTCTGCCATTGCATTATCACCGTCATTTTCCAAGAATACAACCACTTATACTGCCAATGTAGCAAACAATATGGCCAAGGCAGTTGTGTCTGCGACGGCAAATGATGACAAGGCGACGGTAAGTATTTCGAAAACTTCCCTGAATTTGAGCGAAGGGAATAATAAAGTTACGATTACGGTAACAGCCGAAGATGGCACGACCAAAACATACACAGTAACAATTAAGAAGAAAGCGGCGGAGACGACCACACCGAAGGACGAGCCAATATCGAGTACTCCGGAAGAGACAACCCCGGAAGAAACCACTCCGGAAGAGACAACCCCGGAAGAGACAACCCCGGAAGAAACTACTCCGGAAGAGACGGTTGTCAATATTTATGTAATAGTTGACGGTAAACAGCTATTGCTTAACCGAACTTTTGATGAGACGATTTTGCCGGAAGGCTTTGAAATGCGTGATGTATATTACTCCGGCACGCAGACGATGGCCGGAGTGGGCATTTACAAAGAACTTACGTTGTACTATCTAAGTGAGTCTGGCGGAACAAATGGCAAATTGTATATACTGTTAGAAGACGGCAGTTTTGTTCCGATGCAGAATATTCAGACAGATGCGAGACTGTATACTGTATTGCCAATGCCAGAAAACAAGGCAATGTCAGAAGAATTTTCTGCAGCAACGTTGACGATTGGACAGGAAAATTTCTCTGCGTGGAAATTAAATGCAAGGTCGGAATATTATTTGTTGTATGCGATGAATTACAACGGTGAAAGCGGTTATTATTTATATGACAGCAAAGAAAGCACCATGCAGCGCTACGAGTTTGATTCGCCGGCAGCGACGATGACCGATGCCAATGTGACAGAAGGACCGGTGCAGAAGCAGATGTCAAAGCTTGTGTGGATTTTGACGGGTATGGTTCTTGTGTTGCTTATTATTATTTTGATTCTCATTATTTTATTGCTAAAGAAAGACACAAAGAAGGTTGACCGCTTCCTTGATGATGTGGAAGACGAAATTTTAGCATTGGAATCGACAGAAAATCAGGATGATATGCAGGATAAAATTATTTTGGTTGATGATGAGGAAGAATTGTATTTTGACGAGATTTCCATTGATGATTATTTTGACGAGAAAGAATTAAAATACGAAGGAAGTTTTTCTAACTTGGATGAGGTATTGTCCGAAGTGGAAAATGAAGCGAATAAAAATCTTTAGAGCCGGAATGGAGGATAGAATGCAGAAAGAGTTTTCAGGTTTAGCAACGGAAGTGCTGCATCAGGCGGAAGTGTTGACGAAGAAGATGAAATGCAGTTTTGTGGGGACGGAACACATATTGTTGGCCCTCACAATTGTAGAAGATACTGTTCCATATCGCATTTTGCAGCAATATGAGATTACGGAAGCAAAAATCAGTGATGCAATGGTGGAATACACTGCCGTAGGCACCAATGATTCGCGAAAAAAGAGTAAATTTTCGCCGCAGGCAGAGGAATTGATTATTGCTGCACAGCAGTTTGCGGTGCGTTTCCATTCGGAGACGGTCGGTACGGCACACTTGTTCTTTGCGTGCCTGCTGGAGCCGGAGACGATTGCGTTCAAACTTTTGACAACATTGCGTGTAAATATCGGAAATATGTTGTTGGATTTACTTGTAAATATCGGCGAAAATCCACATCATCATAAAGACTTGTTGCGGCAGGTAAAGGAACGTCGAAGCGGCGGACAGGCGATTGCCACACCGATTCTTGACCAGTTCGGACGCGATTTGACAGCGGAGGCAAAAGAAGGCGGTCTTGACCCGGTCATCGGACGTCACGAGGAAATCGAGCGCATGCTACAGATTCTCTGTCGTCGGACAAAAAATAATCCGTGTGTCATCGGTGAGCCGGGCGTGGGTAAGACTGCGATTGTGGAAGCGTTGGCAATGCGGTTGGCGAGCGGTGCAGTGCCGGGAGCATTGCGCGGTAAGCAGTTGATTATGCTTGATTTGTCCGGTATGGTGGCCGGAACAAAATACCGTGGCGAATTTGAGGAAAGAGTACATCGCTTATTGCAGGAAATTCGCCTTTCTGGCAATGTACTTTTATTTATTGATGAGATTCATACAATGATTGGTTCGGGCAATGCCGAAGGCTCAATGGATGCATCCAATATTATGAAGCCGGCACTCGCGCGAGGAGAGCTACAGGTTATCGGTGCAACGACAATTGCCGAATACCGCAAGCATATCGAGAAAGATGCGGCGTTGGAACGCAGATTTCAACCGATTACAGTTGAGGAACCGTCAGAGGCAGAGTGTGTGCAGATTTTGCAGGGATTGCAGAAGCGTTATGAGGATTATCATCAGGTAAAGATTACCGGTGAAGCCATTGAAGCGGCGGTAGTGTTATCAAAACGTTACATTTCTGACCGTTTTCTGCCGGACAAAGCGATTGATTTGATGGATGAGGCATCTGCAAAGGTTTGCTTAAAGCAGGGTGTAGCAGCCGGTGCCATTGAAGAATACGATAAGCAGTGGAAGAAACTGGAACAGGAAAAAGAAGCGGCGATTGTTTCCGGTTCATTTGAGCAGATTGCTGCGTTTGATAAAGAGCAAGAAAAAATAGAAAAAAAGAAAAAGAAATATATAGATAAATTAGCTTCCGGAGCGGAGAGACCGACGGTAACGGAGGAGGATATCCGTCTGGTTGTTTCGCAATGGACGAAAATCGAAGTAACAAAGCTGGCCGAGAAAGAAGCCGAGCGTTTAGCAAAGCTAGAGGAAGTGTTGCACAAACGTGTTATCGGTCAGGATGAAGCGGTAAAAGCTGTGGCCAAGGCGGTACGCCGCGGCAGAGTCGGTCTCAAAAATCCAAGACGTCCAATTGGTTCTTTTTTATTCCTTGGACCGACCGGTGTCGGCAAGACAGAGCTGAGCAAGGCACTCGCTGAGGCAGTGTTCGGCAGCGAGGATGCAATGATTCGTGTTGATATGTCCGAGTACATGGAAAAGCACAGCGTATCGAAGATGATTGGTTCGCCACCGGGCTATGTCGGTTTTGAAAGCGGCGGACAGTTGAGTGAAAAAGTGCGCAGAAAGCCGTATTCTGTTATCTTATTTGACGAAATCGAAAAGGCGCATCCGGACGTATTTCAGATTTTGTTGCAGGTGCTTGACGACGGTCATATTACGGATTCACAGGGCCGTAAGATTGATTTCAAAAACACGATTATTATTATGACATCCAATGCCGGTGCACAGCGGATTATGGAACCGAAAAATCTTGGCTTCAGTTCACCGAAGGATTCAAAAAAGTTTGAATATGAGACGATGAAAAAAGGCGTGCAGGAGGAAATTAAGCGCATTTTTAAACCGGAGTTTTTGAATCGTATTGATGACACCATGGTATTCCACATGCTTGGCATGGAGGAGTTAAAGCAGATTGTCGGCCTGTTGACAGCAGAACTTTGCAAACGTGCGAAAGAGCAGCTTGATATTAACATTAAGTTTACCGGTGCAGCCAAAGAGCTTCTTGCCGATGTGAAGGATGAGAAAAAGTACGGTGCCAGACCGTTGCGCAGAAATTTACAGACGCAGGTCGAGGACGTATTGGCGGAGAAGGTGCTTGCCGGTGAAATTAAGGCGGGTATGAGTGTGACTGTGGGAGCGGAAAAAGGAAAAATCCGGGTACATTATTAAAGTGATTATGAAGTCAAATTACGGACACGCTAATCATTAAAATTTTATGAACCCGCTATTTTGCTGGATTTTCGCAAAAAAATGTGTTATAATCAGATGCATAGTGTTGCTCACAGATAAATATATGTGAAAACAAACGAGGAGGTTATAAAATGGCAGTAGTAGAAGAGTTAATCCGTATTGAAGATAACAATACATTGAGTTTCGGTGATTACTCACGCAAGGAAAAGACAAAGCTTGATAACGTCGAATTTGACGGAGATTTATATAAGGTGAAGACTTTTTATGAGATTACGAAGTTAGAAAGAAATGGCATGTTCGTTTACGAATCTCTGCCGGGTACCGCAGTACATCATTTTGCAGCTAACGGCACAGAGGTAAGTTTTGGTGTGTATGGTCAGGGGCATACGAGCATTACGCTGGAACTGGAGAGTGACACGATTTATCAGGTAACCTTAGACGGTGTGAATGCAGGAAAGATTTGCACAAATCTTGGAGGTAAGCTTACACTGAGTGTTGATTTAAACGATGGCAAAGATGTTGCGGTAAAGATTGTAAAAAAGTAAAAAATGCGGAATTTACTGCCGGCTGATGGCCGGCAGTTTTGCATTGAAAGGAAAAGCATGGCGAAGAAGACAACAACATTTTTTTGTAAAGAATGCGGATATGAATCGGGAAAATGGTTAGGTCAGTGTCCGGGATGTCGCGAGTGGAATACATTTGTGGAGGAGCCGGTGACAAAGAAAGGTGCGACCGGCGCGCGCATGATGGTTCCTGGCGGCTATAAAACACCGGTCGTGCTAAAAGACATTTCCATGGAAAAGGAAACGCGCATTCCATCCGGCAGCAGTGAATTGGACCGCGTGTTAGGTGGCGGTATTGTGCCGGGTTCTCTGGTGCTTGTGGGCGGAGACCCGGGCATCGGTAAATCTACGCTTCTGTTACAGATGTGCCGCAGCTTGGCGTGCGGCGGACGAAAAGTCCTTTACATATCCGGTGAGGAGTCATTAAAGCAGATTAAGCTGCGGGCGATGCGTATCGGCGAGTTTTCGGAAAATCTCCTCCTACTGTGCGAGACAAATCTCGACAGTATTCAGGGGGTTATCGAGAGTGAAAATCCGGAAATTGTAATTATCGACTCAATTCAGACGATGTATCGTGAGGATATAGGATCGGCGCCGGGCAGCGTCAGTCAGGTGCGTGAATCGACAAACGTCCTTTTGCAATTGGCAAAGGGGCTGTCGGTGGCGATTTTTATTGTCGGACATGTTACGAAAGAAGGAACGGTAGCAGGGCCACGTGTGCTCGAACACATGGTGGACACAGTGCTCTATTTTGAAGGCGACCGTTATGCGTCTTACCGTATTTTGCGTGGGGTGAAGAACCGTTTTGGCTCGACGAACGAAATCGGCGTATTTGAAATGAAACAATCCGGGCTTTCGGAAGTCGAAAACCCGTCAGAATATATGTTGAACGGCCGACCGAAGGATGCATCCGGTTCGGTGGTATCATGTACCGTAGAGGGAACGCGTCCTATTTTGGTGGAAATTCAGGCGCTCGTGTGCCGCACGAATTTCGGTATGCCGCGCAGAACATCGACCGGAACGGATTACAACCGTATGAATTTGCTGATGGCGGTGTTGGAAAAACGTCTTGGCATGACGCTCGCAGACTGTGACGCGTATTTGAATGTGGCCGGTGGTTTAAAAATTGCTGAGCCGGCGCTTGATTTGGCGATTGTGGCGGCGATTATTTCGAGTTACCGTGACCTGATTATCGATGAGAAGACGATTGTGTTTGGCGAAGTCGGACTTTCCGGCGAAGTACGAGCCGTCAGTCAGCCGGAAACACGACTGGCGGAGGTGGCAAAACTCGGTTTTCAAAAGTGCATCATGCCAAAGGTTTCGCTAGAGGGCATTCGCATTCCGCAGGGAATGGAAGTGTGTGGTGTGGAGAATGTGCGCGAGTTGATTGACATATTAAAGGAAAGTTAATGCGGAGGAAACAATATGCTGTTTCATAATCTGAAGTTTCTTTTTGGATTTCTGCCGGTCGTACTGGGGAGTTGTTATCTGGTACGACTTCTGATGAGAAAAAAGGGGAAGCAAGGCATAGTAGAAAATATTGTTTTGTTGTTTTTTAGTGTGATCTTTTTTGCTGGTTTGCAAAAAGAATTTCTGCCGTTACTGCTTGGAATGGTGGCGGTTGATTATCTGACAGGACTGCTTATCATAAATCCGTGGATGCAAAAACATAAGACGAATGCATTGGTTTTAAATATAATCTGCCTATTGCACGTGGGACTTTTGATTTACGGATTGCGGATGCAGGTTTGGGGTGCTCCGTTCTATGTGTTACATGCGATTTCGTATTTGGTTGACATTTACCGAGCAAAAGCGCAGGCGCAGAAAAACCCGTTGACGCTGGCGGTTTATTTGATGATGTTCCCATTCATGATTGCCGGTCCGATTGTCCGTTATCAGGAAATCGAAGAGCAATTGAATGCCCGTCAGACGACAGAGGAAGATTTTCGCGAAGGCACATACCGCCTGGTGGTCGGCTGGTTGAAAATTGTAGCGTTCGGCATTACATGTGGACAGGTTTTTGAAGAAATTTTGGTGATGGGCATCGCTCAGCTGCCGGTAATCACAGCACTGTTCGGCATGCTTTTATTTTTCCTCATGTTTTACTATCTGTTCACCGGAGTCTGTGACATGGCCAATGGCATGGGACGCATGCTTGGTTTTCACTTTCCGGAAAACTTTGATGCGCCGTATACTGCGCTATCGGTAACAGAATTTTGGAAAAAGTGGCATATAACGCTTTCTGCGTGGTTCCGAGAGTATGTGTATATTCCACTTGGCGGAAGTTATTGCGATTCGCATTTGCAGGCACTTAATCTGCTGATTACATGGATTGGAGTTGGTTTATGGCACGGTTTCGACGTGAACAGCCTGCTGCTTGGTGTGTATTTTGGTGTGATAATCATATGTGAAATGTTTTCTTCCAAGATAAAATTGGCAAAAAGTCAAAAAGCACCAGAGCAGAAGAAGAAATTACCGACGATTTGTTATCGAATTTACACGCTTGTGCTGGTCGGCATTGGTTGGATGTTCATGGCCTTTGACACGCCGATGGAAATTATTCACTACAGCAAGGCGATGCTGGGAATGAATTTTAACGGAATCGGTGACGGAACGACCATTTATTTGATTTATACGAATCTCTTGGTAATATTTGTTGGACTGATGGGGCTGACAAAGGTGCCGCGAATTTTGATTGATTTCTTCATTCGCAAGAGTGCCAAGCGAATTGCAGCAGTTTCTTACTGGTGCGGCGTATTGGTTATTTGCATTTTCGGTATTTTTATTTCGCGCGATGTATTTTCTGAAAATCCGGCGGAGAATAAATATCTGTGTAAGATTTCTACATACTGGAAATATTTTAGCAATCAATATGAGACGCAGGATATTTATTTCGGTGCAGATAATTATTTGTTCCGAGCACAGAAGTATTATGAGACAGATCAGAATATTTTCGTGCAAAACATGACGTCATTAAAAAATCTGGTTGATTTCTATGAAAAACAGCCGGATGTGCAGACGAATACCTGTATTCTTGTACCGGATGCAGCGACGATTTATCCGCAGAAATTACCGCTTTGCGCGCCGGAGTGGGAGGAAAGTAATGTAGATACGCTGGCGCAAGAAATGCTGGGTGAGAATTATATTTCCACCATGAAAACATTAAGCGACCGTAACGACGAGTACATATACTATCGCAGCGAGGACGGAGTTACAACGACCGGCGCATATTATGTGTACAAAGCGTGGGCAGAGCAGACCGGTTTTGTGCCGGTGGCGTTTTCGAGCTGGACGATTAGCACGGTAACGGATGAATTTTTCGGCAGCCTCGCACGGATGATTCGTATGTACCCCAAAAAAGATACCATTGCCCGCTACAATCCTCCGGGGAACGTGGATGTTGAAGTCACATACTCCGATGGCAGCAAGAGCACATCTATTTTTGAAACAAAGTATATCGGTAGCAAGCAGGATTTGAAGTATTTCTTAAATGGAAAGCAGGATTTTGTGCAAATTGTTACTTCGACGGACAATGACCGCAACCTATTGCTTCTTACCGATGATAGTGGCCGCAGATACGTGCAGTTTTTAATCCAGCACTTTGAAAATATCACAGTTGTTAACATAGAAGAATGTGCGGGCGATTACGGCGCATTGCAGGAAGATATGCAGATAACGGATGTAATTTACCTTTTTGATATGAGTACTTTGGCGCAAAATGGCAATATTTTTTAAAAATTGAGGGAATTTTCGCAAAAAATTAAAGGAAAAATGAAAAAGTTGCAGAATAAGATTAAAGAAGGAGTGAAAAATAGATATGAAAAAATTATTTTTTATATACAATCCATTCTCCGGAAAAGCGACGATTCGTGCCCACTTATCCGATATTGTTGAAATATTTGCAAAAGCAGGTTACCGTACGGAAATCCATCCGACACAGTCAAGACTTGACGCTAAGAAGCGCGTTATGGAATTGGCGGATGATTATGACCTCGTAGTCTGCAGCGGCGGCGACGGCACATTAAATGAAGTGGTCTCCGGTTTGATGGAAGCAGAGAGTATTACAACGCTCGGTTATATTCCTTCCGGTTCGACGAACGACTTTGCGACCAGCATCAACCTGCCAAAGGAAGTAAAGCAGGCGACGGAAACCGCAGTAAACGGTGAAATTCATGTGGTCGATGTCGGCAAATTTAACGAACGTTATTTTGTCTATGTGGCAGCATTCGGCGCATTGGCGGAAGTTTCCTACAGTACACCCCAGGATATGAAAAATGTGCTTGGACATTCGGCATATATCGTTGAAGGTGTGAAGCGACTGACTTCAATGAAGGCGCGCCATATGAAAGTTACATATGATGAAGGTGAGATTGAAGGCGATTTCATGCTGGGATTGATAACAAACTCCAAATCGGTCGGCGGTTTTAAGGGAATCACCGGCAAGGACGTGGATTTAAGCGACGGCCTCTTTGAAGTGACGCTGATTCGCAAGCTGAAAAGCCCAATCGATATTCAGCAAATTGTTGAATATTTTACAGGAACTTATTCTAAGAAGAATGACTGCATTCAAAATTTTAAAACCAGCGAGCTGAGAATTGAGGCCGATGATGCGCTCGAGTGGGTGCTAGACGGTGAATATGGTGGTTGTGTAAAAGAGGCAGAAATTAAGAATATTCATCACGCACTGAAGATTATGGCGGAAAAGGAATAAGAACCGATTCAAATAGAAATAATACAGTAACAGTCATAGTGACTGCGAGAGAAAGGAATCTGTTATGGAGCAGAAAGATATGTTTTCAGAGAAACTTGCCAAGTTAGTGGAACTTGGCAAATCGAAAAAAGGGCAGCTAGAGGAGACGGACATTACCACTGCGCTGCAGGAGTTAAATCTTACCGTAGAGCAAATGGAGATGGTTTATCAGTTCCTCGAGGAAAATAAAATCGAGGTAATTCATCTTCCGAAGGACGATGAGATCATGCATATGGAGACGGAAGATGACCTTGTGCTGGAACCGAGTGAGGATGAATTTTTACAGGCCGAGGAAGAAAACATTGATTTGGATGCCATTGATCTATTAGAGGGCATCGGTACGGAAGACCCGGTTCGTATGTATTTGAAGGAAATTGGCACAGTTCCGCTTTTGACAGCGGAAGAAGAGCAACGTCTGGCAAAATTAAAGTCAGAAGGTGACCCGATTGCCAAACAGCGCCTGATTGAAGCAAATCTGCGTCTTGTCGTCAGTATTGCAAAACGTTACACTGGCCGCGGCATGAGCTTTCTTGATTTGGTACAGGAAGGCAACTTAGGCTTGATTAAGGGTGTAGAAAAATTTGATTATGAAAAAGGTTATAAGTTAAGTACATATGCTACTTGGTGGATTCGTCAGTCGGTAACGAGAGCGCTTGCTGACCAGGCGAGAACGATTCGTGTGCCGGTGCATATGGTGGAGACCATTAACCGAATGTCTAAAATGCAGAGAAAGCTGACACTGGAACTCGGCTACGAACCTTCTACATCAGAGCTTGCAAATGCGCTGGAAATGCCGGAAGACAAGGTGTTGGAGATTATGCAGATTGCCAGAGAACCTGCTTCTCTAGAAACTCCAATTGGTGAGGAGGACGATTCCAATCTCGGCGATTTTGTCGCAGACAATAACACTGTGACACCGGAAGCAAGTATTGAATCCGTGATGCTGCGAGAGCATATCGACGCATTGCTCGGTGACTTAAAGGAGAGAGAACGTCAGGTTATCGTTCTGCGCTTCGGTTTGGAGGACGGACATCCAAGAACCTTGGAAGAGGTAGGTCGTGAATTCAACGTTACAAGAGAGCGTATCCGCCAGATTGAGGCGAAGGCATTGCGCAAGCTTCGCAATCCGGTAAGAAGTAAAAAGATTAAAGACTTTTTGATGTAAGAATACCAGGGTTCCCAAAGGTGTACATTTCATGTTTATATGAAAATGAACACCTTTGAGGAACCCGCCACATATGAGAATGGAGCGCAAAGCGCGGAGCCATACTTAGGTATTCAGTAGAACATAATGTAACATAATATAGCCCGAAAGGGTGGAATACGAACTGCCCGGACCTTCATGATGATTGTCCGGGCAGTTGTGCATTTGCGGAGAGGATACATGAAAAAATATTTATTTAATAATAATGTGTTGGCGGATGGCCAAGAGGGAATAAAAAAATCAGACGAGAATGCATACGAAATCGCGCTTGCAAACGGCGACTATCGCGTGCGGGTGTATGCGGGCGATTTAAACGATGAGGGCGATGTTAATGTGCATGTGAACTTGAACGGCAAACAGCAGCGCCCGATTTGGGTAAACGACCGCTCGATTAATTCAAAGGAATTTGATGCGCAGATTACTGACGGTAAATTGTGCATCTCATTCAGCGGAAAGTATGTTTGTATTCAGGGGATTGAGTTAGCGAAGAAAAAAGAAACGGTTCCGGAAAACGGAAACGGTCATGCGAGCTTTGCCGGAGAGTGGAAAGTGACTCTCACATGGGAACCGCATCCGCAGGAAAAAATCGTACATATTTACAAAAATAAAGTTGGCAGCGGCACCGACCCAGTCTGTATCACAACAGAGAATTGTGGTGTATATCAAGACGCAGAGGTGGAGCTGTGCGAAACCTATGAATACAGCTTTTGTTTCGCAGACGAGCTGAATTTCGAAGGTAAGCGAAGCAAGGTTGTATGCTGTCTGGTAGCAGACGAGGCATATGATAAGGCCGAGGTGTCGGACCTTTACATCCGCGAGCAGGATGAGAGTAGCGTATCGTTGACCTGGAAGGGTGATGCACAGGCAATCAGCTATGTCGTATATCGTAAGCCGGTGTGGGGGAAAGCAAAGAAAATTGCGGAAATTGCCGGCGGCGTAGGTGAAATAATTTACACTGACTGCGAAGTTGTGACTGACCGCGCATATTTATATCAGGTGGAGGCAAAGAGTGTCGGCGGCATTTCGGAGCGTAAATCCGTGGAAAGCGCGGTGCTTGCGCCACTAAGACGCAGACAGATGGAAGCGTTAAATCGCGGCGTGATTGCGGTAAAGACAGATGTCGGAATTTTCTTAAGCTGGCGCATGATGCCGAAGGAAGTGGAACAGGGCATCGGCTTTCTTATTTATGTAAACGGCACATGCTGCAATGAAAAACCGTATTACGGTGCGAGCAACTATACATTTCCATGGGAAAGGCTGCAAGAAATTACAGGGGAATGCGAAAATTATAAATTTGAAATTAGAACCGTCGGCGCGTCGGGCAGGCTACTTACCCAGGAGGATTACGATCTCGAAGAGATGGGCATGTACATGGACCGTGGCAACACCGCCGCACCGTGGGAACACAATTTCTTAGAGATTCCACTCGATAAGCCGGCACCGTACACGACGCCGGATGGAAATACATATGAGTACAGCGCCAATGATGCTTCCTTGGCAGATTTGGACGGTGACGGCGAATACGAAATTATTTTAAAATGGGATTGCAATGGCAAAGATAATTCGCACAAGGGGTATTCGGGTTTGTGCCTGCTGGATGCGTATAAGCTTGACGGAACAAAACTGTGGCGCATCAATCTCGGCCACAACATCCGCTGCGGCGCACATTATACGCAGTTTATGGTATACGATTTTGATGGTGACGGCTATGCAGAGATGGTTTGCAAGACCGCGGACGGCACAGTGGATGGCGAAGGAAATGTGATTGGTGATGCCACGGTGGACTACCGCAATGCGGACGGATTTATTTTGAACGGTCCGGAATATCTCACATTGTTTGATGGCAAAACCGGCGTTGCGCTTGATACGGTAGAATATGTGCCGGGCAGAGGCACGATTATCGAATACGGGGATTCATGGGGCAACCGCGTGGATCGATTCCTCGCCTGCGTGGCGTATTTGGATGGCGTGCATCCATCGGCAGTGATGTGCCGCGGCTATTACGATCATGGCCGACCGACGAACCTGACGGCGTATGATGTGATTGACAAAAAGCTGGTGATGCGCTGGAAATTCCGTGCGGATAGTACGCAAAATATCAATTATACAAACCAGGGCTTCCATAATCTGGCGGTAGCAGATGTGGATGGTGACGGCTGCGATGAGATTATTTACGGAGCTTGTGTGATTGACCATGACGGTACCGGTCTTTACTCGACCGGCCTTGAGCACGGTGACGCGATGCACGTCGGCAGATTCACATCAGAAAGTGTTGGTTTCGACTATTACGGAATCCACGAGCACAGAGAATGCCCATACGGTATGGAAGCGCGCGATGCCGGCACCGGCGAGATTCGCTGGGGTAAATTTACCGGTCGCGATACCGAACGTGGGCTGACCGCCAAAATTGACCCGCGCCACGAGGGTAACCAGATGTGGGCAAAAGCCGGCGACGGCATGTTCAATTACAAGGACGGTCAACAGATTTCTGAAAACTCCCCGTCCTCCATCAACTTCGCTATCTGGTGGGACGGCGACTTGTTGCGTGAGCTTTTCGACCATGAATGGTACGGCTACGAAACCGGCATCAGTCGCCCACGCATTTACAAATGGGACTGGGAAAACGAGACGTTAAAAACGATTTTTGCGACCGATGACTGCGCAGCTAACAATGGCTCTAAGGGGAATCCGTGTCTGCAAGCATCGATATTCGGCGACTGGCGAGAGGACGTCGTGCTGCGAACAATCGACAGTAGCGCACTGCGCATCTACACGACGACTGATTTAACCGAGCATAAATTTTACACATTCATGGCGGATGAAGTGTACCGCCTCGGTATCGCATGGCAGAATACTGCCTACAATCAGCCACCGCAGACATCGTTCTACATTGGCGATGAGATGAAGAAGCTGCCGATTCCACAGCACAGATATATTGGTAAAAAGCAAAATGGTATAAAATGCGATAACCTCAATTTGCGGTTGCCGCTAACTCCATGAGAATGTGTTTCATGCGTGCATCGTCCATGTATGCTGTATAGATATCTCAATGCCTTGAAAATCTATTTGTCCGACCCGGACTACACATTCTTTAAGGCGATTCTTACCTTCCCGATGATATAATTTATAGCAAAAAAGAGAGGCACTTCATATGGAGTGTCTCTCTTAGCATTAATCAATTTTTTTGATACTGTCAAGTGGCCAGTAGCAGAAAAGCGCTTTGCCCAAAATCGCATCTTTTGTAACGTAGGTGTTCGTCCAAGAACGGGCGTCATGGCTGTTGTTGCGGTTATCGCCGAGCACGAAGTAGCAGTCCTGTGGAACGATAAACGTAAAACCATCATTTTTCCAAACCCAATTTTCAGGAAGATAATCCTCGACAAGTGGTTCGGTATCATCATTTATATAAATATTTCCTTTGGTAATCGTAACGGTCTCGCCCGGCAGACCGATGACGCGCTTCACATATTTTTGAGACGGGTCATCCGGATACTTAAAAATAATCACGTCGCCGCGTTCCGGCTCCGACATTTTGTAGCTTAAACGCCAGCCAATCATGCGGTCGCCCGCCATAATCGTGTTCTGCATCGAACCGGTCGGTACGGTTGCATTAACAATAAAGAAGTTGTCAATGATGAAGGCAATCGCAAAAGCACAGACAAACATAATTGCCCAGCTGAGCAGTTCTTTTTTCCATGAAAAAGGTGAATCTTCCTCATCAAAGGAATCAGTAATAATTTGCTCGATGTCATCATCCGACAACAAATTTTGTGTGTAAATATCGATGTCGGCAATGTCGGTTACTGTATCATGAGGAACTTCAAGTTCGTCGTCGATCACTGCGGTGATTGCTTCGAAAATAAATTCGAAGTCGTCATCGATATCATCATTTTTATCAACCACATTTTCAAAATCATCTGACGTATGGAAAGAAAAAACATCCAACACATCATCATCCCATCTGTTATCGCTCATTTTATAAGCTGTCCTCTTTCTTATATTCATCGCTCCTAGCAGTATAGCACAAATTTTAAGGATTTGCTAGGAAAATTATTTGAAATATATAATTTGCTCCGCAAGCTCAAATCCAAGTGTCTGGTAAAGTCGACATGCAGCAATATTCAAACTTGTCACATGAAGAAAAAGTCGTTTTTGTCCCAACTTTCTTTGGTGATTAATTGCATGAATCAATAGTTTGTTTCCGAAACGTTTCCTGCGGTAGGTCGGATGAATTTCTACATTATAAATACAACCATCCGAAACGTAACACGTGCCAATCTTCCGCAGGCCTTTGTACAAATGATAAATATATGTCGATTCTTTTTTTACATGACGTTTAGTAAAAAATGTAAAAGGTGCATTGTGATATAGATAGAAATATTTTGATAAATCAAGTGTCATGAGAAATTCACGGTAGGATTCCTGCTTGCCAATATGGGAAAGAAAACGTGCAACCTTTGTATCGCTATCCGAAAGCGGCCAGACGATGGTATCCGGGATATTGCTTGATTCGGCAAGGACTTTTTTTTCAAATTCACGATATAGCGCAGTGAAGATTCCTTGCTTGCGGTATTCCGGGTGTACGATAGCAGCCAGCTCAAAACAATCCTTTGTCTGTAAATATGTCAAAATTCCGGCAAAATCTCCGGAGTTTTTAAAGATGGCGGCGATGCATCCTTCGCAATCCATCGGTTCATCCGGTAGATTCAGCATCGGGAGATTACCGTCTTGTGTTCGGCAGAGTGCTAAAAAAGTATCCAGTTTTTCTTTTCGAGCCCCAGTAAAATTGCGGATAAAAATATATTGCATAACCATGTTCCGTTCTAAAATATAAAATATATAGACGATTCTATATGGAAGAAGGGGAAAAGTCAAAGCAAATCTTTGATAAATCTTCAGGTGTCAAAATGAAATTGACGGAGCAGATTTTAAATTGTAAAAAAAGTACAAAATTTGCCATAGACAGTCGTTTTCTATTTGCTTTTTCATAATCGATTCTGGATGCATCTGACATTGATGCACAGTTCCGTATTTACTTATTGATGACCTTCCTCACATTTATTTCCTGGACGGGCACGGCACGATTGGTAAGAGGGCAGATTCTTTCCCTTCGTGAACAGGAATATATGGTAGCAGCAGAAGCGATGGGCTACTCGACATCAAGAAAGATTTTCAAACATCTGGTGCCGAATGTAATGCCACAGTTAACCGTGCAGATGAGCTTAAGCCTTGGTAGTATGATTCTTTACGAAGCGACTTTGTCTTACTTAAATCTTGGTGTAAAAGCACCGTATGCTGCCTGGGGTACGATGATCAATATCATTTCAACAAACCAGGACATTTTGCAAAATCACTTAAATGTTTGGGTACCGGCTGGCGTATGTATTGTCATCGCTGTTTTGGGCTTCAACTTTGTAGGTGATGGTTTGCGTGATGCACTTGACCCGAAAGCGAGGAGATAAGCGATGAGTTTGAAAAAAGAAAATAAATCAGGCAAGAGAAATTATCTCACCGGCAAAGAGATTCGTGCTATCGCGAAAGAAAATGCAAAAGTTATGAAGCGTTTAGAAGCGTATAAGTATCGGAAAGCGGAAGAATCTGAGTATTTAACGCAGATGAACAATGACGAGAATATTCTTGAAATTGAAGATTTACATACCTACTTCTTTACTGAGCAGGGTGTTGTAAAAGCGGTAAATGGTGTGTCGATTGACGTGCCAAAGAACATGACCGTAGGTATTGTAGGGGAATCTGGCTGCGGTAAGTCGGTAACGAGTATGTCGGTAATGAGACTTCTGCAGGGACCGCAGGGACAAATTTATTCAGGAAAAATTCGCTTTAAGGCAATTGAGCAGGATGGCACGGAAAAGGTATATGATATTGCAAAAATGCCAATGAGTGACATTTATAAAATTCGCGGCAACCAAATTGCGATGATGTTTCCTTTAAGCTTAAAGCAGGCGAAACCTTAGGTGTCGTTGGTGAGTCGGGTTGTGGTAAGACAGCACTCGGACGTGCCATCTTAAAGCTTCATCAGCCAACTTCCGGTAGAATTATTTCCGAACCGCTCATGGTTCATAATATCGTGCCGAAGGACGAGGTTAAGAACTATGTCCTCGAATTGATGGATAAATGCGGTTTGAGAGATTATTATGAAAGATATCCGCATGAATTCTCCGGCGGACAGAGACAGAGAATCTGTATTGCCAGAGCACTTTCGGTAAATCCTAAGCTGGTTATCTGCGAAGAGCCGGTATCTGCGCTCGACGTGTCGATTCAGGCACAGATTATCAATCTGTTAAAGAAGCTGCAGCAGGAGATGAACCTTACCTATGTATTTATTTCCCATGACTTATCTGTTGTAAAGTTTATTTCAGATAAGATTGATGTTATGTATTTAGGGGCGATGATGGAATTCGGTAGCAAGAAGGATGTCTTTGACAATCCGCTGTATCCGTATACACAAGCATTGTTCTCAGCGATTCCGCAGCCGGACCCGGATATTAAGATGAATCGTGTGATTCTTAAGGGAGATATTCCGTCTCCGGCAAATCCGCCGAAGGGATGCCGATTCCATACCTGTTGTTCGCATGCAAAAGAAATTTGTAAACATATTACACCTGAGTACAAAGAATATGGTGAGGGCCATTTCGTAGCATGTCACCTTCTGGATTAATTTCAGGCAGAGAGGACAAAAACAGATGCGAGAAAAGAAGAAAAAAGAAAAGATTACGTATATTGATGATGGAAGTACCATTGCTGATATGTCAGGATTATCCGGCAAGCCGGAAAATAAGGACATAAGACCGTATGCGGGCTTTAGGGATATCTGGAGAACCTACTGGCTGGCGACGAAAATGATGCTTGTACCGACGCTCATTGCAGTGGGGTTTCTAATGAGTCTGTTTTTCATTATGACTTTTCTGTTTTCTGTCGCGTGAAAATAAAAAGACAGCAAAGACGAATGTAAAAAGCTGAGAGGAATGGTAAAATATTCTTCTCAGTTTTTTGTTATCGCATCGCTGTTACTTGTCAAAAACGAAACCAAGTGGTAACATAGATTGTATATTGGAGGTAAAAATATGTTACTAGGTTCACATGTAGGAATGAGTGGAAAAGAGATGCTGCTTGCTTCGGCGAAGGAGGCAGCAGGCTACGGTGCAAACGTCTTTATGGCATATACGGGAGCACCACAGAACACACGAAGAAAAGCAATTGAAGAATTAAATATTGATGCGGCGTGGGTGTACATGAAAGAGCATGGTATTGAAGATATTATTATTCATGCGCCATATATCATTAATCTGGCGAACTGTGTAAAGCCAGAGATTTTTGAATTAGCGACGGAATTTTTGGCGATTGAACTTAAGCGTACGGCAGCGATGAAGAGCCGCACGCTTGTACTGCATCCGGGCTCCCATGTCGGCGAGGGCGCAGATGCCGGCATCCGTCAAATTATTAAAGGCTTAAATCAAGTGCTGACGGCCGATTGCAGTGTCAACCTTGCACTCGAGACGATGGCCGGCAAAGGCAGCGAGCTTGGTCGTAGCTTCGAAGAGCTGGCACGCATTTACGACGGCGTTGTGTATAATGACAAATTACGTGTCTGCTTCGACACCTGCCACACAAACGATGCCGGGTATGATGTGGTAAACGATTTTGACGGTGTGATGGAACAGTTTGATAAAATTATCGGCAAGGAGCAGATTGC
Source organism: Lachnospiraceae bacterium (assembly GCA_015057275.1). Lineage (GTDB taxonomy): Bacteria > Bacillota > Clostridia > Lachnospirales > Lachnospiraceae > SIG308. The sequence goes on along the minus strand of SVEO01000004.1, from coordinate 24,956 downwards.
TGTGTTCCATATTAACGACAGTAAAAATCCAAATGGAGCATCGAAGGACCGTCACGAGAACATCGGTTACGGCACGCTAGGTTTTGACGCATTAAGCTACATTGTGCATCATCCGGATTTCGAGAATGTACCGAAGATTTTGGAAACACCTTATGTGGCGCTTGATCCGGCGAAGCCGAAAGATTTAACGGCACCATATAAGCATGAAATCGAGATGCTGCGCGCGGGAGTGTTTACCGATTGGAAAAATAAGCAATAATTAAGAAGGCGAAAGAGAATGGATGCACTGATTTTTAGCTTAAACACGACGATGCCGATTTTTTTGTTGATGATTCTCGGCTATATTTTAAAGCAAATCGGTCTCATCAACGATGAATTTATCCGTATATCAAATAAAATCAACTTTAAAATCACACTTCCGTGCCTGCTGTTTTTGGATATTTTAGATGCAGAGATTGCGAAGAATTTTGACTTGCGTTTTGTGCTTTTCTGTGCAGTTGTCACGTCGATTGTCTTTTGGACGATTTGGGGACTGGCGAAAGTTTTTATCAAGGACAAGTCTATCATCGGCGCGTTCGTGCAGGCGGCTTACCGCAGCAGCGCGGCGATTCTCGGTGTAGCGCTGATTGAGAATATTTACGGCGATTCCGGCATGGTACCGTTAATGATTATCGGTGCAGTACCGTTATTTAATATTTATGCAGTGCTCGTGCTGTCGAAAGAATCGGCGGAAGCGGAAGAACGAAGCTGGGGACAGACGATAAAAAATGTGATTACGAATCCGATTATTTTAGGCATCCTTGCCGGACTTATTTATACGGCGCTGCCTATCGGATTACCAACGATTGCCCGCACGACACTCTCAAATCTAGCCCGCACGGCCACGCCGCTTGCGGTACTTGCCATCGGCGGAAGCTTTGAAGGGAGAAAGGCACTAGCGAAAATCAAGCCGACGATGGTAGCGGCAGTAATTAAGTTGGCAGTGCTGCCGGCAGTTTTCCTGCCGTTTGCTGTGGCAATGGGCTTTACGGGCAGCAAATTGGTCGCGATAATGATTATGTTGGGGTCGCCGACGACACCGAGCTGCTACATCATGGCGAAAAATATGAAAAACGACGGTGAACTGACAGCCAGCGTGATTATGGTGACGACTGTACTGTCCGCATTCTCGCTGACCACGATTTTATATATTTTAAGAACAATGGGACTCGTATAAAATATGTTACCGCGGATGCGGTTAAATTGGAGAAAAAAATGAAAGAAGTATTAAAAAGAAACGAAGTAGATCCGAAATATACCTGGGCGATGGAAGATATGTATGCGAATGAGGAACTATGGGAGCAGGAATATAAGCAACTGGAGCAATATCTGGGGAAGATTTCCGCAAAAAAGGGTAAACTCGGCGAATCTGCGGATAGTTTAGCAGAGTATTTTGAAATGTGCGACGCGGCAAAATTACTGATTGAACGTCTGTATGTATATAGTAATCAGCATTTACACGAAGATTTAGGCAACTCGCATTATCAGAAGCTTGCTGCACGCGCCGAGGAATTGATGATTAAGCTGGATGAGGCATCGGCCTTTGCAAATCCGGAAATATTAGCGATTCCAGAAGAAACATTAAATCAATTTTTGGAAGACTGTGAGCGTTTGCAATGCTACGAAATTACTCTGCAGCGCCTTTTAAGAACAAAAGAGCACATTTTATCGGAAAAGGAAGAAGCATTGCTTGCTGCGGCCGGCGAAGTGTGCAACGCACCGAGTAACATTTTTGCCATTTTCAATAATGCAGATTTGAAATTCGGCACGATTACCGGCGAAAATGGTGAGCCGGTGGAGTTAACCCACGGACGTTATATTTCTTTGCTTGAGAGTCAAAATCGCGAAGTGAGAAAGGCTGTTTTTCAGCAGATGTACGGCACCTACAGTAAGTACAAAAATATGCTTGGCACTATATTTGCAGCGAACGTAAAGCAGGAAGCATTTCGCGCAAAAGCCCGTAAGTTCCCATCTTCCAGAGCAGCAGCGCTTTTTGACAGCCATATCCCGGAAAAAGTATATGACAATTTGATTGAAACGATTCACAAATCACTGCCGCTTATGCATCGCTATGTGGCATTGCGCAAGAAAATGCTCGGTTTGGATGAACTTCACATGTATGATTTGTATGTACCGATGGTTTCTGATTTCAAGATGGAAGTAACTTACGAAGAGGCGAAGAAGCTTGTCAAAGAAGGTTTAGCGCCGATGGGCGAGGATTACCTGAATGTTTTGCAGGAAGGATTTGATAATCGCTGGATTGATGTATATGAAAATCAAGGCAAGCGCAGCGGTGCTTATTCTTGGGGCGCATACGGTACACATCCATATGTTTTGTTAAATTATCAGGACAATTTAAGCAACGTATTTACCCTTGCACACGAAATGGGACATGCACTGCATTCCTATTATTCGGATCAAACACAGCCGATTACCTATGCAGGTTATCGCATCTTTGTCGCAGAGGTTGCTTCCACATGTAATGAATCGCTCTTAATTCACTACTTGTTAAAGAAGGCATCCTCTCAAAAGGAAAAGATGTATCTGATTAATTACTTTTTAGAGCAGTTCCGTGCCACGATTTTCCGACAGACGATGTTTGCAGAATTCGAGATGAAGGCGCACCAGATGAGCGCGGACGGTACCCCGCTAAACGGCGACAATTTAAGCGAGCTGTACTACGATTTAAACAAGTTGTATTTCGGCGACGGCTTAGTAGTTGATGAGGATATTGCGATGGAATGGGCGCGCATCCCACATTTCTACACACCGTTTTATGTTTATCAGTATGCAACTGGATTTTCCGCAGCCATTGCGCTTTCTAAGAAGATTATGACGGAAGGCGAAGCCGGTGTTGCAGATTATATGAAATTCTTAACCGGCGGCTGCAGTAAGGATCCGATTGACCTTCTGCGCTTGGCTGGGGTGGACATGGAACAGCCGCAGCCGGTGGAAGAAGCAATGCAACTGTTCGCCGAGCTGCTGGATGAGATGGAAAAAGCAGCTAATCTATAGGGGATACGGTTATTTTTGAAAAATTAAAAAAAACTGTTGACAAACAGTTGGTTATTTAGTAGAATACCAACTGTTGAAAACAGTTTTGCGCGAGTGGCTCAGCGGTGGAGCACCTCCTTGCCAAGGAGGGGGTCGCGGGTTCGATCCCCGTCTCGCGCTTTTTTTATGCCTTTCAGTGGTTGCTGAAGGGCTTTTTTAATCTTGCGAAATGTCCTTGAAAAAAACATGTACATAGTGTATACTAAAAAAAGGTAATTTTCGAAACAAAATTATTTATAATGAATGGAGGATACATACATGAGTAATGTAATGAAAGCAAAAGAAGACATTTTAGCTGGTAAGACCGCCCTGGGTATTGAGTTCGGTTCCACCAGAATTAAAGCTGTTTTAATTGGCTCAGACAATGCACCGATTGCATCCGGCGACCATCAGTGGGAAAACAGACTGGACAATGGTATCTGGACCTATACTTTGGACGATATCTGGACAGGCTTACAGGACGCTTACAGTAACATGGCAGCAGATGTTAAGGCGCAGTACGACGTGACACTTACTACCGTTGGTGCCATTGGTTTCAGTGCGATGATGCATGGTTACATGGTATTTGACGAAGCTGGCAAGCTTTTAGTACCGTTCCGTACTTGGAGAAACAGTATCACAGGTCCGGCTTCCGAAGCGTTAACCGAATTATTTAACTATCACATTCCACAGAGATGGAGTATCGCTCATCTGTATCAGGCGATTTTAAATAACGAAGAACACATCGATAAGATTGCATTCCAGACAACACTGGAAGGATACATTCACTGGAAGTTGTCCGGCGAGAAGGTTTTAGGTGTTGGTGAAGCATCTGGTATGTTCCCAATTGACATCGAAACAGGTAAATACAATGCGCGCATGGTTGAGCAGTTCAACGAATTAATCGCTGACAAAAACCTTCCTTGGAAGCTTGAAGACATTATGCCGGGCATCTTAACTGCCGGCGAAAACGCAGGTACTCTTACCGCAGAAGGCGCGAAGTTATTAGACGTTTCCGGTAACTTACAGGCTGGTATCCCGATGTGTCCGCCGGAAGGTGATGCAGGCACCGGTATGGTTGCTACAAATAGCGTAGCAAAGCGTACAGGTAACGTTTCTGCAGGTACCTCTGTATTTGCGATGATCGTTCTGGAAAAAGAACTTTCCAAAGTATATGATGCAATCGATCTTGTTACCACACCGACAGGTAATCTCGTAGCGATGGTTCACTGTAACAACTGTACATCTGACTTGAATGCCTGGGTAAATATTTTCAAGCAGTTTGCGGAAGCTATGGGCATGGAAGTTGACATGAACAAGCTGTTCGGAACCCTTTACAACAAAGCGCTTGAAGGTGACAAGGATTGCGGCGGCTTATTAGCATATAACTACTTCTCGGGTGAGCATATCACAAACTTCGAAGAAGGACGTCCGTTATTTGTTCGTACACCGGAAAGCAAGTTTAACCTTGCAAACTTCATGCGTGTAAACCTTTACACAGCTCTCGGTGCATTAAAGACCGGTTTAGACATCCTCTTAAAGCAGGAAGGTGTTAAGGTTGATGAAATTTTCGGCCACGGCGGCTTATTCAAGACAGAAGGAGTTGGCCAGAGTATTCTTGCAGGCGCGATCAACACAGCAGTTTCCGTTATGGAGACAGCAGGTGAAGGCGGTGCTTGGGGTATCGCATTGCTCGCTTCCTACATGATAAACAAGGCAGAAGGCGAAACTTTGGATGACTACTTACTCAAGAGAGTATTTGCCGGTCAGTCCTGTAAGACATTATATCCAAATCCGGATGATGTAGAAGGCTTCGACCAGTTTATCGAGCGCTACGTTGCAGGTCTGCCAATCGAAAGAGCAGCTGTAGACTGTCTGAGATAACAATAATTTAAGGGATTCATGGGCTGTTATGACAAACGATAAGCGCGTTGTAACAGCTCATTGTTATTAAGAACAAGGAGGTAGATATTATTGAAGGGATATATTGAAGAACAGGCGAAATTATTAACAAAAGAAGATAACATACCAGTGGAGCTTTATGACCAATACAAAGTGAAACGTGGTCTGCGCGATAAAAACGGTAACGGTGTAGTTGCAGGGCTGACATCGGTATCAAACATTGTAGCAAAGAAAATTGTGGATGGCGTGGAATATCCGTGCGAAGGAAAGTTATCTTACCGTGGCATCAATGTGCGCGATTTAGTCAGTGCGGCATCGCGGGAAAACCGTTTTGCATTTGAGGAAACCGCTTATCTGCTGTTGTTCGGTGAGTTGCCGGATAAGGCACAGCTAGACGAATTTGCCCGCATGCTTGGACAAATGCGTATGCTGCCGACCAATTTCGTGCGTGACGTTGTCATGAAAGCGCCTAGCAAGGATATTATGAATACACTGACGAGAAGCGTGCTGACGCTGGCATCGTATGACAGAGACGTGTCGAATCTGGAAATTTCCAATGTGTTGCGCCAGTGCATGATGTTAATCAGTGTATTTCCGATGTTGTCTGTGTACGGTTATCATGCCTACAATCATTATGAAAACAACGGTAGTATGTATATTCATCAGCCTGACCCGACGCTTTCTACCGCGGAAAATTTATTGCGGCTGTTACGACCGGACATGAAGTATTCCGATTTGGAAGCAAAGGTTCTCGATATTGCACTGATTCTACATATGGAGCATGGCGGCGGTAACAACTCGACCTTTACGACGCATGTCGTAACCTCGGCCGGGTCTGATACTTATTCAGTAATGGCGGCGGCACTCTCCTCATTAAAGGGACCGAAACACGGCGGTGCGAACATTAAAGTTGTGGAGATGATGAATGACTTAAAGGCGAATGTTCCTGACACAAAAGATGAAGCAGCGGTAGCCGACTATTTGGAAAAAACCTTGCGCGGCGAAGCATTTGACGGTCAGGGGTTGATTTACGGGATGGGACATGCGGTGTACTCGCTGTCTGATCCGCGAGCAGAAGTGTTTAAAACATTCGTCGGCAAGCTGGCGGCGGAGAAGGGCTGTCAGGAAGAATTTGAGCTTTATTCAATGGTAGAGACGCTGGCACCGCAGATTATTTCAAAGAAGCGTAAGATTTATAAGGGGGTCAGTGCAAACGTCGATTTCTACAGCGGATTTGTATATCATATGCTCGGCATTCCGCTCGAGTTGTACACACCGATTTTTGCGATTGCCAGAATTGTCGGTTGGTCCGCGCACCGCATAGAAGAGCTTGTTAACAGCGGCAAGATTATCCGTCCGGCGTATAAGAGCATCGCCGAGGAAAAAGCGTATGTGGAGTTGATGGAACGATAAAGACGAAAGCTATTTAAAATTATAAAAGCAAAATACATGTTTTATAAAAGTAATTGTGTTTTTCACTTTACTATGTTAAACTAGTGATTGCAAAAATTTTAGTAATCAAAAGAGAAACCTAAGGCAGTAACACAGTTAGTGTGCACGCTTGTCGGTATGGTGTTGAGCTGTATCGGTATTGGTGCATTAGTTGTATTGGGTATTGAAATTTGGGCAATTGTAGAAGGTGTCCAGATTCTCTGCGGCAACATAAAAGTAGATGGCAATGGAATTCCGTTAAAGGATTGATAGAAGAAATGTTTTCAAGAACCGAATTACTGCTTGGCAGTGAGGCTATGGAAAAATTAAAACATGCGCGTGTGGCAGTGTTTGGCGTCGGCGGTGTGGGTGGATTTACGGCTGAGGCATTAGCGAGAAGCGGTGTCGGAACAATCGATTTGATTGATAGCGACACGGTGAGTCTTTCGAATCTGAATCGTCAGATTATTGCCACGCACAAGACCATCGGCCGCGATAAGGTCGAGGTGATGAAAGAACGCATTTTAGACATCAATCCGGGAGCGGTTGTGAATGTGCACAAATGCTTTTTTTTGCCGGATACGAAGGATACGTTTGATTTTTCGCAGTATTCTTATGTGGTCGATGCCGTGGATACGGTGACCGCCAAGATTGAACTGGTGCTGGAGGCGCAGAAGGCAGGCGTGCCGATTATCAGCAGTATGGGCGCCGGCAATAAATTGAATCCAGCAGCATTCGAGGTGGCGGACATTTACAAAACATCCGTGTGCCCGTTGGCGAAAGTGATGCGCCGCGAGCTGAAAAAGCGCAATGTAAAACATTTGAAGGTTGTCTATTCCAAAGAGGAAGCAATAAAGCCAATCGGCGATAATGCCGGTGCGAATGGGCGCAGAAGCACGCCGGGTTCGGTGGCATTTGTGCCGTCGGTAGCAGGACTGATTATCGCAAGCGAAGTGATTAAGGACCTGGTGAAGTGATACCGGGGTGTGTTTCAAATGTTTTAAGATTTTTAGAGAACATAGTACGGAAAAATCCGTAAATTAAAATAAGGGACTTTATTAGTCCCTTATTTTTTTATAGTATGAAGTTTTAACCAACACGTCTCACAAACGGGTGATAATCTAAAATCTGATCGATTTCCTTCATCACGTCCGCACTGAGAGTAATGCCCGATGCAGCAAGGTTTGATTTAAGCTGTTCCGGTTTGGATGCACCAGTAATCACACTGCAAACCATGTTGCGCTGTAACAGCCATGCGAGCGCGAGTACTGACATCGTGATGCCGAGCTCATCGGCAATTTTACTCAGCTTTTCCACCTTATCCAAATTTTCGTCAGTCAACAGGTTGTTTACCTGACGGTCTGCCTGATGGGTTGCTCTTGAGCCTTCCGGATATGGCTCACCCTTCTTATATTTACCGGTTAAAAGTCCCTGTGCCAGTGGAGAAAAAGGTGTAATGCCGATACCATACTTTTCGCAAACGCCAATAATCTCATCTTCGATATAGCGGTCCATCATATTGTACTGCGGCTGCACAGAAGTAATTGGGTATAAATTGCGCTGCTCAATAATCTTCTCAGATGCTTCGAGGCGCGCAGCACTCCATTCTTCGCTGACCCCGTAATACAAAATTTTACCATGACGTACCAAATCGCTGAGCGCACACAATGTCTCCTCGAGCGGTGTAGTTGGGTCAAAACGATGGCAGTAGTACATGTCGATGTAATCAAGCTTCATATTCATCAAGGTGCGGTCAATCGACTCAACGATGTGCTTGCGCGATAAGCCCCACTCGTTCGGCCCCGGTCCCATCGGGAAAAATAATTTGCTGCTAATCACAAGGGAACTTCTGCGATAATCCTTTAATATGCGACCGAGGAAGCGCTCTGCCTCACCGCCGCTGTACGCATCCGCACAGTCAAAAAAGTTTACCCCATTCTCGTACGCCTGACGAATCGTCTGCTCGGCGATCTCTGCCTGGCTACTGCCGCGAAGGTCTGTCATCCAGCTGCCGAGAGCAATTTCGCTGACCTTCAATCCTGATTTGCCAACACTGCGATATCTCATATTGTATCCCCCATAGTAAGCGCCGCGGCGCCGATTTTTACATTGAATAAATTTCCAATCCATGTTAAATTATACTATAAAGGAATATGTTTTTCTACTGTTTTATAAAATTTCGTGAGAAAATTTGAACGCGAAGGAGGTAACCATGCTTAGACGTTTCATCCGTTATTATGAGCCGCATAAATTTCTGTTTTCCATGGACATGCTGGCATCATTTCTGGTGTCGGTCATCGGTATCGTTTATCCAATAGTCACAAGGGAGATGTTAAACGACCTGATTCCGAACCGTGAATATCGCATGATTGTTATTGCAGGTCTCTCATTGCTGGCTTCATATATTGTGAGAATGCTTTTGCGATATTTTATCCAGTATCAGGGACATATGATGGGCGTGCGTATTCAGGCGCAGATGCGACGTGAGATGTTTGAACATTTGGAAAAGTTGCCGTACAGCTTTTATGACAAGAAGGAAACCGGTAAAATCATGTCGCGTATGACGAATGATTTGATGGACATTAGCGAATTGGCGCACCATGGACCGGAAAATATTATTATCTCAGTAATTTCAATTTTAGTATCTTTTTTTTATTTAGGTTCAATTCATTGGGGACTGACGCTGATTATCTTTGCTTGTGTGCCGTTTATGCTCGTGGTGACCGTGGGTTTGCGAGGACGGATGCGCGCCGCATTTACGAAGAGCCGGCAGGCGATTGCCTTGATTAACGCCTCGCTTGAGGGCAGTATCTCCGGTATTCGTGTAACAAAGGCATTCACAAATGCTGCGAAGGAAAAAGAAAAATTCGAGGTTGGCAACGACGAATTTGTTGATGCACGCAGGGAAGCCTACAAGGCAATGGGCCAGTTTCATTCATCGACATCATTTATCACCGATGTATTCAATGTGGTAGTGTTAATCGGCGGTGGTCTATTCCTTTACGCGGATAAGATTAATTTCGGCGATTACTCCGCATTTATTGTTTCCATCAATTTATTTTTGACACCGGTAACAACACTGATTAATTTCATGGAGCAGTACCAGAACGGTGTGACAGGCTTCGAGCGTTTTCTGGAAATTATCGATGAAAAGCCGGAGGAGGACGCACTGGGGGCAGTCGATGCCGGTACGCTTGCAGGCTCGATTGAGCTGAAAGATGTTTCTTACGGCTATGAAGACGATAAAGATAAAGAAGTGCTTAAGCAAGTCAATTTGAAAATTGAAAAGGGGCAGACGTTTGCTCTAGTTGGTCCGAGTGGCGGCGGAAAGACAACCATCTGTCATTTAATTCCGCATTTTTATGATGTTTTAACAGGTACTATTTTGTTGGACGGCAAGGATATCCGTGAGCTAACCCGTGAATCTGTTCGTCGCAACATTGGTATTGTGCAGCAGGACATTTACCTGTTTAATGCGAGCATTCGGGACAACATATTGTACGGAAAGCTTGACGCAACGGAGGAAGAGGTGGTGGAGGCGGCCAAACGTGCCAACATCCACGACTACATTATGAGTTTGGAGGATGGATACGATACGCAAATCGGCGAGCGCGGCGTGCGACTCTCCGGCGGACAGAAGCAGCGTTTAAGCATTGCCAGAGTGTTCCTGAAAAACCCGCCAATTCTGATTCTTGATGAAGCGACAAGCGCGCTCGACAATACGACTGAAATTTTAATTCAGCAATCGCTTGATGAGTTGTGCAAGGGACGAACAACGATCGTGGTAGCACACCGTCTCTCGACCATAAAAAATGCAGACGAAATCGCTGTGATTTCCGAAGGTAAAATTATCGAACAGGGGAATCATGAGGCATTGATGAAAAAAAACGGCATGTATGCCGAACTTTATAAATTGCAGTTTCGAATGAGGTAATGAACATGGATAATTTAAAAGAAATCAGTTTACATGACATTAAAAATATCAAAATTGGTCATGCACAGAACGAGGAGCATGCGACTGGTTGTACCGTCATCCTTTGCGAGGAAAAAGCAATGTGTGGCGTTGATGTGCGCGGCGGTGGCCCGGCTTCGCGTGAGACCGAACTGTTAAATCCGTTGATGAGTAACGATGGTATCAACGGCCTTTTGTTAAGCGGCGGCAGTGCCTATGGCTTAGACGCGGCAGGAGGTGTGATGAAGTATCTGGAAGAAAAAGGTCGCGGCGTGAAGGTCGGCAAGGAAATTGTGCCGATTGTCGTTGGATCCTGCATTTTTGACTTGGGTTGTGTGGACGGCAAGGTGCGCCCGGACAAGGAGATGGGCTATGCGGCCTGTCTTGACAGCGAGAGAAACGAGGAGCGCAACGGCAATGTCGGTGCCGGTATGGGGGCGACTGTCGGCAAGATCCACGGCGATGGTCATGCGATGAAGTCCGGTCTTGGCTGTTATTGTGTGCAGATGGGGAGTTTGCAGGTGGGAGCAATTGTGGTTGTAAATGCGGTTGGTGATGTTTATGAAATGGATTCGAACAAACAGCTTGCCGGCCTCTTAAACCATAAAAAGGACAGTATGATTTCCAGTGAGGTGGAGGCAGTAAAGTTGCTCCAGCTGGCGAGCAAGTTCTCGTTTAATACGACGATTGGCGCAATTATTACAAATGCGAAGCTTGACAAGGCGGAAATGAACAAGGTGGCGGCGATGGCCAGTAACGGTGTTGCTCGCACGATTCGGCCGGTAAACACGTCGATGGACGGCGATTCTATCTATGCGCTGGCAACCGGTAAAGTAAAATCGAGTGCAGACGTGGTAGGAACAATCGCAGCGCATGTGCTTGGCAAGGCAATCAACCGCGCGGTGCTGGAAACTGAAGAAAAGTACGGTTACAAATCAGCGCAGTCATTTCTTGCTTAATGGAGGAAACTATGTATCAGACAATTCTTTTTGATCTGGACGGCACACTGACAGAACCTGCACTTGGTATCACGAATTCCATTATGTATGCTCTGAAAAAATGGGATATTGAAGTGGAAGACCGGAGTACACTCTATAATTTTATCGGGCCGCCACTCGTGGATTCCTTTGCTAAATACTATGGATTCTCACCGGAAGATTGTGAATTGGCGCTCAAATATTATCGTGAGTATTTCAGTGTGAAAGGTATGTACGAAAATGAGATTTATCCGGGCATTCGCGAGTTACTTGCTACGCTGAAAAATGCCGGGAAAACGGTAGTGCTGGCGACATCTAAGCCGGAAGAATTTGCCGTGGGAATTTTGAAGTATTTTGAGATTGACGGGTATTTTGATTTTGTCGCAGGTGCCAGTATGGACGGCGTGCGCAGCAAAAAATCCGATGTGATTGACTTTGCTATCGCCGGCGCCGGCATTACGGATTTATCCGCGACGGTAATGATTGGCGACCGTGAATACGATATTCTCGGCGCGAAGCATGCGGGCATTGATTCCATCGGCGTATTGTACGGTTACGGTAATTACGAGGAATTAAACAATGCCGGTGCGACACATATTGCAGGAATGGTGGAAGATATTCTGTCGTTGCTATAAATTTATAATAAGGAGAAGAGAGTATGAGAAGAGGTTTTACAAAAAAAATGGTAAGCTTACTGCTGATTTCATCGACAGTTGCACTGATGTTTGCCGGATGTAATTCGGTTGAACAAATACCCGAAGGAGAAACAGTGTTAAACAGCGGATATGATTTGGCGAATTATCCGGAAAGTAAGTATAATGTCGCTGATGATTATTGGAATTTGGCAACAAATTTTTCATCCCATGACCCGTCGATTTTTAAAGATGAGGCAACCGGAAAGTATTACATTTTTGGCTCTCATCTGACGCAGGGGAGCTCGGATGACTTGATGACTTGGCGGCCGTTTGGTGTGCAGGGATATGACAATTCATCAATTTACGGCAGATTAGAACAAGGGTTGGCCGGATCCTTTGCATGGGCAGGTTATAACGATTCTGACTGTCTTGGCGGTTATGCCGTTTGGGCACCGGATATTATTTACAATGAGCACTACGTATGGGAGGATGGCTCAAAGGGCGCATATATGCTTTATTATAGTGCATCCTCGACGTACTGCAGATCCTGTATTGGTTTTGCAGTATCAAAAACGATAGAAAGTGGCTATCAATATGTGAACACGGTAATCTATTCCGGCTTTACTAACGTAGATGCATTTGACGAAAACTCCACGCACAATAAACATGTAAAACATACAAATGTTTATGAAGCGTATGGCACGGATAATTTAGCGGCAATCAATCAAAATTATTTTAATGGTGATGCTTATAATACATATGATTTCCCAAATGCGATTGACCCAAGTCTTTTCTTTGATGAAGATGGAAAACTTTGGATGACTTACGGTTCATGGTCCGGCGGTATATGGATTATTGAAATGGACCCGGCGACAGGTCTGGCGATTCATGATGAAGAAATCAACATGGCAACGAACAACTTTACAGATACCTATTTTGGTAAGCGAATCGCCTATGGTAATGCATTATCCGGCGAAGGTCCATACATTCGTTACGACGAAGAAACCGGATATTACTGGTTATTCACATCTATTGGCTGGCTGGCATCAGACGGCGGCTATAACATCAGAATGTTCCGTTCTGAACATCCGGATGGTCCTTATGTTGACGCGACCGGAAAGGCAGGGACAGCGATGGGTGGCGATAACAATTCAGTTGGTGTAAAGGTTATGGGTGGATATAGCTTGCCATCGTTGAAAAATGGTTATTTATCGCCGGGACACAACTCATTCCTGATTGAGGACGGCAAATACTATATTGTATATCACACAAGATTGGAATATTCTGGCGAAGGACATAATGTGAGAGTGCATCAGATGTTCTTAAACGAGGATAATTGGTTATGCACTATGCCGTTCCAGTATAATAAAGAGACTCTTTCGGAAAACGGATATAAGCAGGATGAACTTGTTGGTATCTACCATGTGTTAAATCATGGTACCGGTACAAACACGACAGCGAATGCATCCGTTTCTTACATCTTTACCGAGGACGGAAAGATTGTAAGAACAGACAATACGTCACGGATGGTTGGTACATGGGAAGTGCAGGAAGGTACATCTTATGTGACCATCAAGATTTTGAACGTGGAATACAAAGGCGTAATCTGTGATATGGTGGATGAGGCTGGCAATGATGTGACAGTAATGTCTGCAGTTGGCTTAAACAATGCTTCGTTATGGGCGGTAACATATAAATAAAAATTCTTGGACTAAAAAGTGCCATCATTTTTTGTGAAGTTGTCAAACAAAATGATGGCACTTTTTATGTTATATGAGATTAAACTATTTTGCGGACTTTTTCCTTGACTTTGTGAGCATAAAGGCCAGCAACGCTACGAGATATATTGCAGCGAGCACGATGGTAATCAACACCGTCAAATCATTCTGTGCAGCGAAGCTCACTAATAAGAGAACCGGGAAGCCGAAAGCGATACCAAAAGAACTGCCGGAAATCAAGTTGTTGGATGCCGGCGTTTTCAAATCCGGGTCGATTTCGCGAAGCAGCAGGACGCCGGAGCTGATTGTACCGGTCAACATGCCGAACATGGAGAAGAAACCCTCGTACACATAGCCCGGATAAAGCTTTTTGCACATATACAGCAGATACGAAAATGTGACAACGGCGCCAATTATAACCATCAGCAGGAACGGCACCCAATAACCGGAAAGGTCACTGATGTCAATGCTGGCAATACCGGCGACAATCATGAAGTCGAATGCCAGACCAGAGATACGATTTAACAAATAATTGTTCTGATATTGATGCGTCATCACATTGGCCTTGCGCAGATTCTTAAACAACATGCGGCACAAAGTAGCAATCAGAGAACCGACAATAAAGTTAAAACCCCAAAGCAGTGTGCCGACCATGTTCGCTAAGCCCGGTGCCACCACTTCTAAAAGAGAAGTGATACCATAAGTAAACAGGTACGTCAGCAGGTAAATAAGCCCAACCAGTGCTGCCTGTACGCTTAAACGGTCAACGGACTCTGCAATTGGCATCTCATTTTCATCTTGGAAAGTGTCAACGGTGATGGAACCGGAGAGCATTTCCTTATCATAAACGCGCTGCAGTTTGCCTTTGCGGTTTAATATGTTTAGGTAAACTACACCAACGATGCATGCACATAGATAACCGGCCGCTGCGAGTGACAAACCAAAACTGCGTCCTCCTGTCATACCGAGCGCTTCGTAGGTGGTACCGACATTGTTGGACTGTCCTGGACCCTGACCGTATGCCATCGGCAGCAAGATGCCGCTTGCTTTAAAGAAATTCGGCATGATTGTGTAGGCAAGGATTAGAGAAATCATCAGTCCGACAATGGCCTGTACAAGATAGGTACTTACAATAAGAGCACCGTTTTTACTCGGATGAATGCCAACAGCCGGACCGTTTTTTTCCGGCACGCGTAACGCCAGCGCAATGAAGCCCAGTGCAATGGCATGATAGGTAATGACTTCCAGATATACTGCGTTAATTTTAATCATATTTGTCGAACGCAGGAATAATAAGATAAATCCTGCCAAAACCGCGGTTGGCATCAGGGTTGATTTAATAAATTTAACCTTGCGTCTTAAAACGTTAGCGAACAATATGAGACCTGCGATGATACCAATCTGAATCATCGGGCTCCATAGGCAAGTGTTTGCTGCTGAAAAATCCATAATTACCTCACTTAATTTTCGTTATTTTTTAGTGCTTCGAAGAAAAGCACAAATTTCAAAGCGTTTGATTGCGGGATGTTTACTTCGTAATAATGTTTATTCGCCGCAAATACGAGTGAGTGACGACCGTGGATGGCAAGGTCGGAAATATTCTGTAGAGGAATTTCCGTATCGCCGCATCGCAAAGCATCGGCAGAGAGGGTAAGTTCACCTTCAGCAACGAGAGTCTCCACATGTTCGGTAATCGTCGAAAGTGTTGCTGTTGCAGCCGTGTAAGCTATACCGTTGGCCGCATCTTCAGCCACACGTCTCTTTTGCCAGTTTGAAAAATCACGGATGGTCTGATACGGCACGCCAGCCAGCATGCTGTACGCATCATATGTAAATTTTAAGCCACAAGTCTCACATGTCACTGTGTCATCAAACGAGCGGAACGTATCCTGCTTGCCACAGTTCGGGCAGATAAACAGCAGATTTTCCAGGTGCTCGGCCAAACGTTTGCCGGAATATTTCTTTGGGGCTGCCAGTTGCCGCTCGTACGCATCCTCGTAAAGGTCACGGGTAATAATCTCATATATTTCTTTCTGTGACATTGATGCCAGTTGCTCCTTCGTGTAAACACCTACCGGTGCACCGGAGATGTAACCGCGTCTCGTGTTACCGGATTTGCTCCAGTTCGGACTTACGAAATATCCGCCGACAATTTTATAGGTAACAAGACCACATTTCGCCGCCTGAATCAGCTTGGCAGTGGAGGGAAGTATTGGGCAGGTCACGCCGTCCCATGTGCGGACACCTTCCGCGAAGATGCAGACATTCGCACCTTTTTTGACTTTGCGCAGCACTTCCATCACAGTAGAAGCAGCCACGGTGCCTTTGTTTCGCATAATCGGTGCAAACACAAAGTTTAAAAGGGTAGACGCCAGTCCCCAGCGTGCGATATGCTCACTGGCCACGAAATACATCTGCTTCGGGAAACTGGCCCCCACAAACAGCGGGTCAAAGTCAGTTACATGATTCGAAAGAACGATGTAATTGTCAGGAAGATTTCTCGCCGTTTGGTACTTGTAACCGAATTTAATCTTTGTAAAAACAATTACGAGTGGGCGCAGAATTTTGTAAAAAATGATATGTTTTCGAGTCATTTTCGTCACCTGTTTCATAAGTATAGTATGATACCATCCGAAGTGGGCGGTTCACAGAAATAAATAATGTATAAATTTTTCTAAAAATA
Source organism: Lachnospiraceae bacterium (assembly GCA_015057275.1). GTDB lineage: Bacteria > Bacillota > Clostridia > Lachnospirales > Lachnospiraceae > SIG308. The sequence goes on along the minus strand of SVEO01000004.1, from coordinate 8,586 downwards.
TTATAAGAAAAATGTGCCGGTTTGTAAAAAAAAGGCATGAAAAGTCTCTTTCGTGTAATCGCATTATTTTTTTATGCAACTCTGTGTCTTAGCAGTCGCACCGTCCTTTACCTGCAACTGCATCGCGCGAGAACAAGCGTTGAGCCCCTCTTTTACTAATTTAATTTTGCCGAACTTTTGGCATTGCTTGTCAGCGTAGTTTGTTTTATAATGAATCGCAGAAAAGATAGTATGTTTAATTGGGAGTGTGAGACATTTATCATGAGAAAACATTTACAGATACATATGCCGTGGGGCATGGTGCCGACCATCTTTGCGCTGGCATGGCCGACAATGTTAGAGCAGCTATTGCAAACGGCTGTGCAGTATATAGATACGGCGATGGTCGGTTCGCTGGGGACAGAAGCGACCGCGGCGGTCGGCGCGACCACGACCATCAACTGGCTGATTGGCAGTACGATTTCGGCGATTGGCATTGGATTTTTGGCATTTATTTCGCAGGCGTACGGTGCAGGAGAGCATGAAAAAGCGAAGCGTGCTTCGGCACAGGCGGTATTGGCAGTATTAATATGTGGCAGCTTTTTTACAGTGCTGACGTTGTCACTCAGCGGCGTGATTCCGGTATGGATGCAGGTCGATTTAGGCGTTCGGGAGCTGGCAGGACAGTATTTTTTCATCCTCTACACACCGATGCTATTCCGGGCGGCGAGCATCATTTTTGGCACAGTATTGCGAGCGGCGGGTGATACGAAAACGCCGATGCGCGTGGGCATATGGGTAAACATTATTAATGTGGTTTTAAATTTCTTATTGATTTATCCGGGACGGACAGTGGCGATATTTTCATACAACATATGGATACCGGGTGCCGGACTTGGCGTTATCGGTGCGGCAATCGCCAGTTCGATTGCCTTTACAGCGGGCGGCATCGGTATTACGGCGGCATTGTGGAAACATTCACTTGTTACGCCGAAAGGACAGTCAATCAAACCGGACTGGCAGGTGCTAAAGCCATGTTTAAAAGTGGCGTTCCCGAACGCCTTGCAACGTTTTGGTACATCACTTGGATATGTCGCATTTGCGGCGATGGTCAATTCGCTCGGCGAAATATCGACTGCGGCGCACACCATTGCAAATACAGTCGAATCAGCCTTTTACATTCCGGGTTACGGCATGCAGACGGCCGCAGCGACCCTTGCCGGGAATGCGCTCGGCGCTCGTGATGAGAAAAAAATGCGTGACTTAGCGCGCATGATTTTGATGATTGAAGTGTCACTTATGATAGTTTCGGGTGCATTGCTGTTCACTTTTGCACCGCATATGATGCGTCTGTTCTCGAAAGATGGACAGGTAATTTTACTTGGTGCGACTGTTTTACGTATGGTAGCAGTCTCCGAGCCGTTTTACGGCGTTTCTATCATCATTGAAGGTATGATGCAAGGCATGGGCAACACAATGATGCCATTCATCTGCAACATCATTGGTATGTGGGGCATCCGCATCATTGGCACGTTTATTTGTACACAATTACTTAGCATGGGATTGGTTTCCGCGTGGGCATGCATGATTTTACATAATTTACTCTTGTTTGTCATGTTTACTGTTTATTATCTGACCGGTCGGTGGAATCCGATAAAAAGCAGGCTAAAATCTGTATAATAGGAGTGAAAACTTTTAATAATAAAAATAAAAAAGGTATCCTATGTGTACAGCAATCACTTATAAAACAAAAGACCACTATTTTGGTCGTAATATGGACTACGAGTTCTCATACGATGAGACGGTAACTGTTATGCCGCGAAATTACGAGTTTATATTTCGTAAGGCGGGGAGTATGGCAACACATTATGCGATGATTGGTATTGCATATGTGGTGGATGATTATCCGCTTTATTATGATGCGACCAATGAGAAAGGCTTAAGTATGGCGGGACTCAATTTTCCGGGTAACGCCGATTACAAGCCGGAGCAGACGGATAAGCAAAATGTGTCTCCGTTTGAATTCATTCCATATGTGCTTGGACAATGTGCGACCATCGCAGAAGTAAAAGCTTTGTTTGAAAAAATGAATCTTGTCAACATACATTTCAGCGAGGAATTACCGTTGACACCGCTGCATTGGATGATTTCTGACCGTGAAAGCTCAATTACGGTGGAGAGTGTGCAGGAAGGTCTGAAAGTGTATGATAACCCGATTGGCGTGTTGACGAACAATCCGCCGTTTGACTATCAGATGTTCAATTTGAATCATTACATGCATCTGACGAAAGAGGAACCACAGAATGCTTTTTCACAGAAGCTCGATTTGCAGACCTACAGCCGTGGCATGGGGGCATTGGGGCTTCCGGGCGACTTATCCTCGATGTCACGTTTTGTACGAGCAACTTTCGTGAAGATGAACTCCATTTCCGGCGAATCAGAGAAGGAAAGCGTCGGCCAGTTTTTCCACATCTTAGGAGCGGTCGAGCAACAGCGCGGTTGTGTGCATATGGGCGACGAACAATATGAGATGACCATCTATACATCCTGCTGTAACACAGATAAAGGGATTTATTATTATACAACATATGATAACCGCCAGATTACCGGCATCGATATGAACCGGGAAAATCTCGATGGCAGTGAGTTGATTTCGTATGAGCTGGTAAAGGGGCAGCGGATTTTGATGCCGCAGGATGATGGAATGAAAGAGTAAAGCATAAATTAGTAAACGAAAGGGAAACATCCTATGTACACAAAAGAAGATCTAAAACGATACCTGCGTGAGATGGGACTCACAGGTACGGAAACTATTATGATCCATTCGTCCATGAAATCCATCGGCCCGGTGGAAAACGGAGCCGATGAAGTCGTGGATGCTTTGATGGAATTTTTTGCGGAAGGTCTGCTTCTTGCCCCGACACATACGTGGAATCAGATGAGCAAGGAATACAACATCTTTGACAGAGAAACAGAGCCGGCATGTGTCGGAATTATTCCTAATATTTTTCGGCAAAGAAACGGAGTCGTGCGTTCGCTTCACCCGACACACAGTATTGCAGCCTATGGGAAGCGGGCAGAGGAATACATAAAAGGCGAGGAAAATGCAACTACGCCTTGTCCGCCGGGTGGCTGCTGGGACCGACTGCGAGAGGAGAATGCGAAAATATTACTGATTGGGGTCACACATATCAGAAACACATTTATTCACAGCGTGGAAGAAGTGTTTGACGTGCCGGAGCGATTCACGGAAAACACGACCACATTTCATATTGTGATGCCGGATGGAAGCCGGAAAACGATTGAGATGTACCGCCATTTTAATCAGGATGCAGAAGAAAAGGGGCAAGTTATTTCGGATAACTTCGACAAAATGAAAGAAGGGTATTTCAAAACAAATGCTGCGAAAAAGGTTTGGTTTGGAGATGCAGAAAGTATTTTGTGTGATGCGAAAGCAATTTTTGATGTGACCGGAAAAATATTGAAAAAAGATATCAACTGCTTCATCGAGCGGGAAGAAATCCCGGAAGCGTGGTATGTGGGGAAGAAGTAAAGATTATAGAAGAATCACTTCCTTTTTCCGCCATTTTGTAGTATGATGATAGCAGTATACAAATACGGGAAAACAAATCATATATATTGGGAGGATAACGGAAATGGAGACAAGATATGCAACATCACCAAAGGACATGAAGTCTTATGACACCGCGCGTTTGAGAGCGGAGTATTTGATTCCGGAAGTGTTTAAGGCGGACGAGATTACGATGGTTTACAGCCATGTTGACAGAATCATCACTGCAGGTGCGATGCCGGTAGCAGGTGAGCTTGTGCTGACTGCAGGTGCAGAACTGCGCGCAGAATATTTCTGCCAGAGAAGAGAGCTTGGTGTGATTAACATCGGCGGCAAGGGATGTGTTACCGTGGATGGCAAGATTTACGAGGTAGAGAACGGCGACGGTATGTACATCGGCATGGGCAAGCAGGACATCCGTTTTGCGAGCGCTGACGCGGCAAATCCGGCAAAGTTCTACTTAAACAGCACACCGGCGCACAAGAGCTATCCAACCGTGTTAATTAAGAAGGAAGGCGAAGCGGCAGAAGATGTCGTTATCGTAAAGGATGAGAATAAGGTAGAACTCGGCGCACTTGAGCAGTCCAATCACAGAGTCATTTGCAAATACATATTACCGGGTCAGGTGGAAAGTTGCCAGCTTGTTATGGGTATGACAAGTTTACAGCCGGGCAGTGTTTGGAACTCGATGCCATGTCACACACACGACAGAAGAATGGAAGTTTATTTCTATTTCAATTTGCCGGAAGATGCATACGTGATGCACTACATGGGCGAGCCACAGGAAACAAGGCATATTGTAATCCGCAATGAGCAGGCGGTAATTTCTCCGAGCTGGTCCATTCACGCAGGCAGCGGTACGCAGGCATACACATTCATTTGGGGTATGGCCGGAGAGAATCAGGACTTCGGCGATATGGATAATATCAAGAATCAGGAATTGTTATAAATAACGTGGGTGCGAAGGTCGCAAGGCGATATCGCACCCTGCTTTTAAATGGAGGTATTCATGAGTATTTTGAATAAATTTTCCTTGGAAGGAAAGGTGGCGTTAGTAACAGGCGCGGCTTACGGTATCGGCTTTGCGATTGCGGAGGCATACGCCAAGGCAGGTGCGAAGATTGCTTTCAACTGCCGTAGCGAGGAACATTTGCAACAGGCGCTTGCAGACTACGCGGCCAAAGGTATTGAGGCAAAGGGTTATATTTGCGACGTAACGAAGGAAGATGACGTGCGTGCGATGGTAAAGGATATCGCGGAAACGCTTGGCACGATTGATATTCTGGTAAACAACGCCGGCATTATCAAACGTATTCCGATGACCGATATGGCGCTCTCCGAATTTGAGCAGGTCATTGACATCGATTTGATCGCACCGTTTATCGTTTCTAAGGCAGTCATTCCGGGGATGATGGAAAAAGGGCATGGAAAGATTATCAATGTATGCTCGATGATGAGCGAACTCGGCCGCGAGACAGTTTCCGCTTACGCAGCGGCGAAAGGCGGTTTAAAGATGTTGACGAAGAACATTGCGTCAGAGTACGGCGCTTACAATATTCAGTGTAACGGAATTGGCCCGGGTTACATTGCGACCCCGCAGACCGCACCGCTACGTGAACTTCAGGCGGACGGAGAAAGACATCCGTTTGACAAATTTATCATCAGCAAGACTCCGGCGGAGCGCTGGGGCAACCCGGAAGATTTGATGGGACCGGCGATTTTCCTTGCTTCCGATGCCTCCGACTTTGTCAATGGACACATTTTATACGTGGACGGTGGTATTTTGGCATACATAGGAAAGCAACCGTAAAATGGAGGAAGCATGGCAAGAAGCAGTAATCAAAAGCTAAAAATCCTATATTTGTTGCAGATTCTACTCGAAAAGACGGATGAAACACATAGCATCACGATGCCTGAAATCATTGCGGAGCTGGAAAGACGCGGCGTTTCTGCGGAGCGAAAGAGTTTGTATGATGATATTGAGCGCCTACGTACGCTGGATGGCATCGACATTATTGGCGAGCAGAAGGACCGCACTTATTATTATCGCGTGAGTGAGCGCAAGTTTGAACTGGCGGAGCTTAAGGTGTTGGTGGATTCCGTGCAGTCGGCAAAGTTTATAACTGCAAAGAAATCACAGGAGCTAATTAAGAAAATCGAGAGTTTGGGTAGCCAATATGAGGCATCGAAGCTTCAGCGTCAGGTGTATATGTCGGAACGCGTGAAGACCGCGAACGAGAGTATTTACTATAATGTCGATGCGCTGCACGATGCGATCAGCTCCAACTCGAAAATAACATTTCACTATTTTATGTGGGATGCAAGCAAGAAGATGGTGTTGCGTCGTGAGGGAGCGCTTTACAAGGTAAGTCCATGGGCGCTTTTCTGGGACGATGAAAATTATTACATGGTAGCCTTCGATGAAAGCGAGCAGAAAATCAAACATTTCCGCGTAGATAAGATGTTACACATTGAAGCAACAGGTGAGATGCGCGAAGGAAAAGAGCATTTTAGCAAATTAGACATGGGTGCATATACAAAGAAGATGTTCGGTATGTTTGCCGCTGAAGAACAGATGGTAAAGCTGACGTGCAAAAATGAGCTTGCCGGTGTGATGATTGACCGTTTCGGCAAGGACATTTTCATGCATCGTCTGGATGATGAGCATTTTTCGGTCAGTGTGAAAGTTGCGGTCAGCAAACAGTTTTTGGCATGGGTCATTGCGCTCGGCGAAGGGGCGAAAATCGTCGGCCCGGAATCCGTGGTGCAGCAGATGCGCGAGGAAACAAGGCGACTGATACGGCAATATATGGATAATAAATAAGCAAATACAATAAAAAGTGCTGTCACACTCACGGTTTGAAGTCGTGGTGTGGCAGCACTTTTCCTATTCTATGTAGTTGTAATTATGATAGATTTCCGTTTGCATCGCAGGTAAGAGTAACGGTAATCTCTCTAGTAGAAACAGTTACGCCAAGGAGCTTCTTAATAAAAGTGGCAGTTCCGATTGCCTTGTTACTTGACTTTGTGGCAGAAGCAGACTTGTTTGACCACGCATCTTCTGTGATATCGATTGTGTAGGAAGCACTTGTACATGAAGTTTGGATTCCAGGATTCACGAGGAAATATCCGCGAACGGTAAAACTCCAAAGCTCTTCATCGTTACTGTTGTAGGCAGTATGCGTTTTTGTGCCGGTTTTAGTGTACATTGATGCTCGTGTAGATGGCATACCTGTGGTTTCATCGCTAATAGTTGTTACAATATAAGAACCGTCAGAAAAATATTCAGTTGTTTCTTTTACAATAGTCCCAGTTGTTTCAGTAAATGCAATATTTGCATTTGCTGGGATTATACTAGTGACTGTTATAGTAAGAACGATTAATATAGACAATATTTTTTTCATAAGTTACCCTTTCTTATTCATTAGTAGTTTCTTCATAATAAGTTGCTTCAGTCAGATGATTTTCATATACAATCCATACAGTGGAAATAGTGGCTAATAAAATAATTACCGCTACCCCAATTGCCATAGCGCGTTTCACAAATTTGCTATGCTGCATTGCATGTGCTTTCTCATGTGAATCCAAAGATTCTATGTAGCTATTTAAAAACTGTTCCGGCTTTCCGAAACGTTGGGTAAGTTCATCCATACTGACATTCGGATTTGCTTCTGCAAAATCATAAACGCTATTGCATAAATCCAATTTTAGATTTTTGCGGTAAGCAAGAGGGCACTTTTTCAGCACCGCCTTGCAGTATTGGTGAGACTATGAAATAAAGTCTGTAAATTCAGATCTTCTATGATAATGACAGAGCAGAAAGTTCAGAAAAAGGACTTTCTGCTCTTGCTTTATATATAACAAGACACGCTGCGCATGTCAAGAGCAGGCGAGAAATCCCGCCTGTAGTTTATGAAGGATGTTCTCTATTCCGGAAGTCGTCCTGCGTACATAATGCTTAACTCTCCATAGACCTGTCCCCAGTTTCGAATGGTCACAGTCCATTTTTTAGTGGCTTCAAAAGTGGCTAGATACAGTGCCTTTAAAAGAGCTGTATCGCTTGGAAATACGCTTCTCTGACGATTCAGTTTGCGATAAGTTGAGTTCAAGGATTCTATCGCATTCGTGGTATATATTACCTTTCTAACAGCAGATGAGAACTTGAAAATCGGACAAATGGCATCCCAGTTGTCGTACCAGCGTTTCATAGAGTTCGGATATTTTGATGTCCATTTTTCATTCACGCGGTCAAGGGCAGTTCTGGCCTGTTCTTCTGTAGGTGCATGATAGATAGTTTTTAAATCTGTAGCGAATGCCTTTCGGCCTTTTTCCGGAACATATTTCAATGTGTTTCGAACCTGATGGACAATACATCTCTGATACTCAGTTTTTGGGAAAGCCGTTGCAATAGCTTCCTTGATTCCTGACAGTCCATCGGCACAGATGATAAGGATGTCCTTTACACCACGATTTTTCAACTCATTTAGTACAGAAAGCCAGTATTTCGAACTCTCATTGTCTCCAACATTGATAGACAAAACCTCTTTCTTTCCCTCTGTGTTGATACCCAAAATCACATAGGCTGCAAGTTTGCGAATGATTCCGTTATCTCGAACAGAATAGTGAATTGCATCGATGTAAAGAATCGGATAAATCTCATCTAATGGACGATTTTGCCAGTCTTCAATCTGCGGTAGAATCTTATCCGTAACATCAGAAATAAATCCTTCTGAAGTCTCAAAACCATAAATATCTTCTATGGTTTCTGAAATTTGTCGTGTTGTCATACCTTTGGCGTACATGGATATAATCTTTTGGTCGATTTCAGAAATATCCTTTTGACGTTTCTTTACAACCTGTGGTTGAAAGGTTGATTTGCGGTCTTGAGGAACCTCAATCTCCATGCTGCCATAAGTACTGTTCACACGTTTTGTTTTGTAACCGTTTCGGTAATCATCACTATCAGAACGTTCTGATTTGCCGTAACCCAGATGGTCATCCATCTCAGCTTCCATCATCTCTTTAATTGTGCCACC
>SVEO01000020.1 GCA_015057275.1 Lachnospiraceae bacterium | reverse complement strand
GAATTAAAGAGAAACTTGGCTGGATGAGTCCTGTCGAATACAGACTATCCGCTATGGCTGCATAAAAATAGCGTAGCAGCCATTAAACTGCTACGCTTAAAAAGTCTAACTTTTTGGGGTCACCTCACGTTACATCCGGATCCGGTCCTTCTTATTTTCTTAATTCAATTCTTCATACAACCGTAGAATATTTTTCCCATTCATATAATTCGATGTCACATCTACCTGCCTGCCGTTCTTTAAATTAAAAACAATTTTTACCCGCGAAAATTCCTCAAGTTCTTCGACATCTTCCGGCTTTGGTTCAAACTCATCTTCCGTCAAAATCTTCATCCCGGCAATCTCACGTTTCGGAATCCGCAAATACTGGTTGCGCTCGGTCAGATACACCCAAAGATTGCGATTGTCACATAAAATGCACTTTTTCAGCCGCACTATGCAATAATTTAGCGGCACAAAAAAGAGAATCTGCCCAGCACAAAACCACAGTAAAAGTGACATTTTTTCTTTTTCCCATATCAGTCTCAGCCAAATGACATCAATTGCTGCTACCGCACAAATCACTGCGCAGGTCAGCAAAATCATCCACGGCGATACCATATAAATCTTTCGCTTTTTCATACTGTTCCCCTCTTTCGTATGTTATAACCCCAAAAGATACGTTGCAAACTGGAAATACACGACCAGCGAAATTGCATCAACGATCGTCGTAATAAACGGACTTGCCATCACAGCCGGGTCGAATCCGATGCGCTTTGCCAGAATCGGCAAAGTACAACCAACCAATTTTGCAAAAAAAACAGTCACAACCAATGTAAGACAAATTACCAATGCTACCATCAACTGTAAGCGGTCAAGAAGCAACATTTTCACGAAGTTAGCTCCCGCCAGAATTACGCCACATAGGAATGCAACGCGGATTTCTTTCCAGATAACTTTAATTACATCACGATACTCAATCTCATTTAACGACAGGCCACGGATAATCGTCACACTCGCCTGCCCGCCGGCATTTCCTCCGGTATCCATAAGCATCGGTATGTATGCGGTAAGCACAACACATTGTGCCAGTTTTAATTCAAAGGATGTAATAATCATACCGGTAAAGGTCGCCGAAATCATCAATAAAAGCAACCACGGCACACGCTTTCTCATTGTTTCGAATACACCGGTCTTCATGTATGGCTTGTCAGTCGGCACAATCGCCGCCATCTTTTCCATATCCTCCGTCGCTTCCTGCTCAATAATTTCCACAATATCATCGACCGTGATGATTCCGACCAGTCGGTTTTCCGAATCGACAACCGGCATAACCGTAAAGCCGTATTTTTGGAAGTTCTGCGCTACCTGCTCCTGGTCATCCAATGTGGAAACAGTAATCGGACGGTCTTCCATGAACTCTTTCACAAGTGCGTCCGGCTCGCTGAAAAGCAAATCACGCAAGGATACGATGCCAACAAGCTTGCGCGAGCTTGCCAACACATAACAGATGTTAATCGTCTCGTTATTAATACCGTTTTTACGAATCTCCGCCAATGCCTGCGCAGCGCTCCACTCCTCTTTTAAGGCAGTGTACTCGACTGTCATTAAGCTACCGGCCGAATCTTCCGGATACTGCAACAAATGGTTGATGTCGCGTCGTGTCTCCGGGCTGGCATTTGCCAAAATTCTTCGCACCACATTCGCCGGCATTTCTTCTAATAAGTCCGCCGCATCATCGGCGTACAAATTCTCAATAATGTTATTCGTTTCGCGGTCGGTCAGCGAGGTAATGATGTTCTGCTCCGTCTCAATTGACAGGAACGAGAATACATCGGCTGCCATGTCTTTTGGCAACAGACGGAAAATTTTTACCTGTTCCTCCTCTGGAAGTTCCTCCAGCAAATCCGCGATATCCGCTTCATTCCACTCAGAAATCTCCTGACGCACGCTGGCAAATTTCTTTTCTTCAATTAATTCCAAAATCTTTTCGACCATCGTACTTCTCCTTTCCGTGAAACTTTATTCTTTGTATTTTCTCAACCTATTAGCGTGATGTAATCTGCCAGTTAATCGGCGCTACCCCGTGCTCTTCCAAAAACTGATTTGTCTTGCTAAAATGCTTGCAGCCGAAAAATCCGCGATAGGCAGACAATGGACTCGGATGCACTGTCTCCAGCACTAAATGGTTTTTATTTGTTAACATCACCTTTTTCATCTGCGCCGGTCTGCCCCAGAGCAGAAACACAATCGGTCGATCCTGTGCGTTCAAAATGCGAATTGCCGCATCGGTAAATTCTTCCCATCCGATGCCTTTGTGGGAATTTGCCTGATGCGCACGCACCGTCAACACAGTATTTAACAAAAGTACGCCTTGCTCGGCCCACTCTACGAGATAACCGTGATTCGGAATCGTGCATCCCAAATCGCTCTGCAACTCTTTATAAATGTTCACAAGTGACGGCGGAATCTCCACCTCCGGCTTTACCGAAAAACATAAGCCGTGTGCCTGCCCTTCTCCATGATATGGGTCCTGACCAAGAATCACGGCCTTGACATCTTTTAACGGTGTCATGTGAAAGGCATTAAAAATATCTTCTTTCGGCGGGAAAATCTGCGTCTGACGATACTCCTCCGCTACTTTTTTATACAACTTATTATAGTATGGTTTCTCAAACTCTTCTTCTAAAGGCAAAAGCCAGTCATTACTGATGGGAGGCATAGCGCACCGGTACTCCTTTGTGATTCAAATAAGCTTTCAGCTCAGAAATTTCTAATTCTTTGTAGTGGAACAGCGACGCTGCCAAAGCCGCATCTGCCTTTCCCTTTGTAAATGCATCATAAAAATGTTCACAAGTGCCTGCACCGCCGGATGCGATGACCGGAATGTTGACATTCTCAGCAATCATGCGTGTCAATTCACAGTCATAACCTGCTTTCGTTCCGTCGCAGTCCATGCTGGTAAGTAAGATTTCTCCGGCACCAAGCTTTTCTGCGCGCATGGCCCACTCCACGGCATCCATGCCCATGTCGATACGACCACCGTTCTTGTAAATATTCCAACCGCTACCGTCCGCGCGACGCTTAGCATCAATCGCCACCACCACGCACTGGCTACCGAACTTGTCAGCTGCCTCACTAATCAAATATGGATTCATAATCGCTGCGGAATTGACGGAAATTTTGTCCGCACCCTCACGCAGCAGCTCCTTAAAATTATCCACCGTACGGATACCTCCGCCTACGGTAAATGGAATGAACACTGTCTCTGCTACTTTGCGCACCATATCCACAACGGTCGCACGATTATCGCTGGAAGCAGTAATATCAAGGAATACCAGCTCATCCGCACCGGCTTTATCGTACGCCGCCGCAACCTCCACCGGGTCTCCTGCATCTCTTAAATTTACAAAATTGATTCCCTTTACTACACGGTTGTTCTTTACGTCCAGACAAGGAATAATTCTCTTTGTATGCATAATTTTCTCTTCTTTCTATTTTATAACTCTGCAAAATTCTTCAGAATCGTCAGTCCGACTGCACCACTCTTTTCCGGATGGAACTGGCAGGCGAAGATGTTATCCTTTTCCACTGATGCATGAATGTGCGTACCGTATTCGGTCGATGCCTTGACAATCTGTTCTTCTCTCGCCTTCAAATAGTAAGAATGCACAAAATACACAAACGACTGGTTATCAATATCTTTAAATAATCGACCATTGTTTGTAAGTTCCAGTGAATTCCAGCCGATATGCGGAATCTTAAGTCCCGGTGCATCCGGAATTCGCAAAATCTTACCCGGCAAGATACCAAGTCCGGCTACCCCTTTCGTCTCATCGCTGCTCTCGAACAAAAGCTGCAAACCAAGACAAATGCCTAAAAACGGTGTTTTTTTCTCCACAACATCATAAATCGTCTGTATCAGGTCGTACTTTTTTAACTTCTCCATGGCATCGCCAAAAGCACCTACACCCGGTAATATTACTTTGTCAGCGTTTAAAATCACATTTTTATCACGCGTGATAACAGTTTCGCTGCCCAAATGCTGCAACGCCTTTTCCACGCTTCTTAAATTCCCCGCATCATAATCGATGATTGCAACCATATATTTCCTCCCAAACAGCAACACTTATGCCTGTCCGCTCATTTCTTTGATAAATTCCTTACTATTTATCTTAACACTAACCGCCGTTTCTTGCAACTGTTCCGTTAATTGCGGAAAAGAATTGTTAATACGGAATAATTTCGATTTCTTGCTCAGATAGGCAATACGCTCGAACGGCCAGCGGATAATTTCCGGATGGTCAAACAGGACTCCCAGCTCCAAAAGCACGAGATTCCGGTTCATTGTGCCGGTCAGCCATTTTGTGTAGCGCTCCCATTTCTCCGGCGCATATCCATCCTCTTCCGGCGAAAGAATGCGGTCTTCGCGGATAACCGGCATTGCTTCTTCTACATCTCCGATTGTTGTCAACACGAAATAATTTTTGCCGTCTATAACTTCAGAAAGAGCCTGATATACATCAGACTCTGCACCACTCCATTCTTTTCCGATTCCCACTAAAACCATATCTGCACTTTCTATAGTCTGCGCAAGCAACTGCATTGCTTCTTCCTTTGTATTTAACATCATGCTCTTTCCTTTAACCCTATTTATTTTTCTTATCAACCGTAAACCAGAACATTACGCCGCCCGGCACATTTTTTACACCATAGCTTTGGTTCATGGACTCCATGATTGCCTTAACAATCGACAGACCGATGCCGTTGCCGCCGTATTCTCTCGTTCTTGCTTTATCGACTTTATAAAATTTATCCCAAATGTGTTCGATATCTTCCTCCGGAATGTGCTCACCGGTGTTGTAGATGCTGACACGAATTGTATTATCCATGTCTTCGAGCTGAATCTTCATTACTTTTTCCTCTTTGATGTGATTCAGCGCATTACTGATATAATTCGTAATTACTTCTTCTATCTGATACTGGTCCGCCCATACATAAACCGGACCCTTATGATGAAAGATTACTTTCACATTATTTTGCTTAATTAAGAGGCTGGACGCCTGCAAAATGCCGTTAAGCGCAGCTACCAAATCGAAACGTTCAATCGTCACATGGCTGTTGCCTGACTCAATCTGGTTGAGCGTCAAAAGTTTTTTTACCATACGATTCATCTTTTCCGCTTCATCGATAATCACGTCGCAGTAAAATTCTTTGCTCTCCTCATCATCAATGACACTGTCTTTTAATCCCTCCGCGTAGCCCTGAATAAGCGCAATCGGGGTCTTTAATTCATGCGAGACATTCGAGATAAATTCCTGACGCATCTGATCAACCTCATCCTTTTTCGCAATATCCTTTTCCAGCTCCAAGTTCACGGATTTCAACTGCGAAATTGTCTCTTCTAATGTCTCCGACAAGCGGTTCATACTATGTCCTAGAAGGCCAATTTCATCCTTCTGCTGACCGGTATATTTGATGTCAAAATTTAATTCTGACATCTTTTCTGAAATGTGTGCCAGCTCATGAATCGGTTTTGTAAAGTTCTTCGCCACAAACCACATAATAACGCTGGACACAAAAATCATAATTAATCCAACAATCGCATAAAAACGATTGGAAATATTTGCGCTTTCGCTGATGCTTTCGAGCGCGACACGCAACACGAAATAATTAGAACCATTGAGTACACCGTGCATCTCATAATAACGGCTTGCATTGAGCGGGTCAGTCACAAGATGGAGCGTATAATTTTCGTTCTGCTCCAAAACTTCTGTTTCTTCATATATAGCGCCTTGCTGTGACATATACATCTGCGTTAGACGCTGCGAAAGCAGGTCGCCCGCACCATATGCAAACAATCGCTTTCCGTTTACTCCCACCATAATCAAAGTTACACCGTTTGCCTCGCAAACCTGGTTCAATCTTAGTTGCTGTTCCTCACTTAGCACGGATTCGTTCTCTTCCGTCTCGTCCTTCATCGACTCCTTGTCCGGTTCACTACGGTCAAAATCAGAAAAAATATCATCCGGTGAGAAGCTTAACGATGCAGCCTCGCCGTTCCCCTCAGACTCAGCAATTTTCTCAACCTCAATCTCATTTGCTACTTGCTGTAATTGTGCATATACTTCGGTCAGTGCTTTGCGCTTGGAATTCATATAATATTTTTCCAGAAAAATCGAATTTACTGCAATGCTCAGAAGAATGGTGCCTGACGCCAAGGCCATCATGATTAATGCGAAGCGAATTCTTATGGAGTGCTTCATTTTGTCTTTTCTCCTGCCTCAAATTTATAGCCCATGCCCCAAATTGTCTTAATATAATCCGCATTTTCGCCAAGCTTACTGCGCAACTTTTTTACATGAGTATCAATCGTTCTGGCATCGCCAAAATAATCGTAATTCCACACATGATTCAAAATCTTTTCACGCGACAGTGCGATACCTTCGTTTTCAACAAAATATACGAGTAACTCAAACTCCTTGAAACTCAGTTCAATCGGTTCTCCGCACACGGTTACGATATGTGCCACTTTGTTAATTTCAATATTGCCGGCCGTCAAAATCCGCTCCAAATCCAGACGGTTTGTTCTACGCAAAATCGCATCCACCCGCGCCACCAAAATCTTCGGACTGAATGGCTTAGAAATATACTCATCCACACCGAGTTCAAAGCCCTTAAGCTCGTTCTGCTCCTCACCCTTGGCAGTCAGCATGATAATCGGTACCGGTGAGTACTGACGAATTTCGCGTACAACCTGCCATCCATCCATCTTTGGCATCATCACATCTAAAATAATTAATGAAATCTTATTGTCCTGAAAGAAAATGTCGAGTGCTTCTTCGCCATTGGCCGCCTCCACGACTTGATAATCTTTTTTCACAAGGAAGTCGCGCACCAGCTTACGCATTCTGCTCTCGTCATCCACAACCAAAATTTTTAAATCACTCATGACAATCCCTCTTTCTGCTTTTAATGTCATAATTTTAGCGGATGAATATGAAAAAAATGTGAAAGAATCATGTTAATGTGTTGATTTATTCTGCGTCAGCATCGGTCGGTGTTGCCACCGTCTGATGAAGTATTCTCTCGTAATTTAAAATATTGCGATTGTCGCTGTTGCTGAACACCTGAATCATCAAGGCAATCGCCACAACCAATAACACATTCAAAAGGAAGGAACATGTCAATACCCCATGTAAGCCAAAGCCCTTCTTTTCCGGTTCCTCATCATTTGAAAATACTTCGCGTAAGTCTTCCTGATGCATCTCCTCTTTGATAATCTTAGCTTCCTCTAACAGTTCGCTGTCGCGAAGATACTGCTCCTCCGTGAATTTCTCGAAAAGACTTTCTTCGCGCGGTACATTCGTTGCCGTAGATTCTTCTTGTTCAATATCAAGAACCATAATCATCTCTTCTTCCGGCTGTATTTCCCTTTCTAACATCAATTCCTTTACCGGTTCATCCACTAGCTCTATTGCAAGCTCCTTCCTCGGTTCTTCCAGCGACTCTATTATCGGTACTTCCACTGGTTCTTCCACTGGTACTGGTTCTATCTCCAGTTCTTCCACTGACTCTACCGCCGACGCTTCCACCGATGCTTCCATTAGCTCTGCTAGCTCTACTGCCGGAGCTTCCACAACTTCTACTACAGGCTCTTCCACAGTTCTTGGACTCACGTAAGCATCAAGCTCTGCTAAAAACTTCTCGCCAACCTTTGTATGCAGCATATCCTTTTCAATCAGTTTCGCATGAAGCACCTTTGCATAAGCCGGATTACTCACATCCATGCGCTCACGAATACGCTCAATGGCCGCCAGTTCCTTTTCTGCTGCCTTTGCCTCTTTTGCTGTGTTAAATGTAATTCCATCTACTGTTAAATTCTTCACTTTCGCACCATACCTTTCTTCTTGCCATGAACGTTATATTTTTTTCGTCAATTTATCAACAATACGTGTAAAGCCCATACCATGGGATGCCTTTATCAAAACCGTGCTCTGCGGTGCTAAAATCTCATCCAATGCACCGATACACTCTTCAACGGTTGCAAAATAATATGTATTTGCGCCGGCACCGTTTTCCACCGCTGCAGTTTTCATCTCTGCGCCCAACTCACCAATGAAAATGAGTTGCTCAAATCCACAGCTCGCTGCAAATGCTCCGACCTCGCGATGCAGTTGCTTTTCGTTCGCCCCCAGTTCAAACATATCGCCTAAAATGGCTGTTTTCCCAGCAACTTCATCCTTCGCATCCGCAAGCAACTTTAAAGATGCCTTCATAGAAACCGGATTCGCATTATAACAGTCATCCACTATCGTGTACTTGTCTGTTTCAATGATATTAAGCCTGCCATTTACCGATGCCACATGGGAAATGCCACCGGCAATCTCTGTAAGCTCCATGCCAAAAACATCGCCGACTGCCGCCGCTGCTAACGCGTTCATCACCATATGCTCCCCTGGAATCGGAATCATCGTCTCCGCTTTCTCTCTTCCCATCACAAGGGTACATTTGGTTCCTTTTAAGCCAAGCTTTTCAATATTCTCTGCATATACCGCTGATTTTTTGCTCTTTCGACCGAAGAACACCGGCGCCTTGCCATTCACCTCACATATTGTGGAAAGCTTGTCATCGTCACCATTTAATATAACGGTTGCTTTTGGCGACATCTGGTCAAACACCTCGGTTTTGGCCTTTAAAATACCATCACGCGAATGTAAATTTTCCAAATGGCAGAGACCAATATTTGTGATAACCATCACGTCCGGCTTGGCGATTTTCCCAAGGCGGCTCATTTCGCCAAACTCACTGATGCCCATCTCCAGCACAGCAATCTGATGCTCATCTCGCAGACGGAACACCGTCAGGGGAAGGCCGATTTCGTTATTAAAATTGCCGGCGGTTTTAAGTACGTTAAATTTCTCGGATAAAACTGCCGCAATCATCTCTTTTGTGCTCGTCTTACCAACGCTGCCGGTAATACCAACCACCGGAATACCCAGAACCTGCAAGTAGTATTCGGCTAAATCCTTCAACGCCTGCACTGTCGATGTGACACGAATGTGCGGAATATTTTCCGTCAGCGGCTGCTCGGATAATGTGAGCATCGCTCCCGCCTCCATCACTTGTGAGATGAAATCATGTCCATCCACACGCGCGCCGCGAATCGGGATAAACAGGCAATCTTTTTCGACCTTACGGCTGTCCGTCGTCACACTCTGTATTTCAATTTCCGGAAAATCACAATTACTATGCAGCGTTCCGTGACATGCCGCGGCAATATTTTTCGGTGTTAATCCCTTCATAGCCATGCCCCTCATTATTTCTTTAACGATAACTGAATCAATGTGTCACAAAGTGTTGGGAAGTCCATACCGATAACTGCCGCTTCCTGTGGGAGCAGGCTAGTCGGGGTCATACCCGGAAGCGTATTGGCTTCAAGGCAATAATGCTGACCGTTTTCATCGAGCAAAAAGTCCACACGGGAGTATGCTCGCAAACGCAATATGTGGTGCACTTCTTCAGCGCTCTGCTGCATTTTCTTCGTCAATTCAACTGGAAGCTCCGCCGGACAGGTGTCCTTCGTCTTTCCCGGCTCGTATTTATTCTTATAATCATAAAATCCTTCAATCGGTGCAATTTCAATAATCGGCAATGCCTTTCCATCCAATACACCGATTGAGAACTCACGTCCCTTAATATAATTTTCCACGATGACACAATCTTCCAAGGCAAATGCTTCATCCAATGCTTTTTCATACGCCTCGATATCCTGTGCAATCGATACGCCGACGCTGGAGCCACCGCAAGCTGGCTTTACTACGCAAGGAAAACTTACACCGTGCACCGCTAAATCCGCATTTTCTCTTTCATCCTTATGCAGGCAAAATCCATTTGCCATTGGCACGGATGTGCCGGAAAGCATCTGGCGTGTAATACCTTTATCCATCGCAAGCGCTGAGCCGAGCGCATCACTGCCGGTAAACGGAATGCCAAGCACCTCAAACATGCCCTGAATCTTGCCATCTTCACCATTAGATCCGTGAAGCGCCATAAATACTACATCCGCAGCCATACAATATGCAAGCACTCTCGGGCCGATGATACCATTTCTTTTCTTAAGCTCCTCAGCCACACACGCAGAAAGTTCCTTCATGCGCGCTGCTTCTTTATCAATATCAAATTCTGCAAATTCAAATAAATTATCTTCTTCCGTTCCGAAGAAAACATCAAGCAAAATCACTTGATGTCCGGCCTGTTTCAACCCCTTGCACACCTGTGTTCCAGAGACAATCGATACATTTCTCTCGGTACTCGTACCGCCTGCAAGCACAACAATTTTCATATATTTACTCCCATTTTTGCAATGTAATATTTGAAGGAATGAAAATGGTTATTTCCTTCCCATCTTACCTTCTAATCCAACTTTCATCATACACTATTTGAACTCTGTTTGTCAATGTTAAGCTGTAAATTCAGCGCCTCTAAAGCTACAAATTCAGTGCCTGTATACTGCCTTCCAGATATGCGGCAATTTTCGCGTCCAAACGCACTTTTTCTTCTTCGCTCATGAAAATTTTCCCCTGCATGTATTTTTTTGCCGCGGCTGCTGCTTTTTCCAGCAAGCCGGCATCGGTAAAAACATCACCGATGCGAAAGGCAAACGCACCGCTCTGGCGCACGCCAAAGAAATCGCCCGGGCCGCGCAACTTCAAATCTTCCTCCGCAATATAAAAGCCGTCATTGGATTTGTTGAGAATTTCCAGACGTTTTCGCGTATCTTTTTTTGTAGTTCCACTGATAAAAATACAGTAAGATTGCGAATTTCCACGGCCAACACGACCGCGAAGCTGATGCAACCCTGCCAGTCCGAAACGTTCGGCATTCTCGACTACCATAACCGTCGCATTCGGTACATTCACGCCAACCTCAACAACCGTTGTCGACACAAGCACCTGAATGTTACCTTCGGCAAATTCACGCATACATTCATTCTTTTCCTTGCCCTTCATTCTGCCGTGCAAATACGCGACACGAACAGCACAAGACATGTAATCCGCCAGCTTATCGGTGTATTCAATCACGCTCTCTACTTCCAGTTTTTCACTCTCTTCCACCATCGGACAGATAACATAGGCCTGGTGACCCGCTTCCACTTGCTTGCGAATGAAGTCCCATGCTTTCGGGCGATAGTTTTCATCGACCACACAATTTTTTCGCGGCAAACGGTTTGCCGGCAGTTCATCAATAACCGACAAATCCAAATCCCCATACAAAATAATTGCCAATGTGCGCGGAATCGGTGTCGCGCTCATTACCATAATATGTGGCTTTTCACCTTTTTGGTTTAATAATTCACGCTGACGCACGCCGAAACGATGCTGCTCATCAGTAATGACCAGTGCCAGATTATGATATGTGACATTTTCCTGAATCAACGCATGTGTGCCGATAATGATATCCGCCTCGCCGGAAGCAATCTGTTCACATACCACATTCTTCTGCTTTTTCGTCATGGATCCGGTTAACAGTACGACATTGACCGGAATTTCTTCTTTTTCAAATAATTCTAAAGCCGCCTTAAAATGCTGTTCCGCGAGCACTTCGGTTGGCACCATAAAAGCACCCTGATAACCATTTGCTACAACCTCGGCTAATGCCAGAAAAGCCAAAATTGTCTTACCAGAGCCAACGTCACCTTGAATCAGGCGGTTCATCGGTCGTGTACCAAGGAAATCTTTCCGAATTTCCTGCCATACTTTTTGCTGCGCCTTTGTCAGCTCATACGGCAGGTGACGAATAATTTCATCCGTCTTTTCCTGCGGATAAATATCAATATGAGGCATTTTCTGCGAAATCTCTGATTTCATTGACAGCAGTGCCGTGATAAAAAGAAAGAATTCCTCGAATGCCAGACGTTTTCTCGCCTGCGCATAAGCCTCCATGTTTTTTGGGAAATGAATTGCTTCTATTGCAAAATTCAGCTCTGCAAGCATATTTTCACTGCGTATCGACGCCGGCAAAAATTCCTGAATCAGATGTCTATAACCAAGCGCCTGCTTCACGGCCTTGCTTACTGTCTTGCCGGTCAGCCCACTTGTAAGCGGATACACCGGCTGTAGCTCGCCCATTTTCTGCGCATACGCATCGCCCGTAAAAATTTCCGGATGCTCCATCGTCAAGCCCATCTTATCTTTTATTACGCCGCGCACCGTGTACATCTCGCCGGCCTTTATCGTACTCGCAATAAACGGCATATTAAACCACACAAGATGCAAGATATCTCCTTCGCTGTCGCGCAATTCGCTCGTGACAGTATCGAAACGGCGCGTCTTTTTCACGAACGGCTTTTTTGTAATCATACCACGCACCGTCTCCGGTTCACCGTTCTTTTCCATCTCCCGGATAAGTACCGGTTCCCCATAAATTTCATAGGTACGCGGATAATAGGTCAGCAAATCCTCAACGGTTCGCACGCCGACTTTGGCAAAAATCTGTTCTGTTTTTTCTCCGATTCCTTTTAACTCGCTCAGTTTCATAAATTCTCCATAGGGAAGCATTTTTTCTGACCCTTTTTCGGCACATTTTACCCCAACTTTTTCTTTATCATATCACAAATTGCAGGGTTCATCAATTCGAAACAAAAAATTTAAAAATTATTACAAAATTTCGACAAAAAAATTAAAATTTCTTATTTACCTTTTGCACAAAATATTGTATGATAGGAACAGGAAATACATAGATATTGTGTTTTTTACTTTTTAAATATACTATATATCGTACCGCTAAACCACAGCGGTCGAACGGAGCTTTTATGAGAAATTCAAAGCGGCAAGTACGCCGCCTTTATCAATTATATTTGTCACTTATTGCGCTTTCTGCCGTGTTTGTCGTGCTTTTGACTGTCGAATACCGCGCATATTTAAAAGATTTACGTGAGCATTCACTTACTGTTTCTTCAAACCAAACATTGCCGACTGTAGGTGAGAGTCTGTTGGATGAAACATCGGATGTTGAAGTTACTCCGAATCCGGACATAAAAGATGAACCAAGCATTCATTCTACCTCGGACAGTGCGTCGGATACTCCAGATACTCTACCAGAACCACTTTCCCCGGATGTACGTGCCACACTCGCTGAGGGCGCTATCGTCATTGGCGATACAGATTTATTAAAGATTTATACATATAATGCCGAGGCTGCTATCAACTGCACAAAGACCGGTATTTCTGCCGCCAGCATCTCGAATGCAACCTTTAAGGTTTCTGAAAAATTTTCTAAAAAACAGACGACCGAGCAGGTTCTCAGCTTTGAGACATATAGCGACTGCTACCTCTTCTTCGGTTTATATGAATCCGAATGGTATTACATTGATGCATTCTTTGAACGATATGAAACATTTATCGAGCGCGTAAAGGAACTGCAACCAGAAGCTACGATTTACATCCACGCACTCCCTTCGGCAGACGCAATTAGCGCCGCAAGCATTGACATTTCAGTTAGTCCGGAACTTGTGGCATCTATAAATGCTGAACTCGCTGCATTAGCCGAAAAGACAGACACCACATTTGTTATATTTGAATAATTGAAAAAGCAGGGATTTTACTCCCTGCTTTTTTATGTCTCAAACTATTCAACGGATAAGAGATAATAGTAAATCGGCTGTCCGCCATAGTTCACTTCTACATCCACATCCGGGTAAGCTTCCTCGATGGCTGCTGCAAGTTCATTTGCAGTCTCCTCGGAAACATCCTCACCATAGTATATACTGATTAGCTCAGAATCCTCATCCACCATAGTGGCAACAAGTTCTAATGTCGTAGCATCAATCTCGCTGCCGACTGCCTGAATTCCCTTGTCACCAATGCCCATGATATCGTTCATGTGGATAACTTTGTCATCAATCTGTGTATCACGAACCGCATAAGTTACCTGACCGGTCTTTACCGTGCTCATGCCTTCGGTCATCGCTTCCGTATTATCTTCAACGGTTGCATCCGGCATAAAGTTAATTACTGCTGTAATGCCCTGCGGAACCGTCTTGGAAGGGATTACGATAATATCCTTATCCTTCGTCAGCTTCATCGCCTGTTCAGCCGCAAGAATGATATTCTTATTGTTTGGCAAAATGAAAATATGGTCTGCATTGACATGATCAATTGCATTCAACATATCTTCGGTGCTCGGATTCATCGTCTGACCGCCTTCGATTAAGTAATCAACCCCTAATCCCTTAAAGATTTCATTCATTCCTGCGCCGATGGATACCGCGATAAAACCAAAATCCTTGCGAGGCATTGCCTTCTTCTCTGCTTCTAACTTAGCTTTCTGTTCCTTGGCAACCTTTTGCGCATCCTTAATTAGCTTTTCCTGATGTTCTTCTCGCATGTTGTCAATCTTCATGCGGGAAAGAGAACCGTAAGTTAACGCCTTCTGAATAGCAAGACCCGGATCATTCGTGTGCACGTGAACCTTGACCAAATCATCATCCGAAACAACAACAATCGAATCACCTATCGATTCCAGATATGCCTTAAATTCAAGTTCATCATCCTCGGTATACTTCTTTTCAATGTTTATAATAAATTCGGTACAGTAACCAAACTTAATATCAATTTCTTCCTGAACATCAATATTTGCGCCTGTGCTGGATTTGCCGACAATTTCAAACTCGATTTCTTTGCCGATCAAGGCGTCAAATGCGCCGCGCAGCACCTGCATTAAGCCCTGTCCGCCGGAGTCAACTACGCCTGCCTGCTTTAGTACCGGAAGCATCTCCGGTGTCTGATTTAATACATCTTCTGCATGATTAATCACAGCGTTCATCATCTCAACGATGTTGTCTGTCTGCTCTGCCACCTCAACTGCCTTATCTGCAGCACCTCTGGCAACGGTAAGAATTGTACCTTCTTTCGGCTTCATAACTGCCTTGTACGCAGTTTCTACTGCCTTTTGGCTCGCCTGTGCAAGCACCGCTGTATCAATTACTTCTGCATCCTTAATTACCTTGGTAAAACCACGGAAGAGCTGGGACAAGATAACACCTGAGTTACCTCTCGCACCACGTAAGGAACCAGAAGAAATTGCCTTTGCTAAGCTTTCCAATGTCGGTTCTTCTAAAGAGCTTACTTCCTTCGCTGCGGACATAATCGTCAGTGTCATATTCGTACCTGTATCACCGTCCGGAACAGGGAATACGTTTAACTCGTTAATCCACTCTTTCTTTGCATCCAAATTCTGTGCACCGGCTAAGAACATCTTCTGCAGCATCTTAGCATCTATCGTTGTAACTACCACAATTGTATCCTCCTTGATATTAGGCGCATCTTAGTCAATGACTCTGACGCCTTCTACAAAAATATTGATTTTTTTCACAGTCAAACCGGTATGATTCTCAACTGCGTATTTCACATTTGAAATCAGATTCTCAGCTATGGTAGAAATACTAATGCCGTATGCAACAATAACATGAAAATCTAAAATTATTTCATTATCTGCATCAACGATTACGTTGACACCCTTTGTAAGACTATCTCTCTTTAATAACTTAACAAGCCCGTCTCTGGCGCTGACAACAGACATACCTACAATGCCAAAACACTCTACTGCTGTTGTGCCGGCATATTTGGCAATTACATTTGTGCCAATGGAAATCTCACCTAAATTTGTATTAACTTTTCCTTTCATACGTTTACCTCCATTAAGCTATAGTTTGTACTATTATAAACCTTTTCTAGCAAAAAAGAAAGCACATTTTCATTATTTTTCAGTGAATCGTAAGGAAAGCTGATTTTTGTTTCAAATTCCTGTCATTTTTTCTGCGATTTTACAAAAAAAACACTTGCAATTCTATATCGTTTCTGTTAGAATATCGTATGTTGCAGGTCTGAGGGACCAGAAATCTTGAAGGAGGTGCGATTATGGCAAAGTGCAGTATTTGTAACAAGGGCGCTCATTTCGGTATTAAGGTGAGCCATTCTCATAGAAGATCCAATAAAATGTGGAAGTCTAACGTTAAGTCTGTAAAAGTAAACGTAAACGGTGCTTCAAAGAAAATGTATGTGTGTACTTCCTGCTTAAGATCAGGTTTAGTAGAACGTGCATAATGAATTTAAAGCCTAAAAAGCCGACGAGTTACCGTCGGCCTTTTTTATGCGTAAAAATCACTCACTACACTTCTCTTAAAAATATGTATTGCCCGTGCGTCCTTTTCACTGCACCCGGATTTGCACGGTAATATGCTTTCACTTCGCATTCCAGCACATTATTGTAATAGGTAAGCAGGGCTTCTTTGCCCTGGCTTGTTACCACATCGCACAAACTGGCTACTGCTATCCACACACTACCATCCTTTTCCATTAAGCGATATGGCCAAATTTTACAGTCAAATGGCTTATGCTCACCGAGCAGACAGCCTTTTTCGCTTAGCATCGGGCAGCTTGCATCTTCGCCGTTCGGTGGAAATTCCATCACAAAATGCAGCCCGTCCGCACATACTTCCATTTCTATATCCGGATAATTCTCCTTTATGTATGCTGCATCCTCTGTGCACAATAACGGGACTTCCCACACATCTTCTTGTTCAAAAATGCAGCACATGCGGCAGTTTGCACATGTGTTGCTGCTTAAAATCCCTTTTAACATATTGTCATCTCTCCATTATTTTTCATTTGCATTTTGTCAACAGCAAAACAAATTGTATCCCAATATAAGCAGTGCAAAAATCAGACAAACCGTGAAAAATGTGCTCTTGATAAACAAAGATATCGTAATGCCAACCGCAATCCAGAACAAAGCAAAGCCGCAAATTCTGCGCATAATCGTCTCCCGAAACGAAGTCCTCTACTCTATCTTATGCGTGCATCTGCGGCTTTCATTCATGAATCTATTCGGCGGTTTCTGCGGTCGCTTCTTCCGCTACCGCATCATCCACATTATCGGTTCCATCCATTTCTTTCTTCTCCGTAAACCTCTTAATAATGTCCGGAATCATATCAAGAATTTTTGTCTTGCTGTCCTGATTCTTGATGTTTACAAGCTTCGCCTCACCGTTCTTGATGACTAATACTGCGGATGGCTGAATCTTGCCGCCGATACCGCCGCCACCGTTATTCTTCTCTTTGCCTGCCCATGCACCGGCACCTACACCGAAAGACACATCGGCAAGAGGAAGAATGATCGTGTCATCTACGTGAATTGCCTCACCTACAACAGTTTTTGTTGTAATGAAATTTTCCATCCCCTTAAATAAGGAGCCTACGGTTGCTTCAAAATTGTTGTTTTTGTTTTCCATAATATTTCCTCATCTTTCCTGCCTGACGACAAATTATTTAGCGGTTAATCGCTGAAAAGTTACACGAACTTCTTTTTTCAAAATCAATCGAATCAACATCCGCACAAAATACACTAGCCGAATTCTGCCACGGAATTTCCATTCACCTTCAAATATTTTCTCCTGAAATTCTGGTTGCAATTCCAGCTTTCGCGGAAAAAATCCGTAAAATATACTGACCACACCAAGCACCATGCCGGTTGTTGACGGATCCTCGAACCCAAAACGAATCTTCCCTTTTCCTGAGACCGGAATCAGATATTTAACAAGTTTTGCCGATTCGTCCTTTAGCATCCGCAACGTAACGCTTGTCTCCGGCTTGTTGATAAATGCAACCCAATCATCTATTTGTTCTTTAATTTGCTTTAGTTTCTGTAAAATATCTTGAACTTTTTCTTTTATCTTCTGAAACACCGATTTTATTTTCCCGGTAATCTTACCGACGAACGCGGAAATTTTCTCGCTGAGTGTCTTGGTTGGTTCTTCTGCGGTTGCTTTCGCATCATGCCCAACTTCCTGTTGCTCTATTTCCTCCGTCGGCTCCGCAAGTTTTGTTTCCGTGCGCTCCGGTTTTTTGACCTTCACACGCACTTGCGACAAGTCTGATTGCTTGCTTTTCTTCTGTCGTTTTGACTTTTTCACTTTCTTTGGTTTTCCTGCTTTTTTCGGAATTAATGGGATACCAAAAATCTTCACACGGTAAACAATCTCGCCATTTAAATATTCGACATCCGCATACACAACAGGAAACAGGTACGATATGCGCGCATGCACCCGCTTATCATCCGCATGAAACACACCGGAAGATTTATAGCGAATCGGCACAAACAATAGTAAGAGAAAAATCAAAAGCAGCAATGCCAAAATAATTCCCAGACAAATACCAATGATTTTTGCAATTGTAAGTAAAATCACTCCAATTGTATGTAACATTAAAATCTAGCTCCTTTGAAAAGACCCCTGGTCGTAAACCCAGCGTAAAAAATCCATTCCGCCGGTATTTTCATAGCATTCCATCAGCATTTTCTGCATCTGCGTAAGCGCTTCTTCATAGCCTATCGCCAACCCGATAATTTCTACATCGTGCTTCTTATAATAAGGTTGCAGCAGTGTGTACGCCGGATAGATATCCATCAGTGAATCCTGCATCTTGGAGGGTGAAATCAGATACACACCCGGAACAAACTTGCCATTTTCTAAGTCGCGCATCGTTTTTTTTTGCTGTTTTTTTGCTTCTTCTCCGACATACAATGCGTCATACCAGAATAACATATGCTACTCCTTTAATAATCAAATTACTCTGTAATTCCGTTTAACACTTCCACACAGGCAATCTTTTCTGCTTTGTCACGGCACTGCTCCAGCGAAGTGTAAATAAAATCCTGCAACTGCGTCAGGTTTTGGAAAAATACCGGAAGCCCCGCAATCATTGTTGTCATCACACTACGGTTGACCATACGGCAGTTTGCCTTGAAAAATGTTTCCAAATCTTTATATAATATTGCCTTTTTTTCTGCGAGATAAACCTCATCCACCGGAAGTTCTCCGTCTGCTTCTTTTTCCAGATTGATAAAAATACTGCCGGACGTCAAACTTGCCATGTCTGTCAGGCGTTTGTAACAATCCACAAGCTGATACTTTATAAGATTCTCTTTCTGCCCGGAGCATACATCATCGACAATATAGGCATAGGCGGAAATCTTTTCGTACAGTTCCTCCTGCACACCTTCTAGGAAAATCAGCATATCATTCGCTTCATCCAACGACTTTTCATCGGTCGTAAACGCACTTCTTACGTTTTCTAAAATCTTTGTACAAGCGCTGATTTCCTTAGCATCCAAAAACGCATACGGTTCGGACGAGAAAATGATATAAGCATCATTTAACTGTTCCATCAAAAGCATATACTGGTTGGCCATCTCGGACAGATACTCGGACAGTCTCACAATCATTTTCGACAAATTCTCATAATCTTCCTTTGTGATGTTTGCAAAATCACATTTCTTAAACTCATCATAAGCGAGTGCCAAATCTTCAAAACCCGACAAATCCGTCTGCGGCACATCTAAGCCAGCACTCGTACGAATCCGATATAAGAAATCATTCAATCCTTGACGGTCCGTCCCCAGGTAAACAGAAATGCCCGTGTCAAGCAGTTCAAAAAACTTCTGCTTTGTCAGGCGCACCGGCAACTCGCCGATGATTTCCCCGATTTTACTGTTAATTACTGCACTCTCTTCATCGCGCACGATGTATTTCATCAGTTTGCGACAGAAATCCTCATCCGAATATCCTTCCGGCAATTCGCCATCTTTGAAGCGATATTCCACGCGGTTCAACACATGCTCATATAAGTTAAAAATATCTGTATATGCAGTCAATACTTCCATTTTTTCGATAATGCTGCCTCGCAATGCCTGAACCTTCTCCATGCCAGCAGCTGATTTTTCCTGTACATTCTCGCCCTTCGCCAGCAAATTACCGATGATGCCATGGAATTTCTCCAAATACGCACCAACCACATCGTGTCCTCCGATCGGAATTTCATATTCCGCATCTTCTTCAGCTCTGATCTCATAAAGTCCGTAATAATTCATTGCCAAACGTACATATGCATATTCGTGATACCAGCCCATCAGCCTCTGTGCGTATCTTGAAAGGTTGGTCTGCGGATTTTTGCCCTGGCTAATCTCTTTTACCAATTTTCTCAATGTTCTTCCCCCAGCTTTACTTTAAAATATCGCAGAAATCGAACGTTGCAAAATAATCAGCCGGTGTCTCCGCACGGCGAATCATTTGCACACTGCCATCTTCCTTTAACAAAAGCTCTGCACTGCGTAATTTTCCATTATAGTTATATCCCATCGCAAAACCATGTGCACCGGTGTCATGTATTACCAAGAAATCCCCCATGTCAATCTTCGGCAACATACGGTCGATGGCAAATTTGTCATTATTCTCGCACAGAGAACCCGTCACATCATACATGTGGTCGCACGGCTCATTTTCTTTACCCATAACTGTGATGTGATGATAAGCGCCATACATCGCCGGACGCATCAGGTTGACTGCACAGGCATCGCAGCCGATATATTCTTTGTGAATGTGCTTTTCGTGAACCGCCTTCGTCACAAGATGACCGTAAGGTCCCATAATGTAACGGCCAAGTTCCGCATAAATTGCTACATCGCCCATGCCGGCCGGCACAAGTACTTCCTCGTAAACTTTGCGCACACCCTCACCAATAGCAAAAATATCGTTCGGTTCCTGGTCCGGACGATACGGAATGCCGATACCACCGGAAAGGTTGATAAACTTAATTTCTGCACCGGTCTGTTCCTTTAACTCAACCGCCAATGTGAATAACACCTTAGCAAGCGCTGGATAATATTCATTTGTTACCGTATTGGACGCAAGGAAAGAATGAATGCCGAAATTCTTTACTCCCTTTTCTTTAAGAATCTTAAATCCTTCGAACAATTGCTCTTTTGTAAAACCATACTTCGCATCCCCCGGGTTATCCATGATACCATTCGTCAACTGGAACACACCACCCGGATTATAACGACAACTGATGGTCTCAGGCAGTCCTGCGACCTCTTCTAAAAACTTGATGTGAGTAAAATCATCTAAATTAATGGTCGCATTTATCCGTCTTGCATACTGAAACTCTTCTGCCGGTGTAGCATTGGAGGAAAACATAATATGTTCTCCATCAAATCCCAGCTTTTCAGCCAACATCAGCTCGGTATAAGAAGAACAATCGACACCGCAATTGTAATCCTTTAAAATCTGAAGCAAAAATGGATTTGGGGTTGCCTTGACAGCGAAAAACTCTCGGAATCCCTTGTTCCAAGAAAATGCCTCAAGCAAATTTTCGAGATTTTTACGAATTCCCTTTTCATCATAAATGTGATAAGGGGTCGGATATGTTTTATCAATTTCCTTTAACTGCTCAAATGTAACAAATGGCTTTTTTTCCATTATGTACTCCTCCTATATCAATCAAAATTCACCTCTAATCAAAGAACTTAATCTTTGTGCGGAGGGAATCTTTAAAAATTTCTGCTAATTCTTTTTTGCCGGAGAACAGACAGGTTGCATAGTCACTGCCGATTTCCCCGTTTAATACATATTTATCATCAATAATTGCACTGATTTGATTTTCTATCTTCTTCGCGTAATAGACACGAATTCCCGAAAGTTTCACACCGGACTCCGTAATCAAAAGCACACGCACACCCTTGCGATAAAGCTCCATCAAAATATCCTTCACAGATTCAGTCACCTGCGCATTCATCGTCAAATACACACGCTCCTGCGTCTGCAAAAGCAGGTAAATCAGTTTGTCCTTAATCTGCTTATCGCCGGTAATCGTGATATATCCTTCGCTCTCCACACGTACCGCCGGTTCATTTTGAATTAACTCCTCCTTCATCTCTTCAAGGTAACGCAACTTACTGCTGCAGAACTCATCAAAAGAAACCGGGACATACTTTGTCACGGAACCGTCCACAATATTGGCCGCGCCTTTTTCCACTAGGCAGGCAAGCGCATTATACGCATTTGATCTGGAAATACCCGTTAACTTTGAAGCCTCATAACCGGTCAGCTCACCCTCTGCATACAGTGTCGTATACAGCGTAGCCTCCTGTCTTGTAAGCCCAAATTCTACTAATCTGTCAATGTTATCCATTGTTTTTTCTCCTGTTTGGAAGCATGCATTCCACTGAAAAAAGAGCAGACTTTCCCCAGTGACAATACTCCTTTTAACTATAATATACTTTTTTTTCTTTGTCAACAAACCATTGTTTTCTTACCGTGTTCATGATATAATATCCGAAATGAATCTATATACGGATGCACAGTTCCGTGGCGCGATTTTTTACAATCTACTGTGCAGATATGAGAGGTAATTATGGAAAATAAAGATTTTAACCAATACCTATTGGCGCGTTATCGTTTTGACGATGCCATTCATGTAGGTAAGGATAGCTCCGGTAATAAGAATGATGCCATACCTATGGGTTCAAAACCACCGGTAATTTCCAAAGTAAATGGTAAGTATGGTGCAAAGCTGTTCGGCGGCCGTGCATCTTCTTATTTCACACTCCCTTCCGATTTATTGAAAGATGTTTCTGATAACACAGGTGTTACGGTTGCAACCTGGGTTAATTTCGGCTTAGGTTATAATGTTTGGGAACGAATTTTCGACTTCGGTCGTAATGACCGCGGTCCATTCATGTTTCTGACAAGAAATTTACGTGGTGTCTGCCACAATTCGACCGACTTAGCAGCAGATGCAGGCCGCTCTTACGAGATGGATCAGTGGATGCATGTCTGTATGACAGTTTTCGGTACTGAGCAGGGCACAAAAAGCAGTGCCGGTCCGATTGTTTACTTGAACGGCGAGGTAGTTGCCGACGGTTCCATCAGCCAAACATCCAGCGGTACATATGCGAGACTTCGCGGTTTCTTCGATACATTCTACAACCCGGAAAATTACTCCAGCAACTATATCGGGCATTCCCAATTTGCTGTGGATAATGATTTCTGCGGTTATATTTCTGATTTCCGTGTTTACGGCAAAGCTTTGGAAGCAGACCAGATTATGGACATCATGTGTGAATCTCTGTCTGAACGCAACCTGGTGGAATTAGCGAAGAATAAATTTTTAAAATTCCCTTCCTTAATCATTACAAAGGACATTACCTTGCCAACCTCCCTGATGTCGGGCAAGGTAAATGTTTCTTGGGAATCGAGCAAGAAAGATATTCTTTCCGATGATGGCAAGCTGCTCAATATTACCGCACCAACTGCAGTTACCTTGACTGCAACCATTTCAAAAGGATACTACAGTACCGTTCGTACTTTTGAAATGTCGGCTCTGCCAAAGGAACGTCCACCGTACACTTTGAACGTTGACGGCAACGACGAAGTTTTGGATATCAGCCCGACACTTTACGGTCTATTCTATGAAGATATTAATAATGCTGCTGACGGTGGTATTTATGCGGAGCTTGTGATGAACCGCTCATTCGAATCTTTCGCATATGATACATATGATTATCGCTCCGGCAAAAACGGCACCTCTACAGGTAAGAACTCCATGCCTATGGACGGCTGGTCCGGCGATATCGACTGCGTAACCGTACGTAATTTCGGCGGTCTGAACGACTTCCTTGGTATTGAAGACCGAGACATTAACAGTCACTATATTACAGTTATGGATGGCGCGGTATTGTTCAATAAAGGTTACTCCGACCGTAACCGTCGCTGCTCCATCGCTATCTACGAGGATGAAAGCTACGAATTTACCATTTGGGCGCGTTCCATCAAGGGTGGTTCCATTATGATTCAGGTAATGGACAAGTTCTGTCGTCCGATTACGGACACGACTACGATTAAGATTGAAGCCGGCGATACATGGAAGAAATACGGTGTCGATAAAAAGATTGTGTTAAACGGTACAGACACAAAACTCGGTCAGTTAGTTATGATTTTTAACGGTGAAATCTCCATTGATATGGTTTCCCTTATGCCATCCAATGTTTGGGGTGCAGAAGAAGAACCTACTTCTGCTACCGCACATACCAACTATTTAAAAAATCCGAACTACCGTTTACGTCGCGATATGGTTGAGGCAATGCGTGATTTACATCCAACCTTCCTTCGCTTTCCGGGCGGCTGTATCTCCGAAGGTTCATACATTTGGGACAACGTTTATGATTGGAAGGATTCCGTTGGTCCCGTTGAAACCCGTAAGGAAAATTACAACGTTTGGGGCTACATGATGACGATGGGTCTCGGCTACATGGAATATTTCCAGTTGGCAGAAGACTTAAACGCAACTCCGCTTCCGGTTATGGCCTGCGGCGTACTTTGTCAGGCTCGTTCCGATTATGCAAACCCGGCCGGTGGTGCATTACGCGACAAATATATTAAAAACTTTACCGATTTAATTGATTTTGCCATCAGCATCGATTTTGAAAACAACGAATGGGCAAGACTCCGCAGAGATATGGGACATGAAGATCCGTTTGATATGCATTATCTTGGTGTCGGTAATGAAAACTGGGGCATTGAATTCTTTGCAAACTTCCAGATTTTCAAAAAAGCAATTGATGATTATATGAACGCAAATTATCCGGGCTATGAGCTGCACATTTTATCAACCGTGGGCGCTCAAGCAGATGATAAGGCGTATGTTGAAGGCTGGCAGTTCTTAAGCGGTAAGTGGAAAGACACCGATGCTGTCGTTGAATTCACAGACGGTAAAATTAGCTTCTCTGAAAAGATTACCTGGTATGAATATCAGCCGAACTATATGGAAACCATCGCTGATGAGCATTACTATCGTTCGAATGATTACCTCATCAGCAATGTAGACCGTTACAACTACTACTACCGTGCATACGATGCAAACGGTGTGCTTGACGATTCCCGTACATCCAAGGTATTCGTCGGCGAATACGCTTCTACTGACAAGAACACACTGGCAGGTGCCATCGCCGAAGCAGCGATTATGACCGGCTTCGAGCAAAACTCTGACGTTGTCCGTCTGGCAGCTACTGCGCCTCTGTTTAATAAGGTGTTGACTGATGCGACTTACCGTTGGACGCCGGACTGCATTTGGTTCGACAATGAAAAGTTATGGAAAACTCCGAACTACTATGTACAACAGTTATTTGCAAAGTACCTCGGTACGAAAGTTCTTGGCACAAACTTTAAGACATATGTAAACGGACACGAACATTTCCTCCGCTGCCGCGGCGGCATTGAACTTGCTACTAAGAATGCAACGATTGCGAT
Source organism: Lachnospiraceae bacterium (assembly GCA_015057275.1). Classification (GTDB taxonomy): domain Bacteria; phylum Bacillota; class Clostridia; order Lachnospirales; family Lachnospiraceae; genus SIG308. The sequence goes on along the minus strand of SVEO01000020.1, from coordinate 6,729 downwards.
TCGCACCGTAAAAGTAACAAGCAATGAAACCGGCGAAGTATTACTCTACGATGATTTCCGTACCGGTTTATCTCCTGAAAACAACTGGATTATGATTCCGGAGTCGAACGGCTTTGATATTGATCCAGTTAAAGGATTAATCCTACACGCACAGACATCCGGCCTAAATGGTATCTACATGTTAGATTACCGTTGGACAAACTATACCGTTAAAGTGGAAGCCGAAAGATTAAGCGGTATCGAAGGTTTCTATGTCGGCGTTGGTTTGGATGAATCTGTTTCTGATGCGAAGAATGTATTAGAGTATGCGATTAACTATGACGGTACAGCGACCGGCTTGAAGGTTTATAAGGATGGTATTGAAGGTTATACCCTCGGTGATTACTCCTGCTCCACTTGTGCAGGTAACTTAAGAACCTCAGCGTTTGAGCCAATCAAGGATAACACCCTTTACACCATCAAAGTAGATTTTGGTGGTGCAGACAAACGTACCTTACTTTGTTCCTACACAGACGGAACAACTGAGAGTCTCCGTCTGCACTATAAGTTAGAGCCGTACAACCGTGATATCTTCAACTCGGTAACGAAGGATGATAAGCATGTTTACGTTAAACTTGTTAATACAGATAATATCGAAAAGATTACCAAGGTTCGTTTTAACAATCTTTCAGTATCCGGCGGCAAACGCATCACACTGACCGGCGATCCAAAACAGGCAAATGTGCCAAACATCAACAAGAAGTCCGGCGAAGTGATTGTTCCGGTAGAACGTGAGGTTGTGATGGAAGAAAACTTTACAACCATGACGCTCGAACCAAACTCACTGACTGTATTGGTTATGGATTTGGCATAAAACAGCGAGGAAGGCAAAAGCGATTTCTGTGCTTGCACTAGAAATCGCTTTTATCTGATGAGCGTCTGGTATGAGTAACGCCGTGCGATAGCACGGAGTTGCGAATAGCGCGGCTGCGAGAGTCACAAGTTGAGCATCAACTCTTTGCGACGCAGCAGCTGGTTTTACCTCTATATACCCAACAACAGGCTTGAACCCTATAAGGATTCAAGCCTGTTATATTATTTAAACAACGACATTATCTTATCAAACGCCCCTTCTTCCAATTCAAAGGTAATCGCTTTCCCATCTACTTCAAGTCCAATAAGTTCGCTCGTAAAAGTAATAGTTTTTTCTGTTCCATCTAACAAATATAGAGCCAATCCATTATTTCCAATATACTCTCTGACATCTTTATCCGAATTCTTCAATGTAAGCTGCGAAAGAATTGTTACCAGTTCCTGAATTTCATCCGTATCTGTCAGAGTCTTGTCTCCCTTCAAATAGGTACAGTATAGTTCAACCGATTGCACATTTCGAAAATATTCTTCCGTAAAAATCTCGTTTTTGGCATCTTCCACCGAATAAATAATTTCCTCATCTTTGCCAAGCAGAATGATGATGACTGCAATGATACATACTGCAACAAGAATTACTACGGATGCAACAATAAAAAACTTATAATTTCTTTTATTTATTTTTTGTTCCATTTATTCTCTCCTTAATCGCGATCTATTGATACTTGCCACTCAAATGTATATCCCGAAGTCACAATTGTTGGGGAATTGTATAACAAAATCAGCTGATAATTATTAGAATCCCAAGCGTAAAGCATTCTATATGCCGAGTAACCAGCTAAATCACCTAATATACATGAATACCCATAGCCTGTAATCGCATGGCCCACATCATTCCCATTATTATCTGTTCCATACAAAAGCATCATAAATGGATTATCATTATTTATATTACTTTTTACGCTTGTCCATGCTAACTTGTCGTCATAGATTGAATACGTGCCCAAGGCAAATCGGTTTAATGCTGTCTGACATTCTATTGCATTAGCTCCATCATCAAAGCCAATCTGCATTGCATTTGCAACAGTCATTGCGGAAAAAGATAACCCTCGCTCATAATTAGCAATCGTTGCTACTGACGCCGCCCAACACAAACCATATGGGCCTTGTAATACAAAATCCGTAATTCCACATTTTTTGACAACAGTTTCCGGTGTTGTTGCCCGCATGGCGAATGAACGTTCTGATGCCATATTACACGTCGCTGTATTAAGCAACACATCGTTTTCATCAGCCAAATTTACAAACACTGCATCTGAACCCGCTATTTTTCCAAAATTGTCTATCTTTTCTTCGTATGGCAAATTACCATATTCTGTATCTAATTGCTGTTCCACTGAATCTACTTCATCAATTTTAATAATTTCATCGTCGTCCTGCGCATAATAAACTCCGCCGGTTACATAAAGAAGATAATCTTCGCCTTCTTCCAGTTGCGTTAAATTATCATATACCGTTGTATCACTTGAAATTACCACATTCCCAGCATCATCCACATGTGCTATATAAGCACATGCTTCTCCATCATAAATGGGATAAAGATAAAATATTTTATCCGTGTCTGCATTATATGCCGACAAATAGTCTGCAACCTTAAAATTTTTTTCATTTTCCGGCTCTACCCCCTGAAGCATTGCATAAATGTATGTAAGTGATTGTTCCGAATAATCATCCTCACATCTCAACATTTGGATTTCATTATCCATCTGAGCAGAAACATACTTTTCCTGCTTCGGACACGCCAAAATAATAACAATTGTAAATACAATAATACTACTAATAAATTTCCAAATCCTTTTTTTGCACTCTAAACGCTTCATCAAAACACCTCCTCTTATTTTCATAATCATCTTGTAACCTGTGTCATCTCTTTTCTATCTATTTCTTTTTCCCTCCTTTATCACTCTTTTTGGTATATTTCCCTTGTCAAGTTTTAATATATTATATCATATTTATTACATCATGTAAACATATTGATTTATCGTACATTTTTATATTACCGTAATAACTTCCCTATAAATAACAAGATGTCACTAGATTAACCAGTGACATCTGTTATGCAAATATATGATTATTTTCCTTCAATTTCTCTTTTCCAATAAACACGGAACTGCTTTGCATCAATGGATTCGACGAAACGCTTTTTATACATCAGAAATTCCTCTAAATCCATCAATGTATGATATAATTCCGCTCGGCTTTCGAATTCTTTATGCGTCTCCGGTAGTGGTTCCTGTCGCAGGTTCTCGACAAGCTGCTCCAATTCGTCCATCTGCTTCTTCGGGTCATTCATCTCTGTCACGTGTTTTGTAATTTCGTGAATAAATTCCGCCACAATATGTGCCTGCTTGGGCATTTCACGCATTCGTCTCATTTCTGCGTGCAGATTATGTAATGCACCACACTGTTTCATGCGCATCTCAAAATAGTCAGTATAATAACCGGTATGGGTGTGAAATGTATTATTCTGATACTCATAGGCAAGTTCCAAAAAATCATCCAACTCCGTTTCCAGCTTTTTTATATCATCCCACACACGGCTTGCTTCCGTCTTTTGTTCAAGATATCCGGCTAACTCCGTCAAAATCATCTTCATCTGGTGTTCTACATGACGCATATTCCGAATAATACCATTCTCATGCGCATTATTAATATGGATTAAGTTCAAAATAAATGCAATGGTAATACCGATTACAACAAGCAGTAGCTCATTGATGAGAAATTCAATTGTCAATTCCTGCGCTTTCAGAATATGCACCCCAATAATTGCATTCACTGATACCGTAGCACGCCATCCAAAAAATTCACTTAAAAATACAAGACAAAACAGATAGATTCCGTAATCCACCCATAGATTCGGTATAATTTGAATAATCACAAAACACACTGCTACGCTAATAAAAAAAGTAATCAGGCGCTCAATTGCCAAGCGGACCGTACCCCACTTCGTCGTGACTAATGTCAGGAGAGTTATGGTTCCTGCAGATGTGATATTCTGCAAATGAAGTAGTTGCGCCAAATAAATTGCCGCACTCGATCCAATTGCAATCTTTGCTGCTAAAAGAAGCATTTTATTAATTTTAAATCTTACTTGCGACTTCATATAACTCTTCTATCTGCCTATTCTTTCTATTTTTACTCTCCTAATTCCGGCAAGCGTCTGCTTGATTGTGCCACCGTCTGCTGTACTTCTCGAATCGCATTGCCAATCGGTATGTTCGTACCTGCTCCGGCAACACATCCGCCCGGGCAACCCATTCCTTCAATTAGGCAGCCATTCTTCTTTCCAGCTTTTGCAAGCATCAGCATCTTTCTACAATCTGCCAAACCTTCCGCATGCTCGATATGTACCTCAACACCGGGATAATATTCCTTGATACATTTTTCAATCGCCCCGGCAACGCCACCGGCAACTGCGAATCCTCGACCAATACCGGTCGCATCATCAATCTTCGTCTCATCGACATCAAAAGAAATCATGCGAGATTCGAAAATCGCGTCTAATTCCTCGAATGTAATAACAAAGTCAACATCACTGCGAATCGTTCTGCGAGAAGCTTCCAACTTCTTCGCAGCACAAGGTCCGATAAATACGATGTGCGCATCCGGATGAATCGATTTCACATAACGTGCAGTCGAAACCATCGGTGTTAATGTGTTAGAAATCTTATCAATCGTTTCCGGGAAGTATTTCTTTGCCAGCACTGCCCACGATGGACAGCAGGAGGTTAATAGGAACGGAACTTTACCGCTGGCTACCAGCTCCACATACTGCTTCGCCTCATGCATCGCACCTTCATCCGCACCTTTGGCAACTTCAAAAACATCCGCAAACCCGAGCTGCATCAAGGCCGTTTTTATCATACCCAAAGTAACGTCCTTACCAAACTGTCCTGCAATCGCAGGCGCAACAATCGCAATCATCTTTTGGCCGGTCTGCAGTGCACGAATCATTTGGAAAATTTGCGACTTATCCGCAATGGCACCAAACGGACAGCTAACCATACACATGCCGCAAGAAACACACTTGTCCGGATTAATCATTGCGCGCCCCTGAGGATCCGTTTCAATGGCACTTACACCACACATAGCCGCGCAAGGTCTCGTCTTATGCGAAATCGCATCATATGGACAATTTGCCTTACATTTGCCGCATTTAATACACTTTTTCTGATCAATGACCGATTTATGTCCCGGTTCTCTTGTAATCGCACCGACTGGACATACTTCCACACATGGGTGTGCTGTGCAGCCCTTACACATATCACTTACTTCATAGGTATTCGGCTCACATTCGTTACAAGCCGACGGAATGACCTGCATCAAAGGCGGTTCGTAATATTTTTCTGCAATATCGCTGTTTTGAATACCCGCAGTTAAGTGAACCGGCTTATTCTCCGGGCGAATCGAAAGTCCCATACCAAGTCGAACAGACTCACGGATAATCGCCCGTTCTCTATAGATACTCTCACGATATCGCGGCATCTCACCTGCCGTCAGCTTAAACGGTATCGCCTCAATATCATCAATAATATTCTCAGAATCATATGCCAGATTCGCAATTTCAGCAAATATTGCCTTTCTCAATCTGCGCACATCAGTTTGTAATCCTCGCATTTTATCCCTCCGCTGCACTTGCGCGCTTTACACTGCAAGTACGCCTATATTTCTTTTGTTAGTATACCATAGGTATCGCGCGAAAAACAATATCAATTTGTATGTTACATCATTTTCTTTTTTTTCAGAACCAGCATTGTAATGCCGCAAATAACAATCGTAAGCCCACAAATAATACCAAAGCCATGCGCCACGCTAGCAAACGGCATCCATTTGGCATCCACATTCATACCGTAAAATCCGGAAATCACGGTCGGAATCGCCATTACAATCGTAATGGAAGTCAGATATTTCATCACATTATTCAATCGATTGTCATTAATCGAAGAAATCAATTCTCTCGTACCGTTAATAATATTCTGATAAATATTGGTCATCTCAATTGCCTGTTGATTCTCAATAATAACATCCTCAAGTAAATCGACATCTTCGTCAAATTGCTCTAGCTTTCTTGTACGTGAAATTCGCTCAAGTACCACACCATTAGCACGCAACGAGGTCGCAAAGTAGACAAGTGTGGATGATAATTCATGCAGTTCAATCAAGTCAACCTCTTCTGCATCGCCAAGAAAACGTTCTTCAATCTCACTTCTCTTTTTATCAATCGTACGCAGATTCATCTGATAAAAGGAAGAAATAAAAAAAAGCATCTGATACACAAAACGCATCTTTTTCTTCGTGCTGAAATCACGCACTCTTCCCCTTGCAAAACGCTGCAAAATTGGCGTATCTTTCGTACAAACCGTCACAATTAGATTGTCGGTAAGAATAATACCGAGCGGAATTGTTGTATAGGTTGATTTTGCGTGGCGGATATCACTTGTCGGGATATCCACAATAATCAGTGTATAGTTATCTTCGAATTCGATACGAGCTCGTTCTTCTTCGTCGAGGATCGTAAGAATGTCGTCCACATCCATCTGCAGTTGTTCGGCAATCAATTTACATTCATTGACTGTGGGTTGAATCAACTGAATCCATGCTCCTGCTTCGGGTGCTGTTTTCTCATGAACGATGTGATCATCTGTTTTATATACCTTAATCATACGATTACCTCCATTCTCATCTATTGAAAGAAAAATAGCTTCCGAATCACTCCGGAAGCTTCTTTCCCATATCTTCAAAACTACATACTGAAAATCATCCTAGACATTCCTTTGGAATAACCAACTCCTTGGTTCTCCCTCTCTTGTTCCAACGCTT
>SVEO01000029.1 GCA_015057275.1 Lachnospiraceae bacterium | reverse complement strand
GGAGAACAAAGAACTATTACCTGATTGACACTAGGACAATTATATCATGGGCTTAACTAAGCCTATTGAACAATTATTTATTAAATTATCAAGGTGCATTTATGTATCTAAAAATATTATACGAGGAGGAAGAAAAATGAAAAAGTTTTTCAAAATCAAAGAAAATGGTTCTTCCGTCAAAACGGAAGTCATTGCTGGTTTTTCCACATTTATGACGATGGCATATATCATCGCGCTTAATCCAAACCTGCTGACAAATTTTGACACAGGTTCAGCCTTATGGAACGCAGTGTTCTTGGCAACGGTTCTGTCTGCAGGTGTCGGTACCATCGTCATGGCTTTTTTAGCGAACAAGCCGTTCGTTATGGCGCCAGGTATGGGATTAAACAGCTTCTTCGCAGTTGTTGTGACGAACATCGTAACGATTACCGGACTTACCTATACAGAGTCCTTCAACGCTGCTATGTGCATCATCCTTTTGGAAGGTGTTGTATTTATCGTACTGTCTCTTTTAAATGTACGTGAAAAAATTGTTAAAGCAATTCCTTTAGGTGTAAGACTTGGTATTGCACCGGCTATCGGTTTGATGTTACTGAATATCGGTCTTGGCTCTAATGCCGGCATCTACACAGAAACAGGCGGTCCGTTCTATATGCTATCCGATTTCTTTGGTGGATTGACACCATCCGTAACCCGCGATGCTATGGGAGCAAACGGATATAATACAATGGTTTTATATGTAATCACTACATTTGTAGGATTATTCCTGATTGTAGCGTTAGCCCACAAGAAGGTAACAGGTGCTGTACTGATTGGAATGCTCGGTTCTTCTGTGGTATACTGGATCGGCAGCTTCATCCTCGGCAACAATCCGTTTGCAGCATTAAAGGATGCTTCTTGGGTTCCGCCATTTAAGGATATGGCAGAGACAACTTTGTTTAAATTCAACTTTAGCGGTTTGTTGGAAATTGGTTGGATTTCAGTAATCATGCTCGTTGTTACTTTCTGTATGATTGATATGTTTGACACCATCGGTACACTTGTAGGTACTGCATCCAGAGCAAACATGCTTGATCAGGATGGTAATATGCCAAAGATGAAGGAAGCACTTTTGTCCGATGCTATCGGTACTACGGTAGGTGCTTGTACAGGTACATCCACGGTAACAACGTTCGTTGAATCTGCGGCAGGTGTAGAGGCAGGCGGCCGTACCGGTCTTACTGCATTGACTTCCGGTATTCTGTTCCTTGCGTGCGTATTTATCGCACCGATTGCAGCGCTTGTTCCGGCTCCGGCAACATCCGCAGCACTCATTTACGTTGGTATTTTGATGCTTTCCGGCTTAAAGAACATTGATTTCGACGATATGACTCAGGTTCTTCCGGTTGCACTTATGTTAATTGCAATGCCAATCAGTGGTTCCATTGGACATGGTATCGGTCTTGCGTTGATTGCATATACAATTATTATGCTTCTTACCGGTAAGGCAAAGAAGGTATCTGTATTGACATATGTTCTGTCTGCATTGTTCCTTGTTAAGTTCTTTTTAGTTGTGTAATAATAAGTGAATAATTAAAAGCCTCTTTTGGCTACTGAAAAGGCACAGGCCAATCACGGCGTGTGCCTTTTGCATTTTTAAAATATTGCTAAAATATTAAGGTTATTGCAGTTCCTGCTTGCAAATTCGACAAAATGCGATAAAATAAATAATAGTGATAAACAATAATATGTAACAATATATTTTAACGACGGAGAGCTGGAGGAATGAAAATGGCAAACGTAAGAATCGTAACAGACAGTACATGTGATTTATCAGCAGATTTAATTGAAAAGTATAATATAGCAGTAATTCCGCTTTGCATCGTGATGGGCGAGGAAAGCTATTTTGATGGTGTGGAGACAACGCCGGACGATATTTATAAGTGGGCGGATGCGAACAAGACGACACCAAAGACGGCGGCGGCAACCTTTGATAAGACAGAAGAAGTGCTGCGTCCGATAATTGAAGCGGGTGACGATGTTGTGTTCATTGGAATCTCGATGCAGATGAGTACAACCTGTAATGTTATTCGCATGGTAGCAGAGGACTTAGACGCCGAGCGTGTATTTATCGTCGATTCACAGAATCTTTCCACCGGTATCGGTTTGCAGGTCATTAAGGCGGCTGAGCTTGCGGCAGCAGGCAAGAGCGCCGAGGAAATCAAGGAAATCATTGAAAGCGACAGAGAAAAGGTACGCGCAAGCTTCGTGGTAGACACTCTGACTTATCTGGCGCGCGGCGGCAGATGTAATGCGGTAACCGCGCTGCTCGCCAACACACTCAAGCTGCACCCGAAGATTGTTGTAAAAGACGGTGCGATGGGCGTGGATAAGAAGTACCGCGGAACGATTGACGGCGCACTCTTTAAATACGCGAAAGATTTGCACGAGGATCTCTTAAATGCGGAACCGGCGCGTGTGTTCATCACCCATTCCGGCTGCACAGAAGAGACCATCGGTAAAGTAAAAGCGTTCCTGCAGGAGTTAAACTACTTCGAAGAAATTCATATAACGCGCGCAGGCGGTGTAATTTCCAGCCACTGCGGCCCGGGCACGTTAGGTGTTCTGTATTATTCAAAATAGGCTGTAAAAGGGAAGCCGGTAGGCTGCAGTGATGCAGATACCGGCTTTGTTGTATATTTTGTTGTGTTTTAATAAGGGCCGGTATGCCAGGCAAGTTTAATATGCCTTTAACCACTGAATTATTTTGCGGGCAATTTTGTAAATCGGTCCTTCCAGCTTTTTGCGGGCATTTTTTAATTCGTTGCGAATTTCAATATGTTGCGGGCAGTGCTTTTCACATTTACCGCAGCCGATACAATTTGATGCGGCCGAAGAAGTTTTTCGCATGGCCGTGCACATTACATATTCCTTGAGAGAGGTAAACCAGCCGTCCGAATAACGGCGATTGTAAGCGGCAAACGTTCCCGGGATATCCACATGTTTCGGGCATGGCATGCAGTAACCGCAGCCTGTGCAGCCAACCTTCATCTTGACATTGATAGCCTTTACAACATTTTTTAACATTTCTTCCTCGGCAGGACCGAGTTCACCGACTTCGACGGTGGAAGCAGTGCGCACGTTGTCCTGCACCATTTCAAGCGAATTCATGCCGGAAAGCACGCACATCACTTCCGGTTGATTCCATAGCCAGCGGAATGACCACTGTGCCGGTGTATGATACACCGGATAATTTGCCATAATCTCTTTGGCGTTGTCCGGAAGATTTGCCAGTCGACCGCCGCGCAATGGCTCCATAATTACCACCGGCACGCCCTTTGCAGCTGCATAATTCAATCCGCGGCGTCCCGCCTGTGAATGCTCATCCATATAATTGTACTGAATCTGGCAGAAATCCCAGTCGTAGGCGTCTAACAGTTGGCAGAACATATCGGAATTCCCATGATAGGAGAAACCAATCTGACGAATGACACCGCTTTTCTTTTTCTCATCTAACCAATCAAGAATGCCAAGCTTGGTTAAACGTTCCCATGTCTGTACATCCGTCAGCATGTGCATCAAATAATAATCAATATAATCGGTTTGCAGACGCTTTAACTGCTCAGAGAAACATTTCTCCATGCTCTCGACTGATTTAATCAGATAGTGCGGAAGCTTGGTCGCGATATAAACCTGCTGGCGAATTTGATTGCGCGCAAGAATCTCGCCCAGCGCTACCTCGCTACCGGGATAAACGTAGGCTGTATCAAAATAATTCACGCCGGCATCCACTGCCGCCATAATTTCCTTCTCCGCCTTAGCAAGGTCAATCTTGCCCGCCGCATGGGAAAAACGCATGCAACCATAACCGAGAATCGAAATATCATTTCCGTATCTGTCTTTCCTGTAATTCATCGTCGACCTCCCACTTACAAAATGATTGCTCTGCGCGTGTGCGCATCTTACAAAAAACGCCCGGATTGCTTCCGGGCATATTTCATTATATAGTTTACTACAAGTTTTATTACAAGTCTATACTTTTCGAGAAAAATGAGCTTTGAGTGAAAAAGTAATTGCAAGTTACAAATAAATATGAGTGTTTTAAACCTTATTTTTACTATTTTTTAGGTTGAATAGGTGGTATAATAACATTAAAACTGTTATTATTCGCATATTTTTAG
>SVEO01000019.1 GCA_015057275.1 Lachnospiraceae bacterium | reverse complement strand
ATAACGACCGTGCAATCGCCTTTTGTGGTTGCCGGGTACATATATAAGTCCAGCCGAGACGGGGCTGTATTATCTGCAGAGCCGGTACTATGATGCGAGTGTCGGTAGGTTTGTGAATGGGGATGATGTTGCTTTTCTAGGGATTGCTGGAGCTGTTTTAAGCTGTAATCTGTTTGCATATTGTTACAATGCTCCGTTGTTTTTTGCTGATTATTTTGGAAAGATTCCTCAAGCAATTGTTGTTATTACGCGAATTTGTGCCGCATTGTTCGTTAGTACATTTGCTTTGAGTATAGCTATGTATGCATATGCAACAATTGGAGCTGGGTTTGATAACAATATAGATATCAGTTCATGGTGGAATCCAATTGGAAACTTGATGAAAAATCGTTTAGAAAATTCTAAACATATAGAAGAACGTATTAAATCTTATATTCGTCACATGTCAAAAAAAACATATTCAAAAAAAGAACACATTAACTTCGGTAGTGGGAAAAAGAATATGAAGGACATGGATTTATGGTTATCGGTTGGGAATGCATCTAATTGTAAGCTTACAGTTACCAAAAAAGGTAAGAAATCTTGGTTTAGTTCAAAGTACGCTTATAAGATAAAAATTGAACTTTCAGATCTGTACGATTTTGAAAAATTTAGTATTGAAAAAAACGGCTTAATTATTACAGCGATAAACAATGCGTTAGGATACTATCCAATGAATTGGGGAATTTTAAAATCATATAATTGGAAAATTAAGCACGAATTCAATTATTATTATTAATAGAAAGAGAAACTAGTGCGAAAAATCACATTGATATGTTGATTTTTTACACGGCAATTTGTGCCGAAGCGTCACAAAGTTGCCCTGATGCTACAAAGAAATCGTATTCGCAAATTTCTTTGAACAATTCCACAACGCAATGCGCTTCTGAAAGGAGATTTTATGAAAAAATTATTTAAGGTAATGATTATTTTATCATTCTTCTCGATTTTATTTAGTGGATGCGATTTCTTCAAGGTTAAAACGTTTTCAGAAATTGAAATAGGCAAAACCTTTTGGGGCAGCAGGGATGGATATTGGGAAAAATTTCCACAAAATTATTGTATGTATGTTGATTTGGGTTCAAAAACTTACCTCATTAGAGTTGACGACGAAAATCTTTATAAAGAGGATTCTACATTGACTTATGAGTCTGCAATTCTGGAAGGTCATTTTATAAAAGGCTTTTTCACTTCTGACTATCTTGTACTTTGTGAAGAACGCGACAATGATGATATCGTCTTTCTGTCATTTTCTTTTGCGGACGAACAAGTGCAGTATTATACTGGAGTTGATGAGATGCGCGAAGTACTAAATCTGGAATTATTTGAGTGGTCTCCTCTATGTAACACAAACGAGGAAATACGAGTAATTGATCGTCCTACTTTTGAATAACGTTAAAATGGATTAACTCAAGAAACGTGTAATCAACACATTACCCACTAGGAATGCAATTATAAGAGGAGAATTATGAAAAGAAGAAAAGTTTTCATTACTTAAATAATAAAGAGGAATGGCGGATGGATATCGATACATTTAATCAAATTATCATAGAACATAGGGATTCAATTCTATTGATAGGAATCATTATATTAATCATGTGTCTGTGTGGAATGGTGTTTGTGGAGGTCTTCCTTAACAAAGAATTGGGGACTTCGCATTTTGAATTTGGTAAGTGGAAAATTAGACCGAGTCTAATCATTGTGATTGTTATTATTGTGGATATTGTATGGACATCACTTACAATCGCTAATTGTAATGCTGATATACGAGAGGCTTCATATGAGACTTACATAGGTGAATGTGAATACAATTCATCTAGTGTGAAGCTGAAAGAGTGTTCTTTAAATATTTTTGTTGGTAAAGGACATGACATTGTTCCGAGTGGAACGAATTACGGAAAGTGTATTTATTCCAAACATGCAAGAGTAATTGTGTATTGGGAAGCTATCAATCAGGAATAGAATGATTAAAAAAGGGAGGACATGTATATTACTTGTTCTAGGGAGAAAATTTAATGAATATAAGTTTAAAATTTGATTGCCACTCATGCACAATCTATATTCCGGATGGGTATATAACAAATATTATAGAGATTCAAAATCAATTTTTTGAATGGGTGAGTGAACAATCAAGTTGTTTAACCGAAGATAATGCGGGCAGAGTTGCAGTTAAGTATAACGAAAAGGATTTTCTGAAATATATTAACGAACAGATATTAATCGATAGTCGTGAAAAAGCATACATTATTTCGGGTACAAATAAGACAAAGGGAAAAATGTTTACATTATTGTTTTGATTTTAAAAATTAGTTTTGTGTGAGAGTAAGAGAATAATAGGGTTTTAAGAAAGCGTTCAAGGATTGATAGAATGTGAGGAAAATTATCAATGTGTGAATAATCTCTTTTTTCACAACAAGGAGCATCGCAAAATAAGTGGTTTTAGGAAAAATTATCTTATGATGCGATGCTTCTATTTTATTTGAATTTTAGGAGAAGGCATGTATCTAGCGTCTTATCGGCATCATTGTCTCGTTTTTCTTCACACAACTGATGGTTCTATGGTGCAAGAATAATTGTATTAAATCATACGATATCTACAGATGAAAAGTGATTGTGCGATTCTACTTTTATATGATATAATTATTATCTGGGATTATGCGAGGAGGAGCGATATATGAAAAAGAATAGAGTATGTATGTTGCTAATTGGCGTATTGCTACTCCTAAGCGGTTGCGGAAAGGCACAGCAAGCGCAAAATGAGGCGGGCAACAATTTTGCAAATTCCGAAACAACTGCGGAAAGCACTCCGCAGCAAACAACTTCAGAAGAAACTACCCCCGAGGAAACAACGACAGAGGAAGTTACCACGGAGCAGCCAACCACTGTTGATTTACATGAATATGATTTTACCGTCTGCTTCGCTGGTGATATCAGCCTTGATGAGTCAGCGGTGACGACGGCGCAGTTAGATGCCAGCGCGAACGGCATTTATGATTGCATTTCGCCGGAGCTGTTAGAGAGGATGCAGCAGGCCGATGTGATGTGCCTGAACAATGAGTTCACATTTAGCACGAACGGTTCGCCGCTTCCGAATAAAATGTACACATTCCGTGCCAATCCGACCCGTGTAAGTGTGCTGCAGGAGATGGGTGTGGATATTGTCAGTCTGGCGAATAATCATGTGTACGATTATGGTGAGCAGGCGTTGCTCGATACATTTAAGACTTTGACGGACGCAGGTATCGACTATGTTGGCGCAGGAAAGAATCTGGCCGAGGCGATGCGGCCGGTCTATTATGAGATTGACGGTAAGACGGTTGCTTTTGTGGCCGCTTCCCGTGCAGAAAAATATAAGATGACGCCGCAGGCCACCGAGGATGCGCCGGGCATTTTGCGTTGCTACGATACCGAGCTGTTCTTGCAGACGATTGCGGAGGCTGATGCGAATGCAGATTTTGTCATCGCCTACGTGCATTGGGGTACCGAGTACAGCTACGAGCTGGAAGATGTGCAGCTTTCGACCGGCAAAGATTATTTGAACGCCGGTGCCGATGTAGTCATCGGCGCGCATTCCCATTGCCTGCAGGGTATGGAATATTATGATGGTAAGCCGATTATTTACAGCATGGGAAATTATTGGTTTAACAATAAAACGCTCGACAGTATGCTAATTGAACTGCATTTTTCGGGCAATGATGAAGGTGGGGAGCTAGAGGTGTCGGTGGTGCCGGCCATTCAAAGCGGCGCGAAGACGCAAATCGTAACCGGCGATGAGAAGGAGCGAATTTTCTCATTTCTGGAGGATATTTCTATGAATGTAGAAGTTGATGAAAACGGAGTTGTGCGTGAGGAAACAACCGAAGGCCCGGAGGAAGTTTCCGGCGAGAATGTAGTGGAGTAAGAATAGGAGGAAAAATGAGCATGCATCGTGACAATACAAAAGTAATAAAAATCGGGGAGCGTGTCATTGGCGGTGGAAATCCAGTGTTGATTCAGTCGATGACCAATACAAAAACCGAAGATGTGCAGGCAACCGTGGCGCAGATTTTGAGCCTTGAAGAAGCGGGCTGCGACATTGTGCGTTGTACTGTGCCGACGCTGGAAGCGGCGGAGGCGGTTCGAGAGATTAAAAAGCAGATTCATATTCCGCTGGTGGCAGATATTCATTTTGATTACCGCATGGCGATTGCCGCGATGGAAAATGGTGCTGATAAAATCCGCATTAATCCAGGCAATATCGGCGGTGAGGACCGCGTGAAGGCGGTCGTGGAGACGGCAAAAAAATATGGTGTGCCGATTCGTGTGGGCGTAAACAGTGGCTCACTGGAAAAGTCGATTTTGGAAAAGTATGGCCATGTGACAGCGGAAGGCATCGTCGAGAGCGCACTCGATAAAGTGGCGATGCTTGAGAAATATGATTTTGACCAGATGGTAATCAGCATCAAATCTTCAGATGTATTGATGTGTGTGAAGGCGCATGAACTGATAGCAAAGCAGACGAATTATCCGTTGCATGTCGGCATTACCGAGGCTGGCACCCTTTATTCCGGAAATATCAAGTCGGCGGTTGGTCTGGGCATGATTTTGGGACAGGGTATCGGTGATACGATTCGTGTATCCTTAACCGGCGACCCGGTGGAAGAAATTAAGTCGGCGAAGCTGATTTTGCGCACGCTGGGCTTGCGCAATTCCGGCATTACCGTAGTTTCTTGCCCGACCTGCGGCAGAACGCAGATTGATTTAATCGCGCTGGCAAATCAGGTGGAAACGATGGTAGCAGGGTATGATGATTTGAATATAAAGGTGGCTGTGATGGGCTGTGTAGTAAATGGACCGGGCGAGGCCAGAGAAGCTGATTTAGGTATTGCCGGCGGTAAGGGCGAAGGCTTGATTATGAAGCACGGCAAAGTTTTGCGTAAAGTGCCGGAGAGCGAGCTGCTTTGTGAACTAAAGAAGGAGTTAGACGCAATGCGTCAGGCATAAGAGAAAGGCAAAAGTATTCTATGGAACCAAAGAAGTTTTTTGATGTTTTTCCACAATTGAAATTATCCGCGGAATGGGAAGCAATTTTTCAATATGTGACGGTCACAAGATTGTCACGCAACAAAGTGCAAAATCTGCTGCGTATTCAGTTGGTAAGCAATCGTTTGATTGAGAAGAATATCATTTATGGTGTCGAGCAAGCCATCAAACAGCAGTATTTTGCGAATGTGGACTGCAACGTGAAAATAGAAGAAAAGTTCGAACTTTCGAGTCAGTACACGAGGGAGAATCTTTTTGCGATTTACAAGGAAAGTATTCTCTTGGAACTTGGTGATTACAGCCATTATTTGCAGAGTTTACTAAAAAAAGCGAAGGCGCGTTTTGATACGAAGGATGTGCTTACATTGACGGTGGAAGACCGTATGATTGCGAAAGAAAAAGCGGCAGAATTAAAACGCGTATTAGAGAAGATTTTTACCGAGCGCTGCGGCCTACCTCTGGAAGTGAATTACGATTACGTGGAGCCGAAGGAAAGCAAGTCAAAGAAGCAGAAGGAAGAACAGATTGCGCAGGAAATACAGGCGATTTGGAACCGCAATCATGCAGGCAAGTCGGATGGAACGGATAGTGAAGAGATGACTGCCTTGACTACGCAGCAGGCAGAAACGAAGAAGGCGATGATGAAATCCGACGATGTTGACAAGCAAAGTGCGGACGAAGGAAAAACAATGGCCAAACCGACGGAAAAATTCAGAGAAGTGAAAAAGGATGCAAAGCCCGTTTTTTCCGCGGAAAAGAAGGATAACTTCCGCAGCTACAGTTCTGTCAAGCGCTCTGATAATCCGGATGTACTTTACGGACGCGATTTCGACGGCGAAGAAATCCCAATCTCTTCGATTCAAAATGAAATGGGTGAAGTGGTCATACGTGGCCAAATTCGTATGGTCGACAAGCGCGAATTACGCAACGAAAAGACCATTCTCATGATTGATATTACCGACTTTACCGACACGATTACGGTAAAAATGTTTGCGAAAAATGAGCAGGTGGCTGAGATTACCGATGGTTTGAAAAAGGGAACTTTTGTTAAGCTGCGGGGCGTGACGACGATTGACCGTTTCGACGGCCAGCTCACGATTGCTTCTGTGACCGGCATCAAAAAAATCGGTGATTTTACAACCAAGCGTGCCGATACCGCACCGGAGAAGCGAGTTGAGCTGCATTGTCATACAAAGATGAGTGACATGGATGGGGTGTCCGATGCCGGCGATATTATTAAGCGTGCGATTTCTTTCGGTCACAAGGCATTGGCGATTACCGACCACGGTGTTGTGCAGGGATTCACAGAAGCACTGCACGCAATGTGGAAGATAAAAGATGATTTCAAAGTGATTTACGGTATGGAAGCCTACCTCGTCGATGATTTGAAGGAAATCATCCGTGACGAGCAGGGCCAGACGTTAAAAGATACTTATGTCGTATTTGATATAGAAACAACGGGGTTTAGCGCGGAAAAAGACCGTATCATCGAAATCGGTGCGGTTAAGGTTGAAAACGGTAACATAACCGACCGTTTCTCCGAGTTTGTGAACCCGCAGATTCCGATTCCATTCAACATCGAGCAGTTGACCGGTATTAACGATAGCATGGTGGTTGGTGCGAGAACCATTGATGCAGTACTACCGGATTTTCTACGCTTCTGTGAGGGTGCGGCGGTCGTAGCACATAATGCGGAATTTGATATGGGATTTATTGCGGCGAAAGCGGCGGAATTGGGAGTGCCGTGCCGGTTTACGATTGTGGACACGTTACCGCTGGCGCGCGTGTTGCTGCCGAAGCTTTCCAAATACAAGCTGGATGCGGTGGCAAAGGCGTTAAATGTGTCGCTGGAAAATCATCATCGCGCAGTTGATGATGCCGAATGTACGGCACATATTTTTGTGAAATTTATTGAAATGCTTATCGAACAGGGCATCGACACGTTAGCCGGGGTCAATGAGCTCGGCAAATCGTCGGAGGAGCTTGTGAAAAAGCTGCCGACGTACCACGCGATTATTTTGGCGGCGAATGATATCGGGCGTATCAATTTGTACCGGTTGGTGTCGATGTCACATATTCAGTATTATGCCAGAAGACCGCGTATACCGAAGAGTGAACTCTTAAAATACCGCGACGGTCTGATTTTAGGCTCAGCCTGCGAGGCGGGCGAGCTGTTCCAGGCAGTTTTAAATCAGCGTAGCGAAGAAGAAATTGCCAGAATCGTCAAATTCTACGATTATCTGGAAATTCAGCCAATCGGTAACAATCGTTTTATGATTGACAGTGAATCGAGCTGGGTATCCTCAGAAGAAGATTTACGTGAGCTGAACCGTAAAATTGTCCGTCTCGGCGAGCAGTTTAACAAACCGGTGGTGGCAACGTGTGACGTACATTTTTTAGAGCCGGAGGACGAGATTTACCGCCGCATTATCATGGCGGGCAAGGGCTTCTCCGATGCGGACAATCAGGCACCGCTCTATTTACATACGACAAACGAAATGTTAGAAGAATTTGCATATCTCGGCAGCGATAAGGCGTACGAGGTGGTCGTGGCCAACACGAATTTGATTGCCGATATGATTGAAAAAATCGAGCCGGTACGCCCGGACAAGTGTCCGCCGGTAATTCCGGATTCTGATCAAACCTTACGTGAGATTTGCTATAATAAGGCGCATTCGATGTATGGGGAAAATCTTCCGGAAGTCGTAGTCGAGCGATTGGAACGTGAGTTAAACTCAATTATCAGCAACGGTTTTGCGGTAATGTACATTATCGCCCAGAAGCTTGTGTGGAAGTCCAATGATGACGGTTACCTCGTAGGCTCGCGAGGTTCGGTCGGTTCCTCCTTCGTAGCGACGATGGCTGGTATTACGGAAGTAAATCCGCTCAGTCCGCACTATTATTGTGAGGAATGTCATTTTTATGATTTTGATTCACCGGAAGTAAAGGCATATGCCGGACGTGCCGGCTGTGATATGCCGGACCGAACATGCCCAAACTGCGGACGACCGCTGACAAAGGCAGGCTTCGACATTCCATTTGAGACTTTCCTTGGATTTAAAGGAAATAAAGAGCCGGATATCGACTTAAACTTCTCTGGCGAATATCAGAGTAACGCTCACGATTACACCGAAGTTATTTTTGGAAAAGGTCAAACTTTCCGTGCCGGCACGATCGGTACGTTGGCGGATAAGACGGCATTCGGTTATGTGAAGAATTATTATGAAGAGCGCGGCGAGCGTAAGCGCACGTGCGAAATTAACCGTATCGTAGAAGGATGTGTAGGTGTGCGCCGAACGACGGGTCAGCATCCGGGCGGTATCATCGTATTGCCGCACGGCGAGGACATTAATTCATTTACCCCGGTGCAGCGTCCGGCCAACGATATGACAACGAAGACGATTACCACGCACTTCGATTATCACTCGATTGACCATAACTTATTGAAGCTCGACATTCTCGGACACGATGATCCGACGATGATTCGAATGTTAGAAGATATCACTGGACTCGATGCGAAGACAATTCCACTCGACGATAAGAAAGTAATGAGTCTGTTCTTAAGTACGGAGGCACTTGGTGTGACACCGGATGATCTCGGTGGTTGTACACTCGGTTCACTCGGTATCCCGGAATTTGGTACGGATTTTGTTATCCAGATGTTGATTGATACAAAACCGCAGTCATTCTCTGACCTGATTCGAATTTCCGGGCTGTCACACGGTACTGACGTGTGGCTCGGCAACGCACAAACGCTTATTCAAGAGGGCAAGGCGACGATTTCCACCGCCATCTGTACGCGAGATGATATTATGACATATCTCATTTTGCAGGGCATGGATTCGGAATTGTCGTTTACCATCATGGAGTCCGTGCGTAAGGGCAAGGGCTTAAAGCCGGAATGGGAGACGGCGATGCGCGCAGCAAATGTGCCGGAATGGTATATCTGGTCGTGCAAAAAGATTAAGTACATGTTCCCGAAGGCACACGCGGCGGCATACGTTATGATGGCGTTCCGCATTGCCTACTTTAAAGTATATTATCCGTTGGCTTATTATGCGGCCTATTTCAGCATCCGTGCCAAGGCATTTTCTTATGAGCTGATGTGCCTGGGGAAGGAGCGACTGGAATATTATTTGGATGATTATAAAAAGAGAAATGATGCAAAACAGCTGACGCAGAAAGAACAGGAAACCTTAAAGGATATGAAGATCGTGCAGGAAATGTATGCCCGCGGTTTTGAGTTTTTGCCACTTGATTTGGAGGTGGCACAGGCGCACCGTTTCCAGATTATCGATGGCAAGCTGATGCCGGCGATTGATACGATTGAAGGTCTCGGCGACAAGGCGGCGGATGCAGTGGTAGAAGCGGTTAAGGGCGGACCGTTCCTCTCGAAGGACGATTTCCGCGAGCGCGCAAAAGTTTCCAAAAACGTCGTCGATTTCATGGCGGATTTAAAGATTCTAGATGGTTTGCCGGAATCAAACCAGCTCTCCCTGTTCGATTTGGTATAGTTGAAAGGGATAATCACGGAAAAATCAGTGTAAGATATTTTGAAATGGAGCTTGAGATGACACCTGCAAATGAAGAAATGAAGGCACGGTTTGAAGCCGCGAAAAATGAATTTTATGACAGTGAGCGACTGCGCGACTCCATCGGTGTATTGTCGGAAAAAACAGTGCATGCTGTGGTTAAACGCTACCTTGAACCGGACATGCAAAAGCAGGAAATTAAAATCGGCAGCTATCATGCGGATATTTTCCACAACGGTGAGATTGTGGAAATACAGACGCGTAATTTTGGTACACTTAAGGAAAAACTAGCCGCGTTTCTGCCGGAATATCCGGTAACGGTCGTTTATCCGATTCCGGCGGTTAAGTGGCTGCGCTGGGTGGACAAGGAATCCGGTGAGATTTCCGCGCGGCACAAATCGCCGAAGAAGGGAAGCCCGTATGAGGTGTTTTGGGAGCTTTATAAAATTAAACAGTTTATAAAACATCCCAATTTTCGCTTGAAGCTTATCTTCATGGAGATGGATGAGTTGCGCTTTTTGGACGGTTGGAGTAAAAATAAAAAGAAAGGCAGCAACCGTTGCGATCGTCTGCCAGGCAAGCTGGTGGCAGAGTATGATTTTACCTGCCCACAGGATTATTTGGAGCTCATTCCGTATGAATTACCAGACGAATTTACCGTTAAGGATTTTTCCGTTGCTGCCAAAATCCACGCCGAAATCGGCAGTATTGTGCTGACGATTTTTATGCAGACGGGGATTGTCGAAAGAACAGGAAAACGCGGCAGAAGCTATTTGTATCGTGTAGTGGAGGACTAATATAATGAAGAAAAAGATTTATCTGCTGTGTTTGGCAATGGTATTTATGTTTGCCAGCTACGTGGAGTTTATCGGCCCGATCAGCATCAATCTATTCCCGGGTTTTATCGGCCCGATTTTGCTTTTTGTTCTGGCCGGAGAATATTTGCGCGAGAGTATGCTTGCTCGTGTGTTGCGTCCGGTATGTGTGGCGGCGGCAATTTACTCGGGGTGGTTCTATGTCGCAGTAATGATAGATTATAGCAAAATAGCGGAATCATTTACCGGCAATGTGTTGTCTTTGGTTGAGACATGCTTGCAACTGATTGTCTGTTATCTGTTGATTTTGATGTTACAAAATGTCAGTGCATACCTTGCCAAGTCGGTGCCGCAAATAGGCACGGCACTTTTGTGGTTTGCGATTGTGGCCTTTGCCAGTGCCGGAGTGTATTTTTGTGGCGGAGCAATGGCAGTCATCAGCCGAATCATACAGTATGTAGCAGTCATCGTTATGACAGTGATGTTGGCAAAAGGAATCGCGCAGCTTGAGCAACAGGACAAGAAACCGCGTATTCATATGAGAAGAAAATAAAATTTTCAGAAACAACTTGCACATTCGCTTCGGATGTGCTATTGTTTTGCAGAATGGTTAGCTTGCTAACGATTAGCTATAAAATGATTTGAAAAATGAAGCTTAGCCAGCAAATGAAAGGAGCGCAAAGAAGTGAAACACAAAAGCCAGGCACAGAAAAACATGCATCAATTGCTGAGCGTTGCGCGTGCCCATAAAAAAGTACTGTCAAAAAGGCTGGAGACGACCGGAGTTTATCAAAGTCAGCACCGCTTGTTGATGTATTTGGCGGGGCATACATGCAAATCTCAAAAGCAGATTGCGGAGGATATGGAGATTTCTACAGCGACACTCGCGGTTTCTATTAAGAAGCTGGAGCATGGCGGTTATTTGGAAAAAACGATGGATGCGTCCGATAATCGACTGAATACGATTACGATTACAGAGAAGGGTAGAAATGTTGTCGAAAAGAGTCTGCAGATTTTTGAAGAAGTTGATAGTCTGACGTTTGCCGGCCTGTCAGATGATGAAATGCTTACACTAAGTGAACTTCTTGCCCGAGTAGAAAAGAACCTCACAACAGTTAATGAAGAAGAAAAAGAATAGGTGCGACTTATTGCACCGGAATGGAGTAAAAAATGAAACGTTATGGTAAGTACATTATGCCGTACCTTCACGCATTCATCTTAGGACCGATTTTGATGATTGTAGAAGTTGTCGGCGAAGTGATTATGCCGCAGTTGTTCGCCGTGATGACGAACACAGTTAATGCTTTCAATGGCGGAGAAATATTAGCAGCAGAGGCTAACACGATTATCGTGCAGAATGGTCTGCTGATGGCGCTCAATGCCGTGTTGATGTTTATCGGCGGTGTCGGCGGCGCTTATTTCGCAGTGAAGGCGTCCTCGAATTTCGCCAACGATTTAAGAAAAGATGTCTTTAATAAGATACAAAAATACTCTTTTGCCAATATCGATAAGTTTAGTACCGGTTCTTTAGTAACTCGCTTAACAAACGATATTACACAAATGCAGAATTTTGTTATGATGTGCCTGCGTATGATGCTTCGTTCGCCGGGTATGTTGATTGGCGGTGTCATCGCGGCGCTTTCGATGAATTTTGAACTGGCGATGATTATTTTAGCGGTCATTCCGGTATTGGTGATTTTGATTGCATTCCTGTTAAAATTCTCATTCCCGAAATTCCAGGCCATGCAGAAAAAGCTCGATGCGTTAAACTCAAGAATTCAGGAGAATTTAACAAACGTGCGCGTTGTAAAATCTTTCGTGCGTGAAGAATATGAGACCGACCGTTTTGAAGCGGCCAACCAAGACTTAAAGGACAACACCTTAAAGGCAATGAAAATCATGATTTTCATGATGCCGATTATGAGTCTGATTATGAATCTTACGACTCTTTCAGTTGTATGGATTGGCGGTAATGAGATTATTACCGGCTCGATGGAAATCGGTGATTTGACTGCATTCACAACATACATCGTGCAGATTCTGATGTCTCTGATGATGGTTTCCATGATTTTTATGAACGCTTCCCGTGCGATGGCATCCTCCAAGCGTATTAAAGAAGTGATGGATGAACAAATCGATTTATCTGATTTCGGGGCAAGTCCGTTAAATGAGGTAACATCCGGAGAGATTGAATTTAGAGACGTTTGCTTCCGTTATTATAAGAACACGGAGGAATGGGTGCTTGACCACATTAACTTTAAAGCAGAAGCGGGCGAAACCATCGGTATTATCGGTTCCACCGGCTGCGGTAAGACGACGATGGTGTCGATGATTCCCCGTCTGTACGACCCGGATGAAGGTGAAGTGCTCGTTGACGGTAAAAATGTAAAAGATTACACATTTTATAACTTGCGCGAGGGTGTCGGTATGGTACTGCAGAAAAATGTACTTTTCTCCGGCACAATCGAGGAGAATTTAAAGTGGGGTAACGCAGATGCTACCGAGGAGGAAATTGTCGAGATGGCGACCAGCGCACAGGCGCATAAGTTTATTGAAGCCTTTACCGACGGTTACCAAACCGAACTCGGACAGGGCGGTGTCAATGTTTCCGGCGGACAGAAGCAGAGAATTTGTATTGCCAGAGCACTGCTCAAAAAGCCGAAAATTTTGATTTTGGATGACAGTACCAGTGCGGTCGACACAGCGACCGAAGCAATGATCCGTCAGTGCTTTAAAACAACATTGAAAGATACAACCAAGTTGATTATCGCCCAGCGAATCAGCTCAGTTATGGATGCAGATAAGATTTTAGTTATGGATGAAGGTAAGATTGTTGGTTGCGGTTCTCATGATGAACTGCTGGGTTCCTGTGTGACTTACAAGGAAATCTATGACTCACAGATGGAAAAGAAGGAGGCGTAAGAACATGGCTCTTGCAGTTGATAAAGAAGCTTTATTGAAAAAATACGAGAGAAACAATGCCGCTGCGCCTGGCCCGAGAAAAGGAGCGGGTGGTCCCGGTGGCGGCCCGAGAGGACGCGGCGCGTTGGCAAGTGGAAAGCCGAAGAACATGCGTCAGACCATCGGGCGTCTGTTAGCCTATACAAAGGGCGACCGACATAAATTCATCATCGTGGCGATTTGTCTGCTCGGCAATTCGATTTCCATGCTGGCCGGAAGCTACGTTTTAAGACCGGTTTTAAACAGTTTGGTAGATACGGAAACAACCGTGGCACAGAAAGGTGCAAGCCTTGTCTTAGGCCTTGCAGTGATGGCGACCATTTATCTGCTCGGTGTCATCTGTAACTATGGGCAAATGCGTTTGATGCTTGGCATTTCACAAAATGCATTGCAGAAGCTGCGTGACGATTTATTTAATAAGATGCAGAAACTGCCGGTAAGATTTTTTGATACAAACAGTAACGGTGAATTGATGAGCCGTTTTACCAACGACGTGGACACCATCGGTGAATTATTTAATACCACACTGGTGCAGTTGATTTCCGGTATCATTTCCATCATCGGCACCTTCTGCCTGATGCTTTACACAAACGTAGCACTTACTATTTTGACGATTATCAGTATTCCGGTGATTGCAAGAACCGGATTGTGGATTGCAAGTAAGAGCCGTACACATTATAAGGCGCAGCAGGCAGCACTTGGCGCAGTTAATGGTTATATTGAAGAAACGGTAACCGGCCAGAAGGTGGTAAAAGTATTTAACCACGAATCGACAGCACAGGCTGAATTTCAGATTTTAAGTGACAATTTGCAGAAACGTCAGATGAAGGCGCAGTTTATCGGTGGTATCATGGGCCCGGTTATGGGTAATCTGGGACAATTGAGTTATGCGATTACCGCAACTGTAGGCGCGGTTTTGTGTGTGACGAGCGGCTTTGACATTGGTGGACTGACGATATTCGTAAACTACTCAAGACAGTTCTCCAGACCGATTAACGAATTGTCTATGCAAATGAATGTCATTTTCTCAGCACTTGCCGGTGCAGAGCGTGTGTTTGATATTCTTGATCAGGAACCGGAAAAGGAAGATGCTCCGGATGCGGTGGATATGACCGATATGCGCGGCTATGTGAAGCTGACGGATGTGACCTTTGGCTACACACCGGAAAAGACGATCTTAAAGAATGTCAGCTGTTATGCGAAGCCGGGGCAGAAGATTGCCTTTGTTGGTTCGACCGGTGCCGGAAAGACTACGATTACAAATTTGATTAACCGCTTCTATGACATTGAAGAAGGCGTGATTACCATCGATGGCGTAGATGTAAAAAACATCAAGCGTGACACCTTACGTAAGAACATCGCCATGGTATTGCAGGATACTCATTTATTTACCGGCACAGTTATGGAAAATATCCGTTATGGACGTCCGGACGCAACCGATGAAGAGGTAATCGGGGCAGCCAAGCTTGCCAGCGCGCACAGCTTTATCATGAGACTTTCCGACGGCTACAATACGATGTTAGAAGGCGATGGCGCAAACTTAAGTCAGGGGCAGCGTCAGCTCTTAAACATCGCCCGTGCAGCAGTTTCTAAGGCACCGATTCTCATTCTCGACGAGGCAACCAGTTCTGTTGATACCAGAACCGAGCGCCACATTGAGCACGGTATGGACCGTCTGATGAAAGACCGCACTACATTTGTCATCGCGCACCGTCTCTCGACCGTCCGTAATTCACATGCCATTATGGTACTTGAGCAGGGCGAGATTATCGAGCGTGGCACGCACGACGAGCTGTTAGCGATGGGCGGAAGATATTATAATCTTTACACCGGCAAGGCAGAACTGGCGTAAAAGAATAATTTGTCAATTTTTTTCGAAAACTGTGAAAGAAAATCGCTTGCACATTTAAAAAGAGTGTGATATACTGTCGCAGTATGATTTTAACCGGCACTCGGATATCGGACTCTCCGACCGCATCTGAAGTGTCAGGTGATATATTTTAAAGGAGGATTTTAAGATGATTTCCAAGGAAAAGAAAGCAGAAATTATCGCAGCTTACGGCAGAACACCGGAAGATACCGGTTCACCGGAAGTACAGATTGCAATTCTTACAGAAAGAATCAATCAGTTAACAGCGCACTTAAAGGAGCATGATAAGGACCATCATTCCCGTCGTGGTTTGTTAATGATGGTAGGTCAGAGAAGAGGTCTTCTTGACTACCTTATGAAGAAGGACCTTGAAGGTTACCGTGCTTTAATTGCCAAGTTAGGAATCAGAAAGTAATTAGCAATTTTGCGGCAAATAGACTTGGTAAGCTACCAAGTCTATTTGTGCGTTAAAATGAGCCAGGCAGATTTGCGCTTGCGCAAAATCATTCTTCGCGGGAAGTTTTACTCCGAGACCACAGAAGAGAGGAAAAGCTTTATTTTCCTTTGTTCCGTAGTTTCGGCGACTTCCATAGAAGAAAGTGTAAAATAAGGAATAGGAGAAAAGAAAATGTACAAGAGTTTTAGTATGGAACTTGCAGGCAGAACTTTGACCGTAGATGTTGGCAGAGTCTGCGCACAGGCAAACGGTGCAGCCTTAATGCACTACGGTGATACTACCGTATTATCCACAGCAACCGCATCCGAAAAACCAAGAGAAGGAATCGATTTCTTCCCTCTTAGCGTTGAATATGAAGAGAAGATGTATGCAGTAGGCAAAATCCCGGGTGGATTTAACAAGAGAGAAGGCCGTGCATCTGAGAACGCGATCTTAACCTCTCGTGTTATTGACCGTCCGATGCGTCCGCTTTTCCCGAAGGACTACAGAAACGATGTTACCTTAAACAATATGGTAATGAGCGTTGATCCGGAATGTTCTCCGGAGCTTACCGCTATGATTGGTTCGGCAATCGCAACTGCCATTTCGGACATTCCGTTTGATGGTCCATGCAGCACTACACAGGTTGGTTTGGTTGACGGCGAATTAGTAATCAACCCGACAAGCGCTCAGAGAAAGGTTTCTGATCTTGCATTAACCGTAGCTTCCACAAGCGAAAAGGTAATCATGATCGAAGCAGGTGCAAACGAAGTGCCGGAAGCTAAGATGATTGAAGCTATCTTCTTAGCACATGAAGTAAACCAGAAGTTAATCGCATTTATCAACGAAATCGTTGCAGAATGCGGTAAGCCAAAGCACAGCTACACAAGCTGCGCAATTCCGGAAGAGTTATTCACAGCTATCAAGGAAGTGATTTCTCCGGAAGCGATGGAAGAAGCTGTATTTACAGATGTAAAGCAGGTTCGCGAAGAAAACATCCGTCGCATTAAGGATGAGTTAGCAGAGAAGTTTGCTGATAACGAAGAATGGTTAGGTCTGATTGATGAAGCTGTTTACCAGTACCAGAAGAAGACCGTTCGTAAGATGATTTTAAAGGATCACAAGCGTCCGGACGGCAGAGCAATCAACCAGATTCGTCCGCTTGCTGCTGAAATCGACTTAATTCCTAGAGTACACGGTTCCGGTATGTTTACCAGAGGCCAGACTCAGATTTTAACGGTAACTACATTGGCTCCGTTATCCGAATCTCAGAAGATAGATGGTTTGGATGAAAACGAAACATCCAAGAGATATATGCACCACTACAATTTCCCATCCTACTCCGTAGGCGAAACAAAGCCGAGCAGAGGTCCGGGACGTCGTGAAATCGGTCACGGTGCATTAGCAGAAAGAGCATTAGTTCCGGTACTTCCGAGTGAAGAGGAATTCCCATATGCAATCCGTACTGTATCTGAGACCATGGAATCGAACGGTTCCACATCTCAGGCAAGTATCTGTGCATCCACTTTGTCCTTAATGGCAGCAGGTGTGCCGATTAAGAAGCAGGTTGCAGGTATTTCCTGTGGCCTTGTAACCGGTGAAACAGATGATGATTACCTTGTTCTTACCGACATTCAGGGCTTAGAAGATTTCTTTGGCGACATGGACTTCAAGGTAGCGGGTACCCATGACGGCATTACAGCTATTCAGATGGATATCAAGATTCACGGTTTGACAAGAGCCATCATTGAAGAAGCAATTGCCAGAACGAAGGAAGCAAGAGAATATATCTTAAATGAAGTTATGACACCGGTAATCGCACAGCCAAGAGAAGAACTTAGCCAGTACGCGCCGAAGATTATCCAGATTAAGATTGATCCGGAGAAGATTGGTGAAGTTGTTGGTCAGAGAGGTAAGACAATCAATGCCATTATCGACGAATGTGGTGTAAAGATTGACATCACAGACGACGGTTCTGTATCCATCTGCGGCGTTGAGCCGGAAGGCATGGCAAAGGCTAAGAAGTATGTTGAGACCATCGTTACCGAGTTTGAAGAAGGACAGGTATTCGAAGGTAAAGTTGTAAGCATCAAGGAATTCGGTGCATTCATCGAGTTTGCTCCTGGTAAGGAAGGTATGGTTCACATTTCCAAGATTTCCAAGGAAAGAATCAACCGTGTAGAAGATGTTTTGACATTAGGCGACCGCGTGAAGTGTGTATGCCTCGGCAAGGACAAGATGGGCAGAATCAGCTTCAGCATCAAGGATTGCAAATAATTAATGACAGATTAATAATAAGTAGAAAGAAGTTCGCTGTTTATGCAGCGGACTTCTTGTAAGTTTAAGAACCCATTTAGATATGTTCAATTATTCATACGTTAATATTTAAGAAATGGAGAGAAAGATGCCAAATCCGTTGATACATTGTGAAAATGTCAGCTTGGGATATGAGAATGACGTGATTGTGAAAAATTTAAATTTCGATATTTTTCCCGGCGATTATATTTGTGTGGTGGGGGAAAACGGCTCCGGCAAAAGTACATTGATTAAGAGTTTATTGGGACTGCTAAGGCCGATGCACGGCAAAATTGTCTTTAATCAGCCTAAAAAGCGTCAGGACATTGGGTATTTGCCACAGCAAACCGTACATCAGAAGGACTTCCCGGCGAGCGTCGGTGAGATTGTGATGTCTGGCTTTTTAAATCGCTGCGGATGGCGCCCGTTTTACAAGCGGGAGGAGCGTAAGCAGGCGATTGTACAGATGAAAAAGATGCAGGTCGACCATTTGTCGAATCACTGTTACCGTGAACTTTCCGGCGGACAACAACAGAGAGTACTGATTGCCAGAGCACTTTGCGCGGCAAACAAGATTCTCGTGCTTGATGAGCCGGTAACCGGCCTTGACCCAATGGCGCAGGCAGAGCTTTACGAAACACTAAAGCGTTTAAATGAGCAGGAAAACATGGCGATTGTCATGGTCACACATGATTTTAAAAATGCAGTAAGTTACGGTGAGAAGATACTGCATCTCGGCAGTGAAGATTCGTTCTTCGGTACCCGGGATGAATATCTTGCTTCCGATTACAGCCGATATTTTGCAGAAAAGGCGGTGGAATAGAATGCAAATATTATTTGAAATGCTCTCACATACGTTTCTTCTGCGCGCGTTTATTGTCGGTATTTTAGTGTCGCTTTGCGCGTCCTTGCTGGGGGTTAGCCTTGTGCTTAAGCGTTTTTCGATGATTGGTGACGGTTTGTCACACGTGTCATACGGTGCACTGTCGATTGCGGTAGTGCTCGGCTTTTCACCGCTGAAATTTTCCATCCCGATTGTGATTATCGCGGCCTTCTTTTTGCTGCGTATCGCAGAAAACGGCAAGATGTACAATGACGCAGCCATTGCCGTACTGTCGGCATCAGCACTGGCAATTGGCGTGGTAGTGACTTCGATGAGCAGCGTATCTACCGACATTGAAAGCTACATGTTCGGCAGCATTCTGGCAATGAGCGAGGAAGATGTATGGATTAGTATTGTATTGTCCATCCTTGTGTTAGTATTATTCATTTTTTGTTATCATAAAATTTTTGCAGTCACGTTTGATGAAAGCTTTTCTAAGGCAACCGGTGTGAAGGTAAATCGCTATCATACGATTATTGCTGTGCTTACAGCGGTAACGGTGGTACTCGGTATGCGTATGATGGGCGCGATGCTTATTTCAGCGTTAATTATTTTCCCGGCGTTAAGTGCGATGCAACTCTTTAAGAGCTTCCGCAGCGTGATTGTAGTGTCAGCCTTGCTTTCAGTTATTTGCTTTGTGGCAGGTATGGTCATTTCTTTCTGCTACAATACGCCGGCCGGTGCGAGCGTAGTGTTAGCAAACCTGTTTGTGTTTATCTTATTTCATGTGATTCAGGCTGGAAAGACATTTCTTGCAGGGAAATAATGGTTTTACTTGTAAAACAGGGGAAAAAGCGCTACAATGATACCAAGGATGCAAAACATGAGAAAGTAGCCATTTTTCGCAGAAAAATGTGCGGATTTCGAATGTTTTTAGGATTTAATAAAATATCACGAATAAAATCTGCTGTGTGCGGCAGGAAAGAGAGGTAATCATGCAGAATTTAGAAACGATTTGTATTCAGGGTGGCTGGCAACCGAAAAAAGGTGAACCGCGAGTTCTTCCGATTTACCAGAGCACCACGTTTAAATATGAAACAAGTGAGCAGATGGGAAAGTTGTTTGACCTTGAGGACAGCGGCTATTTCTACACCAGACTGCAGAACCCGACCAACGATGCGGTAGCGTCTAAAATTGCAGCTTTAGAAGGCGGTGTGGCAGCGATGCTGACATCTTCCGGTCAGGCAGCAAACTACTATGCGATTTTTAACATTTGCGAATCCGGCGGTCATGTGGTGTGTTCCGCACCGATTTACGGCGGCACCTTTAACCTCTTCTCCGTGACGATGAAGAAGATGGGCATCGATTTTACCTTCGTTGACCCGGATGCATCTTACGAAGAGTTAGCAAAGGCATTTAAACCGAACACAAAGGCAGTGTTTGCGGAGACCATCTCCAATCCGTCTTTGGTTGTGCTTGATATTGAAAAGTTTGCCAAGCTGGCACACGACCACGGCGTGCCGCTCATTCTTGACAACACATTTGCGACACCGATTATGTGCCGACCGTTCGAATTTGGCGCGGATATCGTGACGCATTCTACTACAAAGTACATGGACGGTCATGCGATGGCAGTCGGCGGCTGTATCGTTGACAGCGGTAACTTTGACTGGGAAGCAAACGCAGACAAGTTCCCGGGACTGACCGCACCGGACCCATCTTACCACGGTATTGTTTACACGCAGAAGTTCGGTAAGGCAGCTTACATTACAAAAGCGACCGTACAGTTAATGAGAGACTTAGGCTCCATTCAGTCTCCGCAGAACGCATTCCTGACCAATATTGGTTTAGAAACACTGGCGCTTCGTATGGAACGTCACTGCTACAATGCACAGAAGGTTGCGGAATATCTGGAAAAGAGTGATAAGATTGCCTGGGTAAACTACTGCGGACTTCCGACCAATAAATACTACGGTTTGGCGCAGAAGTACATGCCGAAGGGAAGCTGCGGCGTTATTTCGTTTGGTCTTAAGGGCGGCAGAGATGTTTCCATTCGCTTCATGGATAATTTGAAGTTAGCAACCATCGTAACACACGTAGCCGATGCAAGAACGAGTGTGCTGCATCCGGCAAGCCACACCCACAGACAGTTGACCGAAGAACAGTTAATCGAAGCTGGCGTTCAGCCGGATTTGATTCGCTTCAGCGTAGGTATCGAAAATGTGGATGACATTATCGCGGACATTGAGCAGGCACTCGATGCTGCATTAAATGCGTAAACATTGCAAAAAGGAGAAACGATTCCCATGCGTTTTCGGCCATGTATTGATATACATAACGGAAAGGTAAAACAGATTGTCGGCAGCAGCTTAAAAGATGAGGGCGATTTGGCGGTAGATAATTTCGTCTCCGCGCAGGACGGTGCCTTTTACGGCAATTTCTATAAAAAAGACGGGCTTGCGGGCGGACACATCATTTTACTGAATCCGGTGGACTCAAAATATTACGAAGAAGATAAAAAGCAGGCGGCTCTCGCGCTTGCTGCATTCCCGGGCGGACTGCAGATTGGCGGGGGCATGACTGCGGAGAACGCACAGGAGTTCCTGGCGATGGGAGCTTCTCACGTGATTGTCACATCTTATGTTTTTAAAGATGGAA
Source organism: Lachnospiraceae bacterium (assembly GCA_015057275.1). Taxonomy (GTDB): domain Bacteria; phylum Bacillota; class Clostridia; order Lachnospirales; family Lachnospiraceae; genus SIG308. Next base: position 12,067 of record SVEO01000019.1, on the reverse strand, counting down.
AAATTCACTACGACCGTCTGGAAAAGATGGTGGCGGCTGTCGGCAGGGAGTGTCTGGTGCTCGATTTAAGTTGCCGCAAGAAAGATGGCGCATATTATATTGTTACGGATCGTTGGCAGAAATTTACCGATGTGCGTGTGACGCATGAGCTTCTTAACGATTTGTCCGCATACTGCGACGAATTTCTTGTTCACGCGGTGGATGTCGAAGGAAAGTCAAGTGGTGTGGAAGAAGAATTGATACAGCTTCTCAGTGGTTGGGAAGGTATTCCCATTACCTACGCTGGCGGAGTCAGTTCCTTTGATGATTTAGATAAGTTAAAGACACTCGGAAAGAACCATCTGGATGTAACTATCGGCAGTGCGCTTGATTTGTTCGGCGGCAAGCTGCCTTATGATGAGGTCGTGCAGTTTATGCGTACAGAAGGCAATAACTAGAAACCTGGAAATCGGGAGATGTAAATATGTTAGAAAATTTTCTGACGGTAGGCCAACAGGTAGTCATCTTATTTATCCTGATTGGCATAGGTTTTGTTTTGGAAAAGACAAAGCTGGTCGGAGAAAAGTGTATCTCCGGCATCACAAATATCGTACTATATTTTGTAACACCGTGTGTGATTATACAGTCGTTCCAGCGAGAATTTAATGCAGATATGTTAGTAGGACTCGGGCAAACAGGCTTGATTGCGATTTTTTCGCATATACTTTGCATTTTAACGGCGAAAATTTTTATTCGCGAAAAGGCTGTGGCGAAGAACAAGGTATATCGTTTTGCGATTGTATTTTCAAATTGCGGATATATGTCATTGCCGTTGATGCAGGCGGTGCTCGGCTCAGAAGGTGTGTTTTACGGAGCGGCCTATATTGCAGTGTTTAACCTCGTTTTGTGGACGTACGGTCTGCTTTTGATGAGTGGAGATAAATCGCAAATATCTGTGAAAAAGGTTGTCACAAATCCGGGAATTATGGGAGTTTTTGTTGGATTGTTTTTCTTCTTGTGCTCCATTACATTGCCGGAATTGATTGCACAGCCGGTCAGCTATATGGCATCCTTAAATACGCCGTTGCCGATGATTGTCATCGGATTCTATCTGGCACGGGCCGACTTAAAAGAAGTCTGGAAAGAAAAATACGTCTATGTGACGCTGTTTTTGCGGCTGATTTTTACGCCGCTTATTGCTCTGGCCTGCATGTATTTTGCAGGAATCAGAGGGGTAGTATTCGTTGCCTGCACGATTTCCGCCAGTGCACCGGCGGCCGCGGCAACGACGATGTTTGCTTCCAAATTCGGCGGGGATAAGGAACTGTCAGGAAGCGTAGTTGCAGTTACGACATTATGCTCGATTTTGACGATGCCGCTGCTTGTGGCCGTGGCGCAGTTAATCGGAGCTTAATAAAATTAAAGAAGGTGATGGGAATGGAATTTGAATCCGCACAGGCGGCAGCCGAACGTTTAGGAGTGACTGTCCGTGCAATTCAAAAATGGGCAAAAGATGGCCTGATTCCGGGGGCACAGAAAGCCGGACGGGATTGGCAGATACCCAAAGAAGCAACCAGACCGAAGGACGCATCTGAAGTGACAAACGGGCCAAAACCGAAAGTTTTGCATGTTACGCTGCCGCTCCTCAACAGCGCCTTTTCGATTGGACACTGCAGGGAATACATTGAGAGTATTCCGGATGAAGATGACCGCAAGATTGCACTTGGTGAGTACTATTTTTACAGCGGTCAGGCGGAGAAGGCGGCCAAAATATTTGAGCCGTATTTGGACAGTGAAGATACGTCCTTAAAGTATTCCGCCAGTTTTATGTATTTTTTTACAAACTTGTCGCGCGGGCACATCCATTTGGCTCGATTTGGTCTCGATGTGTTGAAGAAAGACATTTTCTACGGTATTGAGCAAGAAAAAACAGAACTCATGAACGCAACCGCGATCTTTACCGGGGTGACAGCATCTGTGCTGATGCACATCCCGACGCCGGAAATGCCGCCTCTTAGTGAGTATATCAAGCATCTGCCGCAAGGAATTCGTCTGTACGCATGCTATGTGCTGGCGTATGAGGCGTATCTGGATGAAGATTACAGCCGTTCACTGGCGATTGCGGACATTGCGCTGTGTATGACGCCGGAGGTTTATCCGATTGCCTGCATTTATCTGCATACGATTGCGGCGATGAATCTGATGAACATGAAAAGAGTGGAGGAAGCGAAAAAACGCTTTATGACGGCATGGGAGCTGGCGCAGCCGGATGATTTGATTGAATGTTTTGCGGAGCATCATGGTTTGCTGCAAGGGATTCTTGAAGTTGTTTTGAAAAAGAAGTACGCGCAAGATTTTGAACGTATCATTACCGTTACGCGGAGCTTTAATACAGGTTGGCGGAATATGTACAGTATGGTTGCGAAGAAAAGTATCGCAGATAACTTGACGACAATGGAATTTACGATTGCCATGCTCTATAATCGTGGCTGGACGGTAAAAGAAATTGCTGCACATATGGAGGTGTCCGACCGTACCGTCAATAATTACATACAGATTATTTATGCAAAACTCGGCATTACAGGCAAGAAGGAACTTGCGCAGTTTATGCAGAGATAAATGCGAAAAAATGAAAGACCTCTGTTCGTCAAACGAATGGAGGTTTTTGCTCATTTTAGTGAAAAAACGGCTTGAAATAGCTGTTTTTGAGTGCTATAATCATTAATTACAATATGCGAGATTTCTGAAATTTGCGTAAAAATTTAAAGAAATTACTCTACCCGATAGGAAGCTTCAGCGCTATAATAAGATTACCAGAATCGGGAAGGGAAGGAGGAATCTCGATGGAAGCCTCAAAGATAAGAGTATATTCTTTGGATGAAGATTTATTAGAAGTAATTTTCCATTATCATGAGACTTATAAACAATATTTCGGGGCATACCCCTGACTTTGTGGAAAATCCCCGTTTTACACCGAATGGAAAACCGTGGGTAAACGTGACAAATGTCGGCTGCCCTTACGCAGAGAAAGATTTTGACGATTGCGGTTCCTGCAGATTCTTTCGACAGGAACGGCCGGGAGATTTAATCGGCATTTGTGAAAACGAACATTATTGCGGCAAGATACCGTTTGTAGAACGATGAAAAAGAATAGAGAGAAGGAGGAATGTATAAATGAGAAAAGAAAAGAAATTAGGACGAAAGAAAGGAAAGGCAGCGATTTGGAAAATCAGCTCGGCGGCCGTTGCAGTTGTATTAGTGATTGCACTGGTAATCGGCCTGTTACCTTCCGCAAGCGTATTGGCGAATGAAAAAGTCTCTGATTTGAGTACCGTCACAAAGTACACGGAATCTTTGGGAGATAACGCCTCGACCGAGTATGCGGGACGTATATGGTCTGATAAGTCCGTATATACCGGCGATGCAACATTTGAACTTTATGGCGGCGACACAGCAACCGTCGAGAACGACGAGGATTTTCTTGTTGCATATTCCTTATTAGCGACATCTCAGGCAATTCATGGAACGACTCAGGTGCCGATCGACGTTGTGTTTGTAATCGACTTATCCGGTTCTATGAGTAATCAGGACAGTGACATGGATAATGACAAGAGTCGTATTTATAACACGGTACAGGCAGTGAATGCCTCCATCGAAAAACTGATGGCGCTGAATGAATATGTAAGAGTTGGTGTTGTAGGATTTAACGATACAGCTACAACATTGCTTCCGTTAGACCATTATACAAAGAGTGGCAGCAATGCGTACTTTAGTTTAAGCAGAGAAACAGGAAGCAGAAACAATGCAACACTTTATACCAGAGCAGTTGACAGCAACGGCAATCGAATTAGCACCAACACATCTGTTTCCGGCGGTACGAACATTCAGATGGGTATGTATCAGGGTATGAGCCTTTTGGCAAATACAACTTCTACCACCGCAACGATTAACGGCGCTGTGGTAGGCAGAGTACCATCGGTTATATTATTATCTGACGGTGCGCCGACTTTCTCTTCCGGCTCTAACAGCTGGTGGGCACCGGCAAACAATGCAAATGATGGTCCGGGTAATGGTTCTTATGCCGGTAACGGTATGAAGGCGATGATGACTGCTTCTTACATGAAGGATGCGGTTGACAGAAAATATAATCTTACGGCTGCCGCAAATAAGACAACAATTTATACGGTAGGCATGGGTATTAAGGATTTAGGTACAAATGACAAAAATCTTGCGCAAATTACTTTAAATCCGACAGATTATTGGAATGAGAATAATACATATGCAAACACAATCCGAAACGCTTGGAACACATATTCTGCAGGCTACAATGCTTCGGTAGCGGTAAATAATGGTGATTCTTATACATTTAGTCATCCACGGATGAATGATATCGATTCTATTAATGATTATGTAGATGATTATTATGATGCAGATAATGCAGCATCCGTAACGGACGTTTTCAGTCAAATCGTATCGAATATTACGATTAGTGCAGCACAGGCACCGACAGAAATCAAAGGCTCTGACCCGATGACAGATGGATATGTGACATATACTGACCCACTCGGCGAATACATGGAAGTAAAAGATGTAAAGACAATCATTTATGCCGGTGAAGTCTTTAATGTTAAGGAAAAGACAACAACCGGAAATACTACAACCTATGTATTTGAAGGCGAAGTTCATAACCCGGTTTACGGCGATCAGAATATTGATGACATTATTATTCGGGTAACAAAAGATGCGGCCGGTAACGAGACCATTACCGTGATGATTCCGGCATCGGTTATTCCGGTTCGTGTAAACACAGTAGAATTGAATGAAAATGGCACAGTAAAGACGCATACAAATAATGGTGCATATCCGACACGTGTGCTTTACACCGTTGGCTTAAGAGAAGATATCTTAGTCAATGGTATCGTATCTGCGGATAAGGTGTCTGCCGAATATATGGCAGAAAATATCAATGATGACGGAACGGTGAATTTCTACAGTAATCTGTATACCGGAGATAATGTGGTAAACGGACATACCGCAGGTAACACAACCGTAGAATTCGAAGCTGCACATACCAATCCGTTCTACTATATACAAAATAATGTTGTAATTTATAGTGATGAAGCTTGTACCCAAAAGATTTCCGTAGCGGAAGAATTGGATGATGAAACGATTTACTACTATGCAGAGACGTATTATCATGGTACATCTGTAGTAAAAGACAACGTAGAGCGTACCGGTGCACAACTGAAGAGAACCGCTCTTGTTAATGTTGACGGATACTGGCACCGTGCAGCAGGTTCCCCACGTCTTAACCGTATGTTGGAATTCAAGGGAACCAAGGTGCAGAATGCAACGAATACGGCGAAGGATTTCTATGCACCGACATTTGAATATGCAGAAGGAAGCATCGATCCATATGAAGGAAAGTTTGTAGTATACCTTGGAAACAATGGTGTCCTTTCCCTTCCTGCAAGCGGTAACCTTAAGATTACAAAGAGCGTAACAGCATCCGAAGGTTTAACAGCTCCGGATAAAGAATTTACGTTTACTGTGAATTTTAATGGAAATGATACCTTGGCAGGCAACTATACTTATGATGTTGTAGATGAAGCAGGTAATCCGGTAGGTAATGGTACGGTAACAGATGGCGGTACAATCGCTCTGAAGGCAGGCTATAGTGCGACCATTCGCAACCTTCCGCCAGGAACTACCTATACGGTCACAGAAGCAACGGTAGCTGGGTTTACAACATCAGCAAACGGCATGAGTGGAACCGTTGCAGCAGGTATGACCGGTTACGCAACCTTTGTAAATGATTACGCGGTAGAAAGCATTACGGTTCCTGCAAACGAAGGTTTCCGTGGAACCAAAGTTCTTTCCGGTAGAGACTGGACAGCGGAAGATGCCTACACGTTTATGTTAGAATCTACCGATTTAACTACACCAATGCCGACAGGTGCAACAGAAGCAGGCACACGTTATGTAAAAGAAGTAACAATTGCCGACAAGGATAATACAGCAGATGGTACGGCTGTAGCTTTTGAGTTTGGTAGTATCACATATGCGATTCCGGGTACATATGAATATATTATTTCGGAAAAACTTCCGGCTTCGGCAAATGAATATCTGCCGGGTGTATCTTACTCTGCAGCAATGTACGAAGTGCTCGTAGAAGTCATCGACAACGGCGACGGTACCTTATCAGCAACGACGGAAATGGTTTGTGTAGCAAACGATGCAGGTGCAACAACCAATGTAGCGGTAGCAGATAAGACGGCAGACTTTACGAATACATTTAATGCGAATCAGGTTGAATGGACTCCGGTTGGTAGCAAGGATTATACTGACAATTCCGGTACTAAGCCACTGACTGACGGTATGTTTGAATTTACAATCAGTGTAGCAGACGGAAGTCCTGCGGATACACCGTTGCCGGCAACGACAACAGTAACAAACGTAGGTACGGAGATCCCTTACGCACAGATTACATTTACACAGGAACATGCAGGTAGCGAAGAAGCAGAGGCAATTGTTTACACATATGAATTTAAAGAAACAATTCCGGCAGGAGCAGAAGAAAATCCGGATGGAACTTATACCTTGAATGGCATGACCTATGACGGTCACACTTATATCGTAGAAGTTAAAGTGTTCATCGAGGATGGCAAGATTGTTGTGCAGCCGACATATTCGGATACAAGAGCGATTTCGCGTGTTACATTTACCAATGTTTATACACCGGATCCGACGGAAGTAACCGTTGAGGGCGTAAAGACGTTAATCGGCAGAGATATGAAGGCGGGCGAGACTTTCGAATTCTTGCTTAGCTTAGCGGATGATACAACTATCGCGGCTCATGCAGCGGGAGAAATTACACTTGGTCTGACAACAGCAACGGTATCTGGCGGAGCAGACGGTGAAGCAGTAGCATTTGCATTTGATGATGTTACATTTACAAAACCGGGTGTTTATAAGTTTAATGTAACAGAAACACCGGATAACGCAGGTGGGGTTACTTATGATAATCACACCGCAGTGGTAACCGTTACAGTTACAGATAATAACGGAGAATTGAACGCAGTTGTTACTTATGATAACGGTGCGGAGGGTGATGCAACAAAGGCAGTATTCGTAAATAAATACACAGCAACCTTTGATGATTCTACTGCAGTAAGCTTAACCGGTACGAAGAATTTGACCGGACAGACATTAGAAGCAGGTGAATTCTACTTTATTGTAGAAGATCAGGATGGCAATGCTGTTTGGAGAACAAGTACAGCAGATAACAGCGCAGATGCCAATGGTAATTACAGTGGAGAAATCATCCTGTTAGAAAATGTAACTTATAAAGAAGCTGGCACATATACCTACAAGATTACGGAGTTTATTCCGAATCAAAAAGTCGGTGGCATGACATATGATGAATCTGTTTATGAGTTCACGGTTGTTGTAACCGATGATGGTAACGGCAGATTGTATGTAAGTGCAACGGCACTGCAAAAGAGTATAGATGAAGGTGCAACGTATGCAGCAACAGATGCAGTAGTATTTAACAACGCATATGTTCCAACTCCGCTTGTTCACACTATTTGGGTTATGAATAAGCAACTCTCCGGTTATCGACATGATGCATTACAGGCAGGCGAATTTGAATTCGAACTTTACATTGTAAATGCAGATCCGGCAGATGGCATGGCACTTCCTACAGAAAATATTGTAGCCAATGCAGCTGATGGAACGATTACATTCGGTGATCTTACCTTCTACAAAGCAGGTATTTACACTCTTGCAATCAGAGAAGTAATCCCAGCAGGCGCAGTAGAAAATCCGGATGGAACTTACACATTAGACGGAGTAACTTATTCGACAGAAGAATTATTTGGAACATTCCGTGTAACAGATGATGAAAATGGCACTTTGACAGCAACATTGATATCTTCAACCGGTGGTAGCACATTTACGAATGTATATGCATCTGAGGGAGCTCTGGAGTTGTCAGTGAATAAGAACTTCACAGGCCGTGAAAACAATGCATGGTTGGCAGATGATGAGTTTTCATTTGAAATGCTTGTTGTCGATGCTAGTACGCAGGCAGCGATTGATGCCGGAGATATTGTTCTTCCGGACAACGCAAACGGAATTACTATTACTGCAGCAGATGCAGAGAAAACAGCAAGCTTTGATGAGATTATTTTCAAGCGTGAAGGAACGTATGAATTTGTAATTTACGAAAAGAGTGGCAACATTCCGGGTGTAAATTACGATTCCGAACCACGCACGGTTATCGCAACAGCAGTTGATAACAGTGAAGGTGAAATTACCGTAACATGGGAAGTAAAAGACGGAAAAGAGCTTACATTTAACAATGTTTATGATGCACAAACAACTGAATTATCCGGACATTTAAACTTGCTTGTTACAAAGCATTTATATGGCCGTGAAAACAATGTATGGCTTGATACCGATAAATTCACATTTACACTGGCAACCGCAGACGACGTAACAGCGGAAGCAGTAGCAAACGGTCATATTGTACTTCCGGCGACAACACTTGAAATAACAAATGCAAATAGAACACATGCACATTTCGGTAACATTATCTTCCATGAAGCAGGAACATTTAAGTTTACAATAAAGGAAGAAGCAAGTAATATCGGCGGTGTAACGGATGACGCGAACGCAGTGCGTACCTTTATCGTAAACGTAGAGGATAACAACGAAGGTGTATTAGTTGCAACGTTTGATACAAATAGCGATTCGTTTGAATTTACCAATATTTATACGGTTGATGAAGTATCGTTAGAAGGTGCAACCAACCTTAAAGTAACAAAATTCCTTGACGGACGTGATTGGTTTGCAGACGATGAATTTGAATTTACCTTAGTACCTGCGGGAACGATTACTGGTCAGGCAATTGAGGATGGTTACGTAATTCTTCCTGATAATGCGGCAGGCATCACGATCACAGCGAATGATCTCGGCGGTGAAAAGGCGTTTGGCGACATTATCTTTAAAAAAGCCGGTACTTATGGATTCATGATTAAGGAAACGGTACCGAATGATGCAGATGATAAAATTAGTTATGATACGCATTCGGCAACAGTAGTTGTAACTGTGACCGACGATAATCAGGGTAATTTGGTTGTGGCGACACCGACTTATATCGGCTCCATGACATTTACAAATACCTATACGCCGGATCCGATTCTTGCAACTGTGCAGGGTAAGAAGGTGTTAGAAGGACGTGATTTCCTTGCTACAGACGTATTTACATTCGTTCTTGACGCAGTGGACGGAGCTCCGATGCCGGCAGTAACAACTACGACGGTTGAGAATATTGCTGATGGAAGAGAAGCGTCATTCACATTTGGTCCGATTACTTACGCTAAGGCAGATACGTATGAATATACAATTACCGAGACAGCAGGTAACATTTCCGGCATCACTTACGATTCGGAGACTTGGAACGTAACGGTAGAAGTAACATACGAGGATGCAACAGGTACATTTACAACAAGTATAACCTATACAAAGGGAACTGAAACGAACGATACAGGTGTGGTATTCACAAATACTTATGACGCAGATGCGACAGATGAAGTGGATGTATTCCATGCAAACAAGGTTGTAACCCCAAGTGAAGGTAATGAATTTACACTGGAGGGTGGCGAATTTACATTTGTAATTACACCGGCAGAGAATAATCCAAGCGGTGACCCGATCAGTGAAAATGAAGTAACCAATGATGAGAACGGCAATGTTGTTTTTGCAGAAAATGTAACTTATGCCGTACCGGGTACTTACATTTACACGGTAAATGAAGTAAGCGGAAATCTTCCGGGAATTACTTATGATTCCAATTCCTACACAATTACCGTAGTTGTAGAAGATGTCTATGAAGAAGGTAAATTAGTAGCTGATGTGACAATAACCGATAAGGATAGTGCAGAAGTAACTGCAATGACATTTGAAAACGGTTATGATCCGGAAGAGACGAGTGCTGTTTTTGCAGGAACAAAGGAACTTGATGTCATCGGTAGCGACAATGTTACATTGACCGCAGGACAGTTCACATTCAAGTTAACAGCGATTGACGGCGCACCAATGCCGACAAATGATACAACAACGAATAATGCAACAGGTTATTTCAACTTCGAAACAATCACTTATACGGCACCGGGCATTTACGAATACGAAATCACAGAAGTAGCCGGTGAGATGGATGGAATGACATATGATGGCGCTGTATATACGGCCAAGGTAGTTGTAATTGATGAAGGTAATGGTGCTCTGGCAGCAGATATTACTTATGAAAAAGCCGGAGAAAAAGCGGAAGTTATATTCACAAATACCTACGCACCGAAGGCGCTTGACATTACCTTGACAGGAACAAAAGTACTGACCGGTCGTAATTTAAGAGACGGTGAATTTACATTCCGTTTATATGACGAAAACGGTGAATTATTAGATGAAGTTTCGAATACGGCAGACGGTAATTTCGAGTTGACAGCTCCGACAATCGAGGCAGAAGGCACATACACTTATGTTATTCTTGAAAAGAATACAGGATTAAATGGTGTAACTTATGATGAAAATACTTACACAGTAGTGCTTGTAGTAGAAGATGAGGATGCAGAACTTGTCGTTAGCGAACGCGTATATTACCGTGGAGAAGAGGAAATCGAGGCGATTGCCATCGAAAACAGCTATGAAGCAGCTTCGGCAACGGTACAGCTTGCAGCAGCAAAGATTTTGAATGGCCGTACATTACAGGCAGACGAATTTGAATTCGAGTTGAAAGATGAGTTTGGTAACGTGATTACAACAGCGACAAACGATGCAGCCGGTGTTGTACAGTTCACAGAAATCACTTACACCGAAGCAGGAACCTATCAGTATACAATAAGCGAAAAGGTGGGCGCCGCAGAAGGTATTACCTACGATGAAACAGTTTATACAGTTACGGTAACCGTAGAGGATGATCTGGATGGACATCTGGTAGCGACTGTGGATACCGAAGGAAACGAACTTGTATTCATAAACGATTACAAAGAAGAAGAACCACCGACAGAGCAACCTACCGAACCGCCTACGACAACAGAACCGACGGATTCTGTAGAAACAGCAGATAATACAAGTGTAATGGGATATACACTTCTTGCATTAGTTGTACTGGTAGCAGCATTTGTATTACCATTCAGCAAAAAGAGAGCATAAAATAGGATGAACCTTATGGGCAAAAGGGAAAACATAACCTGAGTCCATATGCCGAACAGGAGGGGGTGCTACAGGATGGCACCCTCTCTTTCTTTGAGAAATCATTGGAGAAAAAGAAAGATAATCTTGTTTTTACAGGAATAATATGTTATTCTTTTAATAGTTGTTCTTATAGGACGATACTCATCTTAAAAATAAAAAGGAGGAAACAAAAGTGAAAAAGTTTTTCGCAGAATTTAAGGCGTTTGCTACAAAAGGCAACGTAATGGATTTAGCTGTCGGTGTTATTATCGGTGCAGCCTTTCAGGCAATTGTAAACTCATTTGTTAATGATTTGATTATGCCTTTCATCGGTTTATTGACCGGAGGAATCAACTTCAATGATCAGTTCGCAATCTTAAAGGTGCCGGAGGGAATTGACGCATCTACCTTAGTTTCCCTTGACCTTGCCAAGGAAGCTGGCGCAACGATTTTTAACTATGGTGCATTCATTACCGCAGTTATCAACTTCCTCATTATGGCATTCGTAATCTTCTTGTTTGTAAAGTTTGTAAACAAGCTGACAACTCCGAAAAAGAAAGAAGAAGCTCCGGCAGAGCCGGCAGCTCCAACGACAAAGATTTGCCCGTATTGTATGAGCGAAATCGCAATCGAAGCAACTAGATGCGCGCACTGCACATCCAAGTTAGACGAATAGTTACATATTGAATTGCAAAAAGTAAGATATCCCCTTCTTGAGTGAATTGAACTGCTTCCCGTCAAGTAGACAATCAAAAAAATATAAAGTTTTTTCTGCCAGTAGGTATCACCTGCTGGCAGATTTTTATGCTGCCAGCAAATATGATTCGTGTTTTTCCATTGGTGTTAACAC
>SVEO01000018.1 GCA_015057275.1 Lachnospiraceae bacterium | reverse complement strand
GCATTGCCGGATACCCATGCATTGCCGGATACCTCTGCATTGCCGGATACCCTTGCATTGCCGGATACCTCTGCATTGCCGGATACCCATGCATTGCCGGATACCTCTGCATTGCCGGATACCCTTGCATTGCCGGATACCTCTGCATTGCCGGATACCCATGCATTGCCGGATACCCATGCATCGCCGGTCTGTGCCAAATTTGCTTCACTTTCCACGTAGCCGCCTAACTCTCCCGCTTTGATAGTCCTAAACGAAATCAAGGCTTTAATTCGAAATAACTTTTTCCCGAAGCAATTGATAATAAAATCACTTGTTAATTCATATTTTTTTAATTCTCCCATTCCTCTTCCCTCTCTACAGATAGTTCTTTCCGAACTTCGCAGTGAACTGCTCTCTTGTATGCTCGCACTCATATGCTCTCTGGCCGGCTTCATGCAATATCTGCATGATGTCAGCGTTATTATGTACTGCTACCGGGCCGGAGGTATGATGTTTTAAGCAAAGATACACTTTCAGTCCTTCCGCCTCGGAATGGATTCGATTGGGGCCTCCGAAGATGTGGTGTTCCTGCACATACTGTTGGCAGTGTGAATTGTCCAGGATTGCGCAGAGATAACAGGTTCCGTCTTTCTTGTGTAGGATACTTGCTTTGTGTTGCTTCCTCTTTTTCTTTTTTGTCGGTTTTGAAATCATGTCGGAAGTTCCTCCTTCTGCTTGTTCTCGGTCTTTAACCATCCACAGCGGCAATTGCAGTCCTCTCTACATTGGCTGCAACATTCCACTGTTTCATTATTTCCACAACATGCACATGTTCCATATGGGTTTAATCCCGTTATACATCCTCTTTTTATCGGTGGTATCTTTTCTGGGTTTTTCACTTCCCTGTTTTCTTCTGCTTCCCACGTATTTCCAGAATCATCTACTTCCTCGTTCAACCACTTCTCCCAGTATTCGCGGTTACCGTGCAGCGCCGGGTCTATGGTTGGCATTATTTTTGCAAAATACTCGGCCATGCCATATTCCGTCAGGGAATCTAGGTATGCTTTTCGGCTTGTGAATTTCTTTTCTTCGACTTCACCTTCCACGCGCTCGGCCGGTTGAATATCGGTCTCTGTTGGCTGTTCTTCCGGTGGGATTTGCGCCGGCGCAACGGGCTCTTGGGTTGGCTCTGCTTTTGGTTTTTTTTCTTCTTTCTGTGATTCAGAAGTTGGTTTTGCTTTTTCCTCCTTTTTCGGTTCTTCTGTTGTTTCTTCGACCGGCGTTTCCGACTCTCCGAAGTAATGCCGCCAGGTATTGGCACCGTCGGCTGCGGCACCGAAGATTTCATTTGTGATGTTGATAAACTCTTCCCACGTCATTTCCTGCGGGTTGCTGCCGAATTTCTTCGCAACGATTCGATTTTCGTACATCATCAGGAAATACATTCCCTTCTTGAACGAACGGTTTCCGGACGGATTAATAATTTCCACGAAGCGCTTTTTGTGAACAACTGCTACCACCTGTTCGCGGAATACCTCGTTAAGCTCATTTTGATTCTCGCGGTAGAATTGCTCAATCAGCTGTCGGATATCATCGGCCACGCCTGCTACCGGCGAGGCGCTATTAAATCTCTTTAATTCTCTGATATTTTCCTTTGTTGCCTGCGGCTGAATCATCTCTAAATCATGATCCGGTAATGTGAGCATCTCAGAAAGCTTACTGCTACCCATGAGAGCATATTCCGGGCAAAGCTGGTCGGAATTGCCGTTGATGGAATACTTTTTATTTATTCCTATAAATCTTGATACCGCGGATGCGCTTAATCCATATTCTGCCTTTGCAAAATCCGCAATGGATGCGTATCCGTCCTGCTCGTAGAGGTGCTGCTCTTCTATTTTGCGGAGGATATACCCGATGCGCACGAAGCTTTCCGATGCGCCGATGAGTTCTTTCTTTAACTGTTCTTTCATATTGACCCAGTCATCGAGGGTCATCTGTATGTAGTTCATGTGTTACTCCTTCCAACTAAGTTTTTCTATATTGCTTTGGTTAACGATGCGACGTATGCATTTAAATATGGTTCGATTATCTCTTTGTCTGGCTTTCTGTCCTTTTCCCCGTACCATTGCACTATCCTATTTTTTTGAATTTCGATGGTGTAATATGGTTCCTCCGGATATTTTTCTTTTCGTAAAAACAAAATAACACTAGTGCCTCTGTTGTGCTTGTTAAGATATTCATCCCTTCCCACACAGTGATGCAAGTTGCGTCCTTCCATTACAATTTCTTCTGCGCTGGCCGCGGGACGGATGATGTAACCATCTTTGCGATATTCATACTTTTTGCTCAAATCTTTATATATTTTTTCTATTCCTGGGTATTCCGCATTTTTCTTTGTGCAGTAAAGCTCGTCCGCTCTTGCATTTTTTCCCTTGACCATCTGGTCATGATCACGCCTTAAATCTTTTGGGTGCAAATAAATTTCGTTATGCATGTCGTATCCGAGTTCCTCGCGCATCTTTAAGTAGTCGTAATAGTGTGATACTACCATTTGCTCTGTGCCGTAGTATTCTTTGTATTGTACGACTCGATTTATAAGCTGCTGTGCCGTCATATATTTCAGCAGATACTTCACTGCGCGTTCGCCAGTATAGTATCTGTTAAGCTGCTCGATTTTTTCTTCCATTTCTGTACTCCAGTGTGCTCCGCTTTTTTCTTCCAACTGCAGCACCGGGAGTAGAGTTAATCGGCCTTGGCTCTCGACAAATCGGCGGATGAGTGTCTTGTCCTTTAATCTCAATTGAGTACTTAGGGATTTGCCGAAACGATTGATATTTTTATTTTTTCCCTGATTCCAAACAAGACTTGACACTGTAGATTTCCATCCTGCCTTTGTGTACATTTCGATTGCCGGATTGTTTGCGTATGCAATCAATATATCTACCGTACTTCTATCGTCTACTTCAGGATTGCCACTGCCTCTTTTCGTAAGTTCCTTGATTGCACTTACGTCGCAATACTTCAAATTTGATTTCTTCAATTCGTCTTCCCATGTTGGATATAGTTCGCCGGTATTTAGATAGATTTTCTGCGGACTGGTAAACCACAGTTCTTTCCAACTTGTATGGTTATAGCCTTGTACTGCACCTAACCTTAAAAAAAATCTTCTTACTTCAAGTAAGGAACGATACATTTTTCGGTATTGTCTAAATCCTTGATGTGCATGGTATTCGCGCACAACCACGTTGCCATCGTTCGTACGCTGGAGTAAATACTTCGTTTCACTTGTGTTTATTGTTTTTGTTATCCTTTTCCATTCATACTCGCCGGAGTGTCCACACAATGGACACTTTGCGTTTTTCCCTCTTACCGGCACATCAGCAGTTGTATAGTCCCCTGCACATTTTCCGCAGGTGCAGTGAGCTATTTTGCCCTCTCTTCGGTAATATATCGGTGGATTCGGGAAATCCTGAAAACACCATTCCTCATACACTGTCGGTACATCCGGCAGTGTTGCAAACAATTCATCCATGCTTGGTTTTTCTTTTTTTGCCATAACCGCCTCCTACGCTCCGTAATACTTGTTGATGATTTTCTTTGCTCTGCCCATGCCCGGAATACCCAAGGTCACTTTGCCGGCGTTCACGCCTGCGGCCTTGATGATGTCTTTGTCGACCGGCTGTTGATTTTTAAATGACCATGACAACAGCGCTCCGATGCAACCCTTTAAACTCTTATCCTTTTTACGTACCTTTAAGGCAAGCTTCTCATTCTCAATACACTGGCCGCGGAGATACTCCACCCAATCTTCCATGATTTCCTTTGGCTTCAGTTCTGCTACCTCAATATCAATCTTTCCGAGTGCGGCGCTTAATGCATCGCACAAGTATGGCAATTCCATATTGATGTACGCCTCTGCTACCTCGGCCGGGATTCCGTTCTCTTCTGCTACCACCTTGATACTTTTAAGGTCGCCCTCATTAAACAGATTCTCTGCTAATTCATTTATTTCACTATAGGTGTCAAATTCTCCAAATTTTTCAAACATATCTCATATCCTCCTGTTTCCTCATCTCGCTTTGCAGCCATCCAGCATACGCCCTATTGCTTCTAAAAGCGCCTGTAGCGTGACTGCGTGATAGCTTCCTTCCGCTTGTCCAAAGCTCTCTCTTGTTGCAATCCCTTTTTCTGTATTACATTCAAGTACATAGCCATACCGGCGCGTTATTTTCTGTGGGCATTTCTTGTCAAGTTCTATGTAAATCCTTACTTCCTGCATCCTTAAATCCTCCTGTTCAACTTTATCAACGTGTAACATCGGTATGGATGCCCGGTCACTTGGTTGTTTCCTTCGTGTACCGATTCCTTGTCGAGATAGTATCCTTTTGGTATCTTAATTTCCTTCCACGTTTTCCACCGGGTATATGTCTTAACCTCAGGTTCCGGTATTGGTAAATTGCGGGACGTAGAGTAAGATGTCTCGCGTAATCTGCTGTCGGTCTTCGGCGTCTTGGTTATGTATGCCGCCAGCTCTCGGAATTCTCCTTTTTCGTACAGCAACTGACTTACTACCTTTCCATGCTCCCATGCATTCCGCAAGATGATGTCTGTGTCCGGAATGCGGTTGATGATAATGTGTATATGCCAGCCGTACTTGGTTCCAACCTCGATGTTGTGCAGCCACTTAACCTCGGCGCCATGTTTCTTATACTCTCGCCGCACCCGTTTGATGAATGCGGCCCAGTGTTTCTTTGCCGTAAGCATGTCCGGCGGTCGTGCCTCTCTCCGATAGGTCAGTGTGGAAAAATAGTCATTTTTAACAAAATGCTGTCTCAGCTTATGTCTTGCCTTGCGTTCGCGGTTACGCTGGTTCTGTCGCTCCATCTGCTCGGGCGTTGGATTCTGCCGTTTGATGCGTCTTTGCCCCGGTGCGCCGTACCGCGCTGTGTGGTATTCCACCACCTCAACCGCGTTCGGAAATCTCCATGTGTTTTTTCTGTATGCCATAGTCTCAGGTCCTAACTTTAATATTTTTATCAAGTTCAAAACGAGGTTAAATTTCCCCGTTTTTACTTGCTTTTTTGAGATTCCTATGGTACACTATCTTTGGATGTTGGTAGTGCCATAGGCGCTACGGCCGGTATGCAAATACCGGCTTTATTTTTTGTCCAAAAAGCTTGATAACCTCTCATTTCTTAATACAGTTGTGAGTGCCAACTCTTCGAACGTTGCCTCGTGTATGTAATAAGACTCGTCTGTAAGGCTCTGTTTCTCTATCAAGCCAATTTCCAGACATTCCGCGACCTGCTCTATGCCGCAGTCGAAGAACACCGGTTTATTGGTTGGGCGCCATGCTCTAAGTTCTTCTCCGAAATATTCGTTCATCTCCGCGATGGTTTTCTGTATTTCTTCGTCGAGTTTTCTAATGTGGCGTAAATACCCTTTCAGTTTCTCCTTATCTGCGGTTTTCATCGTTTTCTCCTTCCTTAATTTGTATTGCCCGCATCTGCAGGCGCTTTGCTCGGCGCTGCATGTTGCGCGCTCGTGTCAGTAGCCGGCGCCGCCTGCGGTCCGCCAAATACTCGCGGTTGTCGCATACCCAACAGACTACGTCGCTCGCGATGCACACCATGCCTGCTACCAGTATCCACGGCAATAGCTGGCACAACGCCTCGCCGATGATTTCTAAGTCTCCCATTCTCTCGTCTCCCTTCTAGTATCGTATTTCCATTCGTTTACCGGTCTGTATGTTAATAAAGTAAATGGTTTCTTTATCCTTTCCTTGTGTTCGCCATCCGGCAAGCTTGTCCACATGCTTGGAGAGAATTTTTTTCTTCTAGCGTTAGCTTTCTCGGTTGCTTCATCCTATACCCTCGCTTTCTTCTCGCTTTCCAGCACTAGCACTGCCGCTGCTGCTTTAATGACTTCCATTCGTCGTTCCCGTTCTTCCAGCGTGAGATCAGGAATATGTACTCGCACGATTGCATTCGGATATTCAAATGTTTTTATTTCTTTGTATGTATCCCTACATTTTCCTTGCATTTCATCACTCCTATTCTGTCGTATTTCAACTTATGAAGTCATAGTTTGTCTTGATGTTATTTTTTTAGAAAGACTTGTGGCTTCTTTTTCTTTATGTACTCGTCCATTTCTTCTTGCCTCTCTTCTTTTAATCTTCTCTTGATATTGTTCCTCTTTCCCTTTATACTGTAATTACCGATTCATGTCGGAATAATCTCGAAAGGAACATTGATATGAAACTCAATCCGGATTGCACACGTGATATACTATTGATTGTTGAATCGTTACCCGATATAAAACATTATTATCGTTTTGATGAAACTACGATTCCTGCGCTTTTCCCCAAGTACTCGTTTGAGGAAGTTATGTATCATTTACGTCAATGCGAGCTTAATGGCTTTTTATTTGAACCTTCCCATACCATGAATTATGGTTCGTATACTGTTTCTGATTTGACCCCTAAAGGGCATGAGTTTTTGAACAATATTCGCGCCGATAATGTTTGGAACCACGTAAAAGTTATTAGTTCCAAAATCGGTTCAAACTCGCTCAGTGCGCTATTCCAGATTGCCGCAACCGTGGTTCAACAATTAATTCAGGCACAGCTAGGACTGACGAAATAAATGTCTTGTCACAAATTGAGTACATTCTTCCATCTCTTCATTATTCGGAAGTTTGTACTCTTTCATTTTCATGTAATACACCAATGCAGCGCATGAAATGTATCTTGTAAGCCATCCTACCGCACATATTGCTGTTGTTACTATAAATACTGCTACCCACATTTTTTCTCACCTCTCTCCCCTTGCCTATATATGAATATTTTTCATATTGCAAGGCAAAAAAATTTCTCCTACAGTAACGCCAAAAAATTCAGCAAGTGCATTTACTTTTCCTATTGCAACATTCGATACATCTTTCTCCCATGCATTGTATGTTTGTACAGAAATTCCCATTATTTCAGCAACTTCCGATTGTGTTAAATTTTTTCTAGCTCTCAGTTCTTTTAATGAATACTGTTGCATTTCCACCCCCTCCTTTCGACGTTAGTATATATGAATATTTTTCATATGTCAATAGTGTTTATGATTTTTTTTCACTTTTTTTTGTTTTTTATTAAATTCTTATTGATTTTTTATCATATATACTTTAATATACTTATAAAGAAAGTAGGTGAGCAAATGTATATCGGCGAAAATATCAGGTATTTGCGAATTAAACATGGCTATAGTCAAGAGGAACTTGCAAAAGCACTCGGTTACAAATCATATACAACTATTACCAAATGGGAGTCTGGTGTGTCCGAACCAACATTAAAAATGACCAATCAGATTGCTACATTCTTTAAGGTATCTGTAAATGAATTGTGTTATACACGCATGGGGTTTGAACTTTCAAACTCACCAAAATATCGACAAGGTGTGGTTATCAACGTCCTCGGCCGCGTGGCTGCAGGTATTCCAATCAATGCAGTAGAGGAAATCATTGATACAGAAGAAATTACGGAAGAAATGGCAAGAACTGGAGAGTTCTTCGGTCTGCAGATTCACGGAGATAGCATGGAACCTAAGATTAGTGATGGCGATGTTGTTATTGTTCGACAGCAGGATGATGCAGAAAGCGGCGAGATTGTTATCGCGTTAGTAAATGGTGATGAGGCTACCTGCAAGCGCTTAAAAAAATACGCTGACGGTATTATGCTGATTTCTAACAATCCAAAGTATGAACCAATGGTATTTACTGAAAAAGAGATTGTAGAAAAGCCGGTAAAAATAATTGGAAGAGTTGTTGAATTAAGAGCGAAATTTTAGTCTCTACTTCCAAAGAAAAGGATAATAATGTAAACAAATTGCGCCGGCGCAAGACACATAAAAGCGCAGGAAAGCGTCGCAAATAATTTTAAAACAACAAATTGATATTATTTTTAAATGAATACTTGACAAGATTCCTGCATATGATATAATGCTAAATGAAATTAGCGAATGACTGCTGGGCGGTCACAAAAGGAGTCTTGGAATTTAATTCCAGGCTCTTTTTGTATTCTAAGGAGAATTTAAAATTATGGCAAACGATAACATTAAATACACAACTGTTGAACAACAAATACAAAAACTACTAAATCAAAATTTAATACTAAATGATGTCGAATATGCCTCCAAATCGCTCCATCTATATGGCTATTCAAATCTAATCAAAAGTTATAGAGAACCTTATGTTATAACTTCTGGCAAATCCAAAGTATATCGCTCTGGTGTCTCGTTTGAACAGGTATGTTCATTATATATTCTTGACAAAAATTTACGTAATGCTGTAATGGCTGCTATGTTGGATTTAGAAGAACATATTAAAGAAGCTACTGCCGACGTTGTTGCAAAATCATTTGGTCCTCATCAGGAACAGTATCTTTCCTACAAAAATTATCGCAATAAGCGTAAACGAAAGAAACGTTTCACTTTGCCCGGAATACTTGATACTATGAATGAAACCTTGACTACTGACAAAAATCCAATTTATCACTATAAAACTGAGCATGGCATTGTCCCGCCTTGGATATTATTCAAAAGTATATACTTTAGTACTATTGTAAATTTTATTGATTTATTTAAATCTACCGAATTAGATGAATTAGTCCATCTTTTATACAATGGTAATAAACTGAATTTGTCTGATGAAGCGCTTCGTAAACTCTTATTGGATACATTGTATGTATGCCTTGAATACCGGAACGCATCGGCCCATGGGGGAAGAATATATAATTACAACTGCCACTTTAAGGTTCGTTACGCAGAAATTTTTAGTTCTGATTTGTCTAGCAAATCACGGGGATTCAACCAACTACTTTTCTTGTTGAGCCTACTTAAATACCAGGCTCCTTTGCAGCGTTTGAATGATGTATTGAGACGAGAGCTCTCCCGACATTGCAGCAGATTTCCGCAAGATGTTACTTATTTGGGGCAAATATTGAATATCAATATTGTTACAAAAGATGTTGTATATATTTCAAACACTAGTAATAAATACCATGCAACCCCTCATTGTAGTGGAATCAAACGCGCAAAAGAACTTTCTTTAGAAGAAGCAGAAAATAAGGGGTATATACCTTGCAAAAGATGTTCATACAACGGACCGCCGCGTAAATAAAAAAACCGCCCGGTGCTACCAACACCGAACGGCTTTGCATATACCCGAAGGGATATGACATATACATTACTAATATATCATCTTCGGGCACACCAAGTCAATCAAAATATTTTTTGATTGAGGTGTATTTTTTATACCCCAAAACAGAAAGGATGATGTGTATGTACTACCAACCCGAGCTAAAGTTTGCTCCTGACGACGTGATCGTGTACTTGCGAAAATCACGCTCCGATGACCCTTTGATGTCCGTTGAAGAAGTCTTGGCAAAGCATGAGGGTATTTTGGATGAATGGTCCGACAGGTACCTAAAGGCAAATGTGCCTGAAGAAAATAAGTATCGCGAGGTCGTTTCCGGGGAAACAATTGCAGACCGCCCGGAGATTCAAAAAGTTTTAAAATTGGTTGAATCCCCCAAATATAAAGCTATCCTTTGTGTCGAGGTGCAGCGACTTTCCCGCGGCGATTTGGAGGATGCCGGCCGCTTGATCAAGCTGCTGCGCTATACAAATACGCTTATTATCACCCCATCAAGGACTTATGATTTAAAAGACGAATACGACAGAGATGCATTTGAGCGTGAGCTGAAGCGTGGCAATGAATATCTTGAATACACGAAAAAAATCATGAATCGTGGTAGATTGGATTCCGTCAGTCATGGAAACTATATTGCGAATGTACCTCCGTATGGTTATGACAAAACATGGGTAATGGATGGGCGCAGGAAATGCCCTACGCTTAAAGAAAATACGGAACAAGCGAATATCGTACGCTTGGTGTTTGATTTGTACGTCAGCAAAGATATGGGAGTAACCAACATCGCTCATTATCTTGATAGCTTAGGCGTTAAGCCACGAAAAGGCGGCGAGCATTGGTCCCCTGCCTTTTTAAAGAATATGCTTACCAACGAACACTATATCGGCAAGGTGGTGTGGAATCGTCGCAAACGAATTACTACTGTGGAGGATGGAGAATTTATCAAGAGAAGTTACAAAGCCAAGGACGGCGACTATCTGATATTCGAAGGGAAGCATGATGCACTTATTTCTGAAGAGCTATTTTACGCTGCACAGGAAAAGCGCGGGAAGCATCACCGGGCAAAACCTAACACCAAGGTGCGAAATCCATTTGCCGGCTTATTGTACTGCCAATGTGGCTTCGCCATGTCATTACGAACTTATCGCAAAGACGGGGTAGAGCGTGCGGCACCACGACTCATCTGTGACGCGCAGACGCATTGCAAATCGGGTTCCTGCCTCTACGATGAAATGCTTGTCCGTATTAGTGATATACTAAAAGAATGCATTAGAGATATTGAATTTAAAATCGGTAATAAGGTTGATGATTCTGCAGAGCTGCACATGCAGCTTATTAAGTCGTTGGAAAAAAAATTGCAAGATTTGCAAGCCAAAGAACTCGCTCAATGGGAGGCTCAGGCTGACCCAAATTTAGAAACCAGGATGCCGGCACATATCTTCCGACAATTAAACGATAAGCTGTTGAAAGAAAAGAATGAAGTCGAACATGCGCTGCGTAAAGCATATGATGTTGTCCCGGAGCCGGTAAATTACGAAGAAAAGCTGATAACATTTAAACAAGCGCTTGCTTCCCTGTATGACGAGGAAATCAGTGCGGAAGTTAAAAATAGGCTGTTAAAGTCTTGTATCGAGCGAATCGACTATCATAGAGAGCGACCGCAACTAATTAGAGCGAAATCCAAGAAAAGAGTTACTGTCAACGGGCGCAAGCTGCACACGAACGGTTTAAAGACCGGCGCTAACTGGACTACTACTACTATTGAACTTGATGTGAAGTTGAAGGTTTAATTTTCTGCACCGTTTATTTCCATCATGGATGTGCCAGTTCTTCTGTTGCAATGTCATTCAAAAGACCTGACACGCGCGGATTGTTCATGGCAAATTTTTGCGAAAAATAACGCATTGCCGCTGCCAATTCTCCGTCGGGACCACCGAACTGACTGATAATTACCATGGCCGTTTTCGGGTCGGTCTGCTTAATTTTTACCGGATGTTGTAATCTTCTCTCATAACTAAACATACAATTCTCCCTCCTTTACAGCCACGGCAACGGGCAATCATTCCAATTCCACTCATTGCCGGTTGCATATCCATATTGTGTAAGTGTGCCGAATTTTGCCTCATATTCCGCCACTGCTTTCGCACGTACTTCCTGCATCTTCTGATAATATGAGAGCGCTGCGTTATCATATGGATGTGTGTCTAAAAACAAGCGTGTATCATCCATTACAAAGCTGACACGCTCAATTAACATAAATAATCTTTCCTGTTCTTGACTCATCGTTTACAGCAGCTCCTTTCTAAAAATGGTTTGTCTAGCTCCGGGAAAATTGTACCCCTAGAAAGCGCTTTGTCTAAATCATATATCTCTCCCCATTGCTGGATTGGAACATATGCCATCGCAATCGGCATGGAGTTATGCCGTGATGACTGCATCACGCCGCGCATATCATTATAACAATTCTGACGGTATCGATTCTGGTTTGCATATTGTTGGTATGCCATAAGTGACTCCTTTCAATTCATATTGTGCTTCAACTTATCCTATGCCTAATACATAAAATGTTGCATGTACATTACGTTGCTTGGTATCAGTAGGAGTCCACACACAGCAACATAAAAAGGCCCGAGGCTGCTTCGCCCCGGGCAGATCACTTATTATATTTATTTGCGATTCATCCACGTTCCCGGTGCTAAAAGCACTAGCATTGGGAAAATTTCCAATCGTCCAACAATCATATCAAAAATCAAAACATATTTCGACAAATCACCAAAAAGTGCATAATTTGATGCCGGACCGACCAGTTCCAACCCCGGACCAATGTTATTAATCGTTGCCGCCACTGCCGTGAAATTGGTCGTAAAATCATATCCATCCAAACTGATAATCAGCACGGAAATCGCAAATAGGAAAAAAAATATAAATAAATATATGTTAGTCGAATGTATGACATCCTTAGAAATCGCTTTGCCATCCATCTTTAGTGTCTTTACGCTGCGCGGATGCACCATGCGCTCTAAATCCTTTCGCATTGATTTAATATAAATCAGCAAACGTGAAATTTTGATACCGCCTCCGGTACTGCCGGCACAAGCACCGCAAAACATCAACAGCACTAATATCGCCTTGGAAAATTCCGGCCACTGGTTAAAGTCTGTCGTTGCAAAACCGGTCGTCGTCATGACGGAAGATACCTGGAACGCTGCCTGTTGGAAATTCTGCAAAAAGTTTCCGCTTATCGAAAGCAGGTTTATGGTAATCAAAATGGATGCACCTAAGAACAAACCAAAATAGGCCCGCACTTCTTCCAAACAAAGCGCATCTTTAAATTTTTTCATCAGGAAAAGGAAATAAAAGTTAAAGTTCACACCGAATAAGAACATAAAAACCGTTACGATATTTTGAATCGCCGGCGAATAGGAGGCTATGCTATCGTCTTGAACTCCAAATCCACCGGTACCTGCGGTTCCCATGGTCGTGCAAATCGCGTCAAAAGCCGGCATTTTTGCAAGTAAAAGCAACAAAAATTGGATTACCGTCATGCCGAAATAAATGCCGTACAATACTTTTGCTGTCGTCTGAATGCGTGGCACCAACTTACCGACCGTCGGACCCGGGCTCTCTGCCCGCATCAGATAAATATTTTGTCCCCCGGCTGATGGCAACACTGCTAACATAAATACAAGCACTCCCATGCCGCCAATCCAATGCGTAAAACAACGCCAAAACTGCATGCCGTGCGATAATGCGCTTGCTACCGGTAAAATAGACGCACCGGTCGTCGTAAAGCCAGACACCGTTTCAAATAATGCATCCGTAAAGCGTGGAATTTCACCGCTGAAGACAAACGGCAACGCACCCATAATACTCAAAATAATCCAGGACAGTGATACCGTCACGAAGCCTTCCTTTGCGAAAAAATCAGAATTTTTCGGTTTTTCCCACGAAAACACAAACCCGAGCGCAAAGCACAATGCCGCCGTAAGTAGCAGATAAACACCATTGCTCTCCCGGTAAATAAAGCTTATACCGAAGGGAATGAGCATAAATGCTCCTTCTAACTTCAAAATCCATCCCAGTATGTAACGAATAACTGAATAATTCATTGTATCCCTCCATGCCGGATTGCTCCGGCATATCACTTATTTTTCAAGAATATCCTCAATGTCGGTCAAGCCCTTGTTCGTCGTGACTACAATCACATGATCGCCCGGCAAAATCTCGTCTTTACCACCCGGAGTAATAATCTTACCATTACGGTTGATGCTGCAAATGAGAAGATTCTGGCGCAGATTCAGTTCCATAAGTGAAACACCGGTTACCACAGATTCCTCACGAACGAAAAATTCCAACGCTTCTACACGGTTATCTAACATCTTGTGCATCGTCTCCACATTACTACCGAATGAATTCTGTTTTGAGCGTACATAGCTGACGATGTTTTCCGCGGTAATATGTTTCGGGCTGACAATGCTGCCAAGCGGCATTACATCAAGAATCTCTTCCACGGAAATCTTATTAATCTTCGTAATTACCTTCGCTTTCGAAACTTTGTTCACATAGAGGGAAAGTAAAATATTTTCTTCATCATGCTCTGTCAGCGACACAAAGGCATCGACATCGCGCACGCCTTCTTCAAGCAAAATCTGACGTTCTGAGGCATCCGCACAAATTACCATTGCATTTGGAAGCATCTCACTCAACCAATCGCATCTTTTTCTGTTCTTCTCGATGATTTTTACCTGAATCTTCGAGCGTTGCATAGCTGCCGCCAAATAATAAGAAATCGTGTCCCCACCGGCAATCATTACCGAACGGATGCGCTTCGCCTTTAAACCAATTCGCGAGAACAACGTTCCCACCTCATCCATCGGTGTACTGACGAAGATATTGTCATTTTCCTGCAACATCGTATTACCATCCGGAATCAGTACCTGCTGGTCTCGTTGAATAATGCAAATCAAGGTTCTACGGCTGACTTTGTTAGAGAACTCCCGCACCTTCATATTGTGAAGCTCGGAACCTTTCGGAATCGGTACTTTGACAAGATTCACGCGTCCTTTTGCAAATGTATTCAGTTCAAGCGCACTCGGGATGTGAATCAGACGTAAAATTTCCGCTGCACAGGCAAACTCCGGATTAATCGCCATTG
Organism: Lachnospiraceae bacterium; assembly: GCA_015057275.1. Taxonomy (GTDB): domain Bacteria; phylum Bacillota; class Clostridia; order Lachnospirales; family Lachnospiraceae; genus SIG308. The sequence continues at coordinate 21,638 of SVEO01000018.1, read as the reverse complement.
ATAAACCGAGTTCTTCCTTGATAAAATTGATTTCTTTATAATATTCCGGATTACGGACTCTGGCGATGGTACTGCAACCACCCGCTTTTTTTGCAATCAGGCAACTAAGCAGATTGACTTCATCCTGGTCGGTAACCGCAATCATTAAGTCGCTCTCCTCAATGCCTGCTTCCTTTTGAATGAGATAGCTTGTACCATTGCCGGTCAATCCTTGAATGTCCAGCTTATTTACCGCTTCCTCAACCTTTTCCGGATTTGTATCAATCATCGTAACGTCATGACCTTCGTCATTTAACTGCTCTGCCAGATTATAACCAACCTTGCCGCATCCTGCAATAATAATGTTCATACTTCTTACCTCTTACTGTCAGATTCCCTCATAGGAAACAACGACATCCACCGGGCATTTTAAACGTTCTCTGCCATTTAAACCCTTTAATTCCAGCAAAAATACTGCCTTAGTCACTTCTGCTCCCAGACGTTCGACCAAATTAATTGCCGCTGCGATAGTTCCGCCGGTTGCAATCAGGTCGTCGATAATCACGACTTTTTGACCCGGCTTAATCGCATCAGTATGTATTTCAATCTCCGCTGTTCCGTACTCAAGTGCATAGCTTTCGCTGATTGTCTCCCAAGGCAGCTTGCCTTTTTTACGCACCGGCACAAATGGTTTTCCGAGTGCATAGGCAATCGGTGCTCCGAAAATAAAACCGCGTGACTCAGCACCGACAATCACATCACACTCTGCACTTTCTACTAAGGCTTTCATGGAATCAATCGCCAGCTTCAAGCCTTCGGCATCCTGAAGCACCGTAGTAATATCACGGAACATAATTCCCTCTTCTGGGAAGTTCGGTATTGTTCTAATGTAATCTTCTATTTTTTTCATTTGCATACCCTCCGAGAAATGGTCATTTCCTATAGTATACTCAAAAACTTTAAAATATACAAGCCACAATCGCAATTGGATTGTGGCCTGTCTGCTTTTTTACTATTCCTTAATTTTACCGGTAATGGAGTATTCCACCCACTCGGCGATATTTTCGGCGTGATCGCCGATACGTTCTAAATACTTGGCAATCATCAAAAGATCGAGATAATACTCGCCGAGCGAGCTGTCCTCACGAATCAATGCAATCAGCTCAGTTTTAATTTTTTCAAAGGATTCATCGACAACGTCATCATATCTCATGACCTTTCTTGCCAACTCCAAATCTTTATTTACAAAAGATTCCACGGCATCCGTTACCATCTTAATAGTAGCTGTCGCCATATCTTTGATGTGCACCTTCGAGCGGGTATCGCTGTCGCCGATGAATTTGCTGATTTCTGCGATGTCGCTCGCCTGGTCGCCGATACGCTCCATGTCGGAAATCATTTTCAAAGCGGAGGAGATCGTCCGCAGGTCGGATGCCACCGGTTGCTGGTGCAAAAGCATCTTCATGCAATGTTCTTCAATCTCGCGCTCCATATGGTCAATTTCCTCATCGACCTTAATTGCCTTTTCTGCCAAATCCGTGTTTGCAGAAATCAGCGCGTTCGATGCGCAAAAGATTGCCTCCTCACACAAATTCCCCATTTCAATGAGGGATTCTTTTAATTTATCCAGCTGTCTGTCAAAACGGTTTCTCATTTTAACCAAACCTCCCTGTAATATAATCTTCTGTCTTCTTGTTCTTTGGCATGGAGAAAATCTGGTTTGTGTTACCGTATTCAATCACTTCTCCCAAAAGAAAAAATGCGGTCTTGTCCGAGATTCTTGCTGCCTGCTGCATGTTATGTGTGACCATAATAATTGTATAGTTTTTCTTTAATTCAAGTGCCAAATCTTCGATTTTCGATGTCGAAATCGGGTCAAGGGCGCTGGTTGGTTCATCCATCAGAAGGATTTCCGGCTGTACCGCCAAAGCTCTGGCAATACAAATTCTCTGCTGCTGACCACCGGACATGCCAAGAGCACTCTTCTTTAAGCGGTCTTTTACCTCATCCCAAATCGCTGCGTCGCGCAAGGATTTTTCTACGATGTCATCGAGCTCCGACTTTTTGCGTATGCCGTGTGTGCGCGGTCCGTAAGCGATATTATCGTAAATGCTCATGGGGAACGGATTCGGTTTCTGAAACACCATACCGACGCGCTTGCGCAAGTCATTGACATCCATTTTGCCGTAAATATCTTCTCCATCTAACGTTACCTTACCGGTGATTTTGCAGCCTTCCACCAAATCATTCATACGGTTTAATGATTTCAGCAGCGTACTTTTGCCACAGCCGCTCGGTCCGATAAAAGCAATGATTTCGTTGGATGGAAGCTGCATGTTGATATTTTTTAAGGCATGAAAATTGCCATAGTATAAATCTAAATTTTCAATATTGAAACTTTCCATACTTTTCCTCTCTTATTTCTGAAGTTTCTTTCCTACAAATCCTGAAAGTGCATTAATACCCACAACCATCACTAAAAGTATTACAGCTGTTGCATATGCCTTATCCATGTGAAGCCCTTCGTTCAGTAAGGCGTACATATGTATCGCCAATGTTCTGCCCGAATCCATTAGGGAGTCCGGTACGCCCGCAATAGTGCCCGCTGTAAAAATCAGTGCCGCAGTTTCGCCGGTCACACGTCCGATAGCCAAAATGATACCGGACAAAATGCCCGGAACCGCCGGCGGAAGTACCACGCGGAACACAGTACGCAGACGTCCTGCGCCTAGCCCAAAGCTGCCCTCGCGATATAAATCCGGCACCGCTTTTAATGCTTCTTCCGTTGTTCGCATAATAACCGGCAGTACCATAATCGCTAAGGTAATCGCACCGCCAAGTATCGAATAGCCCCACTGAAAGGATACGGTAAACATTAGGTAGCCGAACAAGCCATATACAATTGATGGGATGCCCGAAAGGGTTTCCGTCGTCATGCGCACAATTTTTACGAGTTTATTGCCGCGTTTTGCGTATTCTACAAGATAAACTGCTGAAAACACGCCGATTGGCACCGCAATTAAGAGCACCAAAGCGGTCATCGTAATGGTGTTAATAATCGCCGGCATCATTGATTGGTTATCTTCCGTAAATTTCCAAGCAAATAAATCAAGACTCAAATTCGGGATACCGTTTATGAGAATATAGGCAAGCAGGAAGATTAACACGCTGACGGTAATCACGGCGGACAATATAACGAGCAACATCAAAACCGCAGAACCCGGATGTTTCTTGTAAGAGGAAAGCTTCTGTTTCCATGTCTGTCGATTCATTGCTTTACTGTCCATTCTCTGCTGCACCTCTCTTCTTGTTTTTTACTGCCATCTTCCTTTTATTCATGAATGCCTTTATTCTTCCCTTCTTCTTTTCCCCGCGCTCCGCTGTCATCGCCGAGAACAGTAAATTGATGAGCAGGATAAAGACGAACAATACCACTGCGGTGGCAATCAGGGCTCTTCTGTGTAAATCTGCAGCATACCCCATTTCCAAAACAATATTAGCGGTCATCGTTCGCACACCGCTTAAAATGCTATTCGGTAAAATCGGTTGGTTGCCGGCGACCATAATTACAGCCATTGTCTCACCGATGGCACGCCCGATGCCCAAAATCACTCCGGCAAGAATTCCGGACTTTGCGGCCGGCATCACCGTGAAAAATACGCTACGCTCGTGCGTTGCGCCGAGTGCCAGTGCACCTTCATAATAACTTTGCGGTACTGCGCGAAGTGCCGACTCCGACACCGAGATAATCGTCGGCAAAATCATAATTCCTAAAAGAATACTGGATGTCAATAATCCTTTTCCGCTCGTTCCAAACAGATACTGCATTATCGGCACTAACACAACCAAACCAAAAAATCCATAAACAATCGACGGAATTCCCGCCAACAAATCCACAGCCGGTTTCAAAATTTTGTACAATCGACGCGGACAAAAGCGGGCAAAAAAAATTGCACACAATAATCCGATTGGCACGCCAATCAGGATAGCACCGGCCGTTACATAAATACTGCCGATAATCATCGGGAAGATTCCGTAGATATCATTGCCCGGTTTCCACTTCGTTCCCAACAGAAAATTTGCCCAACCAATTTCAGAGATTGCTGGAATCCCATTGGCAAACATAAAGATACAAATCAATATAACCGCCAAAATGGATGCACATGCTGCCACCAGAAAGACGATATGCATTAAGTTCTCCGATATTTTCTTCAACTTTCTAACTCCATTCTACATTTCAATATGGCAAGCAGTCATTCATACTGCTCACCATATTATTTTGCTTAACTATTCTGTGATATCATCCCAGCTTGTGATTTCACCTGTGTAAATATTCTTTACCTGTTCACTTGTGATGTCACTGATATCGCTTTCTTTGTTAACGATAACTGCGATACCATCCAAAGCGATTGTCTGACCGATAAGACCATCTTCCATTTCACTGTCCTTCAATGCTCTGGAAGCCATGCCAATCTGGCAAACACCTGCTAACGTATCTTCCATACCTGTAGATGAGTCTGTCTGCTGTACATCAACACTTACATCCGGATTTAATTCTTCATATGCCTCCTTTAATTTACCCATAACCGGTGTGACGGAGGATGAGCCGCCGACAGTAATCTTGCCGCTTAAACCATTTGACTTTTCGTATGCACCATTGTTTCCCTCGCTGATGTATCCTTCTTCTTCTACTACAGCCTGACCTTCTTCACTTAAGATAAAGTTGATAAAATCCTGTGTTAATTCGCTTACGTCGCCGTAGGTTGCAATATTAAATGGTCTGGATACTTTGTAGCTGCCGTTCTTTACGTTTTCTACACTTGCTTCTGCACTATCAACTTTTACTGCCTTTACCATATCTTTATTCAAGGAACCTAGGGATACATAGCCGATAGAGTTCTTGTTGCCGGATACCGTTTGCATCATAACGGCTGTGCTGTTTGTGATTTCTGCTGTTTCCACTGTATTATCAACCTTTTTTCCATCTGCGTTCTTTTCCTCAATGCCGAACAACTCAATGAATGCGCCTCTGGTACCGGAACCATCCTCTCTTGTTAATACCGTAATATTCTTGTTGTTCTTTGCTCCGCAGCCCATGGAACCAACTGCCATTGTCAGTAACATTGTTACTGCTGCCACACCTGTTAAAATTTTCTTTCCATTCAATTTCATACCTTTACCTAGCCTTTCTTTTTCTATGTATGTTTTTAATTTCGCTTGCTCTTTGTCTTCTGCAAGCTTGACTTAAGTTTAAAATGTAAACGTAAAATCTGTTACCATGGTTATATGAAGTTTGCGTAAAGAATATGAAAAAGGGCAAAGCCTTATGTAAAAAGCTTTGCCCTTATTTTTACCACTTCATTCACTTATTATTCTGCTAACGCCGTCGCCGCAATCGCACCATCAGCTGCCGCCGTTACAAGCTGGCGCAAATCCTTTTGACGAATATCACCTACCGCGTAAATACCAGGAATGTTTGTGCGACATTTTTCGTCCGTCAGGTAATAGCCTGCTTCGTCACACGCAATTTTCTTTGAACACTCTACGCCATGTGGTACGCGTCCGACTGCCACAAATAAACCACCAATATCTAAAATCATTCGCTGTCCGTCTTTTTTGGTCAGTTCAACGCCGCTAAGCATCGTATCTCCAAGCAATTTTGTTACCACATAATCGGTGTGAATCTCGACATTCTCTAATTGTTTTACTTCATCAATAACTACCTGTTCGGCACTAAACTGTGACCGGCGATGAATCAAATGAATCTTCTTACACAATTTAGATAAGTATTTGGCATCCTGAAAAGCGGTATTGCCTCCGCCAACCACTGCCACTTCCCTACCGCGGAAAAACGCGCCATCACAAACTGCACAATAGGAAATACCCATACCGATTAATTCTTTTTCACGTTCCACGCCTAATTTACGGTACTCGGTGCCAGTGGCTAAAATTACCTGCTTTGTCGGATATGTTTCTTCAAACTCGGTGCGAATTTCAAAAGTACCGCCCGCAAGACAGTCAATATAGCTCGCACCGTCGTTTTCAATCTTTACACCACACAAGATTGCCTGCTCCTGCAGTTTACCAGACAACTCCGGTCCGGAAATCTCAGAATATCCGGGATAATTTTCGACATTTTCTGCCAAATTAATCTGCCCGCCACAGATTCCTTTTTCTAAAAGAAGTACATTTTTTCCTTTTCGCGCTGCGTAAATGCCGGCTGTCATGCCTGCAATTCCTCCGCCGAGGATGATTACATCATACATTTCTTTTCCTCCGTCTTTGCCGCGCATCCGAAAACAGTGCGCCTTCTTTCGTAGTTTTCCCTTATGCTAACAAGTTATTCTGCCAGCTAAAACACTGCTTGACACATTGATACTATAAACAATGGCTGCCAAACTTTCGGCAGCCATTATGTAATAACTTATGCATTATGTCCTAAGGAAGTTTTCTTCTTAACTTCGATTTTTTCATCGTAGCAGGAGAAGATTTCATCCACCTTTTCTTTCTTCATCTTCGGTGTCATCAAGCTGACAATCGGAACAACAACCAGACTTGCAATCATCGCTGCAGCACCGGCATTAATCGGTGATGCAAAGAAATGGAAGAACAGGTTCCCAACCGTAATACCGACACCGACAGCGAAGCTTGCCCAAACAGCGCTCTTTGTAACACCCTTCCAGTACAGACCGTACATGAATGGTGCAAGGAATGCTCCGGCAAGTGCGCCCCAGGAAATACCCATCAACTGTGCAATGAAGGTCGGAGGATCGAGTGCCAATATAACCGAAATGATAATGAAGAAAGCAATCAACACACGCATTATGAAAAGCTGCTTCTTTTCGCTCATATCTTTTACAATCGTACCCTTTAAAAAGTCAAGTGTCAAGGTCGAACTTGATGTAAGTACCAAACTGGAGAGTGTAGACATCGAAGCTGACAGTACCAATACAACAACTACACCAATTAAAATATCCGGCAATGTGGATAAAACAAACGGAATAATACCGTCGAAAGCTACAGAACCATCTGCTTTCACAAAGGAAGAATCGTTAAACATTCTCGCGAAACCGCCGAGGAAATAAGAACCGCCGGCAACAATCAACGCAAATACAGTAGAAATCACTGTGCCGGTTTTAATGGATTTTTCATCCTTAATTGCATAGAACTTCTGTACCATCTGTGGCAGTCCCCAAGTACCGAGAGATGTTAAAATAACAACTCCCACCAGATTTACCGGATCCGGTCCGAAAAAGGATGCATAAACCCCCGGAACGTCGCTGTCATAAGCAGCGCCGGTCATCGTTGGATTCGTGGCAAGCTCTGTTAACGCAGCGATAAAACCACCTTCCTTTGCCAATACACAATAGATGACTGCACAAATACCAATCAACATAATGATACCCTGAATAAAATCATTGATTGCAGTCGCCATGTAACCACCGAGGATTACGTATACACCGGTAAGTAGTGCCATCCCAATTACACAAATGCGGTAATCGATATCAAAAGCCATACCGAACAGGTTTGACAGACCATTGTAAATGGATGCAGTATAAGGTACAAGGAAAATAAACACGATGGCGGAAGCAACTAACTTCAAAGCTTTACTGTTGTACCTCTTCTCAAAAAATTCCGGCATCGTCGCTGCCTGCAGCGAGTTCGTCATCACGCGTGTTCTTCTGCCTAACACCACCCATGGAAGCAAACTACCGATAAAGGCGTTTCCAAGGCCAATCCAAGTGGCTGCCATACCGTACTTCCAACCGAACTGGCCGGCATAACCTACGAATACAACCGACGAGAAATAGGAAGTACCGAATGCGAACGCCGTAAGCCACGGACCAACGCTTCTGCCACCTAATACGAAGTCATTAACATTCGTCGCATGCTTACGTGAGTAAATACCCACAGTGACCATGATGGCGAAGAAAATAACTAAAAATAACACTTTTTCAAACATACTTTCCTCCGTTCTTCCGCTGAATGCGGCAACTTTTGTATTTCTTTACTTTATCAAGTTGAACTTTAGCGCTTTAAAGCGAACTATTCGCATTTTACCATAAACAGAATCGTATGTCAATTTATTATTTGCATAAAATTTCCAATTAAATTTACCATTTGTTAATGATTGTTTACTCGCCTGCCTGCCACGATTCACTCGGCGAACAATTTGCCGTAATGTTCTTACCGTCACTCTTCATAATAATCGCTCCCTGTTCGTCCGTGCGAAACAACTGCACATGCATACCGCGCAGGCGATTTAATACCTCAGCATGCGGATGCCCGTATTTATTATCTTCTCCGCAGCTAATGACCGCGTATGTCGGACATACTTCCTGCATAAATTCTTCGGTCGATGCGGTTTTGCTGCCATGATGTGCTACTTTGTAAACGTCTGCCTTAAGTTCCTGTCCGGAACGCAACATGTCTGCCTCAGCTTCTTCTTCGCAATCTCCGGTAAACAAAAATTTATTGGTGCCGTGTACAAGCATTAGCGCAATCGAGGCGTTGTTGGCATTGTCGCCGTAGTCAATATCAGAGGACGACAAAATCGTAAAAGACGCTTGACCGAGTGTGTAAGTTGCACCTTGCTCCGGCACGATGCTCTTGTAATATTTATTTTCCATCGTCTGAATCACATCATCATATGTCTGTGTATCTTTGCTGGCATCCGGAAGCAAAATCATGTTACAATCAAAATTATACAGCACCACATCCAGCCCGCCAATATGGTCGCTATCCGGATGCGTACCAATAACGTAATCAATCGTTGTAATTCCCTGCTTCATCAAATACATGCGCACCGCTGTCCCCTGACTGTTATCGCCTGCGTCAATCAGCATCGTCTGCCCGTCGCATATAATCAGCGTGCAATCGCCCTGGCCAACATCCAGAAAATGAATTTCCAATTGCGATTCCCCGGTCAGCTCGCCGGCTGTTGTATCCTTTGGTCTTTCTGGCGGCAACGTTAGCTGAATCACACCGGTCTTTTCCATCACGGTGAATACGAATACCGTAATGCAAATCAAAGCAATCGGCAAGCTGAATCTCTGCCCCTCTTTTCTCCTACGTCTCTTTCTTTCTGCCACGATTACACCTCTTTATAAATAGCGCCACAGCTCATCCGGCGTATCAATTATGCCGAATGGCGCCAATTTTTCCAGTTCATCGCGGTCACGGAATCCCCATGTCACAAGCACGCAGTCAAGTCCGGCATTGTCTGCTGTCTGCTTATCTACGTCCGAGTCGCCGACATAGAGCGCCTGCTCATGCTTGCTGCCCAATTGCTCCAGCGCAAAATACGCCATTTCCGGTCCCGGCTTCTTTGGCATATTTTCGCTCTGTCCTAAGGCCACTGTAATAGACTCACCGAAAAACACTGGCCGCAGTTCTGTTACTGCTTCCTGATTTTTATTAGAAACAATCGCCATCTTGTAGCCGTCGGCTTTCAAACGTGCAAGTAGCTTTGCAATCCCTTCATACAGGTCAGTCTTAATCTGACAATGGTCGGTATAGTATTCCTTAAAGCAGACGAATGCCTCCTCAAAAGCTGTCTCCTCAATGTCTTCCGGTACGGAACGCTCCATCAGTTTACGGATACCGTTACCGACAAAACTTCTGATTTCGGACAGGGTTCTACTCGGATAACCGAATCGTTTCATTACATAATTAACGCTGTCCGCCAAATCTTCCAATGTATTTAATAACGTTCCGTCCAAATCGAAAATGACGGTGTCGTATTTTCTTTTTTCCATCTTCTGTCGCTTATCCTTTCCGATTTGAAATTCATTTTATCTTTCCGTGAAAATTTTACTACCTTGCAATACTTTTGTCAATTTGATGCTTCTAATATGACTGCTTCCAAAGAAATCTGCGCCGGATTATCTAACAGCCTGCCCTTATAGTCAAACCGTGAGCCGTGGCACGGACAATCCCAGCTTTTTTCCTCTGCATTCCATTGCAGCATGCAGCCTAAGTGCGGACATTTTACGGAAACCAGATACACTGTTCCGTCATGGTCGCGGTAAGCACCCATCTTTTTCCCCTCATAGGCTACGATTCCGCCATGCCCCACTTTTATTTCTGCAAGGCTTGCATCGGCTCTCTTAAATATACGGCCGCCGATTCCCTTTACCGCATAAATCATCTCTGTCAAAATCCCGGACATACCATGCGGAATCGGACACCGCTTTGCCCGGAATACATGTCGGTACGGATTTTCTTTTCCTGTAATCTCATCGCAGACCAACTGCGCTGCTACCATAGAACCGGTCATTCCCCATTTTTTAAATCCCGCAGTTACATACCAATGCGTGCGAAGCCATGAATATTTTCCTATATAAGGGATTTCATCCGCTGTCATATCATCCTGTGCGGACCAATGATATACCTCTTTACATTCCGGCCAATACTTCCACGCCTCCCCGCGCAGTCGGTCATATTGACCGCCGCCTATATTTTCTCCCGTTCGGTGGCTGCCTCCGCCAATCAGCAAATAATCACGGTAGCTGCGCAGAGATACATCATTTACACCGATTCCGTAATACATCCCCTGTACTTCCTGCGCTCCTTTGACCGCCAGCACATAGCTGCGCTCCTGATGCATTTTTGTAAAATAAAGCCCAGGGAAATTAATAAACGGATAGTGTGTGGATATTACAATTTGCCTTGCGGACACAGTTCCGCCGTCGGTGATGATTCTGTTGCCCTCGATCTTCTGCACTCTCGTATGCTCATAGATTTCCAATAAGTCCGCTACATGATAAAGAAATTTGAGCGGGTGAAACTGTGCCTGATTTCGAAACCGCACAGCGCCCGTAATACGAAACGGCAACTCTGTATCCATAACATAGTCCGCATCTATCCCCAGTTTTTTTGCCGCCTCGTATTCTTGATGGATGCGCACATCCCGCTCTCTCGCATACAAATACGCCGGACAAATTTTAAAATCACAGTCTATTTTCTCCCGCTTAATAATTTCCGCATATTGTTGTATTGCGTTCTGATTTGCACGCGCATACAACGCAGCCTTTTTCTCTCCCACCGTATTTAGCAATTTGTGATAAATCAACCCGTGCTGTGCTGTGATTTTGGCGGTCGTATTGCTGGTCTGCCCGCTACCCACGCAGTTTGCTTCCAACACGACGGTATGAAATCCCGCCCGACTCAAAAGATACGCCGTTAAAATTCCTGCCATCCCACCGCCGATAACGGCCACATCTGCTTGTAAATCCCTTTCTAATTTGCCTCTGGCGGTTCTCGCTGCAGTTTCCACCCAAATTGATGTCATAAATACCTCCATTTTCTTCCCTGCGCATGCGCCGGTAAAATCATTTATTCTTATCATCCCCTTCCTGCCATTTTTCATACAAAAAGAAAAGGATTGAACTCTGCTTATGCAGAATTCAATCCTTCATAATTTTTATTCTCTGCCGTCCCAACAATAGGTACACAGCTTAGATTTTTCGATACCAACTGCTTCAAGCATGTCATCCAAACGAGCATATTCGAGGGTGGTAAATTTCAACTGTTCTCCAATTCTCTTCACCATCTCTTTATATTTATCTGTATCCGGATTAGAGTAATCGGTCAAATCAACCTCTTCCGCTGTACCTTCCATATCCGCAATGACCCTTCTTGTAATCAAGTCCATCTCGGAAGTGGAACGTGAAAAGTTGAGATACTTACATCCGTATAAAATCGGCGGACAGGCCGGACGGATGTGCACTTCCTTTGCCCCGCTCTGATATAAAAACTCTGTCGTTTCACGCAACTGCGTACCACGCACAATTGAATCATCAATCAAAAGTAAGCTCTTGTCCTGTATTAAATCATGCACCGGAATCAGCTTCATCTTGGCAATCCGGTTACGCATGCTCTGAGCGATAGGCATAAACGAACGCGACCAGGTCGGTGTATATTTAATAAACGGTCTGGCATACGGAATGCCTGATTCATTAGCATAGCCGATGGCATGTGCAAGACCGGAATCCGGTACACCGGCAACGCTGTCCGGCTTCACATTATCTCTCTTCGCGAGAAGCGCACCGCAGTTGTTACGCATTTTTTCAACGCTGATACCTTCGTAAGAAGATGACGGATAACCGTAGTATACCCAAAGAAACGTACAGATTTTCATGTCTTTGCCGGCCGCCGCGAGGGTTTTCATGCCCTCCGGTGTAACGATGACAATCTCACCCGGTCCTAATTCTTTTTTCTCTTTATATCCTAAATTCAGATAAGCGAAACTTTCAAAGGAAATACAATAACCATCTTCCTTCTGACCGATGGAAACCGGAGTTCGTCCCATTTTATCACGTGCCGCGTAGATACCTTTCGGCGTCAAAAGCAACATCGTCATCGAACCTTCAATCGTATCCTGTGCATACTGAATACCCTCAATCAGGTTTTCCTTCTGGTTAATTAACATCGCTACCAATTCAGTCGGGTTGATATCACCACCGCTCATCTCCTGGAAATGTGTGTGTCCGGAGTGAAACAGATTTTGCACAATGGCATCCGTATTATTAATGCGGCCAACAGTCACAATCGCATACGTTCCGTGGTGAGAACGTATAATCAATGGCTGCGGTTCATAGTCCGAAATCGCGCCGATTCCCATGTTGCCGGACATCTTCCCAAAGTCCTTATCAAATTTCGTACGAAACGGAGAATTCTCAATATTATGAATTGCTCGATCAAATCCGCCATTACCGTATACTGCCAAGCCTGCACGTCTCGTTCCGAGGTGTGAATGATAGTCTGTTCCAAAGAATAAATCAAATACACAATCGTTTTTAGACGCAACGCCAAAAAATCCGCCCATAGTATATCTCCTATCTATTCCATTCAATACTTTAATTTAATTGTAGAACCCATGCCCGCACATATCATAACAGATATCAGTCAATGAAGCAATTAGTTTTTAAAAAAATATTTATTGTCTGTTATAGTAGTCAAGTCCGTCACTCGGATAGAAATAGGTGCGGATGTAACCGTCCTTAGAGACGATGACAAACTCGTTTGTCTCCTCTAAATAATACACATCATCGCCATCCTCGGCTTCTGTCTTGTGCAGTGCGTCTTCATCGGCAATCACATCGTTCGCAGCCTCAAGATATGCATCGGCAGAATCAAAGCCCATCTCAATCCCATGCTTTTCATAATGGTCTGCGAGCTGGTCATCGCTGCGAAAGGAAAGTTCCTTAGTTACAACTTTGTCGTTATTTGCTTCCGGAGCTTCACTCTCCGGTGTAAAAAATCGGACGGCTAATGCCAAAATGATGATAATGAGCACACCTAGGGTTGGGGATAGTTTTTTGAATTTGTTTTTCATTCGTAGTCTCCTTATACGGAATTTCATGTAGTTATATATTAACTTTTATGCTTAATCAATGTCGGGATAACAAGACTACCGTCTCAACATGGGTCGTAGCAATGAAATTGCTAACATACGTCGTCGGAAACATATCCACCTCGACTGTTGTAGGGAATATGTCGACTTTACGACCAATTCTATATCACGTTATTTGATGATACATTGATAGCTATTCCAATCATATATTTCATATTGTATTTTCGATTTAAATAATTTTCCCAAAAGTCCATATGGCTTACGGATTCTCTGCATTGCTTCTTCATACCCCTTTTTGCCAAATAAATCATCGTCATCATTTAAATCGAACACCGCATCTCCTATCCAACATCTTTTCTTAAGATTGTTGGCTAGAACGACTGTCAATTTCCCCTCTTGTATTTTCTTAATTTTTAAAATTAAATCCAATACTAGAACTTCTTCTAAAACATCAAAAAATTCAAAGCATAAGTCACCAAATCTTAATTCTTCAAACACAAAGCCAGCATCAGTCTCATTAAACTGAAGCTCAATATTCTTGTTTCCGTTGTTACTCTTTACAACAATAGCTATAACTTTGCATGATTTTGCATTTTTTGTATATGGAAAGAGCATTGTGTGATGCCAATATTCTTTTTCATCTCTGTATTCGACTGTTTCAAAAGAAATATTATTTTCAACCAGCAATAATTTCGCATCTTCAAGTATCACACAATCGCCTCCTTTTCTCCATTGCCTTTAGTGATATTTTCTACCACTTAAAATCTACTTTTTCGACAGCAGACAGACTGTCTCCACATGCGGTGTTCCCGGGAACATATCGCACGCACATACCTTTATCACCTGATAGCCGCGCTCCTGTAGTACAACCAAATCGCGCGCGAGGCTTGTTGGCTTGCATGAAATATATACCATGCGGTCCACGCCGTAATCAATAATCTTCTCCAATGCCTTCGGGTGGATGCCGTCACGCGGCGGATCAAGCACGATGAAGTCCGGCCTGTCCTCGATGCTGTCGATGACTTTGAGCACATCGCCGGCAATAAATTCACAGTTGCTAAGGCCGTTTTCCGCGGCGTTGACCTTGGCAGCTTCGACTGCTTCTTCGACGATTTCCACGCCGACCACTTTCTTCGCCACCGGCGCCAAAATCTGGGCAATCGTGCCGGTGCCGCTGTATAAATCGAAAATCGTTTTATCTTTCGTTTCGCCGACGTATTCGCGCGCTTTGCTGTAGAGCACTTCCGCACCAAGCGAGTTTGTCTGGAAAAATGAGAATGTGCTGATTTTGAATTTGAGTCCCAAAAGCTGCTCATAAAAATAATCGGTACCGTACAAAATGTCGGTGCAGTCGCTCTGCACGACATCCGCAAGACTGTCATTATAAATGTGGCTGATGCCGACAATCGTTCCCTCAAGCGGTAAACTGCGAAGCAGCTCGGTAAATGCTGTATCCTCAGCAGCAATCTGTGTGGCATCACGCTGCGTGCTCGTCACGAGATTAACCGTGATTTCTCCCGAATGTACCCCACGACGCACGAGCAGATGACGCAAATATCCAACGTGAGACATTTTGTGATAGAATGTCACATCACGCTCAGCAAAAAATTCGAGTACTGCGGCAAGAATCTTGCGAAAATCCTCGTGTACAATTCGGCAGTCGGTCGTTGTTACGATGTCATGGAAACTACCCTTCTTATGCATACCAAGCGCCAGCGGTCCGTCCTTAAACGTATCGCCGAAAGAAAACTCCATTTTATTGCGGTAATCCGCCGTCAGCGGGCTCGGTAAAATGCCCTCGAATTCGTATTCCTTGCAGACGCCATCGATAATTTTCTTAACCTGATTTTTCTTAATTTCTAACTGTACCTCGTACGGAACGGTCTGGTATGTACAGCCGCCGCAATCCGCAGAGTGCGGGCAAACCGCCGCAGCTTCGCGGCTATGCTCGTACGGTGCCGGCTGCAAAACCTGCAATAAGCGCCCTTCCCATTTCCCGCTTTTCTTTTTCGATGCGATAAATTTGACGGTCTGCTGCGGGAGCACACCCTTGACGGTCACTTTCTCGCCCTCTGCATTTACGATGCCTTTATTCGGAAAATCGACCCGCTCCACGTAACCGGTATATGTTTGACCTTTTTTCATGTTATTACCTTCCTCGTTATTTCAAAAAAGAAATGCCACAGCTCCCAATACCGGGATTGTGACATTTCCCTAAATTATTCTTCCTCGATATCTGCTGTGGTAACAACTTCATTGTTGTCTGCCGCCTCCCCGATGACTTCGACTTCTTCCTCTGCTTCCTCTTCTACGAAAAAGTCGTCATCGCAATCCTCTTCTTCAAAAAACTCTACTTCCATTTCGGATCTCTTCTTTAAAAAGTAGTACACACCTGCGGCAATGGCAGCAATGGCAACGACTGCACCGACGATTGCTAAAATCATTACTAACTTGCTATGCTTTTTCTCGTTCTGCATCTTAAAAATCTCTCCTAACTTCATCGCATGTAAAAAATCTTCTACACGGTTCATAATTAACGTTCCTTCCTGCGCTGAAAATAAACTTCCGGTAAATGCAAGCATTTACCAGATGCTTGGATTCAGCGATTTCATTCATTATAACATATATTCTAAATTTTTTCCATGCTATTTATGCTTAAAATGAAAAATTTTATATTTTTTTCAATTTTGCAAAACCGGCCATCATTTTCTTCTGCCCCGCCTTGTCAAATTCGACCGTAACTTCGAAATCACGGCCGCCATCGACGATGGAAAGCACCGTGCCTTCGCCGAATTTGATGTGCTTTACACGGTCTCCCTCGGCATATTCAAGCCGGTCGGCTTTCACTGCACCACCTTTTGTCACTACCGCAGAAAATGGCTTGTCAAACATGGTGGTGTCCTTTTTGCGTAACGCCGGAGAATTGCCCGCAAAATCGTAACCCGGTGTTGCTGCTACACTCGGCTTCGCTGTACTAAATGTATTACTGCCAAACGAACTTGCGCCCAAAGTACTGCGCACGAACGAATTTTGCGCACGGTCATCTTCCGCACCAAACTCCTCCAACAATTGTTGCGGCATTTCTTTTACAAAACGTGACACCGGATTGTAGCGCGTCTCGCCGTGCACCGTGCGCATTTTCGCCGCAGAAACAACCAGTTCTTCGCGCGCACGCGTAATCGCCACGTAGCAAAGTCTGCGCTCCTCCTCAACCTCATCCGGGTCGTCAGACATCATCGTCATATAGCTCGGGAACAGGCCTTCTTCCATGCCGGTCAGATACACCTTCGGAAACTCCAAACCCTTGGCACTGTGAATGGTCATCAACACCACATATTGATTTTCTTCGGTCAGGCTGTCGATATCAGCCACGAGCGCGACCTCTTCCAAAAATCCGGTCAGTGTCGGCTCCTCAGCACTGTTCTCGTAGTCGGTCAGCTTATTCAAAAATTCCTCGATGTTCTCGATACGGCCGTTCGCTTCGTCCGTACCCTCGGCCTGTAAATCCGCAAGATAGCCGATTTCGTCCAGAATATCGCGCGCCAGCTCTGTCAGGGAAAGGTACTCCATCCTCTTTCGCACATCGGAAATCAACTTTGTAAAATCGTTGATTTTGTTCATTGCGCGGCTCATCCCGGCGATATTTTCCACTTCTTCCAGCGCCTCAAAAAATCCCAGTCCGCGCGCATCCGCATAAATCTGCACGCGGTCGATACTTGCCTGACCGATGCCTCGCTTCGGCACATTGATAATGCGCTTCGCCGCCACATCGTCCTTGCCGCTCTCGACCGTCTTCAAATACGCCAGCACATCCTTAATTTCCTTGCGCTGGTAGAAGTTCACACCGCCGACAATCTTATACGGAATATTATGCATCAGGAATTTTTCTTCCAGCGTACGCGATTGCGCGTTCGTTCGATACAAACAGGCGATGTCCTGATATTGATACCGTCGGCTTCGCACATCTTCTTCAATCTGTGAGGCGATGATTTCCGCTTCCCGGTAACCATCGTAAGCACTGATAAAACTGATATTCTTGCCGGTCGCATTCTCCGTCCACAGCTTCTTGCTCTTGCGGCCGGTGTTGTGGCGGATGACCTGGTTGGCCGTATCAAGAATGTTCTGCGTTGAGCGGTAATTCTGCTCAAGCTTAACAACCTTCGCCCCCTCAAACGCCTGTTCAAACTCCAATATGTTGCGGATGTCCGCGCCACGGAATTTATAAATCGACTGGTCATCGTCGCCGACCACACAAATGTTGCGGTACTTCGACGCCAGCAGATTGATTAACACAAACTGCGCATGGTTCGTATCCTGGTACTCATCGACCATAATGTAGCGGAATCGCTCCTGATACGATTCTAACACATCCGGACACGCACGGAATAATTCCACCGTTTTAAAAATTAAATCGTCAAAGTCGAGCGCATTGTTCTTTTTTAACTTCTCCTGATACAACTTATATGCCTCAACATACGGCTTCATCTCAAACTCATACATATGGTCCTTGGCATACGCAAGCGGTCCGATAAGCGCGTCCTTGGCTTGTGAAATTACCGACAAGAACGCCCGCTCCTTCGTCTTTTTCGTATCAATATTCAGTTGCTTGCAGACTTCCTTCATTAACGTTTTCTGGTCATCCGCATCGTAAATGGTAAAATCATTCTCATAGCCAATGCGGTCGATGTAACGGCGCAAAATCCGCACGCACGACGAATGGAAGGTCGACACCCAAATATGCTCTGCGCCGAAGCCCACCAAGCGGTCCACACGCTCGCGCATCTCGCCCGCCGCCTTATTGGTAAAGGTAATCGCCATGATATTCCATGGGTTAACCCCTTTTTCTTCAATCAAATAAGCAATCCGGTGCGTCAAAACGCGCGTTTTACCGGAACCTGCCCCTGCCAAAACAAGGAGCGGTCCCTCCGTGTGGCGAACCGCTTCCTGCTGCATATCATTTAATGTGTTGTATATGCTCATATAAAATCCTTATTACTTGCCTAATTTTTCCTTCAATGCTGCCAGCTCTGCATCGATTTCGGTATTGGTCGGTGTTTCATACTTTGCTGCCAAAGCTTCCGCGGAATCATTGTCCACGTTTAACTCTGCCATCGCATTTGCTTCGTCTAACATCTTATCCACCTTAGCTTCCATCTTTTCGAAAGCTCCGATACCTGCCTGCGCACTGTCATAGCTGGAAGTCATCTCATTTACACGCTGCTGTGTCTTCGCTACGGCTGCCTTTGCCTTAATCATATCTTTTCTTGTTCTTAACTGCTCGATGTCGCTCACAAGCTTGTCATGCATCTGACGCATCTTGTCTGCGTTATCCTTCGCAAGATTGTATGTAAGCTGTAAATCAGCGGAAAGCTTTGTCAACTCTGCCTTCTTTGTTAAGAACTGCTTTGCATCGCCGTCGTTGCCTGCCATAATCGCGCGTTCTGCCAATGTCTGATATTTATTAATATCTTCCATATTCTCGTCTAAGTCTCTCTTCGCCTTCTTTTCTGCAGCGATGACGGAAGCTGTTTCCTTCTTTACTTCCACTAAATCCTCTTCCAGATTTCTTAAATACTGGTCTACCATCTTTGCAGGATCTTCACAACGGTCCAATAATGCGTTGAAATTTGCCGCCATAATATCCTTAAATCTTGTAATAATGCCCATGTTTTACCATCCTTTCCGCTGCCTTACCGGCATCCATATAAGATTTTTGAAAATTTCTTTATCATTTTAGCACACAAAATCGCAAAAGTCATCCGCTTTTGCTTTATTTTCACAGAATTTTTGCATAATACTTGTTTTTTTTCGCACTTCTAGTATACTATCTTTGTTATTTAGTAATTAAAACTACGTCATGTAGATTGTAAATAATACTTGTCCGCGTTTTTTCGGTAAGGGAGGTAGTTATGGAACAGAATGTGGAAAAGATTATTTCCGAAGCTATTCAGAAAATGAAGCTGATTTCTTCGGAGGATATTCCGAATATCAATCTTTATATGGACCAGGTGACAACGTTTATGGAGAGCCAGCTTGGGCAGATGAAGCGCACAGAGGACGATAAGATTCTCACGAAGACAATGATTAACAATTACGCTAAAAATAACCTGCTGCCTTCACCGGAAAAGAAAAAGTACACGAAAGAGCACGTGATTATGCTCGCCTTCATCTACTACTTTAAAAACCTGCTTTCTATTAATGACATCAACTCTCTGTTGCATCCGCTGAGCGAAGCGTATTTCAACAATGCGGATGGGCTCAATCTGACGCAGGTATACGATGAGGTTGTGCGTAAACGCGAACTTCTAAGTTCCGAACTTTACGCTGATTTGGAAAAGAAGTATGCTGCATCAAGCGAGACTTTCGCTGATGTAAAAGATACCGCCGAGCGCAATTCCCTGCAGCTTTTCGCGCTGATTTGCATGCTCAGCTTTGATGTGTATACGAAAAAACAGATTGTCGAAAATCTGATTGACCGGTTATATACCCCTCAGGCCCCAGCCGAGAACGAAAAAGAAAAGAAAGAGAAAAAAGAAAAAGAGAAGAAGAAATAAAAAATGCCGGGTGCGTGAATCGCACCCGGTTTAACGTTCTTAAGTATCAATTCTAAACCCTGTAATAATATAGTTATTATCTGCATCTCTTTGCACGTCAAAGTGATAATAATCTTACTCAGCTGGATAATATATGTCACCATAACTTGATACTCGTTTTCGCCTGTCTTTGTTGCTGTACTCATAAAATTAAGATCCAGCAAACAAATCCACGTTTTTTCAATATCTGCGAACTCATCTAATTGAATGATTTTCCACTCACTTTTGTTGTATCGTATATTTCTGACGGCTCTATATCATACAAAGCGGAACAACGATCCTTTACCGCATTTAGAACCAACTTCTTGACTTTGTTGTTTTCTACTATTGTGAGTTTTGGACTGTTCGTAAAAGCTCCCGGTAAAATGAAAACATATGCACATATAAAATGCAAAATTAGCATACGCACTACACACCATTAATTTAACTCTTCCAAGTCTACACCATAACTTGTTGCTAACAATTTTATAGTTTTACATAATTACTCTGTAGCTAAATAAATATTACAATTAAAGCAACATATTATAGTAAGAAGCACTAGGATGCTTCAAGAAAGAGGTCTACTATGAGTGAAATCGATTTTAAGCATATTGGTGAACGTTTAAAGGAAATTCGTCTTTCGAAGAATCTGACGCAGGAATATGTTGC
Source organism: Lachnospiraceae bacterium (assembly GCA_015057275.1). Classification (GTDB taxonomy): domain Bacteria; phylum Bacillota; class Clostridia; order Lachnospirales; family Lachnospiraceae; genus SIG308. The sequence goes on along the minus strand of SVEO01000018.1, from coordinate 1,061 downwards.
AAATTTATCGGAGGTAAATACCAGTCATATCAGCAACATTGAGAATAATCGTGTTAAAATTTCTTTGAGTACCCTGATTCGTGTCTGCAATGCCATGAATACTACGGTTGATTATGTCTTGCACGATGAATATGATGATATTTCCTCCACGCTGGATTTAATTGTCCTGAATGAATTGCGGGATTGTGACAATGCAACAAAGGAACGGGCGCTTAAAATCATACAGATTCTGAAATAATCGGAATGGAGTAAAAATGAGAAAATCCGTGAATTACCGCAGTTTGGGAGCGAACATTCGAAGGTACCGCTAAGAACGTGGGCTGAGTGCCGAAAAGCTAAGCATGCTTTCCGGCGTGTCAAAGTCACATATTAATAACATCGAAGGTGCAAATTCCAGCCCCAGCTTGGATGTGCTGGTGTGGATTGCCAATGCACTGGGCGTTTCCCTCAATGTTTTAGTATGTGACTCTTTGTTTCTGTCGAAAAATATCATGATGATGGAATATGCGATGATTTTAGAGGATTGCAGCGATGCTGAAGTCCGTCTGATTGTGGAAACGACGAGAGTAATAAAAGAAGGTCTGAAAAATCTCAGACTCTAAAATTGATGTAGCATATCTACTATTAGAGAAATGCACAGGGAACAGAAAACCGGCGGCAAAGCCGCCGGCTGTTGGTGTGCCGTAGACACATTATAATTTTTAGAGTAAATGATGCTAAAATAGATACACTTATCTTTGAAACTTTAATCGCGCTTGCTGAGACTATGACAAATCACACATTGTCAATCATCGACTCTATGAAAAAAATCTGTAAATTTATGAGAATACACCCCCGCATCTAACTCTAATATCAAATGAGACTGTGAAAGTTTTTCTGTAAATTGAAGATTTCGAAGGTCTTCTATGATAAAATAAAATCTGAGGTGACCCCCAAAAGTTAGACTTTTTAAGCGTAGCAGTTTAATGGCTGCTACGCTATTTTTATGCAGCCATAGCGGATAGTCTGTATTCGACAGGACTCATCCAGCCAAGTTTCTCTTTAATTCGTTTTTCATTGTA